>JBCDAU010000010.1:0-151764 GCA_039185015.1 Actinomycetota bacterium
ACGCGGCGTCCTGACCCGGGTGGGGCCCCGGAGCCCCACCCTCCTCCCGGGGTCCTCGCCCTGACGGGCTGCGGCCGGGCCGCCCCGTCACCCGGGCGGGGCCCCGGAGCCCCACCCTCCTCCCGGGGTCCTCGCCCTGACGGGCTGCGGCCGGGCCGTGGCCGCTGACATGATCACTCCATGGATCCCTCGCCGATCGACCACGATCGACTCTGGAAGCGGCTCATGGAGATGGCCACGATCGGGCCCGGCGTCGCGGGCGGATCCAACCGCCAGGCGCTGTCCGACGAGGACGCCGCCGGAAGGCAGCTGTTCAGCGATTGGGCCCGCGCCGCGGGCTGCGAGCTCACCATGGACCGGATCGGCAACCTCTTCGCTCGCCGACCGGGCCGGGACCCCGACCGGGCGCCGGTGATGACCGGCAGCCACCTCGACACCCAGCCCACCGGCGGCCGCTTCGACGGGGTCTACGGCGTGCTCGCCGGTCTCGAGGTGATCGAGCGGATGAACGACCTCGGCGTCGAGACCGCCGCACCGATCGAGGTCGTGGTCTGGACCAACGAGGAGGGATCCCGCTTCCCGCACTCGACGATGGGGTCCAGCGTCTGGGCCGGCACGCTCGATCTGGAGGGGGCCTACGGGCTGGCCGACGAGTCCGGCGTGACCGTCGGCGACGAGCTCCAACGCCTCGGCTGGGTCGGCGAGCTGCCCGCCGCGCCCCGGGACCTCGGCGCCTACGTCGAGCTCCACATCGAGCAGGGTCCGATCCTCGAGGACACCGGCGCCGAGATCGGCGTCGTGACCGCCGGACAGGGGTACCGCTGGTACCAGCTGGAGCTCCGGGGCTTCCCGGCCCACGCCGGGCCCACCCCGATGGAAGGGCGTCGGGATCCGGCGCAGGCGCTCGCCCAGCTCATCGGTCACGTCCACGCCGCCGCCGCCGAGCTCGCTCCGTGGGCACGATCGACCTTCGCCCAGTTCTCGTCAGAGCCCCGCACGCCGAACACGATCTGCGAGGTCGTGCGGTGCACGCTCGACCTCCGGCACCCCGACGGCGACACGCTCGACGAGCTGGAGCGTCGCCTCCGGTCCGCGGCGAGCGAAGCGGGGGAGCGCTTCGACGTCGAGGTCGACGTCGAGCTGCTGAGCGCCGTCGAACCGGTCACCTTCGACCCCGACGTCGTCGACGTCGTGCGCACCTCGGCCGAGCACCTCGCGCTGAGGGGCATGGACATCGTGAGCGGAGCAGGACACGACGCCTGCCAGATCGCGGGGCATGCGCCCACGGCGATGATCTTCGTCCCCTGCAAGGACGGCGTCTCGCACAACGAAGCCGAGGACATCACGCCGACCCAGGCCGAGCAGGGGCTGGCCGTGCTCTACGACACCCTGACCCGGCTGAGTCGCTGACGCGCCCTGCCGATCAGTCCCGGGGCAACGTGGCGGCGAGGACGGTGTCGAAGTAGTCCTCGTCGAGCGTGAACCGGCCGTCGCGGACCCGGTGCAGCGTCCAGCCCGGGACGTCGCCGCCGGGGAGCTTGTAGATCCACTGCGACCAGGCGACCGTGTCGTCCCCGGCGGCGTCGACCAGCTCGAAGTGGCTCTCGGTGCCGGCCAGCTTGCGCTCGGCCTCGGCGAGGAAGCCGGTGACGGCCTCCTTGCCCTCGAACGTCCCGGCGACCACATCGGCGAACACGGCGTCGTCGGTGAACAGCTCGGCGAGGTCGGTGTAGCGCTTGGACTCCTGGATCTCCCAGAAGCGGTGGACGAGGTCCAGCGCCGCGCCACCGCCCGCGCTCTCGTCGCGCAGCGCACCGGCCGCGCCGGCGAGATCGGGCGTGCGCGCTTCGTCGCCACGCAGCCGCTGATAGGCCTGCGGGTCGAGGTAGTCCACGACGCGGGTGACGAGCCCGTCGCGCAGCCGGTAGAGGCTCTGGCCCGGGACCGGCACCTCCTCACCGGCGGCGTTCGGAGCGACCATCAGCCACTTCGCCCAACCGCAGTCGACGTCGCCCACCGACTCCCACGAGTCGAACCGGGCGCCCGAACCGGGCACGAACTTCTCCATCTCGCCCATGAAGTCGGCGATCGCGTCCTTGCCCCGCTGGGGCCCGAAGAACGGGTCGTAGTAGACGGCGTCGTCGGCGAAGAGCTCGACCAGTCGCGTGTAGCGCTGATCGTCCTCCACCGCCCCGAAACGGCTGATCACATCGACAGCAGGACCTGACATGGCCGTACGGTATTCGATGCGTCCCCGACCGGAGGTCCCGTGCCCCCCGAACCGCTCCTCGTCGCACCCTCACCGGACACCCCACCCCCGGGGTTCGTCGAGACGATCCTGGACATCCACTGGAACATCGACCGCCCCCGGGCGAACGTCTGGGCCTGGCTGTGCGATCCGGCGACGTTCGTCGACGGACAGGTGTGGCCGTACCGGGTCGAGTTCCTCGACGACAGCGGCGGGCTCGGCGGCTTCCGCACCGGGTGCTACAACGCGCACCTCGGTCCGGGGATGTGCTTCGCCGGCGTGATCGGGGAGATCCGCGACGGCGAGTACCGCGACCTGCAGTACTCCTACGGCTCCTACGCGCTGACCCACCGCCTCTTCCGCCCGACCCGGCTCCAGTTCTGGGCCGAGGACGCCGACGATGGCGGCGGCACCGTGCTCCGCTGCCGGATCGATGCCCACGTCCGCACGCGGGCCGTCGGCCTCTGGGAGCGGGCGGTGCGGCTGTTCTTCGGCCGCTTCGGTCGGTGGTGCGAGCAGGCGGTGGCCGCCTGATGTCGCTGCGCCACGGCCGCGAGGCCCTCGCCATCCCCGGCCCGTCCGTCTTCCCCGACCGGGTCCTGCAGGCGATGCACCGCCCCGCACCGAACATCTACGAGGGCGAGATCGTCGACCTGACCGAGACGCTCCACGCCGACCTGAAGCGCGTCGCCCGCACCGAGCACGACTCGGCGATCTACATCGCCAACGGCCACGGCGCCTGGGAGGTGGCCCTCGCCAACACCGTCGGCCCCGGTGACACGGTGCTGGTGCTCGAGAGCGGCACGTTCGCGGCCGGCTGGGGAGCGATGGGTGCGGCGCTCGGTGTCAAGGTCGAGACGCTCGAGGCCGACTTCCGCGACCCGGTCGACCCCGCGGCCGTCGAGGCCCGACTGCGGGCCGACGTGTCCCGCGAGATCGCCGCGGTGCTCGTCGTGCAGATCGACACCGCCTCCTCGGTGTGGAACGACGTCGCCGCGATCGGCGAGGCGATCCGGCGCAGCGGGCATCCGGCGCTGTACATGGTCGACTGCATCGCGTCCCTCGGTTGCGTGCCCTTCGAGATGGACGCCTGGGGTGTCGACGTGACGGTCGCCGCCTGCCAGAAGGGCCTGATGACCCCACCGGGCCTCTCGTTCAACTTCATCGGGCCGCGGGCCTGGGAGGTCCACGAGCAACGGGAGCGGGTCCCCAGCCACTGGGACTGGACCCGCCGGTGCCGCAGCGACGTCTACTACCTGCAGTTCGGCGGCACCCCGCCGACCCATCACCTCTTCGGGCTCAGGGCGGCGCTCGACCTGCTCCTCCACGAGGAGGGGCTCGAGGCGACCTGGGGGCGCCACGCCGTGCTCGGGCAGGCGGTCCGTGCGTGCACCGAGCGGTGGTGCACCGACGGACCACTCGAGCTCAACGTGATCGACCCCGCCCACCGCTCCGATGCGGTGACGACCGTGCTCACCCCCTCGATCGACGCCGACGCACTCCGGGCCCACGCGCGGGACGAGCACGGCCTGATCCTGGGCCTCAGCATCGGCACCGACAACGGCGGCTTCCGCATCGGCCACATGGGCCATCTCAACCCGCCCATGCTGCTCGGCGCGCTCGCGACGACCGAGGCGTCCCTCCGGTCCCTCGGGATCCCCTTCGAGTCCGGCATCACGGCGGCGATCGAGGTGATCGCCGAGGCGACGCCCACGGGAGCGGGTCGTTGAGCGGAGACCGGCGCTTCGCCGGCGTCGACGTCGGAGGCACCAAGTGCCTGGGCGTGGTCATCGACGAGCACGGCGAGGTGATCGCCGAGGAGCGCCGCCCGACGCCGCACGGTCCGACCGAGCTCGTCCGGGCGATCGCCGCCGTCGTCGAGGCGCTCCCCGAGGCCGAGGCCGTCGGGGTCGGGGCAGCCGGGTTGGTCACGCCCGATGGCGTGCTCCGCGCCGCACCGAACCTGGTCGACATCCAGGAGCTCCCGATCGGCCCCCTCGTCGCCGACCGGGTCGAGCGGGCGGTCGTGGTCGACAACGACAACACCTGCGGCACCTACGCCGAGTGGAAGATGGGCGCCGCCGCCGGCTCCGAGAACGTGGTGTTCGTCGGCCTGGGCACCGGCATCGGCGGCGGCCTCGTGCTCGGTGGTGAGCTGCAGCGTGGTGGTCACGGCTTCGCCGGCGAGATCGGCCACATGGTCGTGCAGGCCGACGGCGTGCGCTGCGTCTGCGGGCGTCGGGGCTGCTGGGAGCGGTACGCCTCCGGGTCCGGCCTCGCCCGGCTCGCGCAGGAGGCGGCCACCGCCAAGCTGCTCCCCCGCCTCGTGCGCGCCTTCGGCGGTGACGTCGAAGCGGTCAGGGGCGAGCAGGTCACCGCCGCCGCCCGCCAGGGCGATACGTCCGCGCTTGCCGTGATCGACGACTACGCCCGCTGGGTCGCGCTCGGCATCGTCAACCTCGTGAACGTCGCCGACCCGGAGGTGGTCGTGGTCGGGGGAGGGCTCGCCGAGGCGGCCGACGTCGTGCTCACCCCCATCCGCCGATGGGCGGCCGAGCTGCTGTTCTCGCCTGAGCAACGTCCGCACCCGGCGATCAACGCCGCCCAGTTGGGCGAGCGCTCGCCGGCCATCGGTGCTGCGCTGCTGGCGAGGGACCGCGATCAGCCCTCGACCACATAGAGGTCCCACTCGTCGTCGAGGCCCTTGAGCCGGTGTCGTCCCCGATCGCCGAACCGGAGGTCGGATCCGGCGACGAGGCCCTTGACCACCCCGGTCACGACGGTCTCGCCCGGCCCGGCGAGGGCCATCACGCGGGCGGCGAGGTGGACGGCCACCCCGCCGATGTCGTCGCCCCGCCGCTCGACCTCGCCCGTGTGCACGGCCGCCCGGATGGTCACATCCAGCGTCGCGAGCTCGTCACGCAGCGACCGGACGGCCCGAACGGCCCGAGCCGGTCCGTCGAAGGTGAGCAGCAACCCGTCACCGAGGTGCTTCACCACCCGGCCCTCGTAGCGGGCGACGATCCGCTCGGTCACGGCGTCGTGCGCGTCGAGCACCGCGCGCCATGCTTCGTCGCCGAGGTCCGACGCCGTCTGCGTCGAGTCGACGATGTCGGTGAAGACGATGGTCGCCAGCTCCCGTTCGGCCGGCAGCGATCGGCGCTCGCCGACCAGGAAGCTCTCGATGGCGTCGACGACGGCGTCGGCGTCGCCGGCCCACCAGTAGTTGTCGGCCCCGGGCAGCACCACGAGCTCGGCGTCGGGAATGGTGTCGGCCATCCACCGGGCGTGCCCCACCTCCCACCACCGGTTGTCCTCCCGGTGCACGATCAGGCTGGGGACTCGGACGGCTGCGGCGAAACGTCGGACGTCGAGACCGCCGAGCATCTGCATCAGTCGCAGCCCGGTCGTCGGCGCAGCTTGCTGTCGCCGGCTCCGCCCGTACCAGTCGCGCCACCACGGGTCGGTCGACGACATCGTGATGTGGTGCTCGCCGCCCTCACCGCTGCTCCAGAGCTCCAGGATGCCGTCGAGGTCCGGACGCCACTGCTCCTGCGGGAAGCCGTACGGGTAGTCCACGTCCTGGACGAGCCGGGGCCCGGTGTTGACGAGGGCCAGGGCCTCGATCCGGCCGGGCAGGCTCGCTGCGCACAGCACGGCGATCGGTCCGCCCTCGTGCGCGCCGAGGAGGACCGGTCGCTCGGCACCGACGGCGTCCATCACGGCGACGAGGTCCCGGACCCACACCTCGGGCGTCGAGATGTCATCGGCACCGCTGCGGTCGGACAGCCCGATGCCACGCTTGTCGAAGCTGATCACGCGGGCGAACGAGGCCAACCGCTCGAGGCGGCCCCTGATCGCCGGGACGTTCCAGCGCTCCTCGAGCGGAGTCGCCCACTCGGTGACCATCACGAGGTCGATCGGCCCGTCGCCCACCACCTGGTACGCCAGCTGCAGTCCGTCGCACTCGGCGTACCGGATCGGAGCGATGCTCACGCCGCCACCTGAGCGACGACCGGTCGCAGCTCGACGACCTGGGCGGGTGACAGTCCCCGGTGCGACAGGTCAGCGACCGGCCCCTCCGCGAGGAGGTGGGCGAAGGCCGCCCGCCGTGCCGGATCGGCGACGAGCTCGCGGAGCGGGGCCTGCTGGATCCGGATCGTGAACAGGATCATCCCGGACTCGGGCAGGCGCCGCAACGTCTGCCGCTCCGACCGGCAGTGCAGCTCGTCGAGGGCCTCGGCGCCGACGACCACCGGGTCGCCCCCGACCGGCCGGTCGGGCTGGAACAACGCCGGATCCGGGTGGACGAACCAGTTGCGGCGCAGGACGGGACGCTCGCCCAGGCGGTCGAAGAGACGGTCGACCCGGGCTGCGAGCCCCTCGGCGTAGCCGTCGACCGGTCCGTGCACGGCGGTGACGTGACGGCCGAGCTTGTCCCGCAGTCGCCAGCGGGACGGGAAGCAGACGCTGCCGGCGGCGAGGTACCAGCCGTCCGCTCGGCGCCGCATCAGGCACAGGTCCTCCTGGACCCGGGAGCCGGCGTCGTCGAGGGGATGCGGGTCGCCGTCGATCGGCGCCGCATCGGGTCCGAGCACCAGGCGACGGACCTCGTCGCCGGCGGACTCGGTGCCCGGCTCCGCGGCGAACACCTCGCCGGGCTGATCACGCCGGAGCCGGGCCTTGAGCTCGAGCTCGACGGCGGCACGATCGTCCGTCACGAGCCAGGGGCGACCGCCCAGGGCACGGGTGCCGAGCGCGAGCCAGCCGGCGTCGGGCCGCAGATCGAGCTCGTCGAGCCAGGTCACATGGCTGTCTTACTCCACGCCGCAGGTCGTGAGCGCGCCGAAGAGCGCGTCGATCAGCTCAGCGTTCTCCGGCGGCTCGTCACCCTCGAGGGCGGCGATGACCTCATCGGAGTCGAAGTCGCCAAGCTCACCGGCGACGCACTCGGCCTCGTCGCGGGGCGCCTCCTGGCTGACGAAGTACTCGACGAGCTCGTTGCCGCTGCCGGCGTCGTCGGAGTCACCGCACGCGGCGAGGAACGCGAGAGCGGCGAGGACGAGCGCCACGAGGCGGAGCGGGGTTCGCTGGGTGTGCATGGCAGCAGGAGGGTACGACACGACGGCCGACCTACGTGGTCACGCCACCACACTTCGCGGCGAGTGACGAAGGACCCGTCTCAACCCGCCCCTCGCCGACCAGGATGTGGGCACGAGCGACCGAGGTCCTGCGACCAGGAGGCGACATGACCGACCAGCCGACCGTGACCGCCCTCACTCCCTACCTCGCCGTGGGCGACGCCAGGCGGGCGATCGAGTGGTACGGCGAGATCTTCGCGGCCCGATCGGTCGGCGAACCCATCGTGATGAGCGACGGGCGCATCGGTCACGCCGAGCTCGCCATCGGTGGTGCCGTGCTCTACCTCTCCGACGAGTACCCCGAGCTCGGGGTACGTTCACCGATCGGCTACGGCGGGTCCCCGGTCTCGCTGGTCGTCACCGTCCCCGACGCCGACACCACCTTCGATGCGGCCGTCGAGGCCGGCGCGACCGTCGAGCGACCCGTCGCCGATCTCGATCACGGGCACCGTGGAGGCTGGCTCACCGACCCCTTCGGCCACCGGTGGAACGTCTCGACGCCGCTCAGCTCGTGAGCTCGGCCTCGTCGGCCATCACCGTCCGGTTCCGGCCGGAACGCTTCGCCTGGTAGAGCGCGGCATCGGCGCGACGGATCAGGTCGCGCACGTCGACGGCCCGTCCGACCGCAGCGCCCACGCTCGTCGTCACCGACAACTCGGCGACCACGTCGGACCACGGCTCCGCCGAGATCGCCAGCCGGATCCGCTCGGCCATCGCCCGAGCACCCTCCGCGCCGAGACCGGGCAGCACGACGACGAACTCCTCGCCACCGAAACGGGCGACGACGTCCTCCGAGCGCGTCGCTTCGCGCAGCAGCCGACCGACGCCCGCCAGGACACGGTCGCCGGTGTCATGGCCGAAGCTGTCGTTCACCGCCTTGAAGTGGTCGAGGTCCAGCATCAGGACGGCGACGGCGCCGTCGACCTTCAGGGTCTCGTCCAGCCGGAGCTCGAGCCATCGGCGGGTGCCGACCCCGGTCACCGAGTCGACCGAGACCTCCCGGGCGAGGTCGTCGGCCCGTCGTCGCAGCGCCGACCGGGAGACCTCGAGCTCGGCCCGACGGCCGATCTGCGCACCCAGCCTGCCGACCTGCTCCACGAGCAGCTCGTGGAGGTGGGCGGCGCTCATGGCGGCCGTCGCGTACGCCTCGTCGGGACGACCGACGGCAGCGAGCGCGAGGCTGCGCTCCCGATACGCCCGGATCGTGCGGTGCTCGTCGCCGACGCCGTGCAGGGTCGGGAAGGCGGGCTCGAGCTCATCGAGCGCGAGCTCGTGCTGGCCACGTCGGTTGGCGAGCGTGGCGCCGACCACCCGGTGCCAGGCGGCGAAGCGGGGGCCGGCCGCGGATCGGGCCTCCCGGTCGAGCTCGATCCCCGGCAGCTCGCCATCGTCATCGAGGAGCGCCAACTCGACGTGCATGTCGGCGAACAGCCGGGCGGCGACGTCGTCGGAGGGCGCCTCCTCGCGGAGGTAGCGCACCGCCCGCCGAGCCGGCGTGAGGTCCAGGTCGACCCCGGCGCGGTTGCCCTCGACCGCGACGTAGCACAGCGTGTACGAGACGATCGTCCGCGTGTACGGGTCGGTGTCGACCGCGAAGGCCGTGCCGACCGCCTGCTGCGAGTAGACCCAGGCGAGCTCGAAGGCCGTCATCTGCCCGAAGAGCACCGCCAGCGCGTTGGCGGCCCGGACCGAGTCCCGGGCCGTCGTGCCCGCCTCGGCGAGCAGCACCATGGCGTCGACGGAGAGGTCGACGCTGCGGCCGATGTTGCCCGCCCGCTGGTGCATGCCGGCCGCAGCAGCGGAGGCGTACGCCGCCTCGTCGACCCGGCCTGCGGTCCGGAGCAGGCCGGCGGCGGCCTCGGCGTCAGAGGCGGACGGCGCCGAGTCGGCGTCGCCCTGTCGGGCCATGGCGCGAGCCAGGAGCAGCGAACCGCGGTCGCCGGGCCCGCTCACCTTCGCCAGGGCGTCGTCCACGCGCGCGACGAAGGCCTCGTGCTCGGCGCCGAAGGCCGCGTGGCGCGCCTCCACCACCAGCTGCTCGAGCTCGTCCTGGTCCACCGCGGTCCATCGGTCGATCCGGGGCCCGCGTGAGGCTCAGCCCCCGAGCGCCTCGATGGCCTCGGCGACGGCGAGCGTGCGGCGGGCCTGGTCGACGTGGAGGTTCTCGATCATCCGACCGTCGACGGTGACGACGCCACGCCCGTCGGCCAACGCCTCGTCGAAGGCGGCGATCACCCGACCCGCGTACTCGATCTCTTCGGTCGAAGGCGCCCACACGTCATTGCAGATCTCGACCTGCCCGGGGTGGATGAGCGTCTTGCCATCGAAGCCGAGCTGCGCGCCCTGCTCGCACTCCGCACGGAAGCCGTCGGCGTCGCGCACGTCGTTGTAGACGCCGTCGAGGATGGCGACGTCCGCCTCGCGGGCGGCGACCAGCGCGGCCGCGAGGTGGGGCAACAGCGGCGCCCTCCCCGGGAGCGCGGCCGCTCGCAGCTCCTTCACCAGGTCGTTGGTGCCCATCACGAGCACGGCGACCCGAGGGTGGGCGGCGATCAGCCGGGTGTCGAGGATCGCGGTCGGCGTCTCGATCATGGGCCAGATCGCGAGCTCGGTCGGCGCGCCGGCGGCATCGAGCCGGCCGCTCACGTCGTCGACCTCGGCGACCGAGCCGACCTTCGGCACGACGACGGCGTGGGCGCCGCTGGTGGCGATGGCCACGAGGTCGTCGGCGCCCCAGGGCGTGTCGAGGCCGTTGGCTCGAATGGTGATCTCACGGGCGCCGTACTCGCCGGATGCCGCGGCAGCGCAGGCGGCGGCTCGCGCCGCCTCCTTGGCGTCAGGGGCGACAGCGTCCTCGAGGTCGAGGATCAGGCCGTCGGAGGGGATCGTCTTGGCCTTCTCGAGCGCGCGCTCGTTGGCTGCGGGCATGTACAGCACCGAGCGGCGGGGTCGCAGGTCGGACACGTTCAGCCTCCCATCCCGTAGGCGTCGGCGAGCTCGGGGTCGCGGGCGGCCAGCTCTCGAGCGAGCTCGACGACCACCCGGCACTGCTTCACGGAGGCGTCGTCCTCCATCTTCCCATCGAGCATGATCGCCCCGGTCCCGTCGCCCATGGCATCGATGACCCGCTGGGCCTGGGCGACGTCCTCCGGGCGAGGCGAGAACACCCGCTTGGCGATCGGGATCTGCGCCGGGTGCAGGCTCCAGGCGCCAACGCAGCCGAGCAGGTAGGCGTTGCGGAACTGGTCCTCGCAGGCGACGGTGTCGGCGATGTCACCGAAGGGTCCGTAGTACGGCAGGATCCCGCTCGCCGCGCAGGCGTCGACCATCCGGGCGAGCGTGTAGTGCCACAGATCCTGCTGATAGGTCGGCCGGGCGGCCTCGACGTCGTCGCCGGCCGGGTCCTCCCGGACGACGTAGTCGGGGTGGCCGCCGCCGACCCGGGTCGTCTTCATCCGCCGGTTGGCCGCGAGGTCGGCCGGGCCGAGCGAGAGCCCCTGCATCCGTGGGGAGGCCGTGCAGATCTCCTCGACGTTCGCGACGCCGCGGGCCGTCTCGAGGATGGCGTGCACGAGGATCGGTCGATCGAGCCCGGCCTTGGACTCGAGCTGGGCGAGCAGCCGATCGACGTAGTGGATGTCCTCGGCCCCCTCGACCTTCGGGATCATGATCACGTCGAGGGCGTCGCCGACCTCGGTCACGGCGGCGACCAGGTCGTCGAGACCCCAGGGCGAGTCGAGGCTGTTGACCCGGGTCCAGAGCTGCGTCTCGCCCAACTCGGCGGTGCGGCCGACCTCGAGGAGGCCGGCGCGAGCGGCCTCCTTCTGATCGGCAGGCACGCCGTCTTCGAGGTTGGCGAGGAGGACGTCGACCTTCGGGGCGATGTCGGGGACCTTCGCCACCATCTTCGGGTTCGACGGGGGGAAGAAGTGGATCATCCGGCTGGGCCGGAACGGGATCTCGCGCACCGGCTCGGGAGCGCCGACGGCGAGAGGCCGGAAGAAGTCCTTGGGGCTGCGCACGATCGATGACCGTACGTGGACCGACCTGCGGCTTCCTAGTCGACCGACGACGCGGAGGGCAGCCGCACGACGAAGCGGGCGCCGGCCGGAGCGATGGTCGCCAACGAGATCGTGCCGCCGTGGCCCTCGACGATCGCCCGGCTGATCGCGAGCCCGAGCCCGGCACCTCCCGACGCACGCGCCCGGGCCTCGTCGACGCGAGCGAAGCGTTCGAAGATCCGCTCGGCGTCGTCGGCCGGGACGCCGGGGCCGTCGTCACTGACCGCGACCTCGACCCAGCCGTCCGAGCCCTCGGCGACGGTGAAGGTGACCGCGCCGACGGCGTGGCGGGCGGCGTTGTCGCTGAGGTTCCTCACGACCTGTCCGAGCCCGATCGGGTCGCCGAGCACCCTGGCCGCCGACACCCCGCTGGCATCCACCGTCACGACTCCCTCGCCGCGCAAGCGGCCGGCCTCGGCGAACACGAGGTCGTCGACGTCGACCTCGACCCGCTGGCTCGCCCTGGCGTCGCCGCGGGCGAGCAGCAGCAGTTGGTCGACGAGGTGCTGGAGGCGGACGGTCTCGTCGAGGACGCGCCGGCCGCTGTCGTCCCAATCGGCCTGCTCCGGATGGGCGAGGTTGACCTCGAGCTCGGAGCGGATGCCGGCGAGCGGGCTGCGGAGCTCGTGCGACGCGTCGCCGACGAAGCGCCGCTGGCGTTGGACCGACGCGTCGAGTCGGCCGAGCATGCGGTTCATCGTCGAGGCGAGCTGGGCGAGCTCGTCGGAGGAGTCGGGAACGTCGACCCGGCGGCCCAGATCAGCGACCGTGATGGCGTCGACCTCGCGGCGCAGCGCGTCGACCGGCCGCAGGGCGCGACCGGTCACGAACCAGATCAACCCGCCCATCACCGCGACCAGCGCCGGGATCGAGACGACCAGCGCCCCGACGAGGCGACGGATGGCCTCGTCGGTGTCACTCAGATCGTCGGCGACGACGAGGGCCGCCGGTTGGCCGTTGGCCCGCACGGGCACCGCCACGATCCGGTGCTTCCGGTCGTCGATCTCGACGGTCGAGAACTCGAGGCCGTCGGTGGGGATCTCGTCGACCAACGCCTCCAGGTCCTGCATCATCGGGGCTCGGTCGAGCACGGCACCGTCCTCACCGACCACCTGGTAGAGCTGCGTACGCCGCCGATCGACCGGTGAGCGGAAGCCTCGACCGCCGAACTCGGCGTCGATCGCGACCTCGCGCAGGTCCTCCCGCAGCCCGTCGTCGACGGCGCCGATGAGCTGGCTCCGCTGGATGGCCACCATCGCCAGGCCGCCGAAGGCCAGCACGGCGGCGGCGGCCACCACCGAGATGGCCGTGATCCGGACCCGCAGGCTCCGGCGCAGCGGACGACGCTCAGCTCCCATCGTCGGCTTCGAGTCGGTAGCCGAGGCCGCGGACGGTGGTGATCGAGCGGGCACCGAACGGCTCGTCGATCTTCTTGCGGAGACGTCGGACGTAGACCTCGACGATGTTGGGGTCGCCGTCGAAGGCGGGATCCCAGACGTTGTCGATGATCTCCTGCTTCGACACGATCTGCCCGGCTCGCCGCATCAGGAACCCGAGCACGGCGACCTCCCTCGCGGTGAGGGAGATGTCGTCGTCGCCCCGGGTGCAGCGGTTGGCGAACGGGTCGAGCCGAAGATCGCCCGCCGCCAGCGTGTCCCCCGCTGCGGTGGCGTCGGTCGGCCGGGCCCGCCGGAGCAGCGCTCGCAACCGGGCGACCAGCACGACGAACGAGAACGGCTTCGTCAGGTAGTCGTCGGCCCCGGTGTCGAGGCCCTCGGCCTCGTCGAGCTCGCCGTCCTTCGCTGTGAGCATGAGGATCGGCGTCCAGTCGCCGGCGTCCCGCAGGTCGCGGCACACGAGGTAGCCGTTGCGCTTCGGCAACATGATGTCGAGGACGATGGCGTCGTAGGTGCCCTCCTGGGCGAGCCAGAGCCCGTCCTCGCCGTTGTCGGCGACGTCGACCTCGAACCCCTCGGCGCGCAGACCACGTGCCACCGCCGTGGCGACGGTGTTCTCGTCCTCGACGACCAGGATCCGCATGCCCTCAGGATCGCACGGTGCGTCCGAACCGCCACCGACCGACCTGACGACCTCGTCAGGTGGCTCGTCGGCTTCGCCGTCCCACGGGTGCCTCGCTACCGTGCGTGCCATGAGCGCGCCCGATCTCTCCGCCGCCGCAGCCGCCGTCGAGGCGGCCCGTGGCGTCGTCGACACCGCCGCACGGCATCTCGCCGCGGCGGGCAACCCCGACGACCACCAGGTGGCCCTGTACGACCTCGCCCACGCCACGTCGGCCGTCGAGGTGTCCTCGTTCCTCCTCGACTACGGGGCGAAGGGCGACACCGAGGCATCGATCGCCTGTGCGTTCATCGCCGACGCCGTCCACACGCTCGCTTCGACGATCTTCGGTCGTGAGGCCGATTGGGCCGTCGAGGCCGGTGCGCTCGACGGAACGCGAGCCTTCGTCGCCGAGCATCGGGCTCCCGAGTTCCTCGCCTCGCTGGCCCAGGTGAGCCCGCCGAACCACCTCGACGAGGAGTACGAGATGGTGGCGGACACGTTCCGCCGCTTCGCGGAGGAGCAGGTCGCCCCCCACGCCGAGCACATCCACCGCCACGACGCCGACATCCCCGAGGAGATCATCTCCGGCCTGGCCGAGATCGGCTGCTTCGGCCTCTCGGTCCCCGAGGAGTACGACGGCTTCGCCACCGGCGGCGAGTCCGACTACATCGGCATGGTCATCTCGACCGAGGAGCTGTCGCGCGGCTCGCTCGGCGCAGGCGGGTCGCTCATCACCCGCCCCGAGATCCTCACCCGTGCGCTCGAGCTCGGCGGCACCGAGGTGCAGAAGAAGCACTGGCTGCCCCAGATCGCCGCGGGCGAGATCATGAACTGCGTCGCCGTGACCGAGCCCGACTACGGCTCCGACGTCGCGCAGATCAAGACCACCGCCGTCCCGGTCGAGGGCGGCTGGAAGATCAACGGCGTCAAGACCTGGTGCACGTTCGCCGGTCGAGCCGACGTGCTGCTGCTGCTCGCCCGGACCGACCCCGACCGGTCGAAGGGCCACCGCGGCCTCAGCATGTTCATCGTCCCGAAGCCGCGAGCCACCGGCCACGCCTTCGAGTTCACCCAGGACGAGGGCGGCAAGATGGAGGGTCGGGCCATCCCGACGCTCGGCTACCGCGGCATGCACAGCTTCGAGATCGCCATCGAGGACTGGTTCGTCCCGGCCGACAACCTGATCGGCGGTGAGGACGGCCTCGGCAAGGGCTTCTACTACCAGATGGCCGGGTTCGAGAACGGCCGTCTCCAGACCGCGGCCCGCGCCGTCGGCGTGATGCGCGCCGCCTATGAGGCCGCCCGCGACTACGCCGGCGACCGCGTGGTCTTCGGCTCGCCGATCGGCGACTACCAGCTGACACAGGCCAAGCTCGGCCGGATGGTCGCGATCATCGCCGCCTCGCGCGAGTACTCCTACGCCGTCGCCCGGATGATGGCGCAAGGCGAGGGCTCGATGGAGGCCTCGATGATCAAGGCCTACGTCTGCAAGGCCGCCGAGTGGGTCACCCGCGAGGCCATGCAGATCCACGGTGGCTTCGGCTACGCCGAGGAGTACCCCGTCAGCCGCCTCTTCGTCGACGCCCGCGTGCTGTCGATCTTCGAGGGCGCCGACGAGACGCTGTGCCTGAAGGTGATCGCCAGAAAGCTCCTGGCGGACGCCAAGAGCTGAGGCCGTTCGAGAACCCCGCTTCGACCGGCTTGACCACCCGCGCCTCTCGTCGATGGGAGACTGCGGACGGCGGAGGCGGATCGGGCGATGGTCGGGATCGCAGAACTGGATGGCATCTCGGAGCGACACGCAGCGCGCCTGCGCGACCTCGGGATCAGCTCGAGCGACGATCTCCTGAGCTACGGCGCCACGCGTCGGGGTCGTGAGGAGCTGTCCAAGGTCACGCGACTCGGCGTGAAGCGCATCCACGAGTGGGTCAAGCGCGCCGACCTGCTGCGGGTGCCCGGCATCAGCATCAAGTACTCGAACCTGCTCGAGTCGGCCGGCGTCGAGACCGTGCGCGATCTGCGGCGCCGCAACCCGGAGAAGCTCTCCGCACAGCTCGCCGAGCTGAACCGCCGCCGTGGGATCGTCGGCCGGCCCCCGTCGGAGCCGGAGGTCGGTCGCTGGGTCGACGCCGCCCGCGATCTGCCGGTGGTGCTGAAGCGCTGGTGAGCGTTCGGGATCAGGCGAGCGTCGAGCGCAGGAAGGCGAGCGTGCGGTCCCAGGCCTGGGTCGACGCGTCGGCGTCGTAGACCTCGGGACGCTCGTCGTTGAAGAAGGCGTGCTGGGTGCCGTCGTAGATGAACATCTCGACGTCGCGACCCATCCCGCGGAGCTGGCCTTCGAGCTCTCGCACCGCGTCGGGCGGGGCGAAGTCGTCGTCCTCGGCGTAGTGGCCCTGCACCCTGCAGGTCATCGCCGTGTAGTCGGGACCGTCGGGGGGCCACGGCACCACGCCATAGAACGGGGCGATGGCCGACACGGTGTCGGGCCGCGCCGAGGCGGCGAAGTAGCAGAGCTTCCCGCCCATGCAGAACCCCGTGACGCCGACCGACGACGAGGTGACCGAGTCGAGGCCGAGCAGGTGGTCGACGGCACCGCCGAGGTCCTTGGCCGCCCGCTCGATGTTGAGCGACATCATGAGCTTCCCGGCCTCGTCGGGCTCGGTGGTGCTCTCTCCTCGGTACAGGTCGGGGGCGAGCGCCGTGAAGCCGGCGGCGGCGTACCGATCGCAGACGTCCTGGATGTGCGGCACGAGACCCCACCACTCCTGGATCACGACGACGCCAGGGCCTCCACCCTCGGCTTCGGCGAGGTAGCCGGTGCCGTCGCTGCCGTTGCTGGGGAACTCGACCGTGGTGCCCATGGGCGGATCGTAGCCACGGCGGGGCGGCCTCGCTCCGCCCTGGTCAGGTCGAGGCCATCACCAGGACAGGGCGGTGAGCAGCTCGGGGGCGACGGGGCCGTCGGGCTCCAGCGCGAGGGTCGAGGACTCGGTGGTCCCTGCCGGGCGGACGACCCGATCGATCAGGTCGATCGGCACCAGCTCGAGGTCGGCGTACCACGGCTCGTCCTGGTGGACACGGGCCAGCGCGGCATCCCAGACCCGCCCGGGTAGCACCCGGGCCTCGCCGGCGAGCAGCCAGACCTGCGCATCGACGCTGCGGGCGACCGCAGCGGCGGCCCGGCTGACCGAGGGCGCCACGGCACCGGTCGGGCCGGCGAACTCCGCGTCGACCACGACGACGTCGGCCTCGGCGGCGGCGGCACCGAGGCCGGTCAGCGGGATCTCGACCGCGTCGACGTCGTTGGCCTGCAACCGAGCGCACAGGGACCCGGCGGCTCCGTCGGCATCGACCACGAACACCTCGAGGTCCCCGCGGCGGGGCAACGACGACGGGGCGAGGTCGGTCCAACCGACCAGCAGGACGGTGCCGTCCTCGGGCAGGGCGTCGACCAGCGTGATCGGCGACGAATCGGCGTTGACGTCGCGTGCGACCTCGTAGGCCGCGGCCATCCCGTCGACCGAGGTGAGGGCCCGGGCGCACATCGTCCACAGCGCACCCGCGGTGGGGTGACGCTGGACGACGCGCCGGCACGCGGTCACGAGTCCGGCGTCGTCGACGCCGAGCGCCGCGAGCGAGGAGGCGGTCTCGGAGACGAGCGACGCCTGGTCGGCGCCGCCGGCTCGGGCGACGTAGCGGAGGCGCTCGATCGGATGCACGAGGGCTCCACGCTACTGCGGTCAGGTGAGGTCCCCGGTCGCCGCCGCGCTACCGTCGTGGGCCGTGGCGACGACCCCTCCCCCGGACACCCGCCTTCGTGACCTCAAGGGCAACGACTACTCGCTCGCCGAGTGGGTGATGCTCTTCAACCTCGTGGTGACGGTGATCGATCCGTACACCCACGAGAGCTCCTGGATCCTCAAGACCGCGGCGCGCATCAAGCGCCACTACGACCAGGCCGACATCCGGGTGGCGTTCCTCGCGACGTGCGACGAGGCCGGCGCCCGCCAGTTCCTCGGGCCGTTCGCCGACGAGTTCCTGGTGTTCGTCGACCCCGACCGCGCGCTGGTCCGGGCCAGCGAGCTCGAGCGGCTGCCTGCCTTCTGCCACTTCCGCCAGGACGGTGAGCTCCACGGTGTCGCCGAGGGCTGGGATCCCGAGGAGTGGAACAAGGTCGTCCTCGGCATCGAACAGGACATGCGGTGGCGCTCGCTGCCGCAGCTCCCGGCGCCGGGTGATCCCCGCCCGTACTCGGGTTCGCCTGCACTGGGCTGAACCCGCGCTCGCCGCGTAGCCTCTCCTGCGAGGGAGGGGTCATGAACGCACACTCGCGACTGGTCGAGATGGCACGCCGCGCCCTGGAGCACGCCGACGCCGGCACCCAGGGACAGGCCGACGACGTGCTCCGGATCCCGGCGGCGAACTACGTCGACCGCGATCGTTGGGAGCTGGAGATGGCTCGCATCTTCCGGCGGGTCCCGCTGGTTGCCGGGTTCAGCGCCGAGGTGGCCGCACCGGGCTCGTACAAGGCGCTCGAGCGGGCCGGGGTGCCCGTCCTGCTCAGCCGAGGCGCCGACGGTGAGCTCCGCGCGTTCGTGAACATGTGCAGCCACCGGGGCGCGATCGTCGCCGAGCCCGGTCACGGCACCGCTCGTCGCTTCGCCTGCCCATACCACGCCTGGACGTACAACCAGTCGGGCGAGCTGGTCGGCGTCCCCGACCGCAGCGACTTCGGGCTCGAGGACACCAGCTGCCTCGGCCTCACCCCTCTGCCGGTCGCCGAACGGGCCGGCATCGTGTTCGTCTCGGTCGACCCGAACGCGACGCTCGACGTCGACACGTTCCTCTGCGGCTACGACGAGATGCTGGCCACCGCCCGGCTCGACGAGTGCACCTACGTCGGAGAGCAGCACGTCGCGGGACCGAACTGGAAGATCGCCTACGACGGCTACCTCGACCTCTACCACCTGCCGTTCCTCCACAAGGACTCGTTCGGGCCGGGGATGAACAACAAGGCCATCTACGAGGGCTGGGGGCCGCACCAGCGGGTCTTCTCCCCCAACCCGAAATTCGACCGGTACCGCGACCTGCCCGACGAGGAGTGGCCGCTCGACGTGATCAGTCGCGGCCTCTTCACGATCTTCCCGCACGTCTCGATCGCCGGATTCGACGTCGGCGAGGGCCTCGTCTTCATGATCTCCCAGCTGACCCCGGGCGACGCCCCCGGCGAGTCGATCACGACCCAGTCGTTCCTGTTCCGCGGCGAGCTCGACGACGAGCACGAGATGCTCATCAAGAAGCAGATGGCCTTCCTCGAGAGTGTGGTGCGCGACGAGGACTACGCCACCGGCCTCGGCATCCAGAAGGCGCTCGCCACCGGCACGAAGCCGGAGGTCATCTTCGGCCGCAACGAGGGTGGAGGGCAGCAGTTCCACGGCTGGGTCGACCGCTTCGTCGCCGCCGAGGACGACGCCGCGCTGGCCGCGTTGTTCGAATAGCGCACGACGGTCCGGGCCGCAGCCCGTCAGGGCGAGGACACCGGGAGGAGGCTGGGGCTCCGGGGCCCCGGCCGGGTCGAGACAGAGATACGGTCGGTCGCATGGCCGACTTCGCATACGCCCCCATCCTGCCCCTGGGCGAGGACACCACCCCGTACCGGCTGCTCACGACCGACGGCGTCTCCACCGTCGAGGCCGCCGGCCGCACCTTCCTCCAGGTCGAGCCCGAGGTTCTGACGATGCTCACGGCCGAGGCCATGCGTGACATCGCGCACTACCTCCGGCCCGGACACCTCTCGCAGCTGGCGAGCATCCTCGACGATCCCGAGGCGTCGATGAACGACCGCTTCGTCGCCACCGAGCTGCTCAAGAACGCCAACATCGCGGCCGGTGGGGTACTGCCGGGCTGCCAGGACACCGGCACCGCCATCGTGTCGGGCCGCAAGGGCGAGCTCGTGCTCACCGGTGCCGACGACGTCGAGGCCATCTCCCGCGGCGTGTTCGACACGTACCAGACGTCGAACCTGCGCTACTCCCAACTGGCGCCGATGTCGATGTTCGAGGAGAGGAACACCGGCAACAACCTGCCAGCCCAGATCGAGATCGAGGCCGTGCCCGGCGAGGTCTACAAGTTCATGTTCATGGCCAAGGGCGGCGGCTCGGCCAACAAGAGCTTCCTGTTCCAGCAGACCAAGGCGCTGCTCAACGAGGAGCGGCTCACCAACTTCCTCGACGAGAAGCTCCGGGCCATCGGCACCTCGGCCTGCCCGCCGTACCACCTCGCCGTGGTCATCGGCGGCACGTCCGCCGAGTACGCGGTGAAGGTCGCCAAGTACGCATCGGCCAAGTACCTGGACTCGATGCCGACCGAGGGCGATGCGGCCACCGGTCACGGCATCCGCGACCTCGAGTGGGAGGCCCGCATCCTCGAGATGACCCGTGGCTTCGGCATCGGCGCCCAGTTCGGCGGCAAGTACTTCTGTCATGACGTCCGGGTCATCCGCCTCCCGCGTCATGGCGCCTCGTGCCCGGTCGGCGTCGCCGTGTCGTGCTCGGCCGACCGCCAGGCGATGGCCAAGATCACCGCCGAAGGGGTCTTCCTCGAGCAGCTCGAGACGGATCCGGCGTCGTACCTGCCCGAGGCGGCGGCCGGCGAGCTGTCCGACGACGTGATCGCCGTCGATCTCAATCGCCCGATGGACGAGATTCGCGCCGAGCTGTCCCGCTACCCGGTGAAGACCCGGCTGTCGCTCACCGGCACCCTCGTCGTCGCCCGCGACATCGCCCACGCCAAGATCCAGGAGCGGCTCGACGCCGGCGACCCGATGCCGGAGTACCTCCGCAACCACCCCGTGTACTACGCCGGCCCGGCCAAGACACCCGAGGGCTACGCCTCCGGCTCGTTCGGCCCGACCACCGCCGGGCGCATGGACGCCTACGTCGACTCGTTCCAAGCGGCAGGCGGCAGCTTCGTGATGCTCGCCAAGGGCAACCGCTCGAAGGCCGTCACCGATGCCTGCGACACGCACGGCGGCTTCTACCTCGGCTCGATCGGCGGCCCGGCCGCCCGGCTCGCGCTCGACTCGATCCGCAAGGTCGAGGTGCTCGAGTACCCCGAGCTCGGCATGGAGGCGGTCTGGCGGATCGAGGTCGAGGACTTCCCGGCCTTCATCGTCATCGACGACAAGGGCAACGACTTCTACAGCGAGGTGATGAAGCCGCAGCCGGTCACCATCGGCCGGGGCTGAGTTACCTCAGCCCCGCGAGTCGGCGGCGTCGAGGGCGGCGAGGACCGCGTCGGCGTAGGCCTCCTGACCCTCGCCGTTCGGGTGCACGCAGTCGATGGCGTTGACCCACGTGTCGTTCGAGTGGTCGCCCTTCGCGCAGTACGACGACACGCCTTGGACCGGCGCGGGCAGGAAGCGGCTGAGTGGCCCTCGCCCCAGGCGGCTGACGTCAGGGCCGCGCCCGTTGCCGGCGCCGTGGCCGTCGAAGGGGGTCGCTGCGTCCGCATGGAGCACGCGGCCGGGGTGACGATCGGCGACCCGCTCGACGGCCGAGGAGAGCAGCCCGACCGCCTCCTCGGTGGCGGCGGCGAAGCAGGCCTCGGAGCAGCCGTCGACGCCGTGGGGGTTCTCGGCCGAGGGGTCGTGGTAGTCGGTGACGACGATGGTCGAGTCGGTCGCGTCGACCAGCCGGTCGACGATGTCGATGAGGCCGGCCTCGACCGCGTCGATGCGCTCCTGGAGCGCTGCCCGGTCGAGCCCGCCGTCGTCGATGAACGCCGAGGGATCGATGAAGCCGAGGTCGTTGGCGCCGATCGTGAGCGTGATGAGGCCGGGGTTGGTGCGGATCGCCCAGTCGAGCTGGGTGGCCCGGTCGTCGCTGACGACGCCCTCGGGTCCGCCACCGAGGACCTCCTCGGACAGGTCGGAGAGGTAGGCGCCGCTGCAGGCGACGATGTACCGATCGACGTCGACGCCCCGCTCGGCGAGCCCGTCGGCGACGTGGCGGGCGTAGGCGGCGCCCTCGGCCCGCCAGCAGTCGTCCTGGCCGAGGTAGTCCCACCGGTCCAGACCGTGCCCGCTCGCGATGGAGTCACCGAGCGAGAGGTACACGTCGTCACGCCGAGGGTGCCGGACGGTGAGCTCGGTCTCCTCGATGCGCCAGCTCCCGCGCTCGTCGATGCGCACGGTTCGAACCGTGTGGGCGCCGACGTCGGCGTCGGTGGTGTCCCACACCAGGCGGCCGTCGATCAGGGTCGCCCCGGCGGGGAGATCGAGCACCCGGGCATCGACGGGGAGCGACACCGACAGCGTCGCCCCGGGGGCGACCCGGAGCGCGCGCGACTGCGAGGAGGCCGGTGTTCCGACGGCGCCGAGGGCAACGGCGACGACCGCGACGGCGGCAGCGATCAGGGCGCGGCGCGTCACCGGGCCGTCCACCCTCCGTCGACGGCGACGACCGAGCCGCTCATGTACGAGCCGGCGTCGCTGGCCAACAGCAGCAGGGCGCCGTCGAGCTCGGGCAGCGAACCGGCGCGGCCCATCTGCGTGTTGCGCTTGATCCAGCCGAGGCCGGAGTCGTCGTCGACGAACATCGCTTCGGTCAGCTCGGTCTCGAAGTAGCCGGGGGCGATGGCGTTGACCCGAACGCCCTTGCGGGCCCACTGGCCGGCGAGGCTGCGGGTCAGTCCGACGAGGCCGTGCTTGGAGGTGTCGTAGGCCGTCTGCAGGTTCGGTGCCGAGGCGACCAGCCCGTGGACCGAGGCGATGTTGATGATGCTGCCGGACCCCTGCTCGAACATGTGCTTCGCCGCCAACTGCGAGAGCACGAAACAGGCGTCGAGGTTGACGTTCAGGACCTGCCGGTAGGTCTCGAGGTCCAGCTCCTCGGCTCGGGTCGGGGCGTCGCTCAGCCCGGCGTTGTTGACGAGCACGTCGATGCGGCCGTAGCGCTGGACGGTCGTGTCGATGAGTAGCTCGCAGGCGGCAGGGTCGGCCACGTCGGTGCCCAGGGCGACCGCCTCGGGCAGCTCGTCGGCCAGTGCATCGATCCGCTCGACTCTGCGGGCGGCCACGACGACCGAGGCGCCTGCGCCGGCCAGCACGCGGGCGAACCGCTCACCGAAGCCCGAGGACGCGCCGGTCACGACGGCGACGCGACCGTCGAGGCGGAAGGCGGAGAGCGGATCGAGGGGTGAGTCGGGCACGTCACCAGGGTATTGGCGAACGCCGTCGCCTAGCTTTGGCCTCGTGAAGGTGCGCATCGGAATGGGCCTGGGGACCCGGACGACGCTCAACGACGAGCGCTTCGCCCCGTTCTGCCAGGCGACGGAGCGGGTGGGGTTCGACTCGCTGTGGGTGTCGGAGCGGCTGAGCGGCGACTGCCCGGACCCCGTGGTGGCGATGGCCGTCGCCGCCGGTGCCACGCAGAAGCTCAAGTTCGGGATGAGCGTGATGGTGCTGCCCGGCCGCAACCCGGTCGTGACCGCCAAGACCCTCGCCAGCCTCGACCGCATCAGCGGCGGGCGACTCCTCCCCGCCTTCGGCCTGGGTGTCGCCGATCCGAGGGAGCAGCAGGCGTTCGGTCTCGAGCGCAAGGAGCGTGGGCCCTGGCTCGAGGAGGCGCTGCCGCTGATCCGCCGCCTCTGGAACGAGGACGGCGTCACCCACGACGGCGAGCGGTTCGCCTACACCGACCTCACGATCCGCCCGAAGCCGGTCGGTCGGATGGAGGTCTGGCTGGGCGGCGCTGCGCCGCGCGAGCTGGACCGGGTCGGCCGACTGGCCAACGGCTGGCTGCCGTCGTTCACCACCCCCGACATCGCCGCAGCCGACTGGCGCACCGTCAACGAGATCGCCGACGCGAACGGTCGCAGCATCGACGACGACCACTTCGGGATGCTCATCCCCTACGTGCGGGGCGACGAGGTCCCGGACCAGATGGCCGAGATCATCGCCAAACGTCGGCCTGACGCGGACGTCCGCGACGTGGTCGCCGTCGGCCTCGACGGGCTCCGGGTGCTCATCGAGCGCTTCGGCGACGTCGGCGCGTCGAAGTTCGTCGTGGTTCCGGCGGCGGACGCAGACGACTGGATCGGCGAGGTCGAGGACCTCGCCGAGGCGATCCTCCCGCTCCAGACCTGAGGGGATCCATCGACCTCGGTACCGTGTGGTCGATGCGTTGGGTGGGCTTCTGCATCCTGTCGGCGACGGTTGCCGTCGCCGCCGCGAGCGTGGGCGCGGTCTCGGCTCGCACCTGGCCGGACCCCGAACCGCATGCCGGTGGTCGAGAACACCGCCAGCGGCTCCTCGACGAGTCGATCGCGGCGACCGATCCGCCCCAGGAGCTGACCGGCACGGCGTCGCTCGACACTCTGAGTTGGCGAGGGAATGGGTCGGACTACTGCATCGGTGACGACTACTTCATAGACGCCCCCTCGGATGCGGCAGTCGACCTCCTACTGATCCGCTCCGAAGGCGCGTGTCGAGGTCAGAACATGACGTTCGAGCTCGCCTACCGACGTACCGGGTTCCCAGACATCGAAGGGTTCGAGATCGGCTTCGATCTCGACCTCGACCCCGCAACGGGCTGCGATGGCTTCGACGGCTTCGTCGTCGCCGACTTCTCTGATGCAGCGTGGATCACGGCGACATCGTGCGAGTCGAACGACTTCGTCTTGGAGGAACGCCTGTTCGTCCAAGACGAGACCAAAGGCAGCCAGAGTGTCTTCTTCGACACCTACCGCGTGCGGTCCGTGACCGCGCCGGTCACGGGTGTCGTCGAGTGGTACGCCGGGGTGTTGGGCAACGACGGCGACTTCGATGGACTGGCCACGACCTTCTTGACGCCGGCGGCGACGCGGACCTGCACCGGCGCGATCCCGGACGGCACTGAGGCTGACGGCTATTGGTTGTCGACGTTGGACGGGGAGATCTTCGGCCTCGGCTCCGCCGACGGAGTCGGACACATCTGCGAGCCGCCTGGAGGACGATCTGTTGTCGACCTCGCGACCTTCGACGGCGCGACCGGCTGGTACGCCCTCCAGGCGGATGGCGGGATCCGAAGCGCTTCCGTCAGCGGAGGTGCCGCTCGCGACCGCCGGCCGCCGTGGCCCTGGCAGGTCGAGGCGAAGGCCGCCGTCGCACTGCTCATGAGTGGGAGGGACGACTGGCTCGTGGCGTACGACAACGGGGTCGTGAAGAACAACCTCGGCCAGACGCCGTACGGCGACCTCGGAGGCGTCCAGCTGAACGCGCCGATCATCGACGCACAGCTCACACCCTCCGGCAACGGGTACTGGCTCATCGGCGCCGACGGCGGCGTGTTCAGCTTCGGTGACGCCGAGTTCTCCGGCAGCACCGGCTCACTCACGTTGAACGAGCCCGTCGTCGGCATGGCCCCCGACCCCGATGGCAACGGCTACTGGCTCGTCGCCACCGACGGCGGCGTCTTCGCCTTCGACAGCCCCTTCGTCGGCTCCATCCCCGGCATCCTCCCGCCCGCCACCACCCTCAACCGCCCCATCATCGCCATGGAGCCCTACGGCAACGGCTACCTCCTCCTCGGCACCGACGGCGGCGTCTTCAACTTCAGCAACCGCGCCTTCGCCGGCAGCCTCGGCGACAACCCACCCGACTACCCCGTCGTCGCCATCCAACCCGTCCCGGCGGCCGACGAGTAGACGGCCGCACTCAGCGGGCCGTCATCGCCGGGACGACGAACATCGCGACGTCTCGGGCGATCTCGTCCAGGGTCGGGTACAGCTCACGGTGTGACAGGAAGTGGAGCTGGATCGAGCTGAGCCAGCGGAGCAGGTCGTCGTCGGTCGTGTCGTCACGCAGCTCGCCCCGGGCTCGGCCGTGCTCGAAGATCGGTCGCCAGTAGTCGTGCCTGGTCTCGTCGTCGGCGAGGGTCGCGGCCACCAGCTCGCGGTTGTCGCGGGTGATGAGCTCGACGAGGTAGGCGTCGGCGAGGGCGAGCTCGAGGCCGATCACGATCGACCGCTCGATGATCGACGAGGTGGGTCCCTCGATCGGGATGCGCTCCCGCCGGTGCTCGTTGATGCGCTTCGATTCGGCGGCGCTCACGGCTGAGGCGACCGCGGCCTTGTTGGGGAAGTAGCGGTAGAGGTTGGGGCGCACGATCCCGACCTCTTTGGCGATGTCGTCCATCGTCGTCTTCGTGAGCCCGAAGCGCTGGAAGCACGAACGGGCCGCCGTGACGATCTCCGACCGGCGATCGACGGCGGCGTCGGCCGCGGGAGCGGCGAGGTCGGTCATGCCGGTGCCTCAGCAGCAGGTCCGAAGAAGTCGAGCAGCATCGACGTGAACTGCTCCGGGTCCTCCCGGTGCGGGAAGTGGCCGGTGCCCTCGACGTCGACCACGGTGCAGCCCTCGGGGAACAGTGCGGGCGCCTCGTCGAACCAGGCGTCGACCGACATCGGGTCGTGCGGCCCCCGGAACAGCAGCGTCGGGACCCTGGTGGGCTGCTTCAGCAGACGCCGGGTGCGTCGACCGCTGGGCAACAGCTCGGCCGCGAGTTGGGCCCGGTAGTAGGCGAGCGCCTCGTCGAGCGCACCGGGCTGGGCGAGGGTGGCCTTGGCGTCGGCGGTGACCTCGGGCGTGACCTCCCACGTGGGCGACCAGCGTCGGTAGAGCCGGTCGAGGTAGGCGAAGTCGTCGCGTCGAGTGATCGCCGAGGCCAATGGTGGGATCTGGTGCATCACCGCGTGGCGGGCGTTCCACGTGACCCGCAGATCGGTGAACCCGACCTTCTTCGGGTGGGCGTGCCCCGCAGCGAGCTTGGCCACCGAGATCGGGTCGAGGTGGGCGGCGGCGAAGGCGATGAAGTACCCCCAGTCGAGTCCGCACAGGAAGAACCGGTCGGCCCCGAGTCGTTCGGCGAGCGCGAGCACCGCCTCGCCGTTGGCGGCGGCCGAGTAGTCGCCGTCCGGTGATGGGCCGGACGGCGGGTAGCCGGGCAGGTTCGGGGCAACGACGCGGTAGCCGGCCTCGCTGAGGCCGGACATGACCGGCAGCCAGCCCCGGGCCGTGTCCGGGTAGCCGTGCAGGAGCACGACCAGCGGGCCTTCGCCCCACTCGAGGTAGGCGAGATCGAGACCGTCGAGGTCGACGTGGCGGTACTCGCCGCCGCGCCCGTTCAGCCATCGGGGGGTGGTGGGGGCTTGATCATCCACTGCGATACATGATACGAGATTCGTATCTTCGTATCAACCACCGGGGAGCGCTGGATGCCGGCGGACGCGACCGATCCCACCCACGAGACGAGCGAACCGGATCGCTTCTGGAGCACCGTCAACGCGCTGGAGGCCACGCCGTTGGTGCTCAGCGCGCTCGACTGGACCTTCTGGAAGAAGAGCCTCGAGCTCGCCGCCATGCGGGCATGGTGCGATCTCGGCATCGTCTCGCCCGACGAGGTCGTGTTCGTCGACGATGCCGACCAGCGCGTGACGGCGGCCTTCTACGGACGCCAGGCGGTCAACATCGACCGGGTCCGGTGGCTCATGGGCAGCCTCCCGGGGACCTCCGGCGACGACATCGAGCGCGACATCTTCGGCGAGGTCCGGCCCGGCATCGTCGACCCCCCGAGGAAGGTCTCGAAGCTGGCGATGGCCAGGGGCTTCCCACGCTCGCTGCGTGGCCACCACGGGGAGGTGGCCGACTTCCGTGCGGCGACCGAGACCTGGTGGCGGGTCCGCGTCGGCGACGACCCGCCGGGCAGCCCTTCGAAGCGACTCCTGGAGGCCACCCGGCGGTTCGAGGACGCGCAACGCCTCCACATCCGGGGGCGCTCACTGCTCCAGGGCCTCGGCGCCCAGGTCCAGGAGTTGGCGACCGGCGCAGGTCGGCCGGACCTCATCGCCGCGCTCACGTCCGGCGTCGGCGAGATGGAGGAGACCACCGTCGTCGACGACCTCTGGCGCGTCGCCCACGGGGAGCTCGACCTCGCCGCCTTCCTCGATCGTCACGGCTACCACGGCAACGGCGAGGGCAACGTGTCCGCCACCGTGTGGCGGGAGGATCCGTCGCTCGTCGAACGCCTCGTGCCCGCCTACGCCGACGTGCCGGCAGGCGAGCGACCGACGGCCAGGAGCGCCGGCACCCAGGCGGCCCGCGAGCAGGCCGTGGCCGAGCTCATGGCCGCGCTCCCCCGTCCGCGACGACGGCTGAGCGGATGGGTCCTGAACAAGACGGTCGAGCTGACCCGCGACCTCGAGGTCAGCAAGGCGACCTTCCTCATGGCGATCGATGCCGGCCGAGCAGCGGCCCGTCAGCGCGGCGCCGAGCTGGTCGCGGCGGGAGCCATCGACGACGCGGCCGATGTGCTCCACCTCACCGTCGAGGAGGCCACCGCCGCCAACCTCGGCGACGTGCGGGAGCTCGTCGCCGCTCGCCGCGCCCGGCACGCCCACCACCTCACCGTCCGCCCGCCGGACACGTGGACGGGCAACCCGACCGCCGAGCCGATCGTCGGGGCGGGCGAGCGTCGGGACCGCCTCGATGGTGTCGCCGGCAGCCCCGGCCGGGTCGAGGGACTCGCCCGCGTCATCTCGGACCCGGCCGTCGACGAGCCACCCACTCCGGGAGAGATCCTCGTCTGCGCGATGACGGACCCGAGCTGGGCGCTGATGTTCGTCATGGCCGCCGGGCTGGTCATCGACATCGGTGGCCCGGCGAGCCACGGGGCGATCATCGCCCGCGAGCTCGGCGTGCCGTGCGTGATCAACACCGAGACCGGCACCGTGGACATCCGAACCGGCGACCGACTGGTCGTCGACGGCGACGAGGGCGTCGTGCACATCGCCGAGCGGGTCGGCGCATGAACGCGACCGACGTCGAGCTCGAACCCGGCCTCGACCTCCCGCACGGCGACTTCGACGACCCGGCGACGGTCGAGAACTATCAGTGGCTGGCGATGGACGACCGCGGCATCGGCCTCATCTGCCACCTCGGGACCTTCCCGGGTGACGGGACCCTCTGGCACACCCTGTCGGCGGTCTCGCTGCCGGGCGGCGAGGTGTACGTCGCGAAGGCGGTCGGCCGCCCCGCCGACGCACCCTCGGCTGGCACGCCGCTGCACGGCATGCGGTGCGAGATCCCCTTCGAGCGATGGCGGTTCCACGCCGACGCCGGCTTCCAACCGACCGACGTCGCCGAGCTCGGTTCGGGCCTCCTCCGGGATGGACCGACCGTGCCGATCCTCGTCGACGTCGAGTTCACCGTCGCGGGTCCGATCTGGAACCCGGCCGGCTCCGAACGTCAGCCGGAGTGGGGCTCGTTCCACCTCGAACAGGCGATGCGCGCTGCGGGCACGGTCCGCATCGGCGATGACGTCCACGCCTTCGACGGGCTCGGCTTCCGCGACCACAGCCGCGGCCACCGGGACCTCCGCCACGTCGAGCGGTCCTTCTGGTGCAACGGCGTGTTCCCTTCGGGACGCACCTTCGCCTCGCTGCAGGTGACCAACCGGGACGGCCACACCGAGTCGCGCGCTGCGATCAGCGACGGCGGTCCGTTCGTCGACGCCAGCATCGTCGAGACCCCGGTGATCCGTCACCCCGACCACTCGCCGACCGACATCGAGCTCGTGCTCGGCGACGCCGACGGCACGGAGCACCGGATCCCCGGCGTCGTGTCCGGCGGCTCGACCTGGTCGATCGTCGGCGGCTCGGAGTTCTGCGTCGGAGCGGCCATCGACGTCGCCGACGCCTACCTGCTCCCCCAGTCGATCGTCCGCTGGGAGTGGGACGGCGAGACCGGCTACGGCCTCGCCGACCGCTGTGGACTCACCTCATACTTCGCGAGCTTGGAGGCGACGTCGTGACCGACGCACCACCCACCACCCTTCCCACACCGTCACCCGACGACCTCGCCGCCTTCCGGGACGACCCGCTCGTGGCGCTGCCACGCCTGTTCGAGACCTACGGCGATCCGTTCCAGATGCCGAGCCAGGCGGGGCCGATGGTGCTCACCGCCGATCCGGGCAGCTGCGAGCGGGTGATGAAGGGACACCTCAGCCGCGGCCCGCTGCACCGACGTACCGAGCCGACCCAGGGCGCCGGCATCAGCATCCTCACCGGCGACGAGTGGCGACGAACGCGTTCGATGGTGAGCCCGCTGTTCACCCATCGGCACCTGAAGGGCCTGTCGGATCTCATCGCCGAAGGGGCCAGTGACGGACTCGACGGCCTGGATGCGCACGTCGGCACCGGGGAGACCGTCGACCTGATGGCCTTCATGCCCCGGGTCACGATGGGCGTGCTGATGCACGCCATGTTCTCCGACTCACTCCGCCCCGGGGAGATCGAGGCGATGATCGGCGACTACGCCCACATCTCCAGATGGAAGGGCGGGTTGATCAAGACCGCGTTCGAGCCCGAGGGCACCCCGGTCCCCCACGAGGCCGAGGGCCAGGCCGCCCTCGACCGCATCGACGAGATCATCTACCGGATCATCGGCGAGCGCCGCTCCGGGGGCGTGGTCCGCAACGACCTGCTCCAGCTGCTCGTCGAGTCCGAGTACGAGGAGGACGGCTCGAGGCTGAGCGACGAGGAGGTCCGCAACAACACCACGACGCTCTTCATCGCCGGGTTCGACACCACGTCGTTCGGGCTCTGCTGGACCCTCGCCGCGGCGCTGACGTCGGACCGGTGGCCGGCGATGGTCGAGTGTGCCGACCAGCTCGGAGACCGGCTCCCGACCCTCGACGACTACGAGAGCCTCGGCTATCTCAAGGCCGCGTTCGACGAGGGGCTGCGGCTCCAGGGCCATCCGTTGATCCCCCGACAGCTGGCGACCGACGAGCAGATCGGCGACCACGTCGTCCCGGCTGGGACGATGGTGACGATGAGCACCTGGGTGATGCACCGGAACCCGACGCTGTGGGAGTCGCCCGAGGAGTTCCGGCCGGAGCGCTACCTCGGCGAGGCGAACGCCCGCCGCAACCGCTGGCAGAGCTTGCCATTCGGCGGCGGGCCGCGGGTGTGCGTCGGGATCGGTTTCGCCTACATGGAGGCGACCTACGTGTTGGGTCTCCTGCTCCGCCGCTACCGACTCGAGCTCGAGCCCGGTTGGGAGCTCCGTCCGACCTACGTCTTCAATGTGATCCTCGACGGGGGCCTCCCCGTCCGCGTCACCCGGAGGTGACCCGATGGCCGAGCCCATGACCAGCGCCGCCGACGCGAGCCCCCAACGCCGCAAGGTGAAGCTCGACTTCACCGACAGCGAGGCCCGTTGGAACCCCCGACACGAGCAGTTCGCCTACCTCGTGAACGCCATCTCGACCCTGCTCCCCTACCTCGAGCGGTTCCTGGTCGACTGCGTCGACGGGGCGATCGATCAGATCCCGGAGTCGAAGGCGGAGCTGCGGCAGGAGATGGCCGACTTCTGCTACCAGGAGCGGCGCCACAACGCGAACCACGTCCTGTTCAACCGGATGATCGCCCGCCACGGGTACGCCGAGGAGCTCGCCGAGGGCGAGGCGAAGCTCGAGCGGTACTACGCCGACCTGCGCTCGAAGGACGACCGCTTCGGCCTGGCGTGGTGCGAGGGGTTCGAGACGGTCGCGCCGTTCGTCGGCGTGTTCATGTTCGAGCACGGCGAGGAGTTCGGTCTCAGCGACTGGTCGGACCCCACCAACGCGCTCTGGCTCTGGCACATGAGCGAGGAGTTCGAGCACCGGACCGTCTGCAACGACGCCTACGGCGAGCTCCACGACCACTACCCGACGCGCATCCGGGGGTTGTGGTCCTCGACGCTGCACCTGTTCGCCTACTCCGTGCCGTTGGCGTGGAAGATGGCCGGCAGAGACTGGGCTTCTCTCTCCCGCCGGCAGCGTTGGCGCAACCGGGCGCGGTTCGGGTCGATGCTCGTCCGGCTGAGCGCGTACATCGCGCCACGCCTCATCGGGCGCGCCATGCGGCCGAGCTACGACCCGGCGTCGATGTCGCCGCCCGAGGGCATGCAGGACCTCCTCGACGCGCTCGCCGCCGAGCACGGGGTCGCCGCGTCGGCCTGAGCCCGGCGCCGCCCTCCGCGTAGGCTCGGCGCATGCCGAGGGGACTGCATCACGTCGCGTTCGCCTGCCGGGATCTCGAGGAGACGCATCGCTTCTACGGCGAGCTGCTCGAGCTGCCGCTGATCCGCACCGAGGTGCAGCCCATCCCCGACGGTGGGGCGCTCAAGCACACGTTCTACGACCTGGGCGACGGGTCCTGCGTGGCCTTCTTCCACCTGCCCGGCTTCGAGCAGGCCAAGACGGCCATCTCCACCGATCTCGACCTGCCGGTGTGGGTGAACCACCTCGCCATCCGGGTCGACGAGGAGCAGCAGACCCACCTCCGGGCTCGCCTCGAGGAGGCAGGCGTCCCGGTGCTCATGGACCTCGACCACGACTGGTGCCACAGCTACTACTACGTCGATCCCAACGGGATCATGGTCGAGCTGTGCCGCGACACCACCGGGTTCGAGCCGGACGAGCCGGAGGCTCTGCGGTTGTTGCGCAACTGACCGCATCACGCGCGCCCGCGATCACCATGGGCGGTCGCCTCGGTAGGGTGGCCGCATGCGGTGGGTGGGCTCCTGCATCCTGGTGGTCTCGCTGGCGATCGTCGCCTCCGGCGTCGGTGCTGCGACCGCGACCGGTCGAGGATCCGGCCACGAGACGCCCGTCGAGTGGCTCGCACGACTCGATCCGACGCCTTCACTGACCGCGGCCGCGACGTTCGACGAACCCTTCGACAGGGTCGGCGACGGGGCGTCCTACTGCCTCGGCGACGACGCGCACCTCGAGCGCCAGGGCGACGGGAGCCCCGACCTGGTCTTCGTCCGCTCTACCGGTGCGTGCGACTCAGAACCCGGGATGACGTTCCACGTCGCCGTCGCGGACCCCCTGGACACGAGCGCGTTGGTCGAGATCGCGCTCGACGTCGACGTCGACGAGGCGACGGGGTGCAACGGGTTCGACCAGGTGGCCGCCGAGGCCCCGAACGCCACCGTGTTCCTCATCGGCACACCGACCTGCGCTCCCGACCAGTGGACGTTGCTCGGCGAGCTCGAGAGCGGTCGCTTCTTCCGCGAGATCCCCACAGCCCCGAGGATGGCGACCGAGACCCTGGCCGTGCGGGTGCCCGATCTCCTCGGGACCCTCGCCTGGAGCGTCGCCGTCTACGAGGACCGCGACCCGTTCGCGCTGATCGACGTCGTGGACACCCTGTTCTTCACGGTTCCCTTCCGCCAGTTCTGCGACGGCAACCTCACCAGCACCTCCGGACGCGATGGCTACTGGCTGGCGACCCTCGACGGCGAGCTGTTCTCACTCGGTGCCGCCGCCGACCGGGGCCACGTCTGCGAGCAGATCGGAGCGCGGTCAGTCGTCGACCTCACGTTGGACGACGCCGGCGAGTCCTGGATCGCGCTCCAGGCGGATGGCGGCGTCCGCACCCCACAGGGACCAGGACAGGTCGCTGTGCGGTCGGTCGTCGACCGCTACCCGTGGGAGCTGGGCGCTGACCGAGCCGTCGCTCTCATGATCGGCGACGGGTCGGCATGGATCGTGTACGACACCGGTCTGATCACGAGCATCCAGGGCAACGAACCGCCCGCCGGTGACCTTCGCGACGTGGAGCTCAACGCTCCGATCATCGACGCCCAACCCACCCCCTCCGGCAACGGCTACTGGCTCATCGCCGCCGACGGCGGCGTCTTCAGCTTCGGCGACGCCGAGTTCTCAGGGTCCACCGGCAGCCTCACCCTCAACGAACCCGTCGTCGGGATGGCCCCCGATCCCGACGGCGAGGGCTACTGGCTCGTCGCCACCGACGGCGGCGTGTTCGCCTTCGACAGCCCCTTCGTCGGCTCCATTCCCGGCATCCTCCCGCCCGCCACCACCCTCAACCGACCCATCATCGCCATGGAGCCCTACGGCAACGGGTACCTCCTCCTCGGCACCGACGGCGGCGTCTTCAACTTCAGCAACCGCGCCTTCGCCGGCAGCCTCGGCGACAACCCACCCGACTACCCCGTCGTCGCCATCCAACCCGTGCCCTGACGAACGAGTTGACGCACCCCGAACGTATGTTCCGACACATGGACGAGGCTGCACGGACGTTGGGTGATGTCGAGGCCGACATCGCGGCCGTCTGCGGACAGCTGAACGCGTTGCAGGGGCGGCTGGTCGAGTTGCTCGCCGAGGCCTCACACCTCGACCACGGCCTCGCTTCGACGGCGTCGTACGCCACCTGGCAGACCGGATCGACGCCCACCCACGGTCGAGCGTTGGCCGCGGTCGCCGAGCGCCGTGACGAGCTGCCCGAGACGGTCAAGGCACTCGACGCTGGCGAGATCAGCCTGCATCAAGCAGCGGTGATCGCCCGCCATGCCCCTGGATGGGCCGAGGGTGAGGCCCGTGCGCTCGCCGACACGATGACGCCAGCGCAGCTCACCCGGGCGTGCGCGATGTACCCCGACCCGTCGGCGCGGGCGGACGACGAGGCGATCGAGGACGCCGACCGTCGGCGACACGCGGTGGCGTCGCACGTCGAGGACGAGCGCTGGATCCTGCGAGCCGACCTCCCCTCCGACGAGGGCGAGATCGTCGGCACCGCGCTGAGCGCACACCTCGCGGCGCTCTGGTCCGAGCGGGTCGGCACCGAGCCCTACCCCGACCTGGCCGACGCGCTCGTGCGCATGGCGACGTTCAGCCTCGTCGGCGGCGAGCCAGAGGCGGCCGCATCGGGCCTGCACAAGATCCTGGTCCACGTCGACGTCGACAGCCCGGCAGGCCCGCACGCGCTGCACCACCTCGGACCAGCGTTGCCGTCAGCGTTCCGACGCCACGCGACCTGCGATGCGACCTACCAGGCGGTCTTCGAACGCGACGGACGTCCGATCGGTGTGAGGCGATCACGCTCCATCTCCGCTGCCCTCCGTGCGGCCATCGAACAGCGTGACGGCGGATGCCGGGTCCCGGGCTGCCAACGCACCCGCGGTCTCCAGCTCCACCACGTCGAGCACTGGGAGGATGGCGGTGTCACCGAGACCCACAACCTCGTCGCGCTCTGCGGCCGGCATCACCGGGCCCATCACACGGGGTCGCTCGAGATCACGGGCACCGACGCCGACGATCGCAGCGGAATCTCGTTCCGACGACGAGGTGTGCTCCTGGTCGATCGGCCTCCCCCGACACCGGTCACCGAGGCCGAGGACCCGCCACCGGACGTGGAACCGTACGACCGTCCGACCGGCGAACCACTCCAGCACTGGTCACTGACGTCGTTCGCCCGTCCGCCGACCGACGGCCCGGAGCCTGAGCCGGAGCCCGGAGCCGAGACCGAGACCGAGACCGAGACCGACGAGGGTCCCGAACCCGACCCGGGCTGAGCGGCTGGGCTGATCAGCCCCGCTCGCTCCAGGGACCCTCGTCGGACCGAGGCTCCTTCGGCAGGCCGAGGATGCGCTCGCCGACGATGTTGCGTTGGACCTCCGACGACCCGGCGTAGACCGTCCCTGGCCGGGCGCCGAGGAAGACGTGGGCTGCGGTGGCGGCATCCAGCGGTCCGACGCCCCGGGCCGGAGCGATCGAGATGCCCGTCGCCTCTCCGGCCGGCGCGGTCGCCTCGGCCCCGAGCAGATCCATCGCGAACTCGGTCACCCAGTGGTGGTAGTGGCTCCAGAGCAGCTTCATGATCGAGCTCTCCGGACCTGGGTTCCCACCGGCGAGACGAGCGGTCAGCGTCCGCATCCCGAGGAATCTGAGCAGTTCGACGGTCGAGTGGGCCTCCGCGAGTCGCTGCCTCACGCGTGGATCGGACGTGGCGCCTCGCTCTCGGGCGAGCTCCACGATCCGATCGAGCTCGGCCCGATAGCCGATCGAGAGCACCGACGCCCGGCCGCCCCGCTCGAAGCCCAGCAGCGTGTTCGCCACCGCCCAACCGCCGTTGACCTCGCCGACCACGTGTTCCGCCGGCGTGCGGGCTCCGTCGAAGAAGACCTCGTTGAACATCGCCTCACCGGTCATCTCCCGGATCGGCCGCACCTCGATTCCGGGCTGATCCATCGGCACGAGGAGGAAGGTGATGCCGCGGTGCTTCGCCGCCGACGGATCGGTGCGTGCGAGCACGAAGATCCAGTTGGCCGTCTGGGCTCCGGAGGTCCAGATCTTCTGGCCGTCGATCAACCACTCGTCGCCGTCGAGCACCGCCCGGCAGCCGAGGTTGGCGAGGTCGCTCCCGGCGTCGGGCTCGGAGTAGCCCTGGCACCACCGGTCCTCGCCGCTGATGATCCGCGGCAGGAAGTGCTGCTTCTGCTCCTCGGTGCCACGGACCATCAGTGTGGGCCCGATCATCCCGAAGCCGAAGTTGTCGTTGCCACTGCCGGCCGGCACGTTCGCCCGTGCCAGCTCCTCGGCCAACACGACCTGCTCGATCGCCGACAGACCCGCTCCGCCGTAGTCGGTCGGCCAGGCCACAGCGAGCAGGCCGGCATCGGCAAGCGTCGCCCGCCACTCCTCGAGCCACCCGTCTCGCTGGTCGGCAGGTAGCGCGTCGATGCCGCCCCAGTCAGCGGGCAGGTGCTCTGCCAACCACGCTCGGATCTTCTCGCGGTACGCCTCGGCGTCAGCGCTGTAGGTCGGCTGCACGGTTCCCCCTCTCGACGCCGCTCCCCCACGGCGTCGAGCACAGCTCAGCTCATCTCACTCGACGACGTCCACCTCTGCGTACATTCCGGCGACGAGATGGGGCGGGCCACCGTCGACCTGCGGCGGACCTCCCGCTGCCTCGGCGGCGGCGGCCAGGTACTCCTCCGGATCAGCGCCGGTCGGGATGAGGCAGAAGAACGCGTATCGACCCGGCTGGCTCAGCGTGCCGTCTCCTTCGACGACGAACCCGGAGTCGACCGGGGGCGCCACGACCACCGTCTGGAGACCGTCGAGCAGCGATCCGAGCTCCTCCGGCGGCACCCCGGCCAGCTCCGACACGGGACGGTTCTCGGCATCGTCCAGTCGGACCGCGACGATCTCGTGCACCTCGACCTCGCTCGCGTTGATCAACCGGATCGAGCTGCCAGCCCGGATCTGCTCCGGCACGCCCTCGTACCCGTAGTCGATGCCGGTGATCTCGATCACACCGTCGGCGACGTCGGCCGCGTCGTCGTCCCCGCACGCGCCGACCAGGAGCATCGCGAGCAGGAGGCCACCGGCAAGATTCCGTCGTGAGATGAACATGGCCGCATCGTCGCAACGGCCCCTTCGGGAAACCTTCGGACCGTCGCTTGGCCCTACTGACGGTCGACGACGCTGTCCATCGTGACCACGGGCTCGGGCGTGGAGAAGCGGCGAACCCTGATGTCGTCGACGTACCAGGTCTGCCCCGAGGGCAGTGCCCCGACCCGGAAGCCGACACCACCGCCGATCAGGGTGCCATCGAGGTCGACCGAGCCGCTCGCCGGCACGACCTGCGTGCCGTCGTCGAGCACGACGGTGGCGCCGTCCTGGTCGATACGCAACGTCACTCGCTCCCACGTCGACGCCGCGGGCGACTGACCGCCGGGAGGCGGCACGATCTGCGTGCGGGTCCCGCCCTCGATCCGGGCGAGATCCCAACCGGCTCCGCCGAGCAGTGCGCTCTCGTAGGTGTCGATCGGTGCGAGGCCGGTGCGCCCACCCTGGGCGACCTCGATCCCGGTCAGCGTGCTGACGTTCCACCAGGCATCGAACTCGACCGCCTGAGCAGCGACCGTGTCCAGCGTCAACCAGGCACCGGTCACGTCAGCGGGCGCCGACAGGCCCTGCGCTCCCGAGCGAGCGGCGGCGCCGGTCACCGTCCAACCCGGGTTACCAGCCAGGTCCGTCCGGGCTTGTGCTGCGCCGACGATGACCGGTGTCGGATGGACACCGAGGGCGTGCTCGAGCGCGACTGCCTCGGCGCCGCGGGCGGAGGCCCCGATGCGCACTTCGTCGACCAGACCGTCGAACGGCTGCGACCCGTCGCCGACATCGCCGATCACGACCGGACGATCGAGGTCGATGGTGAAGGCACCCGAGGCCGCCGACGAGTCGACCGCCACACCATCGACGTAGAGCGTCACCACCGAGCCGCTGTACTCGAGCGACACGTGGTGCCAGGTGCCGACCCCGACGCTCGGTCCGGTGAGCGTCGTCGGCGTGCCGCCGGTGACGATGGTGGCCTTGACGTCCGCGGCACTCGACGACGAGCGCTCGAGCCAGACGTCCCACGTGACCGTCGCCGTGCTCTCCGCCCGACCCACGATGCTGGCATCCGTGGCGTAGCCGTCCGCGTTGAACCACGCCGAGACGGACAGCTCGCCCGACCCGATCTCGACCGCGGAGGCGACGAGGCGGTCGTCGACGCCGTCCAAGCGCGCTGCCGGACCCAGCCGCTGGCCTGCAGCGATCGGGGACGTCTCGAACCCGACGAGCTCGGCATCGGAACGACGGACCGACGAGTCCTCGACCGAGCTCGCCTCCGGAGCCGTGAGGTCGAGCACGTAGACCGCCCCCCGATCGGCGCCGCCGTCGTCGTCACCGAAGGTGCCCACCGCGAGGTTCAGCGCCCCGTCACCGTCGAGATCGCCCAGCGTCGCCACGCCGTTGCCGAAGGCGTCGACGTCGTCGAGCGGGCCAGTGAGACCACCTTGGGTCGCGCTGACCTTCTCCTCGGCCTTCGCCGTGCCGTCGCGGTTGAGAGCGACCAGGTACACCGCGCCGCGGGCGCTCCCGCCGTCGCCATCGACCGCAGCCGCCACCAGGAGGTCGGGCACGCCGTCACCGTCGAGATCGCCGGCGCCGTCGACCTCCCATCCGAAGGAGTCGCCGTCATCGAGCGGACCCACCAGGCTCCCGGCGATCGAGCTGATCTTCTGCTCGGCCCGGACGGTGCCGTCGGCCTCGAGGAACAGCACGTGCACCGCACCCCGGTTGGACCCGCCGTCGTCGTCGTTCGGCGCGCCGACCGCGAGGTCCGGGATGCCATCGCCATCGACGTCACCGAGGCCGGCGAGGCCGTCGCCGAAGTAGTCGGTGTCGTCGATCGGCCCGTTCAGCCCGCCGGAGATCGACGAGATCTCCTGGGTGTCCCGCACCGTGCCGTCGCCGTTCAGGAAGAGCACGTACACCGCACCCCGATTGATCCCGGCGATGTCACTCTGGCTTGCGCCGACCGCGAGGTCCGGGATGCCATCGCCGTCGAGATCGCCGATCGAGGCGACGCTGTCACCGAAGAGGTCGTTGGCGGTGATGTTCGGGGCAGCGAGCCCGCCGGTGGTCGTCGAGATCTTCTGCTCGGCCCGAACGGTGCCGTCGGCGTTCAGGAACAACACGTACACCGCACCACGGTTGGTGTCGCCATCGTCATCGGCGCGAGCGCCGACGACGAGGTCACGGACGCCGTCGCCATCGAGGTCACCGAGTCCCGCGACGTCGACGCCGAACCGGTCGAAGTCGTCGAGGGGTCCGACGAGGCCGCCGCTGGTCGAGCTGATCTTCTGCTCGGCCCGAACGGTGCCGTCCGCCTCGAGGAACAGCACGTACACCGCTCCTTGGTTGTTGCCTCCGTCGTCGTCCTGGGGCGCGCCGACGGCGAGGTCGGTGATCCCGTCGCCATCGACGTCACCAAGGCTGGTGACGATGCCGAACTCATCACCGTCGGAGAGTGTTGTCGCGAAGTCGCCGACCAGTTGAGAGATCTTCTGCTCCTCCACGACCGGCACGCCACTGGGGCGTGCCTCGGTGTCGAGGTAGTCGGCTTCGCTGTCCCGATCGGAGTCGAGCGCATCCCTCGGATCACCGTCGCCGTTCGGGTCGGCGTTCTCGACGGACGTCGGGACCCCGTCGTCGTCGTCGTCGGCGTCGTTCTCGTTGGCCAGCCCGTCACCGTCGGTGTCGCCGTAGTTGGTCTCCCAGCAGTCGGAGAGTCCGTCGCCGTCTGAGTCGAGAGCGCACTGCACCGCCCCGGACAGCTCGGACGTGCCGCCGAAGGTCGTGCATCCGGGGTCAGCGCACTCCGTGACGGCGAGCGTTACGTTCCCGCCGTCGGTGAGCCCGGCGAAGGTGCCGACGAACGACTCGGACCCTGCCCCGGCGTGCGCGATCTGGTGGAACCCGAGGCTGATCTCGGCCTCGCCGAAGGTCGACGGATCAAGACCGGAGGGGTTCCGAAAGGCCTCGACGAGGTAGTCGCCGGCAGGAACGTCGAGCGCGAAGGTCACCGTCGTCGCCGTCAACGCGGAGGCGCCTGGGAAGTTGAGGAGATCGTTGGGTCCGGCGTCCCCGTCGCCTGCGTCGTTCGGCGTCACACCGTCGTCGGCCAGGTCGATGGCGAGGTCGGTGTTGTCCACGATCGAGTTGCCGAGGACCGCCACGTTCTGCGGGTTGCCGTTGACGTCGATGATCTGGACGCCGTCACCGACGTTGTTGGCGATGACGTTGCCGTCGCCAACGCCCGCACCGCCGACCAGCACGCCACCGACGTCGTCTCGGACGGTCACGCCACCCTCGGGACCGACCGTGCCGTTGGGCACGCTCGTCGTCCCGTCGGCACCCACACCGATGAGGTTCGCCTGGATGGTCACCCCGGTCGGCGAGCCCGTCCACGCATTGATGCCGGCGTAGGCGTTCCCGGAGATCACGTTGCCGTTGCCGACCTGCCCGATCTCGGCGTCGCTCGCCTCGATCTGCACGCCCTCCTGACCGTTCGGCAGCGCGGCGTTCCCGGTGGCGTCCGTACCGATGGAGCTGTTCGTGACGGTCGCACCCACGCCGGTCGGCGCGATGTTGATGCCGTCAGCGCCGTTGCCCGACACCAGGCTTCGATCGACGGTGCCGTCGACGCCGTCGATGATCACGCCGTAGGTGCCGTTCCCCCGAGCGACCAGCCCCGCCGCGTCGGTCCCGACGTGGCTGTCACTCACCGTCGCACGGGCGCCCGTGACCTCGATGCCGTGGGAGGACCACCGACCGACCGCCAGGCCCTGAACGGTGGAATCGTCCGCAGCGATCACCAAGCCGCTACCGGCGCCCGCTGCCCCTCCGTCGAGCTCGACGACCGGCGTCGCCGTCCAGCCCGGCTGAGACGTCGCGTCGAGCGCTACCTGGTCGGCGAGGGACGGCAGTGCGACGACGGCCTGAACGGTCCACACGCCCGAGGTGTGACCCGGGTCCGCGGTCGGGATCTGGAAGACGGACGCCGACGCGCCGACGGCGGCGTTCGAGTTGTCGATGAACTGACGCAGCGAGCCCTGCCCGGCCCGCTGCGTGTCGTAGCGCAGGACCTCGCCGTGGTTCTCCGCTCCGCTCCAGCTCGGCGAGAAGTAGAGGTACCGACCGTCGAAGAGCGGGTCCTCGTAGCCGTCGGGATCCGTGCCGACCCCAGCCGCCCCCGGATCGAACGTGGACCACGAACCGACCGTGGCGAAGTCGCCGCTCGTGTCGTAGCGCAGCACCTCACCGTGCGCGCCCGAGCTGTTCGATGCGGGCGCGAAGTAGACGTACCGACCGTCGAAGGCGGCACCGTCGTAGCCCGTGGCGTCGGTACCGACGCCGTTGGCACTCGGGTCGAAGGTCGTCCACGAGCTCGCGACCTCGAACGTCTGTGTGGTGTCGTAGCGCAACACCTCTCCCGACGGCGACGCGCCGTTCTGGTACGGGGCGAAGTAGACGTAGCGCCCGTCGAAGGTGGCATCCCGGTAGCCGTCGGGATCCACGCCGACCCCGTTCGCGCCCGGATCGAACGCAGCCCACGATCCCACGTCGGCAAACAGAGCGTCCAAGTCGTAGCGAAGCACCTCACCGTGCGTTGACGTGCCGTTGACGTCGGGGACGAAGTAGAGGAAGCGACCGTCGGAGACCATCCGGTTGAAGCCATCGGCATCGACGCCGACCCCGCCGGCACCGGGGTCGAACGCGGCCCAGGAGCCCACCGTGTTGAAGTCTCCGCTCGTGTCGTAGCGCAACACCTCGCCGTGGGCGGTCGAGCCGTTCCAGTACGGCGAGAAGAAGAGGTACCGACCGTCGAAGTGGGTTCCGACGTACCCGTCGGCGTCGACCCCGACGCCCGCAGCGCCGGGGTCGAACGTGCTCCACGACCCTGCCGTGCCGAAGTCGCCGGTCGTGTCGTAGCGCAGCACCTCACCGTGCCCGCCGCCGGAGTTGGCGTAGGGAGCGAAGTAGACGTAGCGGCCGTCGAACGAGCCGCCGATGTACCCGACGGGCTCGGTACCGACGCCGTTCGCACTCGGGTCGAAGGCCGACCACGCGGCGAGGGATCCGAAGTCTCCCGTCGTGTCGTAGCGCATGATCTCGCCGTGGAACGCACCGTCCTGGAGCGGGACGAAGTACACGTACCGGCCATCGAAGACGGTGCCCTCGTACCCGTCCGGATCCACCCCGACCCCGGCGGCGCCCGGATCGAAGGTCGACCATGCCGCCGTGTCGGTGAACCCGGTCGGGGGTACTTCGTCGAGCGTGTTGGTCACGGGCACGAACGAGAAGCCGTGCTCGAGCCCACGCACGTCGGAGCCGCTGACGACCACCCGCGTGACGTGCTCGGCCTCGCTCAGGGTCGGGAAGCCGTCGGTGTCCGTCGGCCGCACCCCGCCGTACCGAGCGCCGTCGACGCTCGCGAACGACCACGTCGAGCCATCGAAGCTCGCTGCGCCGACCGGACCGCGAGTCTGCTCGGCGATGACGTCATCGATCGTGCTGCCGCCGTTGAAGCCGGCTGACGGCTCGATGTCGCCGGCGTCGACGACCACCCAGTACGTCCCGTCGCCGGCTGCCGCCATCACCTCGAAGGCGCCGTTCGGATCCGTCACTCCCGTGTCGGCGACGGTGTCTCCCGCCGACGGCTCACCGTCGGCGTCGGCGTCGTGGAAGAGCCACACGTCGACACCCGCAGCGCCGACGCCATCGTCGACCAGGAGGCCATCGCCGTCGACGTCCTCGAAGACCGTGCCCTCGACGTGAGGCCGGTACTCGGAGAGCTCGACCACGTAGATCGCTCCCGCTCCTGATGCTCCGTCATCGGTCCCTGCAGCACCGAGGAGCAGACTGATCTGGCCGTCCTCGTCGAGATCGCCGACCGCACCAACGGCCGAACCGAGGATGTCGACGTCGACCAGCGGCCCGGTGAGCTCTCCCTCCGTCGAGCTGATCTTCCGTTGCCGATCGACCGTGCCATCGGCGTCGAGGTAGAGGACGTACACGGCGCCACGGCTGGTTCCGCCGTCGTCGTCACCACTCGCACCGACGACGAGATCGGGGGTGCCATCTCCGTCGAGGTCGCCGGGCCCGGCCAGTGCCGTGCCGAACTCCTCGGAGCTGGCGAGGACCGCGTCGAGACCCCCGACACCGGCGGTGATCTTCTGCTCCGCCTTCACGGTGCCATCGGCGTTGAGGAGCAACACGTAGACGGCGCCCTCCGAGCTCGCTCCGTCCCAGATCGCCCCGGCGGCGAGGTCGCCGATGCCGTCACCGTCCACGTCGCCGAGCGCAGCGACCGACTCGCCGAAGAGATCGCCGTCGGCCGGCACGCCGCCGAACCCACCCGACGTCGCCGAGATCTTCTGCTCCGCCTTCACGGTGCCGTCGCCGTTGAGGAAGAGGATCCAGACCGCCCCACGGTTGAGGCCGCCGTCGTCGTCGGTGTGGGCCCCGACGGCGATGTCCACGAAGCCGTCCCCGTCGAGGTCGCCGAGGTTGGCCACGCCGGAGCCGAAGGAGTCGGCCTCCAAGGTCCCCTCGATCCCGCCCTCGTTCCAACTCAGCCGTTGCTGGGTCTTCACCGAGCCGTCGGCGTTCAGGAACAGGATGTCGACCGAGCCGTAGAACTGCGTGCCGCCATTGTCGGTGCCGAGCGCGCCGACGGCGATGTCCGGGATGCCATCGCCATCCATGTCACCGAGCGGAGCGATCGACGAGCCGAAACGGTCGTTGCCGTCGGGCACGGACGTGAGACCGTCCGCTCCCGTGCTGATCTTGCGATCGGAGCTGACCGTACCGTCGGCGTTCATGAACAGGATCCACACCGCACCGGCATCCGCACCGCCGTCGTCGGCTTGGTTCCCGCCGACCGCGACGTCGTTGATGCCGTCACCGTCGACGTCACCGATCCCGACCGCTGCGTCGCCGAAGCCGTCGTTGGTTGCCGGTGCGGTCGTCAGTCCACCCGACGTCGCCGAGATCCGGACCTCGCTGTCGACCGGCGTGATCCCGGTGCCGACGCCGGCGTCCAGGTAGTCGGGCTCGCCGTCGCCGTCGGAGTCGATCGCGTCGAGCGGCTCACCATCACCATCGGGATCGGCGTTCTCCGACGCGGTCGCTGTCCCGTCGCCGTCGTCGTCGACGTCGTCGTCGTCGTTCGGTGAGACACCGTCGGTGTTGTCCCACTCCACGAAGTTCCACAGACCGTCGCTGTCCGCGTCCTCGAGCAGCTCGAGCTCCAGCCGGTAGAACGCACCCCGGTCGGTCCCCCCGTCGTCGTCCTGGGGTGAGCCGACGCCGAGCTCCATGCGGCCGTCGCCGTCGAGATCACCCAGGTTCGTGACGGCATCGCCGAACTGGTCGCCGTCGTCGAGCACCTCGGTGAAGCGGCCCTGCGTGTCGGAGATCTTGCGTTCCCACTTCACCGTGCCGTCGGCGTTGAGGGTGAGCAGTTGGACGGCGCCGCGAGCGCTGCCGCCGTCGTCGTCGAGACCCGTGCCGACGGCGATGTCCGGCACACCATCGCCGTCGACGTCACCGACCGCAGCCAGCGATCTGCCCCACTGGTCGAAGTCGTCGATGTCGATCTGCAGCCCACCCGAGGCCTGGGCGATCTTCTGCTGGGCGCGGACGGTGCCGTCGGCGTTCAGGAAGAGGATGAACACCGCACCCCGGCTGAAGCCACCGCCGACGTCGTCGCGCACGGCCGTGACGGCGAGGTCGACCGTGCCATCGCCGTCCACGTCGCCCGGGGATGCGACCGCGGTGCCGAACTCGTCGTTCGTGTCGAGGAGCCCGACGAATCCGCCCGCCGCCTCGCTGATCTCCTGGTGGCTCTTGACCGTGCCGTCGGCGTTCATGAACAGCACGTGGACCACACCGTTGTTGGTGCCTCCGGTGTCGGCGAAACCGCTCCCGACGGCGAGATCCGGGACGCCGTCACCGTCCAGATCGCCGAGCGGTGCCACCGACTCGCCGAACGCGTCGAGATCGCTGGTCGTGTCGGTGAAGCCACCCACGCCTTGACTGATCTCCTGCGCGCTGCGGGCCGTGCCGTCGGCGTTCATGAACAGCACGTGGAGCTCGCCGCTGGGATCGGCGAAGTACGCGCCGACCGCGAGATCGACGATGCCGTCGCCGTCGAGGTCACCGATCGGCGCGACCGAGTTGCCGAACCGGTCATCGTTCTCGAGCGTCGGTCCGCCGCCCTCGAGCTGCGAGATCTTCTGGTGGGTCCCGACGCTGCCGTTGCTGTCCATGAACAGCACGTAGACGGCGCCGCGGTTGGAGCCGCCGTCGTCGTCGAAGGGAGCGCCGACGACCAGATCGTTGACCCCGTCGCCGTCGAGGTCGCCGATCGCGGCGATCGACGAGCCGAACGCATCGTCGTCGTCGAGCACGCCGGCGAAGTCACCGGTCGTATCGCTCTCCTTGCGGTCGTTGCGCACGGGACCACCCGATGGATCGACGGGCACGTCGAGCCAGTCCGGCTGGCCGTCCCGGTCCGAGTCGACGGCATCCCGCGGGTCGCCGTCGCCATCGGGGTCAGCGTTCTCGGACGCCGTCGGTGTGCCGTCGCCATCGTCGTCGGCATCGAGCTCGTTCGGTGTCGTGTCGCCGTCGGTATCGCCGAATGCGGACTCGTAGCAGTCGAGGACGCCGTCGCCGTCGGTGTCGGCGCCGCAGGAGATGGAGAGGCCGAGGACGTACACCGCACCTCGGTTGCTACCCCCGTCGTCGTCCTCCTCGGCGCCGACGGCGACGTCGAGGCGGCCATCGCCGTCGAGGTCTCCCAGCGAGGCGAGCGACGAGCCGAAGCGATCGAATCCACCGACAGGTCCCGTGAGCCCTCCGGTCACCGCGCTGAGCTTGGACTCGGCCTTCACCGCGCCGGTGGTGGTGAGCTCGAGGAGGTACACCGCGCCCGAGTTCGTGTCGCCGTCGTCGTCCTGGTCGGCGCTGATGGCGACGTCGGGGACGCCGTCGCCGTCGAGGTCACCGATGCCGGCGACGGCCCAGCCGAAGCGATCCTCGTTGTCGAGCGCCGCCATGAGACCGCCGGCCGTGTCGCTGATCTTCTGCTCGGCCTTGACGGTGCCGTTGGCGTTCAGCCGCAGCACGTACACGGCGCCACGGAGGTTGCCGCCGTCGTCGTCGCCGTTGGCGCCGACGGCGATGTCCGGGACCCCGTCCGAGTCGAGGTCGCCGAGCGCAGCCACGGAGATACCGAACTGATCGGAGTCGTCGAGCGTCGCTGCGAAGGTGCCGGCGGTGTCGCTGATCTTCTGCTCCGCCCGGACCGTGCCGTCAGCGTTCAGGAACAGGACGTAGACGGCTCCCCGAGCGGTCCCACCGTCGCTGTCGCGGCTGGCGCCGACCACGAGGTCGGGGAGGCCGTCGCCGTCGACGTCGCCCGGTCCGGCAATGCTGCCGCCGAAGAAGTCCGAGCTGTCCATGGCGCCACCGAACCCGCCGTCGGTGTCGCTGATCTTCTGGGTCGCCCTCGCCGAGCCATCGGCGTTCATGAAGAGCACCCACACGGCACCGACGTTGAAGGCCCCGTCGTCGTCGCCGACCGCTCCGACCGCGAGGTCCGTCACCCCGTCCCCGTCGAGATCGCCGACCGCCGCGACCGAGGAGCCGAACTCGTCGTTGTCGTCGAGGCTCGGTCCGCCACCCGCCGACTGGGAGATCTCCTGCTCGGCGCGCACGGTGCCATCGGCGTCCATGAAGAGGACGTGGATCGCGCCGCGGGAGCTGCCTCCGGTATCGGCGAGCGGTCGACCCACGACGAGGTCGGTCACGCCATCGCCATCCAGGTCACCGATGCTCGCCGCTGCTCTGCCGAACCGGTCGTCGTCGGCGAGCGTCGCAGCGAGGCCACCGGTGGTGTCCGAGATCTTCTGCTCCGCACGGACCGGTAGCGCCGATGGACCGGCTGCCACGTCCAGGTAGTCGGGCTGGGCATCCCGGTCAGCGTCGAGGGCGTCGCGAGGGTCCCCGTCCCCGTTGGGGTCGGGGTTCTCCGACACCGTCGGCGTGCCATCACCATCGTCGTCGGCATCGAGCTCGTTGCCGATGGTGTCGCCGTCGGTGTCGCCGTACAGGGTCTCGAAGCAGTCGAGGAGGCCGTCGCCATCGGAGTCGGTGGCGGCGCAGCTCGCCGGTGGCGTCGAGGCCGCCGAGAACTCCGAGGTCGAACCGAACGAGGTGCACGAGCCGTCCGTGCACTCGGTCGCGGTGAGGGTGATGTCGCCGCCCGCCGCGACATCCGCGAAGGTGCCGGTGAACGACTCGGACCCGGACCCCGTGTGGGCGACCTGGTGGAAGCCGAGTGACACCTCGCCCTCACCGAACCCCGTCCCGTCCGTGCCCGCCGGGTTGCGGAACGCCTCGATCAGGTAGTCGCCGGCCGGGACGTCGAGCGTGAAGTCGATCGTCGAGGCGGTCCCCGCCGTGATCACCGGGAAGTTGAGTCCGTCGTTCGGGCCCGTGTCGCCGTCGCCGGCGTCGTTGCCGCTGACTCCGGCGCCGCCGTGGTCGATGCCGAGCGCAGCGTTGGAGTGGATCGAATTGCCGAGGATCGCGTTGTCGTCCGAGCCGGTCTCGAAGACGGTCACCCCCTCGTCCCCGTTGTGGGCGATCGTGTTGCCCTCACCGGCGTTGACGCCGCCGATCCTCAGGCCGTCGGTCGCGCCGAAGTTGATGGTGATGCCGTCCGCGCTGTTGCCGATGGCCGTCGTCCCGTCGGCGCCCACGCCGATCAGGTTCCCGACGATCACGGCACCGTTGGACGACAGGATCTGCATCCCCTCGCCGTCGTTGCCCGACACGACGTTGTCGCGCACCGTCGTGGCGGGCGCGTTGTTGAGGTCGACCCCCTCATCGCCGTTGCCCCGGTCCAGGAGGCCGCTCGCGTCGGTGCCGAAGTAGTTCCCTTCGATCAGGTTGCCGCCCTGCTGGTCGAGGATGCCCTCTCCACCGTTGCCGGAGACGACGTTGCGGTCGGCGGGGTTCGACCCGCCCACGGTGTTGCCCGTCGACCCGGCGCGGATCGCGATGCCATCGTCGTTCATCGCAGCGACCGTCGAGCCGTCGGCGGAGAGACCGATCCAGTTGCCGGCGACGGTGTGGCCGCCGCTGCCGATGAGGTTGATGCCGTCGTCGGGGAAGTCCCGGACGACGAAGCCCCGGACGGTGTTGCCGGCGCCGGTCAGGTTGAAGGCATCGTCGCCACCGCCGAGTGAGGAGCCGTCGAGCACGACGATCGGGTCCTGCGTCCAGCCCGTCTGGCTCTGCGCATCGATCGAGATGGCGCCGGTCACGTCGGGAAGCTCGGTGCCCAGAGCGATCGTCCAGATGCCGCTCGAGTGGCCCGCTTCGGTGGCCGGCATGGCGAACTCGACGGTGCTGCTGAGCGATGAGGCGTTGGCCTCCTCGATCGCGGCGCGGAGCGTGCACTCGTCGGCTGCTGCGGAGTTCGCGCCACCGGTATCGCAGACCCCATCGCCGGGGGAGGCATCGGAGGCGTCACCGGTCGAGTTCACGAGGAGGTACTCGCTCAGGTCGAGGACGTAGACGGCGCCTCGCGCGCTGCTTCCATCGTCGTCGCCACTCGCGCCGACCAGGAGGTTCATGAGCCCATCACCGTCGAGGTCGCCGATCGCCGCCACGCCGCTGCCGAACTCGTCACCGTCGTCGAGCGGGCCGGAGAGGTTGCCCGTCGTCGAGCTGAGCTTCTGGACCTCGGTGGCCGTCCCGTCGGTGGCCAGGGTCACGAGGTAGATCGCGCCACGATCGGTGCCGCCGTCGTCATCGCCGACGGCACCGACGACCAGATCCCCGGTCCCGTCTCCGTTCAGGTCCCCGAGGCCGGCGACGTCGGAACCGAAGCCGTCGTTGTCGTCGAGCGCCGGCCCACCGCCCACGGACTCCGAGATCTTCTGCGTCGCCTTGACGGTGCCGTCGCTGTTCAGGAGCAGCACGTAGAGCCCGCCCCCATCCGTGCCGCCGTCGTCGTCACCCTCGGCGGACACGACGAGGTCCTCGACCCCGTCGCCGTCGAGATCGCCGACGCCGGTGACCGACGCGCCGAAGTGATCGTCGTCGTCGAGCGCCGGCCCACCGCCGACGGTCTCGGAGATCTTCTGCTCCGAGACGACCGTCCCGTCGGCCGCGAGGAAGAGCACGTACACGGCTCCGGTATCGGTGCCGCCGTCGTCGTCACGAGGTGCACCGACCGCCAGGTCGCGCACGCCGTTGCCGTCGAGATCGCCGAGCGCGGCGATCCCGAGCCCGAACCGATCTTCGGGGTCGAGGGTCGAAGCGAACCCGGCTGCCCCCTCGGAGATCAGCTGCTCACCCTTCACGGTCCCGTCCGAGTTGAGGAACAGGAGGTAGATCGCGCCGGCGGACCCACCGCCGGTGTCGTCGCCAAACGCACCGACGGCGAGGTCGTTCACCCCGTCGCCGTCGATGTCGCCGACGCCCTCGACGTCGCGTCCGAAGAGATCGGAGTTCTCGAGGGGACCGACCAGACCGCCCGATGTCGAGCTGATGTCCTGCTCCGCCTTCACGGTGCCGTCGGCGTTGAGGAACAGGATGCGGACCGCACCCCTCGCCGTGCCGCCGTCGCTGTCGTTGGGAATGCCGATGGCGACGTCGTTCACCCCGTCGGCGTCGATGTCCCCGAGGGGCGTGACCCCCGCACCGAAGTTGCCGCCGTTGTCGAGCGCGGCCATCAGCCCGCCGGCGGTCGAGGAGATCTTCTGTTCGGCGACGACGGGGGCCGCTGAGCCCCGCGCTTCGATGTCGAGCCAGTCGGGCTGGCCATCGCGGTCGCTGTCGACCGCATCCCGAGGATCGCCGTCGCCGTTGGGGTCGGCGTTCTCCGCCGAGGTGTTGGTGCCATCGCCGTCGTCGTCAACATCGAGCTCGTTCGGCGTGGTGTCGCCGTCGGTGTCACCGAAGGCGGTCTCGTAGCAGTCGAGCAGGCCGTCGCTGTCGGAGTCGGTGACTCCGCAGGCGACCGAGACGTCGCCCGCCCAGAGCAGCGACTGCTCGAGCAGCGTCTGGTAGTCGCTGGTGAACCGGGTCGGATCGGCACCGTCCGACGGGAACCAGACCCGACGGTTCGCCGCCGTGTTCGCCGAGTACAGGGCAGCGCCGGTGTCGGCGACGAACAGCGCGCCGTGGTTCGACGAGGTGGGGCTGTCGGCGAGCACGGTGACACCCGCCGGCAGCGCGGTCGAGGACTCGACCCAGTAGTTCACGTCGTCGCCCGACGTGTGGACCGTCACCGAGCCGAGGGAGAAGGAGCTGGTGATGGGGTGCGAGTTGTCCACGACGTCGACGGTCGTGTTGTTGTTCCACGTCTGGTCGGCCGAGCTCGCGTAGAGCAGTCGCGAGATCGCACCGAAGTCCTCGTTGACGATGCCGATGTCGAGGCCTCGGACGGCGTCGCCTGCGCTGGAGCCGACCGAGTCCGAGACGAACATGACGTCGTTGGCTGCTGCTGCCGCCGCGAGCGCCGAGGCGCCGGCATCGTCGTCGACGGCGGTGACGGTCCAGCCCCAGCCGGCGAACTGGCCGGCGAGGTTCGACACCTTCGCGTTGGTCGAGGTCGTGCCGTCGCTCGTGACCATCACGAGGTTGCCGGGCACGGAGCCACCACCGCCTCCACCACCGCCTCCGGCCAAGCCGGCGGCCCACTCCAGCGTCCGGGCGACGAGTGTGTCCATGTCGGCGGTCCAGAGCGACTCCGCCGTCGAGCCCCAGCCGGCGAGGACCCGCCGGTTGGCGGCGGTATTGCCGCCGTACAGGCTGTCGCCCGTTTCGAAGGTGGTCAGGAACTCGTTGTCGGTGGCGCCGACTCGCTCGATCGACACGACCGCCGCTGCCGGGAGCGTCGTCGTCGCGGAGTTCCAGTAGCCGAGGCTGTCGGCGCTCGACAGCAACGTCAGGGTGCCGGCGGAGAAGGTCGACGTCGGGTACGGGCTGGTGTCGGTGACGTTCACCTGGGTCGTCGAGGCGACTGCGACGGCGAAGCCCGAGTCGTAGGTCAGGTCGCGCCAGTTGGCCGCGGCCTCCGAGACGATGCCGATGTCGAGCCCACGCAGATCGGTGTTGCCGGTGAAGACCGTGTTGGAGATGTACATGACGTCGTTGGCGGCGGCTGCCGTGGTGAGCGAGCCGAGGCCGGCGTCGTCGTCGGTGACGGTGACCGTCCAGCCCAAGGATTCGAAGAGGGCTCGGCGAGCGGCGTCCTCGGAGTCGCCCGTCGTGCCGTCAACGGTGACGAAGAGCAGGTTGCCGATCGACGCCGGAGCATCGAAGCCGGCCGCCCAGTCGAGCGATCGTTCGAGGATCGTCTCGTAGTCGCTGGTGAAGTTGGACGGGTTGGCGGCATCCGAGGGGAACCAGACCCGCCGGTTGACGGCGTTGTTCCCGGAGTACAACGCGGCGCCGGTGTCGGCGACCCAGAGCACTGCGTTGGTGGAACCCGGGCTGTCGGCCAGGTCCTGGACCCCCGACGGGAGCGCTGAGGACGACTCGTCCCACCCGTTCACGTCGTCGGCGCTGGAGTGGATCGTCAACGAGCCGGTCGAGAACCCGCTGGTGATGTAGTGCGAGTTGTCGATGATGTCCATCGACGTGGCGTTCGTGAAGGTCTGATCCGACGACGACGCGTGCATCAGGCTCGAGATGTAGGTGAACTTCTCGTTGACGATGCCGATGTCGAGGCCTCGGAGGTCGCCGAAGGCAGCACTCCCCGACGAGTCGGAGACGAACATCACGTCGTTGGACGAGGCCGCGCTGGCGAACGCCGCGGACGAGCTCGAGTCGTCGATGGCGGTGACGGTCCACCCCCACGACTCGAACAGCGCCCGCTTCGCGGCGTCGTTGCCACCCGAGGTCGTGCCGTTGCCCGTGACCATGACGAGGTTGCCGGGGCCGGCGGTGGCGGGCCGTTCTGCGCTCAGCAGCACGAAGCTGCCCGCGACGGCGACGAAGACGATGACGACGGCGGCACCGACGCGCGAGAGGTCGCTCCGTCGCCGCGAAGGCGCGCTCGTCGACCGGTGGCTCCCCACGGACTCTGAGGTCGGCCACCGCACGCTGCGGGAAAGCCAGCGCTCGGATCGTTCTGACACGATCCCGGACGCGACGACGGCCCCCAACCCTCGATCGAGGGTTGAGGGCCGTCTGGTCGACCGGGCGACGGTGAACTCGTCTACGGGTTGTTGTCGGTCTGCTCGGCGTCGAACTGGAAGGTCGCGGTGGTGCTCGCGCCCTGCGAGGCGTTCGTCGCCGACAGGGGTAGGGCCACACGAACGCACAGCACCTCGTTCGTGCTCGCCGCCAGCGTGCGGTCCCCTGCGTCGGCGCCTTGCGTGGCATCGCCGAAGAGGGCGATCGGCGTGGTGTTGCCGAGGTCGCCAGGCCCGTAGATGACGCTGCCGTCGGTGTCGAAGCCGCCGGTGGTGCACGTCGTCACGCCGGTCTTGATGGTGAGATCGAGCTCGCCGGCGAGCGTGTTCTCGGTCGTGGTCGACGTCGCGGCGTAGCGCAGAGCGATCGTGCCGGAGTTGCCGATCGTGAGCGCGGCGACCTCTTCGTCACCGGGCGCCATGGCCGGGACGTTGAAGACCGCCGACGTCGGAGACGCAGTGAGGTCGAGGGTGCCGGTGCCGAACGCGTTGCTGCCGACGGTCTCGCTGTCGGTGAAGAGCGCCAGCGAGCTGACGCCCAGCACGGCGGCCGCCGCAGCGATGACGGCGGCGGTCAGCCCGATCCGCTCCCACCGCTTGGTCTTCGTGGCCATCTCTCCAGGTCCTCCCGGTCGATCTTGGAGACCCATCGGTCGCTCGCGCCGGGTTCGTGAGGTGTTGCGAAGCTCAGAGCACGCCGCCGGAGCGGGCCGGCGGCCGGACGGCCTGCTCGGTCGGCTCGTCGTCGGCGGGCCACGGCGCCTCGTCGGCCCAGTCGAGGTGCCCATCGGAGCCCGTCGCGTCCTCCCCGCCGTCCTCGTCGTCGGGCTCGGCCCAGATCCGGCGGACGGCGATCGAGGTCAGGATGAGGAGCACGAACGCGACGAGCACCGTCGCGCCGCGACTCGAGCCCAACCACTCGACGGCTCCCCCCAGTCGGGGGAAGTACCACCGGGCGACGAGCTCGTCTCCCTCGCCGAGCAGGTAGGGCGCTGGATCGAGGAAGTCGTTGGCGTCGCCCTGGGTGATGGCGGCCCGGATGCCCGAGTCGTCGACGATCTCCACGACTCGGTGGGTCACGGGCGTGGAGCCGGGTCGGCGCATCACGACGACGTCACCGGCGACGACCTCGGCGCCCGGCTTCGGCCCGGCGACGATCAGCGTGCCGGGCGGGGCGGTCGGCCGCATCGATCCCGTGGTGATGATGATCGGCCGGTGACCGGTGGCGACCATCACGGCCAGGCCGAGCGCGACCGCGAGCAGGGAGGCCGTCACGAGTGCCGTGCCGATCCGGATCGCCGTCGCCGCCCCCGAGCGTCGGTCTGCCGTCGTCGTTCTCGTCGCTGTCATGAGGTGGCCTGCTCCGCATCGAAGACGTAGGTCTGGACGCTGCGCCGCCCCTGGAGCGAATTGCCGGCGTCGATCGGGACGCTCACCTCGAAGCACAGCGTCTCGGAGCGGCCGACCCGCAACAGCCGATCGCCCGGCTGTGGTCCCGTGGTCGGGTCCCCGAAGATCCGCAGCGGCTCCCCGTCGCCCAGGCGATCCGGTGCGTCGATGACGGCCCCGGTGGCGTAGGTCGCGGCGGAGCACCCGGCGTTCGTGAGCCGGAGGGAGGCCTGCAACGACTCGGCGAGAGCTCCGTCGCCACTCACGACGGCGAGGGTGTACCGAAGCGGCAGGTCACCGCCGTTGCGCACCTCGAGACCGAAGTGGATCGTCTCGCCCGGCACCAGGTTCTCGAACGACTGATCGGAGGACACTCGGCCGGCCGCGATGTCGACCGTCGCGGCGGCGGCCCGGACCGTGCCGATGCTGTCGCGCCCCACGAACGAGCTCTGGGTGCCCGTCAGGATCAGGACCACGGCCACCGGGACGAGCGCGGCGAGGGCGGCGAGCACGACGACGAATGGACGGCGACGTTCCTCCTCGTCCAGCTCCGACGCCTCCCCCAGCGGAAGGTGATCGCTCACCGGACCGCGCTCTCCCAGATGATGTCGGCTGCGGCGGTCCGCCCCATCGCCGCCGCGTCGTCGCGCACCTCCACGATGAACCGGAAGGTCGCGCTCATGGGCGACGTCGGCACGTCGAGCACCTCGAGCGGGAGGGCGGACGTCTCGGTCGCGAGGTCCGCGAGCGTGCCTTCCCACACGGGACCGAGCTCCACGAACCCCGCGCAGTCGTCGAAGCCGCCGCCGACACCCCGCTCGATACGAACGTCGAGCAGCTCCGCGAGATCACCTTCCACGTCGGCCCGCATCCGGACCACCGCGGGTTGGATCGTGCCCCGGTAGAAGACCTCGATGCACTGCTCGACCGGTCGTCCCGGAGCCATGCCGCCGAGATCGAAGAGGCTGGCGCCGGCGTCGTCGTCGGTCAGGTCGACCGTGCCCGCCTCGAAGGAGTTGGTCGCCCTGACCGACTCGGGCCGCAGCGAGCTCGCGGTCGAGCTGACCACCAGCGACGAGACGATGACCGTCGCGACGGCGACCGAGAGCATCGCCGCCGTCGCCCGGAGCACGCCGGCGCGGGCGGCGACGGAGTCGTCGAGGTGCTGCTCAGCTCGAGACATCGTTGCGCTCCTGCTGCTTGGCGGCGACACGACGCTGACGGGCGAGGACGTCCAGGAACCGCTCGAGCGGCAGCGGACGGTGGGCGAGGTGGCCCTGCACGAGCTCGATGTCGCAGTCGCGGACGATGGCCAGCTGCTGGGGACGCTCGACGCCCTCGGCGACCACGATCAGTCCGAGTCCTTGGGCGAGCGAGGCCACCGAGGCGAGGATCTTCCGCTCGGTCTCCACGGACTCGCACCGGTCCACGAAGCTCTTGTCGAGCTTGAGGATGTCGAGCGACACCCGACGCAGCGAGGTGAGCGACGCCTCACCGGTGCCGAAGTCGTCCAGGGCCAGCGAGACGCCGCGACCGCGGAGCTCCTCGAGTCGGGCCAGCACCTCCGGCCGGTCGATCGCGGCCCGCTCCGACAACTCCAACACGAGGCACTCCGGCGGCAGGCCGGTGCCGGCCAGCGAGGTCGCGATGAGCTGCACGAGCTCCCGCCGCTCCAGCTGACCGGGGCTGAGGTTGACTGCGACGGGCACGGGCGGTCCGCTCGGCACCTGCCACGCAGCCGCGGCGGCGCAGGCCGTGCGGAGCGCCCACTCCTCGATCTCGTCGCGCACGCCGGCGTCGTCGGCTGCGGCGAGCGTGTCCAGCGGTCCGATCCGCCCGAGCTCGGGGTGCTGCCACCGCAGCAACGCTTCGGCGAGCAGCACGCGCAGCGGACCCGGGGAGGCGGCAACGATCGGTTGGTACTCGAGCACGAGTTGACCGGCGGCCGCCGCCGTACGGATGTCGTTGCGGAGCTGGACCGATCGTCGCGGCACGGCCTCCAGCGATTCGTCGAAGCGCCGCCAGCTCCGCTTCCCGGCCGCCTTGACCGAGTACATGGCGGCGTCGGCTCGCCGGACCAGCTCGTCGTCCTCCACGCCCGGCGCCGACTCGGCGAGGCCGACGCTCGTGCCGACGACGGCCACGTCGTTCCCGAGCTCGACCGGCACACCGACCGCGTCGACGATCGACTGCGCGAGCTGCTCGAGGGCGCGCGTGTCGTGGCGGATGGCGACCACGACGAACTCGTCGCCGCCGAGGCGGGCGACGAGATCCTGCTCCTCGGTCAGACCGGCCAGACGACCGGCGATCTCGACGAGGAGCGCGTCGCCCGCATCGTGGCCGAGCTCGTCGTTGACGGCCTTGAAGCCGTCCAGATCGCAGAACAGGACACCGGCGATCATGTCCTCGTCGTGGGGCCGGCCGTCGAGGTAGCGGTGGAACCCGGCGCGGTTCGGCAGGCCGGTCAGCGCATCCGTCAAGGCCTGCTCTTCGAGAGCCTCCCTCGCGAGGCGCAGCTCGGCCACCAGCAGCTCGTTCTCCAGCGCGACCCTCGCCTGGCCGACGAGCAGCTCGGCGGCCTCGAGCTGCTCACCGGTCGCCGGGCGGCCGGCCGCGACACCGACGCGCACCGCGGCGACGGGGTCGGTCGACAAGCGGAACGAGATGACCTGGCCCAGGCCCAGTGCCCGCAGAGCAGGAGCAGCGTGCGCATCGGCGTCGTCGATCTCGTTGCGCAGCGGCAGACGACGGCCGACGACCGCGCCCGCCGAGGTCTCCGGTTCGGGCAGCGAGCGGGTGGACGGCGACACGGCCACGACGATCCACTCGTCGTCGAGGTTCACGACGACGTCGGCGCGATCGAAGCCGAGAGCGACCGCGGTGTCCGTCACCGTCGACATCAGCTCCATCTCGACGGTGCTGACCCGTTGACCGGCCTCCGCCACCACGTGCAGGAGCTCACCGCGCTCGACGGCGGCCAGCTCCGCTTTCCGCTGGCGAGCGATGTCGACCAGCAGCTGCTCCGCGAGGAACGCACCCGGCAGGGTGATGAGCAGGAGGATGCCCAGCTGGTCGAGCAGCGAGTCGAGCTCGGACACGACTGCGCCGGCGTCGTCGCTGGAGGCGACGCGGACGGCGATCGTCGACAGCGCCACGACGATCCACGCGGAGACGGCGCCGACGATGCGGTAACGGGCGGCGGCCTCGGCGATCGGGAGACTCAGCAGGATCCAGAGCAGGGACCCGGATCCCGCGGGCGCGGCGATGAGCACCGCGAGCGCCCCGTCGGCGACCAGCTCGAAGTGGGCGCGGCGCGGCGTGTCGGGACGGACGCGGGACAACACGTTGAGTCCGCCGAACACGGCGATCGCGGCACCGGCGAGCAACAGCGGATCGATGAGGCTTGCTCCGAAGACGTCGGGGTCGGCCGCCAGCTGCGCGAGCACGAGGAGGCACACCACGTTCCGGAGGCGCCGGATCGCGGCGTCGGCGACGTCGGAGGCGACCGGACCGGCGGCGCGCCGACGCCGCCGGAGCAGGTTGCTGGACAGCATCGCGATCAGGCCCGCGAGGGAGATCGCCCACGCGAAGAAGAGCAGTGCGTGCCCGCGCTCGAGCCACACCACCGGAAGGCCGACGACCGGGATGAGGAGGCGCCCGACGCCGATGACCTGGTCCGGTGGGACGGCGACGCCGTCGGCGTCGAGGTTCGCGTCACCTCTGGTGATGTAGTGGCCGCGATCGTCGAGGCCCAGGACCCGATGGGTGATCGTGGTCCCGTCGTCGAGCGGGTCGACGAAAGTGATGACCTCGCCCTCGACCGCGACATCGCCGGGCGCCAGCTCCTCCAGCAGGACGACGTCACCGGGCGAGATCGCCGGCTGCATCGAACCCGACGTCACGACCACCGGGCTCCAGCCGGACAGCAGGACCGGGGTCAGCACCCAGAGGCCCAGGACGATCGTCGCGCAGACGTACGCCGTCGCGACCGGGACGCCGATCAGGGTTCCCCGGTGCCGGAGTCGGGCGGCGCGATCAGCGTCGAGGTTCACAGCGCCGCCTCGGCGACGAGCTCGAAGGCCGTCTCCAGCCCCTGCGCGCGGTCGTCGTCCATCACACCGATCCGCACGCGGTAGGACAGCGAGGCGCCGACGCTCGCCGCGTCCCAGCTGCTGAACGCCGAGGCCGCGCTGCGGTGGCGTGCGAGCAGCTGGCTCGCGGTGCCGTCGAACACGACCTGGCTGGGGACGAAGCCGTCGCACCGGCCACCGGTGCTCGAACCCTCCTCGATGCGGACGAGCAAGTAGTCCTCGAGCCCGCCCGACCGCAGTCCGTCGCTGAAGAGCCGAACCCGGACCGGGTCGAGATCACCCTCGTACACGACCTCGACGCAGTCCTCGACCGTGGTCGTCGGCTCCAGACCACGAACGTCGATGTCGAGCCGGGCGCCGTCGGTACCCACCGAGATCGTGCCGGTGGCGAACAGCGACCCAAGGTTGTCGGTCGTGTCGCGGAAGTCGGCGCGGGAGGTCCGGACGCCCGCGGCGACGGTGACCACCAGGCACAGCGCGGTCGCGGCGACGACGGCGTTCCTCCACACCCGGTCCGATCGGCGTCCCGACCGCCGAGATGAGCCGATCAGCCCACCCGGCGCAGCTGCACGTCGTCGATGAGGTTGCCGGAGTCCCCGGTCGGGGAGACGGCGGAGAGCACCAGGGTCAGCTCGGCAGAGGTCGCCACGACCTGCCCGGAGTAGCGACGCCACCCGGACGCGTCCGTCGCGAAGCTGCCCTGCGACAGACCGTCCACGAGCACCTCCACGGTGTCGACCCCCGTGCGACCGCGGTGATGGAAGGACCACTCGTAGGTGGCGCCGGCCTCGACCACGACGCTCTGCGTGATGCTCCGCGGCGCCGACACGTTCAGCTCGGCGATCTGGCGCCCGGCGAGCGCCGGCACGACCAGCCCATCCCCCTGGATCTCGAGGCTGCCGTCGGGTCGGCTCGACGTCCAGCCGGGCGGGTCGGCGTAGACAAAGGAGCTGTCGGCCACGAACGGTGCCTCGAAGGATCCGTTGAGCAGCAGGTTGCCGTCGTTCGCGAGGTGCCAGACCGACTCGGCCGTCGGTCCGAACACACCGTCGGGGTCCTGTTGGTCGACCGCGCTCGGGTTCCCCACGTACAGGAACAGCAGCACCGATGTCCCGGTCGCGACGCTCGGGACCCGGACCCAGATCAACGCCTCGCCGGAGGTCGGATCGAACCACTCGACCTCGTGGTCGAGCCGGGTCACGCCGTCGCCGGCCGTCACCACCAGGTCGGCGCCGCCGGTCTGGGCGAGCGTGGCCAGATCGCCGTTCGCCGCGATCCGGAGCGGCACCGGTTGGTCGGTGAGATCGGCGGTGAAGGCGGCGCCGTCGATGCCCACGCCGAGGCGGTGGCTCCACTCCCCCTGGCCGAGCCACGTTCCGGTCTCCACCGACCCGAACGAGAGGAAGCTCCCCGGGTCGCCCTGGTTCGCGTGCTCGACGCTCAGCCAGTCCACCGTCCGGGCGGCGGACAGCACGCGAACCTCGTCGAGGTGCCCATCGAGGAGCCATGAGCCGTCATCGAGGCCGCCGAGCGTCACGGGGCGACCGGGCCGGACGGGGAGCCCTCCGGTCACGGACGTCGTGGCGACCTCGACGCCGTCCACGACCAACCGCACCGCGGTGCCGTCGTAGACCAGGGCGACGTGGTACCAGGCGCCGGCGTTCACGTCGGCGGCCTGCACCGTCCGGATCGAACCACCGACCTCGACGCGGCCTCGGAGCTGCCGACCGGTCGCCCCACCGTTCGCCAGCGCGAGCTCGAAGACGGGATCGGTGGGTGAGGACGCCTTCGCGACGAGCGCCGACTCGGGCACGAGCGTGTCGGTGCGGACCCAGGCGCTGATCGTCGCGACCGCACCGAGCTCCAGGCCCGCGACGTCGATGCGGTCGTCGCTCCCGTCGAAGTCGAGGCCGTCGCCGGCGACGGCGTCGACGAGGTCGCCCGAGGTCATGGACCCCAGGGCGAGCCCTTCCCGATCACCCGGGCCCGAGTCGTCCACGTCGGGCTGTGGACCGGACGGGTCCTCGGCGAGGTGCCAGATGGCGACGGCGTCGTCCCAGACCGCGTCGACGTCGGACTGGTCCGGAGCGTTCGGGGCGCTGTAGAGGAGGTAGATGGTCGTGTCGACGCTCGCCGACAGCAGCGGGATGCGCACCCACGCGGTGAGGGCGCCGGTCGACGAGTCCCAGCGCTCGATCTCGTGGGCCAGGGGCGTCGTCCCGTCCGCGGCGACGAACCGGATGTCGTCGCCGTCCCCCTGCGCGTTGGCGGCCAGGTCCGCGTCGGTGAGCTCGACGAGCAGCGGGAAGTCGGTGAGGTCCGAGGGGACCGAGGCGGCGCTCACCGTGATCGGTCGCCGCCTCGTCCAGGGGTCGGCGGCGTACCAGGCGCCCGGGGTGCGATCGACGAAGTCGCCGAGCGTGCCGTCTTCGAAGTCCTCGGTCACCAGCCACACCTGCTCCGGGTCGGCCGGAGGCGCCGGCGCGGCGCCGTTGCGGTGATACAGCCAATACGTGCCCGCACCGCCCGCTGCGATGTCGTCGGTCGTCCGGAACCAGAGCGTGGTGTCGGCGGCGTTCCACGCCGACCCCTCCCCGAGGATCCGGTCGAGCTCGGTCCACGTCGTGCCGTCCCAGCGCAGGACCCTGATGTCGTCACCGCTGGCCGAGGAGAACCCGTCGGCCACGAGTTGGGCGTGATCGATCGTCAGCGGCACCGAGTAGCGCTGTTCGGCCAGGACGGTGGCGTCGACGTCGAGCCGTCGACGGAAGGCCCAGTCGCCATCCCACCACGGCGGTCCGCCCCACTCGACGACCTGCCAGGCGACCGAGGCATCGTCGACCGTGGAGTCGCGGGTGAGCCTCGCATCCGTCGGGGAGGTCAGCTCGAAGGTGAAGCTGACGTCGCCGAGGTTGTCGTCGGTCGCCAGCTCGCCGCGGCCGAGGCTCTGGCCCGAGCTGGCCTGACCCGTCGCGAACATCGTCGACCGAGCGACGGTGACCGGCTCGAAGCTGGCGGTCGTGGTCGACTCGCCGGGCGCGAGATCGCTCAGGCCGTGCCGCACCACCGTGCCGTCGGCGAGCTCGACGACCTGCACCCGCAGATCGACGTCGGTGTCGATGCCGAGCCGCGTCGCCTCGATCGTGTTCTGGTCGACGAGGCGGGTGCGGACGCCGAAGTCGTCGACCTCGTCGTGGCTGGTGACCGTCCAGCCGCCGAGCACGAACGTGCGGTCCGGGTCGACGGCGGTCGGCAGCGTCGCCGTCCGGGTCGCGAGGCCGGTCAGGTCGACGGCGACGTTCTGCACCGATGCCGCTCCCGGCTGGAACTCGACCACCTGGTACGCGATCGAGCCGGATGCGAGGTCGCCGACCACGGACAGCTCGGTCGGCGAGCTGATCCAGATCCCGTAGAGGTCGTCCTGCTGGAGGAAGCTGCTGTTGCCCGGAGCGGTGAGCGAGAACAGGACGAAGGCCCGCCCGGGCTCGACCGACGAGATCGCGATCGGGCTCGTCGAGCCGGCGGCGATCAGACCGTGCTGCACGCTGACGCCGCAGTCGTACTCGACGACGCTCCACTCCACGACCACCGGTGTCTCCACGGCCGACGGCGACTTGGTGAATCGGAGGTTGGTGGCCGAGGTCAGCTGCACGGCGACCGTCACGTTCGGCGGTGCGCCGCTGTCGGAACGCTGGGTCGCGATGACGAACGCGCTCGCCGGGTCGACGGCGGTGATCGCGACGTCGACGTCGCCGGCCGCGGTCACCGTCTGCATCCCGGTCTGGACGGCGTTCAGGCGGGGCTGGAAGCAGTCGGTCGTGTCGAAGGTGTTCGCTCCGACGTCGTCGGTGTCGTCGAACAGCGCGAACGAGATGGCGAACCACGCCACGATCGCCGAGGCCACGACGCCGAGCCCGACGATCCAACGGCGATCACGGCGCGCCGCGCCGGCGCTCGGCGCGCCGGGATACGGCGTACCGCGAGCGGCGTCGCTTCCGGCCTCGGGCATCTCACGGGAGACGTCGTCCGCATCGGCAGCGACCTGAGGGTTCGGCGGTGGCCGTCGTCGGACTCAGGACCCGGCTGACCAGGTCATGGGTCGATCTCGGTCCCGATGGCGTCCCGATCCGCGAGGACGAAGAGATAGAGCAGGGACGGCACGACCAGCACCGCGGCGACGGCGCCCCCGATGACCAGCCCCCAGAGGGTCGCGGTCGCGCCGGCGGCATCGGCGATCTCGACCTCGTCGACCAGCACCCACGGGTACTGCCCGAACCCCCACCCACCGACGACGGCGCCCACGGCGAGGACCGCGGCGACCCGAGCCCGACGCAGCGCACCGGTCCGCAGCAACCACAGGCTCGCGGCACCGGCGACGGCCGAACCCACCACCTCCAGCAGTCCACGACCGGTCAACCCGTCGAAGAGCGTCTCGGCGTCGGTGGCCAACGGGACGATGCCGATCAGCGCGACCGCTCCGGTGCCCAGCCCCGTCACGAGCGCCCGCCGGCGGAACCACTCGACGAGGTCCTCACGGCCGAGCGAGTCGGCCTCGGCGGCCAGGAACACCGCAGCGAGGAACGCGCACGTCAGCACGGCGAGGGCGCCGCCGAGCAGCGACGTGGGCCCGAGCCAGCTCGTCCAGCGGTTGTCGGTGCCGTCGAGGGGCACGCGGCCCGAGGCGATCGCCCCGGCGATCGCGCCGAGGAAGAACGGCGTGATGAGCGACGAGGAGGCGAACACGACGCCGTAGAGGCGCGCCTCGCCGAAGCTCGCCGAGTACTTGCGGAAGGCGAAGCCCGCCCCTCGGGCGACGATGCCGAGCCCGACCAGCCAGAACGGCACGTAGAGCGTGCGCATGATCGCGGCGAAGGCCTCGGGGAACCCCGTCCACAAGAAGACGAGCACGAAGATCAACCAGACGTGGTTGGCCTCCCACACCGGTCCGATGGCGTGGTCGATCAGGCGTCGCCGGTCGGCCCCCCGCTCGTCGCGGCCGGCGAGCAGGTCCCACACGCCGCTCCCGAAGTCGGCGCCGCCGAGCACCGCGTAGGCGACGACGCCGAGGAACATGATCAGCGCGACGGCGTCGGCGACGCTCACGATGCCTCCGTCGCGTCGCCGGGATCGGCACCGACGCTCGCCAGCGATCGCGGTGGCCCGTAGGGCGACTCCAGGTCGCGCTCTCCTGCGGCCCACCGACGCGACATCGACCGCAGCACGGCGACGGCGCCGACCGTCATGGCGCCGTAGACGACGACCAGCACGGCCAGGCTCAACCACACCCAACCGGCGTCGGTGACGGCATCCCTGGTGCGCAACACCTCGTGGACGATCCATGGCTGCCGCCCGACCTCGGTGGTGACCCACCCCGCCTCCATGGCGACGACGGCGGCCGGACCGGCCACCACGACGGCGCGGAGGAACCACGGGCTGTCGGGCGGTCCCCGCCTCCGCCGCCAACTCCAGGCGAACCACGCGATGAGCGCCACGAGCGCGGTACCGATGCCGACCATCACCTGGTACGCGATGCGCACGACGTTGACGGGCGGTCGATCCTCCGGCGGCACGGCGTCCAGACCCACCACCTCGGCCGTGCCGTCGTTCTGGGCGAGGAACGAGAGCAGCCCGGGGATCGGCACCTCGATCGCCCCCTGCAGCCGACCGTCGACGAAGAGCCCACCGAGCTCCAGCGAGACGCTCGACTCGGTCTCGGCCAATCCTTCGATCGCCGCGAGCTTGATCGGTTGGTCGTCGGCGATCCGCTGACCGGCGAAGTGCCCGACGACCGGCTGCAGCGGCGTCGCGATCGCGGCGAACGCCAACGGGACGAGGAGACCGAGCCGGTGCAGCCGATCGACGCGACCCCGCAGCATCCCGACCGCGTAGACGGCAGCCACCGAGAAGCCGACGACCATGTAGGCGGCGAGGAGCATGTGCGGGTACTGCCACACGACGGCGCTGTTGAAGATCGCGGCGAGCGGGTCCACGTCGACGACCTCACCGTCGACGATCCGGAAACCGGTGGGTGCGTTCATCCAGGCGTTGACCGAGACGACGAAGAAGGTCCCGAACAGGCCGGCGAGCATCACCGGGACGAGCATGAGCGAGTGCTGGTGACCGGGCAGCCGCTTCCAGCCGTAGATGTAGATCCCGAGGAAGATCGCCTCGACGAAGAACGCGATGCCCTCGAGGGCGAACGCGAGGCCGACGACGTCACCGAACCGCTCCATCAGCCCGGGCCACAGCAACCCCATCTCGAACGAGAGGATCGTGCCGGACACGGCGCCGATGGCGAACAGCACGGCCGCGACCTTCGACCATCGCTTGGCGAGCTCCAAGGCGGCCGCATCGCCGCGCAGGCCACGCCGGTGGAGCACGAAGATCATCGCCGGGAACGCGACGCCGAAGCAGGCGAGCACGATGTGCCAGCCGAGCGACAGCGCCATCTGGTTCCGTGCGGCGAGCAGGTCGACGTCGGTGGAGGCCTGCGTCAACGCCGAAGGGAGCACGTCCGTCGTTCTACCGGCTCCAGGGCGAGCGCTGGGCCCACCGTCCTCCGACCACCACGCGTCTCTGTGCTGACACAACCACCCGTTGTGGTGTCGCGCTCCAGTTCCTACGCTCTGCGCCCTGCTCGTAGGATTTGTGCCATGGGCGGGCGGCCTGGGCTTCTCCGGCAGACAGACGCGACCTTGCTCCGCGCGTGCCGCCAGGGCGACCAACGTGCCTGGAACGCCATCGTCCGCCGCTACGGTCGCCTCGTGCAGGGTGTGGCGCTCCAGCTCGGCTTGTCCCGGCACGAGGCCGAGGACGTCACCCAGTCCACCTTCACCACGCTGGTCGAGTCGATGTCATCGATCCGGGAGGGCGACCGGCTGTCGTCCTGGTTGGTCACGGTCGCCCGCCGCGAGACCTTCCGGGTCCGCCACCATCCCGAGCGTCAGGCCCCGTCGGACCGCGTCGACCTGACCGACGAGACCGTCGAGCACGACCTCACCGACGCGATCTGGCTCCACGACGCGATCCAGAACCTCAGCGAGCCGAGCCGGACGCTGCTCATGCGGCTCTTCTTCGATCCGCAACGTCCCAGCTACGCCGAGTTGGCCGAGGATCTCGGCAAGGCGGTCGGCTCCATCGGGCCGCTGCGCGCCAACAGCCTCCGCGAGCTGCGCCGAGAGCTGGAACGCGGCGGGGCTCGTTGAGTCCGGGCGGGCACCGTCGTCCCGACCTCGGGGCACTGCTCGACTTCCTCCGCGGCCACCTCCCCTCCGACGAGGTCGACCGGATCCGCTCGCTGCTCGACGACCGACCCGAGCTGATCGACGACCTCGCCTGGCTGCGCCGACTCGACGACGTCGGCACGTCGATCCCGCTCCCCGATCTCGAGGCCCGACTGGAGGCCCGTCTCGAGTCGCTCGGACCGGACCCGGAGCCTCGGCTCGTGCTCGTCGCCGACAGTCGTGAAGCGCCGCCGCTCGCCGGGATGCGCGGCACCGTGGGCACCGCCGGCGACTGGACCATGCTGCTCGCCTCCAACGACCACGACCTGCTGCTCGAGGTGGCGATCATCGACGACGATCGCGTCTCGGTTCGCGGCGAGCTCCTCGCCGCGCCGGGGTCCGTCGAGCGCTGGTCCATGCAACTGTCGACCGCCGACGCCACCATCCCGACCGTCGCCCGCGACGCGGCCTACGAGGCCGAGCACGTCCCCAGATCGATCGTGCGCCTCGAGGTCGACGTCGACGCCGTCGTCGCCTCGGCCGAGCTGGACCTCGGCTGGTGATGACGCCGGCCGCGTCCTCCTCCGAGCTCGCCTCCTCGAGCGGCGACGAGCTCCGGGCGCTCCTCCGCGGCGACGCCGCGTCCCCCGCCACCCTGCTCGACGTCGCCCACGAGGCCGAGCGCCGGTCCGACCCCGGGCTGGCCGGTGCCGCCTGGTACGCCGTGGCCCGGAGTCGGGTGATCGAAGGCGATCCACGAGCAGCGCTCGATGCGCTCGATCGGGCCGAGCGCTCGTTTCGCGCCGACGACGACGAGCTCAGCGCCGTGCGCACGCTGCTCGGCCGAATGCACGCGCTCGACGACCTCGGGCTCCACGCCGACGCCATCGCCGCCGCCGAGGTCGCGCTGACCGAGCTCGGCGCCGACTCCGACGATGCGATCTGGCTGCGGGCCGCCGTCACCGAGAACCTCGGGATCAGCTACGGCCTGGTCGGACGGCACACCGACGCCGTCGGCGCCTACGCCGATGCGGCCGTGCACTACGACCAGCTGGGCTCGGCGTCCGACGCCGCTCGCGTCGCCGCGAACGCCGGTGTCGAGCTCCTCGACATGGGCTCACCCAGCGCCGCCCTCGACCGGCTCCGCGAGGCCCGGGCCTGGTTCGAGGCGGACGACGATCGTGTCCAGGTCGCCATGTGCCAGGGCATCGAGGCCCGGGCGCTGCTCGCGCTGGCCGAGGTCGGTGCCGCGATCGAGCTGCTCCGCACCGCGGAGGCCACGCTGGCCGAGCAGGGTGCCATCGCCGAGCGCGCCCGCGTGCTGCGGACGACGGTGTCGGCGCTCGAGACCGCACGCCTGGTGCCGGAGGCACGGGCGATGGCCGATCAGCTCGTGGAGCTGGTCGCGCCGACCGAGCTCCGCCACGACCACGCCCAGGCCCTGTTGACCCGGGCTCGCGTGCTGCTCCTCGACGGCGACCACGAAGCGGCCGAGCGGGAGTTCGAGCGGGCCGAGGCAGAGCTGCGGGCGGTCGGCGACGAGGGCGCGCTCGCCGATCTCGCCAGCGCCCGACTCGACCTCGCCCTCGCCCGCGGTGATCTGGCCGATGCCGCCGAGCGCAGCGCCGAGGCGGTGCAGCGGACCTCGCCCGACCATCGCCCGGTCCAACGCATCCTCGCCGAGCTCGACGCCGTCGCCGTGCAGCTGGCCGCCGGCGAAGCGCTGTCGGCCACCGAGCTGGCGGACTCGATCGAGCAGGCGACGCGGCTGGCCGACGACATCGAGTCGCCGATGATCGCCGCCAAGGTCGAGGCCTTCCGCGGTCGAGTCCTCGATCGCGTCGGTGACCCCGCAGCCGAGGAACGGTTCCTCTCGGCACTCGACACCGTCCGACGGCTCGGGACGCCGAGACGGCGCGGATCGGTCCATCGGGCACGCACCGTCGACGAGCGCACGCTGGTCGACCAACTCGTCGACCTGCGGTTGCGGCGTGGCGCCCTCGACGCCGCGCTGGAGGCCGTGATCGAGAGCGGCAGGCTCCGGCTCGTCGGGCGGCGGACGGCGCAGCTCGACGATGGCGAGCTCGTCTCCCAGCTGAGCGCGACCTACGACGCCATGATCCTCGCCGACCGCCGTCAGCTCGCGGCGCTCATCGAGCGAGCGCGCCGCATCGAGGGTGACCTCGCCCTGCGCTCGGTCGAGCACGGCGGCGATGTCCTCGACGGGACCTCGGTGACGAGGATCCGGCGACCGGAACACCTGCCGTTGGCGGTCTTCCGCGACCGAGGGTCGGTGCTCGACCGGTTCATCGTCTGCTCCCGCGGCATCTTCCACCGATCGATCGATCGGGCGGAGCTCGCCGATGCGTTGCGGCGCCTCGACGCCACCCGTCGTCGGCACCTCCTCCTCAGCGCCCACCGTGAGGGAGGCGGCCACACCGAGGCGGTGGAGGCGCTCGACGAGCTCGGCGAGCTCGTGTGGGGCGATGCACCGCCGTTCGAGGGCGGGCGCGTCCACGTGCTCCCCGACGGGCTCGCGCAGCGCGTCCCGTTCGCCGCGCTGCGCCGAGGTGGCCGGCACCTCGTCGAGCACACGCCGGTCTCGCTCGGCGACGTGCCCCTCAGCGAGGCGCCGGTATCGGGGCGACGTCCGTCCGCCGTGCTGGTCGGCGTCCCCGATGCCCACATCGCCGACGTCCACGACGAGATCGACGCGCTCCGGGCGATCTACCCGGACCCCGAGGTCCTGCTCGACGGCGAGGCGACCTGGGACCGGCTGGCGGAGGTGGTCGGCGACACGGCGGTCGTCCATCTCGCGTGCCACGGGCTCCACCGCGACGACAACCCGTCGTTCTCCGCCATCCGACTCGCCGACGGTTGGGCGAGCGCCCGCCAGCTCGGCGACCTCGACCTCGACGGAGCCGTGGCCGTGCTCGCCGCCTGCGACTCCTCCAAGCTCACGGCTCGCACGGACGTCTTCGGCGTGAGCGGACTCGTCGACGGCCTGCTCGATGCGGGCGCCTCCAGCGTGATCGGGAGCCTCTGGCCATTGGGTGGCCCGACCGCGAACGAGCTCATGGCCGCCACCCACCGCCAGCTCCGCGACGGCATCGCGGCGCCGGAGGCGATCGCCGCGGCGCAACGGGCCGCCATCGCCGACGGGCGACATCCCCTCGAGTGGGCCGGCCTCGGCGCCTGGACCCGCCGCCATCCCCCGCACCGCACGGAGGCATCGTGACGCACGCGCTCCGCACCCTCATCGCCGGACTCGTCCTCGGCGCCACCCTCTCGTCGGCAGCGGTGGCGCCACCCCCGACGTCGTCGGCCGACGCCTCGGGTGTCGTGCGTGCCCTCGGCATCGAAGCTGCGGGAGTCACGGCCGACCGCTTCCACGTCTGGGGCGACGGTACCCAGGGCGCCGACGACGGCGTCAGGGAGCCGATCCGGGGGGCCGATCCGTCAGGGGTCATCGTGGCCGTGCTCGACACCGGCATCGATCTGCACCACGACGTGTTCCAGGGGCGACTGGCTGACGGGCGCGACTTCGTCGACGACGACGACGATCCCAGCGAGGTCGGCGGCCGGTTCTTCGGCCACGGCACCCACGTCGCGGGCATCATCGCCGGCGTCGACCCGCGGGCCACGATCATGCCGATCCGGGTCCTGCGGCCCGACGGCACGGGCGAGGTCGACGACGTGATCGACGGCATCCGCTGGGCGATGGCGAACGGCGCCGACCTGATCAACATGTCGTTCTCGCCCGACTCCCTCGTCGACGCCGAGCGGCTCATGTCCGAGCCGCTGCTCCACTACACGATGGTGCTGGCCACCGGCCCCGACAACGTCTGGGCCGACACCTCGCAGTCGCAGTTCCTGACCGTCGCCGCCGACCCGCCGCCCGGCGACGACCCGGCGCTGCTGGCCATGACCGTCGACCGGGGCGCCGCGTTCGTGGCACCCGGCGCCGACGTCGCCAGCGCCTACCCCGGCAACCGCTGGGCCGAGTGGTCCGGCACGTCGATGGCCGCCGCCCTCGTCACCGGGACCCTGTCCGCCCGCTATGGCGCCGTCGGGGCCACGGAGTTCGACACCGACCGGGCCCGTCAGCTCCACGACGACTTCGTCCGCTCGGCCGCGCCGGTCGACGGCTTCCTCTACGGCCGGGTCACCACGCAGCCGCCGTGGACCGAGCAGGCCCCGCCGCCCCCGCCACCCGAGCCCGAACCGGCTGCACCCGAACCCTCACCGGAGCCGGAACCGGCTGCACCCGAACCGGCACCCGAGCCGGAGCCGAAGCCCACACCGGAGCCCGCACCCGAACCCGTGGTCGAGCCGGAGCCGGAGCCCGAGCCCGAGCCCGAACCCGAACCGGAGCCCGAACCGGTGGTCGAGGCGACCTTCGCCGAACCCGAACCGGAGCCCGAACCGGTGGTCGAGGCGACCTTCGCCGAACCGGAACCCGACCACCGGCCCGAGCCCGTCGCCACGGCGGCCGCCTCCGAGCCCGTGATCATCATCGAGTACGACAGGTACGCCGAGGTCTGGTGGATCGTCGACCACCACCCCCGCCGCCACCACACGCCGCGCTGGTGGATCGGCAGCATCCACCACTACGGGTGCTGACGGCGCGGCCGCGCTTCGTCATGCGATCGTCATGATTTCCGTGGGCTCCGCCGGGCACTGCACTCCCGTGGCACTCGCCCTCCGGGATCCCGCGAGCCTGCCGCACCGACCGGTGGCGAAGCAGTTGCCGGCGACGGTGCCGGAGGCCCAGGTCGTGGCCCACCTCCTCGCGAGCGCGAACGTGAGCGTGCTGTTGGGCGCCGGGCTCGTCGAGACGGCCCTGACCTCGGTCCTCATCGTCGCCACGATCGCCGCCGGCGGCCTGTATCGACCCCAGCTCGGGCTCAGCACGATCGCCGACGCCGCCCCGCTCTTCGGGCGCAGCGTCGCCGCGGCGATGGTCGCTGCCGTGGTGGTCGCCATCGTGGGCGGGAGCGCCCCCGCACTCCTCGCGATCAGCGGCCGGTCCGTGCTGGTCGGGCTCGCGATCGTCCTCGCCCACGCCGTCGTGAACGGCATCGCCCGCTACGTGCGTCGCACCCGGCGGGTCGCGCATCCGGCCCTGGTCGTCGGCTCCGGTGCGGACGCCGAGCGGGTCATGGACCGCCTGGCCCAGCACCCCGAGTTCGGATTGGTCCCGTACGGTCCGTGGCAACCACCCACGGGTGACCCCCGCTCGATCAGCGGCGTGCTGGCCGAGAGCGAACCGACCGTCGTGGTCTTCGCCTCCGCCGGCATCGCGGCCGACGACCTGACCGAGATGATCCGGGCCTGCGATCGGTCCCCGGCGGAGGTCTTCGTGCTCCCGCACTCGTCCGAGGTGCTCGATCTGCGCTCGACCGAGTTCGATCGGGCCTGGGACCTCCCGCTCATCCGGCTGCGCCGCCAGGCCCACCGGACACCCTCGTGGCGGCTGAAGCGGATCACCGACCTCGTGCTCGGCTCCCTCACCGCCGTCGTGGTGGCGCCGGTGGCCGCGCTCGCCGCCGCCGCCGTCGCGATCGAGAACGGCCGGCCTCTGCTGTTCCGCCAGCAGCGCATCGGCATGGACGGGCGGACCTTCGAGATCCTCAAGTTCCGGACGATGCCGGGGACCGTGGATCGATCCACCGCCTGGAACACCCAGGACGACGTCCGGATCTCACCGCTGAGCCGGATGCTGCGCCGTCTGTCGCTGGACGAGTTGCCGCAGCTGTGGAACGTGCTGCGGGGCGACATGAGCCTCGTGGGCCCGCGGCCCGAGCGCCCCGCGTTCGTCGATGAGTTCTCCGAGACCTTCCGCGCCTACCCGGATCGACACCGGGTGCCCAGCGGAATCACTGGTCTCGCCCAAATACACGGCCTCAGGGGCGACACCTCTATCGCCGACAGAGCACATTTTGACAACCTCTACATCGACTCCTGGTCGCTCAAGAACGATCTCGTCATCCTCGCCAGAACCCCGCTCGCGCTGATCCACCACCGAGGGAGCTGAACCGCATGCTCAACCGTCTCGACCCCACCGTCGCCGATCATCTCGCCACCATCTGGCGCGCCCGGCGGATCGTCATCGTGGTCGCGCTCCTGGCCGCTGCCATCAGCCTGGCGCTGTCCGCATCCTCCGAGGAGCGCTTCGAGTCCACCTCGCTGCTGCAGATCGGCGTCGACGTGCCCGACGACGGCGAGATCGCCGACTTCCGCGCCGGCGTCATCGCCGAGATCGCCGGCGAGGAGAGCTTCCGGCTCGAGATGGCCGCTGACACGGGTCTGCCGCTCGACGACGTCCGATCCATCGACGTGAGCCAGGCCGAGTTCCCGGGCTTCGTCGAGGTCTCGGCCTCGGCGGACAACCCCGAGGAGGCCGAGACCCTCGTCGGCGCGATGGTCGACACGATCGTCGCCCGGGACCTCGCCCCCGGTGAGGAGGCCGTCGGTCTCGGGATCACGCCGGTGGGCCCGCCCGTCACCGTCGAGCCGGGCAACTCCCCGATCGGCCGCGCCGTCGCCGCCTACTTCATCGCCGGCTTCCTCGCCGCCGAGGCGGCCGTCGTCTGGCGGTTCATGACCGGTGGTCTGTCGCCTCGCAACCCGGCCGACGACCTCGAGCGGCGGGTCGGCCGGCCGGCTGCTCGCCTCTTCGGCGAGCCCACCCTGGACGTGGCGGCGATCAACTCGCTGCTGCCCTTCAAGCTCGACCGGATCGACGAGAGCCGGATCAACCGCTTCCGCCGGACCGACACCCCGCACTTCCTCACCGTGCGGGCCCTGCCGCAGGGCAACCCGGCCGAGGTGGGCACACCCGAGCTCGAGCCGCCCCGCTTCATCCGCCCGGGTGATCGCCCGAAGCTCGATTCGCCCGAGACCGTCGACATCGCCGTCGTGCCCGCCCGTCCCGACAACCCGGCCGAGCTCCTCCGCCAGGTCGCCGAGAACGGTCCGTTCGTGATCGTCGAGGTCCCGACGAGCGAGCGGTGGCCGCATCTCGGCCGCTGGGCCCACCAGCTCGAGACCGTCGGCGCCCGGTCCGTGGCCTTCGCGGTCGTCGACGCCCCGGAGCGCTCGTCGATCATCGGGCGGATCCTCAGCCGCCCGAAGAGCGAGGACACGGGCGCCGAGAACGAGGCTGCGTGACGCCGGAGCGCCGCATCGCGGTGGTCCACGAGCGGTTCACCGAGTTCGGTGGCTCGGAGACCGTCGCCGCCCAGCTCGCCTCGATCGCGGCGGAGATCGGCTCGACGCGACTGCTCGCGCCGATCGCCGACGTTCCCGAGCTGGACGTCGCCACGGCCGGCGGAACGGCGCTCCGACTCCCGATCGAGCAGCGCGGGGTGCGCCACCTCCGACGAACCGGTGGTGGCTACGCGCACCTGCTCCCCCTGCTCCCGAGTGCCTTCGCGGCCTACGACCTGCACGGCACCGACCTGGTCCTCGCCTCGCATCACGCGTTCGCGAACCGGGTGAGGTTCCCGGACGGGACCCACTCGATCAGCTACGTCCACACCCCGGCGCGGTGGCTCTGGGACCCGGCCAAGCGCCGCGACGAGGCCGGAACGGCGACCGCCAAGGCACTCGGCGCCTTTGCCGTCCTGCAACGCAACGCCGACCGGGCAGCCGCGGAGCGCTTCGATCTGCTGCTGGCCAACTCGACGGCCGTCGCCGAGCGGATCCGTCGGTGGTGGGGTCTGCCATCACGGGTGGTCCACCCACCGGTCGACACCGACTTCTACCGACCCGACCCGACGGCCCGCCGGGAGGACTTCGTCCTGTACGCCGGTCGGGTCGTGCCGTACAAGCGTGCCGACCTGGTCGCCGCGGCGGCGAAGGCGGGCGGCCTGCCGCTCGTCGTCGCCGGCGAGGGCAGGGCCCTCGAGCGCTGTCGGGAGCTGGCCGGCCCTCGCACCCGCTTCCTCGGACGGGTCGACGATGCGACGCTTCGCGACCTCTACCGCCGGTGCCGGATGCTCGTGCTCGCCGGTGAGGAGGACTTCGGGATCGTCCCCGTCGAGGCGGCGGCCTGCGGTGCGCCGATCGTCGGTCTCAACGCTGGCGGGACCCGCGACACCGTGATCGACGGTGTCACCGGCCGGCTCGTCAACACCGACCCCAACGACCCCTGCGCAGTCCACGCCTTCGCGGCCGCGATGCGGGAGATGTGGGACGACGCCCCGTCGCAGCGCGCGGCACGAGCTCACGCCGAACGCTTCTCGATCACTGCGTTCCGGGCGAAGATCCACGACGCGATCGCCGACGTGATGGGGGTGCCGGCGGCCGCGTCGTCCGGGGTCGGCTGAGTGGCGGTCCACGCCACGCTGGTCACCGACGGGACCCAGGTCGAAGGCCTCCGGGACGAGTGGGACCAACTCGCCCTCGCGCAGCCCGCTCCGCCGCTGCTCCGACCGGGCTTCTGCCTCTCGTGGTGGCGGCACCTCGGACGCGGCCGTCCGCTGGTCGTCGTGGCCCGGGACGGTGGCGGCCGACTGGTCGGACTCGCCCCGCTCCACGAGCGGGCCGTCGGGCCGGTGCGCCTCGTGCGGTGGATGGGTCACGGCTACGGCACGCTCGGCGAGCTCCTCCTCGCCGACCGATCCGGTGCCGCCGAAGCGATCTGGCGGCGGCTCGCCGGCGACGACCGCGTGCTCGACCTCCGCCAGGTCCGACTCGATGGTGCCGGGATCACCGAGCTGCGGCGGAGCGCGGCATGGGAGTCGCAGCTCACCGTCAGCGACGCCGCCCCCTACATCGACCTGACCCGGGTCGGCGACGTCGACGAGCTCCTCGCCACACGACGAAGCCTGCGCAAGCACTTCGCCCGCCTCGACCGCATCGTCGAGCGTGATGGCCGCGACCTGTCGATCGAGATCGCCGAGCAGGTCGACGCCGACGAGCTGACCCGCAGCATCGCCGCGACCTACGACGCGGCAGAACGCCACCATCCCCGGCTACCACTCCTGGCCACCGAGGCGACGGCGGCCTTCCTCCGCGACTGCATCACCGCCATGGGCGCCGCCGAGGGGCTGGTCGTGATCGTGCTCCGCCTCGAGGGCGAGGTCGCCGGCTTCTCGCTCTACCTCCGTACCGACGCGACGCTCAGCGGCTGGCTGACCCGGTACCACCCGGCTGCCGCAGCCGTGTCACCCGGCCAGCTCATGCATCGGGCAGCAGCGGCGTGGGCGATCGACCACCACATCGACACGATCGACCTCCAGATCGGCGACGACGCCTACAAGCGCCGGTGGAGCAACGGACACCTCGATGCCGTCGACGTGCTCGCCACGGCACCGGGACGACTCGCGATCGGTCGGTCGGCGAGCCGCTCCGTCGAGCTCGCGCACCACTCGAAGACGGCGTTACGTCAACTCGCCTCAGCGGTCACGAGGATCGGCGGGCGCAGGTCGACGCCGCCGATGGAGCCGTCCGATCCTCCCCCGGGGAAGGCGGGTCGGCCGTCGTCGAGCCCGCCGGAGCGGTGATCGTCGCCCAGCTCGTCCTGCAGTCGCTCGTAGGCGACCTTGGCCGTGCCGTCCTGGCGGCGCAGCCCGAACCCCTCCGAGAGCTCGTCTCCTCCGCTGACGGCGTGGGCGTCGTCGAGGGCGAAGACGAAGTAGCCGTCGACGTCCGGACGTGAGCGCGCCCGATCGAGGCCTCGGACCACGATCTCGCCCTGCCGGGGCTCGTCGACCGCCTCCGGGTGCGACGCGGTCGGCGCACCGAACTCGGTCACCCAGAAGGGCACCTCACCGACGCCGGCCTCGTCGAGGGTCGCCCGGAGCAGGTCGAGCCGCCCGTAGGTGTTCCACGGTTCGTCGCCGTCCGGGAACGCGGGGAACGAGTAGGGATGGATGCCGATCCGGTCGACGGGCAGGGCCCCCCCGGACGCCGCCACGAGGCGGGCGAGCCAGACGCCCGGGGTCAACGCGCCGGTGTCCGGATCCTCGGCCGAGGGAGCGAGGCCTCCGCTGACCACGATCGCGCTCGGATCGCTCACCCGGACGGCCGCCGCGCCGGCAGCGAGGAGCGGGGCGTAGCCCTCGGGCGAGATGTCGTCGGAGAAGACCGGGCTGTTCGGCTCGTTCCAGAGCTCCCAGGCCGCCACCTGCTCGGCGTACCGAGCGGCGGCGGTCGCCACGAACCGGCCGTAGTCGTCCGGGTCCTCGGGACGACCGTCGATCACGTCACCCTCGGCCCACCCGGGCGTGTAGCCGATGAGGGCCAGGACCTCGAGACCGGCGTCCCGCGCCTCGCCGATGATCCGGTCCGGGGTCGTCCAGTCGAGACGCCCCGGTGCTCGCTCGATCGCCGGCCACGCCAGGTCGACGCGCACCCAGTCGGCACCGAGGGCGGCGATGTCGCGCATCGTCGCGCGGACCTCGGCGTCGTCGAGCGAGAGCAGCGCACCGCCCGGTGAGATCCCGACGGCGGACCCGGTCTCGACCGGGACGGCGATCGCCTCGCCCTCGTCGATGCGGCCGAAGACCGCAGCGACGACCACCAGCAGCGCAGCCACGATGCCGATGCGGCTCACGCCGAGGCGACCGTCACGCTCTCGATGTCCGGCCAGGCCTGCACCGGCCGGAGGAGGTGATAGCGGAACCGGGCCCGGCTCAGGTGCGCACCGCCGGTGAAGCGGGGCAGCGCGAACCGGTCCGAGGTCATCGCGACTCGTCCGTTCTGGAACGTGACCGCGCCGAGGTAGCCGGCCCGTCGGGTCGCGGCCCGAACTCGCGCATCGTGGTGACCGGACGGGTAGGCGAAGGTCTCGACCGGGGCCTCGACCAGCGTGGACAGGTACCGGCGGCTGTCACAGATCTCCCGCCGGAGCGTCTCGTCGTCGACGTCGACGAGTGAGACGTGGCTCCACGAGTGGGACCCGATCTCGACGTGCTCGAGCCCCGCGACGCGGCGCAGCTCGAGGGCCGTCAGGACCCGGCGTGCGTCCGGCCACCACGAGGGCGACCTCCCCATGCTCGAGCAGGTCGCGTAGACGGTGACGGGCACGCTGCGCTTCCCGAGCGTCTTGACGGCGTCGAGCACGCCGACGAGCGCATCGTCGAAGGTCACGGCGGCGAGGCGTGCGACCGGTCGACCTGCTGCGAGCTCTCGGGCCATGGCGGACATCGGCACGATCTCGAAGCCGGCCTGCCGGACGGCGTCGATGTGGTCGACGAGCTGCTCGGAGCTGACGTCCCAGGGGCGGCTGGTCCGCATCGGGAGGACGTCGTGGTAGCCGAGGACGATGCCGCCCTCGGCGGCACGGCGTCCGCGCAGCAAGGTGGTGAGCGCGCCGTGCGGACCGCGGAGCCTGCTCACACCGACCTCCCGGCGCCACTCGGCCGGTGACGGTCGACGGCGAGGTGGCAGGCGTCGATGAGGCGGGGCAGCGTGACATCGGTCGAGAACTCGGTCACGAATCGCCGTCGTGCTGCCGCCCCCCACTGCCGGAGTCGTGCCCGCTCGTCCAGCACGTCGTGCATCGCAGCGGTCACGGACTCGACCGTGGGCTCGGTGTGTCGCCCCGTGACCCCGTCGACGACCATCTCCGCGGCGCCACCCTGTCCGACGACCACGCAGGCCAGTCCGGCCGCCATCGCTTCCAGCACCGCGTTGGGTGCCTGGTCGATCGTCGACGGGAGCGCGAAGGCGGCCGCCGATCGGAGCAGGCTCGTGAGCCGAGGGTCGCCGGGCGTGATGTCGCCGACGACCGAGACCGCCGGGGCGTTCGGCACGGGCTCGGGGGTGACCATCACCAGATCGGCGTGGGCGTGGAGGTCCCGTTCCCAGGCGTCCAATAGGAGATCACCGCCCTTGCGGCGCCACTGACGACCGACGAAGACGACCGTCGGCCGATCGGACTCGATGCCCGGCGCCGGACCATCCTGACCGGGATCGGCGATGCCGATGGGTTGGACGCGAAGGACGTCGTCGTCGAGGTCGTGGTCGGCGGCGAGGCGGTCGGCGACCCATCGACTGTTGGCGACGACGACGTCGGCGACGTCGAGGACCCGGCGCTCGAGCCGGGTGCCGACCGACGCGTGCAGCGCGGTGAACCGCGTCGGGGTCCGGTACGGCAGGCGGTAGGCGTTGAGCGATGCGGCCGAGTCGGTCGTGACGACGAGCGGGCGAGCAGCGAGCAGATCAGCGCTCAGGTAACCGGCCGTCTGGGTGTAGAGGTGCACGACGTCGGCCCACTCCACCGCAGCCCGGAGCCGGCGGCGGAGCGCAGCGGCTGCGGCGAGCTGGGCTCTGATGGGCTGCAGATCGAGGTCGAGGCGGTCGAGCCCGGGGATCGGCGCGCCGAGCAGACGACGGATCGGCCCGGCGTCGGGAGCTCGCACGATCCGGTGGTCGATGTCGTCGCGCGCCGAGAGGGCGACGTCGAGGTGCAGGTGCACCGTGTCGTGGCCGCCGATGCCCTCGTTGATCGCGAGGAGTCGCAGTGGTCGCCGGTCGGTCACGCGAGCCCGTGCGAGCTCCGGCGACCGACCAGATCGAGGAGCGCCTCCTCGAACCGGTCGTGCTGCCGATCGATGTCGAAGTGCTCCCGGGCGTAGGCCGGGCCGTCGACCAGGGCCTCGCCGCCGATGATGTCGAGGTCGGCGACGACCCGGTCGAGTGCCGCTGCGAGCGCCACCGGATCGCCGGGCGGAACGAGCCGGACGGATGGGGTGTCGAGCTCGACGACGCCGCCGTGGCCGGTCGCCACGACCGGGAGACCGACGCTGAGGGCCTCGACGACCGTCAGCGGGCCCGCCTCGGGCTCCACGCTCGTGCTCAGCGCCACCGACCAGCCGCACATGACGTCGATCGGATCGGCGACGTGGCCGAGGAAGGTGACCCGGTCGTCCAGACCGAGCTCGGTCGTGAGCTGGTGCAGGAAGCGCACGTGGTCGATGTCGCCGGAGAAGGCGCCACCGGCGATCTCGAGTCTGAGCTTGCGTTCCATCAATGGCAGGGCTCGGAGCGCGATCTCTTGGCCCTTCCACGGCGTGAGCCGGGCGGCGATCCCGGCGATCGGCGGGTCGTTGCGGTAGAGGTCGACCCGTCGGTCGGTCAGCTCGGTGCCATTCCGCACGACCACCGTCGGCACGCGCCGGGTCCGCATCCGTGCGGCCGCCGCATCCGACACCGCGATCGCGAGGTCGACCGACGGTGAGGCGAGCCGCTCGACCATCTTGAGGTCGGCGCGTCGGAGCACATCGTGGATCAGCCACGCGACCGGTGCCCGCACCGCAGCAGCCCTGACCGACGGCAACGCGTGGAGGCTGTTGGCGAGCACGACATCCGCGTCAGCGGCGACTCGGGCGAGCGTCTCGCCCGCCTCGGACCATCGGCGCAGCATCGAGCGGACCTGGGCCGGCCGTCGTGGACCATCGAGCTTCAGGCTGGGGATCCGGCACACGTGGACCCCGGTCGGGTCGAGGAGCTCGGCGACGTCACCGTCCGGCCGGAGCACCGTCACGTCCCAACCCTGCTCGACCAACGATGCGAGGTAGCGGGTCAGGACCAACTCGGCCCCCGACGCCTCCGGTGAGGCGGTGATCGCGACCAACGACGGGGAGTTCATGTCAGCGCTCCGTTTCGTTCCGCTGCGGGGTCCGCAGGCGCGGGATGGCGCCGGGGACTCGCCCGCAGACGGCGAGATAGGTGAGCAAGGCGAAGAGTCCGGCCAGCGGCCACGGCAGGCGAGCGGCGACCACGAACCCGACGGCCAGACCGGCGACGAGGCCGGGCACCACGCGCAGCAGTGCCCGCCCGGTGGCGGGCAGCACGCAGGTGAGGTCACGACAGGCGACGAGCACCAGCGCCAGGACCAGCGCCTCGCTGGCGAGCGTCGTGGCGGCAGCACCGACCGGCCCGTGGTCGGGGATGACGACGAGGTTGAGGCCGACGTTCAGGACGAGCCCAGCGGCAGCGGCCAGGACGAAGGCGCGATACCGACCCGTGGCCACGAGCGCAGCCGTGCCGATGCCGGCGAGGAAGGCGATCCCCTCCGCTGCGGTGAGGATCCGCAGGGGGTCGGCCGCATCGGCGAACTCGTCGCCGTAGAGGAAGCGGACGAGCGGCTCGCTCACGGCGAGCGTGGTCACGACGAACCCGCCGGCGGCGAAGGCGAGCAGCGAGCCGGCGTCGTCGAGCGCTCCGGCGAACCGGCGCTGGTCCGATGCGTCCACCGAGCGAACGAGCTCGGCGAGCACGGCGCTGCCCACGGCCAGGGCCACGAAGTGCGCCAGGTCGATGAACTTGTAGGCGATGCCGTAGCTCGCCACCGCCGACGACCCGACCAGCGCGGAGAGCAGCAACGTGTCGACGCGGGCGGTCACGGTGGTGAACGCCTGGGCGATCGACAGCGGCACGGCCTCACGCAGCAGCTCGCGCCAGAGCGCGAGGTCGACGGCGAAGCGGACCGGCATCATCCGGCGGGCGAGGCGAAGTGACCCGCCCAGGACGATCAGCTCGTGGACGACGACGGGGATCACGAGCAGCACGAGTCCACCGCCACTGAGGACGACGGCGCAGGTCAGCGCCAGCTGCGCCGTCTGGCCGAGGATGCGGAGGAAGCCGACGTAGCCGAGGCGGCGCTCGGCCTGGAAGAGGGTCTGGATGGCGTGCGACGGCGTCGCCAGATCGACGATGAACCCGCCGATCAGCGTGGCCAGCACGACCCGGCCGGGCTGGTCGGTGGCGAGCACGTAGACCATCGCGAGCCCGTGGCCTGCGAAGCCCATGACGAGGCGAAGCCCGAAGTACGCGGCGCCGAAGAGGGCACGATCGTCGACGTCGGGCAGCAGGCCTCGCAGCGCGACGCGGCCGACGCCGAGGTCGGTGACGACCGACAGCATGCCGAGGAGCGCGAAGACGAACACGAACTCGCCGAACTCGTCTCGCCCGAGCGAGCGGGCGACGATGATGGTGCCGACCCACCCCAGGACGGCGGTGATCAGCCGAGCACCGACGAGCGCGCTCGCCTGCGAGGTCGTGGCGTTCGAGTCCGTCGCCGTCACGACCGACCCACCGAGGTCCGTGCGGCCGCCTCGGTGCCGAGGACCCGCTCGTAGACGGCGACCGTCTCCGCCGCGACATCGTCCCAGGTGCGGTGGATCACCCGCTGACGACCGATCTCGGCCAGGCGGTCGCGGGCGGCATGGTCCTCGACGAGGTGCGCGATCGTGCGGGACATCGAGCGAGCGTCCCCGATCGGGACGATGGCGTCGTCGGGCAGGAGGTCGGGCAACGCTCCGACCGGCGTGCTGATCACCGGCGTTCCAAGGGCGAGCGCCTCGATCGCCGGCAGGCAGAAGCCCTCGTAGATCGACGACACGGCGACGAGCGTCGCGGCCGCCATGAGGGCGGCGAGCTGCTCCGGACCGACGAAGCCGACGTGGCGCACGTCGCCGACGGTTGGCGGGGTGGTCCACGCACCACCCGCGAGGACGAGCGGGACCCCGGCGAGTCGGCAGGCCTCCGCGAGCGTGTCGAGGTCCTTCCGGGGCTCGACGGTGCCCACGTGCAGGACGAAGCGGGCGGGGAGCTCGAAGCGTCGGCGGACGGCACCGATCTGGTCGACCGTCGGCGTCGGCGCGTCGCGGAGATCCGAGCGGACCGCGAGGGGGATCTCGATCGCCTCCACACCGAAGCGCTCGGCCAGCCGCGTGGCGGTGAAGGCGGAGACGGCGATGACGGCATCGGCCCGGCGCACCGCTGCGGCCACGAGCAGCTGCTCGCCGCGGGCGCGCACGGTCGACATCGTGTGGGGCACGTCGAAGACGGCGAGGTCGTGCACCGTCACCACCTTGCGACCCGTGCGCCCTGCGGGCAGATCGACGTCGAGGGCGTGCACGACGTCCGCCGGTCCGACGGGACGGAACCCGGCGAGCACCCGCCGCAGGCCCGCAGAGTCGGGGCGGACGACAGTCCGCACGGATCGTGGCACCGAGGAGGCGGCGGACCGCTGGACGGCGGCGGACAGCTCCAGGCCCGGCCGGTGGGCCAACGACCGCAGGAGCTCGCGGATGTACGTCTGGACGCCGCCGCCCGACGGCGTCAGCGCGAGGGCGTTGAGGGTGACGTGAGGCACGGGAGCAGGCCGACGAAGAGCCAGAGGAGGATGGAACCGGGGAAGATCTCGAAGTACGTGGATGCCATGGCCGCGACGGCGACACCGGCGACGAGCGCGGCGATGCCCCGAGCGAGACCGACGGTGACCTCGTTCGCCTCGTCGCGCTCGGCGAGGCGGCGTCCGTGGGTGAAGGTGGCGACGAGCGCGACCACCGCAGCGAAGACACCGAGCAGACCGACGGTGGCGCCGGTGACCACGAACTGGTTGTCGGGCTGGACGCGTTCGAGGCGCGGACCCTGGCTGAAGTCGAAGATCCCGCCGAGCGCGCTCCCGACGGTCTCGAGATACTCGCTCTGCCCGGCCACGCCCGCCTCCGTGAGTCCGGAGCCCCAGGGCGAGCCGAGCGCGTCCGGCACCGTCTCGGACCACGTCTCGAGCCGGGTGGAGCCGCTGTCGATGGAGTTGAACGCCGGGCTCGATGCCAGCACCAGGGCCGCCACGACCAATGCCGGGATCACGACGAGGGCGGGCCGGTGCTCACGGAGCAGGAAGATCAGGACGAGGAAGCCGGCCGCCACCATCAGGAACGACGCCCGGACCACGGTCGAGAGGAGGGCGGCGACGACGAACGGGCTCGACACCAGGAACACGAAGCTCCGCCGCCGGGAGCGCTCGGCGAGGGCGACGGGCACGCAGACGAGCAGCCCGGTCGCCAGGAAGAACGCGAACGGGAACGGCTGGTTGAACGTCGAGATCGTCCGGAAGATCCCGCCACTCCACCGCAGGTGCTCGTTCCACTCGTAGCCCAGCGAGTGCAGGCGCTCGGGGCCGACGACCTGCTGCAGAAGACCGACGGCGGTGGTCATCAGCACCACGGTCATCAGGACGGTGATGAGCCGATCGATCTGACGGCGGGAGGGTGGGCACCACCACACGGCCGGAGCGACCAGCACGGGGAGGTAGCCGGCCACGAAGCCCACGGCGGCCGCTCGGGAGGGTTCGAGGACGAACCAGAGCGCCCCGAGCGCGGCGAGCGCCGAGGCGGCGACGATCATCGGCGGCATGAGGCCGCGAGGCGCCTGCCGTCGCAGCTCGGCGCCACCGAAGACCGAGCTGGCGACGATGGCCAGCAGCAGGACGTGGCGGGTGAGGTCGAAGAGCTCGGGCAGCGGCAGGATGATCCGCAGACCGTCGAAGGGGAGGATCGCGACCGCCAGGATCACGAGCGATCCCGTCAGCGTGTCGGGCCGCCGACGGTGCGCCCGCGCCGGGTCCTGTCGCTGCTCGATCTGCTCGACGCCCCGCACGTGGAGAGCAGTGCGTCCGGGGCCGCCCGGAAATCATGTCGATCGCGTTACGAATCCACGTCGCGGGAGCGCAGCAGGATGCCGACCACCCGGGTGACCAGCGCGGTCCCGCCCCCGATGGCGATGCTCGTCACGGCGAGGACGAGTCCCGGCTCGGCGAGGACATCGGTGAGGCGCTGCACGGGATCATCGTCACCCACCCGGCGTCGGCGGGCATCCGGACAACACCCGGATCGGACCCCGAGACGCACCCGGGGGTCGGTTCGGGGATCAGAGGTACTGCTTGTGCACGACTCGGGTGCCACCGACCCGGTCGTAGACGCTGCGACGCTCGGAGTCGGTCGCCACGTAGTAGAGGCTCATCATCCCGACGCCGAACGACAGCAGCAGGCCGAGACCCGGGACCAGGCCGACGAGGTCGACGGCGGCCCGCTTGAAGGCCGGTTCGGAACCGGGGGGCGTGGTCAGCCCATCCGACCTGGTGACCTTGAGTCCCACGAGCAGCTTCCCGGGGGTGCCGCCGTACACGGCGACGAGCCAACCCCGCACGGCAACCGACCCGAGGGCGATCATGATCGCGACGGGGTCGAAGGTGCTGACGGTCTCGGCGTCGTCGAGGTCGATGGTGAACAGGTAGGGCAACAGGACGGCCACCTGGATGAGGCCGTCGATGAGTCCGGCGCCGATCCGGATCCCCAGGCCGGCGAAGCGATCGCCGTAGGGCTGACCTCGCCCGGCCTCGGACCACTCGGACCCCTCGGCTCCGTCGGACCACTCGGACTCGCGCATGGTGCAAACGTACCGGCCCGGGCCGGCCGCGCCCCTCACCCGGTGGCGAGCTCGGCCAACACCTCATCGAGCGCAGCGAGCGAGTGGCCGCTGACGAACGCGTCGCAGTGCGGGAGCGCCGCCGCCATGCCCCCGACGAGCGGCTCGTAGCGCTCGTCCGCCCGGCGGGGGTTCACCCAGATCACCCGGTGGGCGAGGCGGCCGAGCCGGGCCATCTGCTCGGCGAGGATCGCGGGGTCGTCGCGCTCCCAGCCGTCGGACACGACGAGGACCACGGCACCCCGGGCCAGGCCGCGACGACCCCAGCCATCGTTGAAGGCCCGGACCGCCTCACCGATGCGGGTGCCGCCCTGCCAATCCGGAGCACGGGCGGCCGCCGCCCGGAGCGCGACCTGCGGGTCACGGACCCGGAGCACACGGGTCAGGCGGGTCAGGCGGGTGGCGAAGGTGAACACCTCGGCCCGAGCGGCGACGACCGCCCCGTGGAGGAACTGCACGTACGCCCGGGCGTAGGGCTCCATCGAGCCGGAGATGTCGAGGAGGACCACGAGGCGCCGGGGGCGGGTCCGTCGCCGTCGGCGGACGTGATCGACCGGGTCGCCGGCGGTGCGGTGGCTCCGCCGCAGCGTCGCCCGCACGTCCATGGCCCCACCGTGCGGGTGCCGTCGAGTTCGACGGCCGACCCGCGGCGGCAGGGCGACCTCGAGACGGACCATCAGGACGCGGAGCGCGAGCAACTCGGCCTCGGTGAGCTCGGCGAAGTCGGTGTCGGCGAGTCGCTCTGTCCCGCTGGCGGTTCCCAGGGGGACGAGCTCCTCGTCGCCGTCGTCCTCGGTTCCGCCACCGTCACCGAAGGCGGCCGACGGCGCACCGCCCCCCACCCCGTCACCGTCGTGGGTCCGCCCCGAGGAGGTGCCCTGCTCGTCGCCCGGACGGACGTGTGCCGGAGGCGGGGCGTTGGGGTCACCGCGGTGATCGGCCGGATCGACCAACCCGCTGAAGACCTGGCGGAACACCCGGTCATACACGTCGACGTGCTCTGGACCGGACAGCAGGGTCGCGCGGCCCACCCAGTAGAGACAGCTGGTGGTCTCCGCCTCAGCGAGGACGACCGACCGAGCGAACCGGGCCGAGCGCTCCGGGGTCACGGGCACGCCGGCGGCGTGCAGTAGCTGCCCGAACGCCGCCGCCACGGCGGCGAGATCGCTCAACGCCGTTCCTTCGCCTGCAGGCGGGCGGTCGCCCGCGCCGTGCGGCTCACGAGATCAAGGAGCCGAGACCGGCGGCCCGGGCCACGTCCTGATCCTCGCGGTACTTGAGCACCGATCCGAGCGTCGCGTCGACGGTCGCCTCGTCGAGGCGCTCCACCCCGAGCAGCCGCATGGCCGAGACCCAGTCGATGAGCTCGGCGACCCCCGGCGCCTTCTGGACATCGAGGCGTCGGAGCCGGTCGACCGCCTCGGCTGCCCCCTGGGTGAGCGGGAGCGCCACCTCCGGCACCCGACGCCGCACGATCGCCGTGGCATGAACGACGTCGGGGTAGTCGATCCAGTGGTAGAGGCACCGACGCTTGAGGGCGTCGTGGAGGTCCCGCGTGCGGTTCGAGGTGAGCAGCACGATCGGCGGATGGGTCGCACGGCGCGTCCCGAGCTCCGGGATCGTCACCGAGGACTCGGCGAGGATCTCGAGCAGGAACGCCTCGAACTCGTCGTCGGCCCGGTCGACCTCGTCGACCAGGAGGACCGCCGGGCGGGGACCGGGATGCTCGATCGCCTGCAGCAACGGTCGAGGGATGAGGTAGTCGCCACCGAAGAGATCGGCCTCGGCGAGGTGTGAACCCTGCGCCTCGGCGAGGCGGATGGCCAGCAGCTGGCGAGGGTAGTTCCACTCGTAGAGCGCCTCGGAGGCGTCGATGCCCTCGTAGCACTGCAGCCGGACGAGCCGCGTGTCGAGGACGGCGGCGAGCGCCTTGGCCGCCTCGGTCTTGCCGACACCGGCCTCGCCCTCGAGCAGGATCGGCTGCGGGAGGCGCATCGCGAGGAACAGCGAGGTCGCGAGACCCTCGTCGGCCAGGTAGTCGATCCCGGCGAGGCGATCGATCAGCGATCCGACGTCGTCGACGAGCTCGATCACGAGGCGGCGTAGGCCCCGGGATCGGCGGCGAAGGCCTCGCGACAGCCGGGACCGCAGAACCAGGTCCGCCCGCCGTCGAGGTCGAGGTGGAGCGACGCTTCGACGGTGGCCACCGGCATGCCGCAGACCGGGTCGGTGGCCGTGCCATCTGCGTCGGCCGGCAGGGCAACCGCCGACGGGCTGACCACGACGCGGGGTCGCAGCGAGACCAGCTCGGCGAGGATCGACACGGCGATCTCCCCCGCGGTCCGGGCGCCGATGTCGAGCCCGGCCGGCGTGCGGACCGAGGCCCGCTCGTCAGCGGTGAGGTCGAGGCCGTCCAGGACCCCGGAACCTCGCCGATGCGAGGCGACGAGCGCCACGTACGGGACCCCGGAGCGGACGGCGTCGACGAGGAGTCCACCCTCGTCCGCTCGCCCGTGCGAGGCGGCGACGACCGCCGTGGCGTCGGCGGGCAGGTGGCAGCCCGCGGCCTCGACGGCGAACCCGGCGGCGGCGCCGACCTCGCGGAGCGAGCGGGCGACCGGCGAGTCCCCCTGGACCACCAGCAGCGCCGGTGGGATCCATGGCTCCAGGAAGATCTCCAACGAGCCGCCCGACAGGCAGGGGTTGCGCACGGTCAGGGCGCCGGGCTGACCTGCGTCATCACCGCCGACCTCGGGCAGGATGCGCAGGAGGAGCGGCTCGTGGGCGTCGAGGACGGCCAGGGCGTGGGTGCGCACCGACGACTCGGCGCAGTCACCGCCGACGAAGCCCTCGATTGATCCGTCGCCGAGGACGATCGCCGCGTCGCCGGCGGTCGCGGAGGTCGGCCGCTCGGCCCGGACCACCGTCGCCGAGACGAAGGGGGTCCGGGCCGTGCGCAGCTCCTCGCGCCGGGCGACGACCGTGCTCATCGGGCCGTGCTCATCGACACCGGGCTACTCGATCGCCAGGTCGGTGCGGAAGGGGCTGCCCTGCAGCGTCCGCCACACCTGGGCCGGGGTGAAGGGCATGTCGGCGTGTCGGACGCCCACCGCGTCGAGCACGGCGTTGACCACCGCGGCCGGGGACCCGACCGTCGCCGACTCACCCACCCCCTTGAGGCCCTGTGGATGATGGGGTGACGGAGTGATGGTCTCGCCGCACTCCCAGCTCGGGCACTCCATCGAGGTGGGCAGCAGGTAGTCCATGAACGACCCGCCGAGGTTGTTGCCGTCCTCGTCGAAGGCGATCACCTCCATCAGGGCCATGCCGACGCCGTCGGCCAGGCCGCCGTGGACCTGCCCCTCGACGATCATGGGGTTGATGCGGGGACCGCAGTCGTCGACGGCCACGAACCGACGCACCTTCACCTCGCCGGTGCCGGGGTCGATGTCGACGACGCAGACGTAGGCACCGAACGGGTAGGTCAGGTTCGGCGGGTCGTAGACGCACTGGGCGTCGAGATGCCCCTCGACCCCGTCGGGCAGCTCGACCGCACCGTGGGCGCCGAGGGCGATCTCCTGGATCGAGTGCCCCTTCGACGGATCGCCCTTCACGAACCATCGACCCTGCTCCCACTCGAGGTCGTCCGGTGCCACCTCGAGCATCGCCGAGGCGACGAGCTTGGCCTTGTCCCTGACCCGCCGGGCCGCGACGGCCGTCGCGGCACCGGACACGGGTGTCGACCGGGACCCGTAGGTGCCGAGGCCGAACGGGGTGTTGTCGGTGTCGCCGTGGACGACATCGATGTCGTCGGGGCTGATGCCGAGCTCCTCGGCGACGATCTGGGCGAACGTCGTCTCATGGCCCTGGCCCTGGGTCTGGACCGACAGCCGCACCACCGCCTTGCCGGTGGGATGGACCCGCACCTCAGCGCCGTCGGCCATGCCGAGCCCGAGGATGTCCATGTGCTTGCGGGGCCCGGCGCCGACGGTCTCGGTGAAGAAGCTGATGCCGATCCCCATCAGCTCACCCCGCTCCCGCTTCTCGGCCTGCTCTCGGCGGAGGTCGTCGTAGCCGACCATGTCCATGGCCAGCTGCATCGCCGCGGGGTAGTCGCCGGAGTCGTACTCCCAGCCGGTCTTGCACAGGTAGGGGAACTGGTCGGGCTGGATGAAGTTCTTCATGCGCAGCTCGGCCGGGTCCATGCCGAGCTCGTCGGCCAGGCAATCGACCATCCGCTCGACGAGGTAGACGGCCTCGGTGACACGGAACGAACAGGCGTAGGCCACGCCGCCCGGCGCCTTGTTCGAGTAGACGCCCTTCACCGTGCAGTGGGCGGCCTGGAGGTCGTAGCTGCCGGTGAAGATGTGGAAGAACCCGGCCGGGTACTTGGTCGGCTGGGCGGTGTTGTTGAACGCGCCGTGGTCGGCGAGGGTGTCGACCCGCAGGCCGGTGATGGTGCCGTCGCTCGTCGCGGCGATCTCACCGTGCATGTGGTAGTCACGGGCGAACGACGTCGACATCAGGTTCTCGGACCGGTCCTCGACCCACTTCACCGGCTTCTTGGTCACGATCGAGCCGACGACCGAGAGCACGTAGCCCGGGTAGATGCCGACCTTGTTCCCGAAGCCGCCACCGATGTCGGGGCTGATCACCCGGATCTTGTGCTCCGGCAGGCCGGCGACCAGCGCGTAGAGCGTGCGGTGGGCGTGCGGCGCCTGGGTGGTGGTCCAGAGCGTGAGCTTCCCGGACACCGGGTCCATGTCGGCGACCGAGCCGCAGGTCTCCATCGGCGCCGGATGGACCCGCGGGTAGAGCATGTCCTGGGTGACGACGACATCGGCCGCGGCGAACACCGCGTCGGTCTCGGCCTGGTCGCCGGCCTCCCAGTCGAAGATGTGGTTGTCGGTCTTGCCCTCGATGTCGTCTCGGATGACCGGCGCATCCGGAGCGAGCGCCTGCTGGGCGTCGATGATCGGATCGAGGATGTCGTACTCGACGTCGATCAGCTCGAGGGCGTCGCGGGCCGAGTAGTGGTCCTCGGCGACGACGAACGCGACCTCCTGGCCTTGGAAGCGGATCTTGTCGGTGGCGAGCACCGGCACGACGTCGTGCGACAGCGACGGCATCCAGGCGAGGTTGAGCGTCTCGAGCAGCGCGCCGGTGATGACGGCCTTCACCTTCGGGTGGGCTTCGGCCGCTGAGGTGTCGATGTTGGTGATCCGGGCGTGGGCGACCGGTGCACGGAGCACGGCGCCGTGGAGCATTCCGGGCAGGTTCACGTCGTCGACGTAGTTGCCCTTGCCGCGGACGAAGCGGGCATCTTCCTTGCGGGGCATGCGCCCGAAGCCCATCGGGGTCTGTGGTTCCTCGGTGACGGCCATCAGGTGCGCACCTCCACGGCGACCTCGGAGTGGTCGGCGGCCCAACGGACCGCTCGGACGATGTTCTCGTAGCCGGTGCAGCGACAGAGCTGCCCGGAGATGCACTCCCGGATCGTGTCCTCGTCCGGGTCGGGGTCGCGGTCGAGCAGCCAGCGGGCGGTCATCATCATCCCCGGCGTGCAGAACCCGCACTGCAGGCCGTGCTCCTCGATGAAGCCCTGCTGGACCGGGTCGAGCCCGTCGGCCCCCTCCAGGTCCTCGACCGTGCGGACCCGTCTCCCGTCGGCCATGGCCGCCAGCACGGTGCAGCTCTTCACGGGCTGGTCGTCCATCCACAGCACGCAGGCGCCGCAGTTGGACGTGTCGCACCCCCAGTGGGTGCCGGTGAGGCCCGCCTCGTTGCGCACGAAGTGCACGAGCAACATGCGGGGCTCGATGTCGCGGGTGACGTCCTCGCCGTTGATGTTGACGGTGATCTGCATCAGGCCTCCAGCCCTCGGGCTCGGGCGACGGCACGGGTCAGCGCCCGCTTCGACAGCTCACCGGCCAGGTGTCGCTTGTAGTCGGCCGGTCCCCGCTGGTCGGAGACCGGGTCGCAGTGCTCAGCGGCGAGCGCCGCAGCGGCGGCGATGGCCTCGGGCGTCGCCGGCCCGCCCCGGAGCACCGTCTCGGCCTGGGGGGCGAGGAAGTGCTCGGCGCCGACCGCGGCGAGTCCGAGGCCGACGTCGGCGATCGTGTCGCCGTCGAGCCAGACGCAGGCGGCAACGGCGGCGATGGCCCAGTCGCCGACGCGACGCTCGACCTTCTCGTAGGCGCTGCCACCGCCGGGGCGGATCGGTACCCGGACCTCGGTGAGCATCTCGGCATCACCGACGACGGTCTCGTACGGCCCGACGTGGAAGTCGACGACCGGGACCACGCGCTCGCCGGACGACGACCGGATCACCACCGACGCCTTCGCCGCGGCGAAGGCGGCCGAGAGGTCCTCGGACGGGTCGGCCTGGCAGAGCGAGCCACCGATGGTGCCCCGGTTGCGGACGATCGGATCGGCGATGACCTTCTCGGCATCCCGGAAGACCATGAAGTGCTCGGCCACGACGGCCGAGTCGAGCAGGTCGGCGTGCCGGGTCATCGCGCCGATGCGGAGCTCGCCGCCCTCGACGCGGAGGTAGGAGAGCTGCGGCTCGAGGTCGTTGATGTCGATGAGCGTCTCAGGGCGGGCGAGGCGGAGCTTCATCATCGGGAGCAACGAGTGCCCGCCGGCGACGATGCGGGCCTCGTCCCCGTGTCGCTCGAGGAGCGCGATGGCGTCGTCGACGCTGCTGGCGCGCTCGTAGCCGAATGGTGCCGGTACCTGCACTCGGGCCCCCTCGCCTCGGTGGTGTGACGAACGTCTCACGGCGCAGATCGCCTGGTCAACGAGGTCTTCACCGAAGGGTTATAGGTATCCACTAAGAATCTGCTGTGACGCTGAACCAGCTCCAGGTCTTCGTGCTGGTGGCCCGGCTGGGCTCGGCATCGGCCGCGGCGCGGGCGCTCGGCGTCACCGAACCGGCGGTCTCCAAGGCGTTGTCGGCGCTCCGGAAGCACTTCGGCGACCCGCTGCTGGAGCGGCAGGGCAACGGCATGGAGCTCACGGCCGGCGGGCGGCGGCTGCTCGCGATCGCCGCCCAGATGGTCGCGCTCGGCGACGAGGCCGAGCAGGCCGTCCGGGCGACGACGGGAGCGCCGGAACGGGTGCGGATCACGGCAGCCCCCACCTTCGCTGATCGGGTCGCCCCCACCCTGCTCGATGCGTTCACGTCCAAGGGCGACGTCGAGGCGACCCTCGGGCTCGGCACCAAGGAGGAGATGGCAGCGCTGCTGCACGAGCGGATGGCCGACGTGGTGATCGGCCCGAAGCTCGACGGCGAGCTCGGCCGCGGCCTGGATGCCGCTCCCCTGCTGCGCTACCGGCTGATCCTCGTCGCCGAGGCCGACCTCGCGGCCAGCATCGGCCCCGGCCCGGCCGACCGGCTCCGCCAGCAGCACTGGCTGCTCGGACCCGACGCCGCCGACGAGGCCGCCCCCGTCCGGCGCCTCGTCGAGCACCTGAAGGTGCCGGAGGAGCGGCTCCGCGTGTTCGCCTCGATCCGGGAGGCGTGGAGCGCCGCCGAGTCCGGCCACGGCATCGCGCCCGCGGTCGAGCACCTCGTCCGAGCCGAGCTCGACCGCACAGCGCTGGTCCCGCTTCCCGTGCAGGGCTTCCCGGTGGAGCTGATGTGGTGGATCAGCTCCCAGCCGACCGACCGGCGCAGCCACGTGGTGAGTGACTTCCGCCGCTTCGTCGCCTCACCGCCCGCGCTGCAGGCGATGCACCACCCCGTGGGCGGCGTGCACCCGAGCCGCTTCCGCCCGCCGGTCCACATCACGATCTGGTCGTGACGTGGACCGGCGGCGGGACGGTCACCCCTGGCGGGTCGGGATGCCGATCCAGGTGCGGGTCGAGCCGTCCTCGGCCTCGATGTCGATGGCGTTGAGGACGACGCTGTTGGCGGTGACGAACCCCGGCCACACGGGTTGGTCCTCGGGAATCGGCAGCGCGGACGTCGACCAGCTCGTCCCGTCGGGGCTGAAGTGCAGGACGGTCCCCCCCAACGGGCGGCCGGTGACCTCCTCGTAGGCGGTCTCGACGATCGCGACGCCGAGCGGACCGGTCACCGCCTGGAACCCGGCGGAGGACGGGATCTCCCGCTCCCACTCGAGCGTCCACGACCGGCCGAGGTCAGCGGACGTGTACACCTCGAACCGCTGGAGCGGGTCGGTCCAGACGTACGAGATCGCGACCAGCTGGTCACCGAGCACCTCCACCTGGTCGAGCTGCGACGGCGGGGTGGGCAGCTCCTCCCAGGTCTCGCCATCGACGGAGGCGAGGTAGGTCGGGCCGGTCGCACCCTCGCCCCACGACGACACGAGGAACCCGGCCGGCGCCGCCGTGAGCGACTGCGCCGTGCCCGCGATGGTCGTGTCGTCGACCTGCTCCCACTCCTCACCATCCACGGACCGGAAGACCAGGGTGGAGGTGAAGTCCTCGGGACCTGCGGCATCGAGCTCGGCCCAGGGGATGGTGTCGAGGACGGTCGGCTGCACGTCTTCGGCGAACTGGGTGGCGATCTCGGCGTCGCCAGCCTCGTCGACGGGAAGCGCCGTGGTGGGCGGCGGCTCGAAGGCCTCCCAGTCGACGATGTCGATGCCCTCGTCGGTGAGCCGTGTACCGACGCCCTCCCCGTACGTGGGCCACAGCGTCGACTCGTCGACCCACCAGGCGACCGACACGAGGGCGACCGCTGCGTCCCCGCTCCACTCGATCTCGACCTGGGTGCTCGTCATCAGCGCGATCGCATCGGTCGGAGCATCGACCTCCACCGGGAGCGCGAAGCGATCCCAGGTGCTCCCGCCGTCGGCGGTGCGGACGACCTCGACTCCGGTGCCGTCGTCGACGCCGGGCGAGGTGGTGATCGAATAGAGGACGCCATCGCGCTCGGTGAGGCTGGACGAGAGCCGGAGGTCCTCGGGTGGCAGCGCTGCCTCCCAGGTGAGGCCGCCGTCGCTCGAACGGTAGAGGCCCTGTGGGACGGGCTCACCGTTGGGACCGAACTCCTCCCACCTCGTGCCGGGCGCCGTCGACAGCGCGTAGGTGACGCCGTCGGCGGTGGTCAGCACCTGATCACCCCACAGGTTGGACACGTACGCGTCCTGCTCCTGCCATGAGAACTCGACCTCCCCCGGGGCCGGCGTCACTGGGTCGGCGGTCGCGCCGCCGTCACCCGCGACGGCGATCGTCTGGCCGGTGTCGCGGTCCAGCAGGCGAGGAACGGCGACCGCCCCGCCGAGGAGGACCGTCGCGAGTCCGGCGCCGACGAGGCGCTGGCGACGCTGGCGGGCGCGCGTCCGCGCTCGATCGGCACCGGCGCCGACGGGCACGAGGGTGGCGGCGTCGGTCTGGAGGCGGTCGCGGAGATCGGATTCGAAGGTCATCGTTCGGTTCCCGGTTCGAGGTCGGCCTTCAGGCGGCCCAGGGCGTGGTGGAGGCGGGACTTCACGGTCCCGGGCTTGAGCTCGAGGGCGTCGGCGGTCTGTTCGACCGACCAGTCGAGCAGGAGGCGGCACACGACGACGTCGCGATGCTTGTCGTCGAGGCGACGGAGCGCGGCGGCGACGCCCGGATCGGACAGGGGCGGCTCGTAGCTCTCGGACTCCCGCCACGGCAGCGAACGGGACAGGCGGCGATGGACCGATCGGGCCCAGTTGAGACCCACCCGATACACCCAACCGCTCGGGTTGTCGTAGGTGCAGAGCTTCCCCCACCTGGGGTAGGCCCGAGCCATCGCCTCGTCGGCTGCCTCCTGACCGAGCTCCACGTCGCGCAGCGCGTAGGCGAGCGCACGGGCGATCGCCGTGTACCGCTGCCGGTAGAACGTCTCGAAATCGAGGACCGGACGCAGCTCGGCGGTCGGCTCGCCCGGTACGGGCTGCCCACTCATGGCGGTACCGGCTTCCACGTCTCGTACACGCCCGCCGGGCCCGTTCGGTTCACTCCGAAGCCTGCGAGATCTCGCGAGCGCGGTCGAGCCGAGCTCGGTGCAGGGGCTCGACGGGGTCATCGGCGGCCAGCACCTCCAGCGCGGCGATCGCCGCCTGGGCATCGACCGCGAGACCCGACCGCTCGGCGCGGACGAGGAGCAGGCGGGTGTGCTCGGTCCGGAGCGCGGGGTCGACCGGCGACCGGTCGAGCCCCTGCTCGATCCGGTCGAGGGCGGCGTCGACGGCGAGGATCGTGTCGCCGGACTCCGCGATCCGCGCCGCCGCGAACCAGAGCCGGATCGAGTCGGGCCGCAGGTCCGTGGCACCGTCGACGGCCGCCAGTGCGGCGGTCTCGTCGCCGGCGTCGAGGCGCTCGATCGCTCGGTCGAGACGGCGGTCGGCTGTGACCTCGAGCGCGCCCGCGACGAACGTCACCGAGGCGACGACGGCGACGCCGGTGACCAACGCCCGATCGATCGATCCCGACCCCCGCCGGGTCGCCTGCCCTGCGCCGACGGCCGCGCCGGCCGTCAGCCAGAACAGCGGATCCAGCTCGGCCGTCGGGAACAGGAACATCGACTGGCCGACGAAGGCGACGACCCCGACGGCCATCCCCGCCACGGCCCAGCGCTCACGTCGGATCGAGGCGAGCTCGGCCCGGACCACCAGCGTCAGGATCGCGACGAAGAGAACGAGCGCAGGCAGCCCGCCGACCGCAGCGACGTCGAGCAGGGCGTTGTGCGCCCGGTCCGGCAGGACCTCCCGTCCGAAGTCCTCCTGGTACTCGGCATCGACAGCGTCGGCGAACACGACCCGATAGCCCTCCGGACCACTGCCCAGGATCGGGCGCTGACCGATCGCCCGGGACGCCACCCGCCACTCGTCGAGCCGGCCGCTCGCCTCGATCCCGTCCGGATCGACCACGCTCACGGCCCGACCGCCGATGGGCGTGGCCGCGGCCACGATGACCAGGAGGACGGCGGCGACCGCCACCGCCCGAGCGTGCGCTCGGAGGGACGGCACCAACCGGGGTGTGACGAGAAGGATGCCGCCGAGCAGACCGACCCAGGCGGCCCGGGTCTGCGCGCCGAGGAGCGCCACCACGGCCCCCGTGGCGCCGACGGCGCCGAGGACACGGACCCGCCGGTCGAGCCCGGCGTCGAGGCCGAGACCGGCTGCGGTGGGGAACATCAGCGCAGCGGCCGCGCCGAGGAAGGCCGGCTGCCCCCACGGCCCGCCGAGGCGGTTCCCGGCGAACTCGACATCGACCGGGGCACGGTCGACGAGCTCCAGCAGGCTCCACGCCCCGGCGACCACCGCGGCGATCGTCCACCCGATCGCGAGCGTCACCCGGCCGTGCCCGAGTCGTCGGCCGGCCAGAAACGCGGCAGCGGAGAGCAGCCAGGCGAGCAGACCGAGGCGGCGGTCGGGGGTACCGATCCAGGCGTGGAGTGGGTCGACGGCCAGGACGGTCGCCAACGCCAGCCAGGCGAGCAGGGCGGCCCACAGCCGGACGAGCCGGTCGGAACGCAGCCGCCACGGGCGGGTGAGCGCGACCACCGCGAGCACGCCGACCGTCACCACCGACCAACGAGCCGGCCCGAACGGCGTCGCTCCCCACGGATCGACGGCGACCGTGGATGCGACGATGACGACGGCTCCGATCCGGGCGGCGGTCACGGTCCGGGAGACTAGGGACCCATGGCGACGGGCGGGCGGGCCGCGGTCGCAGCGGCAAGACTCCCGCCATGGACTTCGACCTCGCCCAGACCGACGCCCTGCTCAGCACCACCCGCGCCGTCCGCAAGCGCCTGGACCTCGAGCGCGAGGTGCCCGACGACGTGCTGCTCGAGTGCCTGCAGCTCGCCGTACAGGCCCCGACCGGCTCGAACCGGCAGGGGTGGCGCTGGCTGATCGTGCGCGACGCCGAGAAGAAGCAGGCGCTCGCCGACCTCTACAACGAGGTCGGCGGCGCCTACCTCGCCTCGCAGGCCGATCTCGTCGAGGAGGGCAGCCAGACCGGGAGGGTCATGACCTCGGCGGTCTACCTGTCCGAGCACCTGCACGAGGTACCAGCGATGGTGATCCCGCTGATCATCGGGCGCCTCGACGACGACTCCACCAACTCGGCCGCCGGCCTGTTCGGCTCGATCATCCCGGCGATCTGGAGCTTCCAGCTCGCCCTCCGCAGTCGGGGACTCGGCAGCGCCTACACCACGCTGCACCTGGGGAAGGAGGCCGAGGCGGCCGAGCTGCTCGGCATCCCGGACCACATGACCCAGGCCGCGCTGCTGCCGGTCGCCTACACCAAGGGCACCGACTTCAAGCCGGCCGACCGGCCACCGGTCGAGGAGATCACCTACCTCGACACCTACAAGAACCCGCTGCGCTGATGCCCGGCTGGGGCCCCGGAGCCCCAGCCTCCTCCCGAGGTCCTCGCCCTGACGGGCTGCGGCCGGGCCGTGCGCTGATGTCCCCGGCTGGGGCCCCGGAGCCGTGTCGGCGCGGGCTCAGGCCGGGTGGGGTGCTCGTTCGTCGTCGGCGCCCAGACCGGGGACGCCCTCGTCGCGGGCCCAGCGCATCATCATCACGAGCAGCGTGCCCCAGATGACGGGGATCGAGCCGACCTTCATGATCAGGCCGGCCATGGCCTGGTCGGTCCCGGCCTCCAGACCGAACACTCGCGGGGCGAGCTCGTAGATCTCGTAGAGCGGGAACTCCGAGAACGTCAAGAAGCTCGCCGGGAACACCGGGACGATCGTGGCGGCGATGAACAGGTAGGCCATCTTCGCTCCGTAGCTCTTCCGGGTGTGCTCCGGGAGCGGTGAGCAGATCGGTAGCCACAGGATCAGCCCGGACAGCAACCAGGCGACATCCATCACCGCGGAACCGGCCTGGTTGGCTCGGAGCACGTCGGTGGTGGCCGGGGCGTGCGTGAGCACGAGCACGACGTTGTAGACGATGCCGGCCGTCAGCGGCCGGGCCAACCACAGCACCGCGCGGTACGCCCGGAGCTTCGACAGGAGCTGCCGAGCCATCCACTCGGGGACGCCGAGCAGCATGAGCGGGGCGGCGACCAGGCCGTACAGCAGGTACTGGAGCATGTGCGCCGAGGCGAGGTATGACGCTCCGAGCAGGCCGATCGGCCAGTCGGTCGCCAACCACACGACGAGGACGCCGGACAGGTAGCGGAAGGTGCGCCGGCGACGGTCGCCGTTGGGGGCGCCGCTGCGCGATCGTCGGTGCTGCGCCACGAGGTAGGGCACGGCGAGGGCGAGCATCGCCGCCCAGATCCCGGGGTACAGGCGCGGCGTCCAGGTGAACGGCTCGGCGATGGTGGAGCACCAGAAGCTGATGTCGACGGCGAGCAGCATCTATGCGGCCTCCTCGCCGGTCAGCTCGGCGAGCACGGGGAGATCTTCGACCAACTCGGACTGGCGGGTGCCGAAGGGATAGATGACGTACCCGCGATCATCAGGAGCGTAGGCCAGGAGCTGCCCCGCATGACCCACCAGGTAGCCCGCTTCTTCGGGATCGCCTTCGATGTCGGCGGGCACGACCCCGGCCGCCTCCTGGGCGACGATCAGCTGGTCGACGCTGCCGGTGAGTCCGACGAAGTCGTCGTCGAAGTTGTCGAGCCACTCGCGGATGGTGTCGGGGTCGTCCCGGCCCGGGTCGACGCTCACGAACACCACCGTCGCATCGGGCATGCCCGGCCGGTCGAGCGCCTCCGACAGCTGCGCGAGGTGGACCGGGCAGATGTCGGGGCACTCGGTGTAGCCGAAGTACACCAGGGTCAGCTCGCCGCCCGTCTCCTCCAAGAAGTCGAAGTCGCGACCGCTGGTGTCGGTCAGCACGAAGTCCGGTCGCTCGGTCGGGGCCGAGAGCTCGACACCGGCGAGGCCGAGGGGCCCGCTCTCCTCGTCGTCGCCCGAGCAGCCGGCGCCGATCAGCGCCACGAGGGCGAGGGAGAGGACCAGGGGTCGTGTGCGCACCGTCGGGTTCAACGTCGGAGCACGTCGCATCAGTTCCGAGGTTGGCGCGCGGCGCAACGCCACGCCAACCCCGTCGGTGTGCCAGAGGGAACAGCGGGCGCCGCCGGTACGTTCGAAGAGTCATGAACGCCGACGACCAGGCCGGTACCGCGGTGGAGACGTGCTTCTACCACCGGGATCGCGAGACGGGTCGTCACTGCACGCGGTGTGGCCGTCCGGCCTGCCCCGAGTGCCTCCGCGCCGCCTCGGTCGGCGCTCACTGCTTCCAGTGCGTCCGCGACGCGGCGCCGGCTCGATCCGAGACCCGACGGGTCCAGCGGGTGCTCGCCGGCCATCCCCTCAACGTCACCAAGGTCCTCATCGGCGCGAACGTGGCCGTCTTCCTGCTCGGCGTCGCCCTCGACGGCGGCGTGCGCACCCGCGGCGAGCTGGCCATCGACTACGGGCTGTTCGGCCCGTTCGTCGGCCAGTTCGGCGAGTGGTGGCGGATCTTCACCAGCGGGTTCCTCCACGCCGGGATGCTCCACCTGGGCCTGAACATGATGGCGCTGTGGTTCCTCGGGCGGATGCTCGAGCCTGCGCTCGGCAGCGCCCGCTTCGCCGGGGTGTACGTCGCCAGCCTCATCGGTGGGTCCTTCGGGGCGCTGCTCGCCTCCCCCAACGCTCTCACCGTGGGTGCTTCGGGGGCCATCTACGGGCTCCTCGGCGCCGCCTTCACCGGGTCCAGGGCGAGGGGATTGAACCCGTTCGACAGCGGGATCGGCGGCCTGTTGCTGATCAACCTGCTCGTCACCTTCGCCGTGCCCGGGATCTCGATCGGAGGCCACCTCGGTGGCCTGATCGCCGGGGGCCTGCTGGGCTTCGTGCTGCTCCATCCCTCCACCCAACGACGCGTCGGTGTCGCTAGTCTGTCGGTGTCCGCGATCGCGGTGATCGGGCTGATCGGGGCGCTCTGGGCCGCCAACCTGTGACACACGGTGACGCCGAGACGGCCACCCACTGAGTCATTTTGGCAAAGCGGTTGGAGCGGTCTATCGTGCCCGCCGTCACATGAGGACGTGTTGCGCCGAGCCCACCTCAGGCGCAGCACCAGCTGGCCGGTAGGGAGCCCACCGCCCTGCCGGCCAGCGCTCTTTTCCGGGCCCCGTCGCTGCCTCAGGGACGCACCTCGACCAGGGCCTCCCGCCACGGTCGGAGGTCGTCGGGGACCGGTGCCGGAGCCACCCCGGGGCCCCGATGAACGCGGACCACGCCCTCGTCGGCGGGCGCCGATCCGACGACGTCTTCGGCGAGGTAGTCGGTCGCCGGGCCGACGTCGCCGACCTCGGTCATCCCTGGGAGACCGGCGAGGGTGATCACGATCTGGCGGGCGAACCCGCTCTCCCACATACCCCCGACCCACACGCTCGCCCCTCGGTCGACGCACAGGTCGTGGACGGCGACCGCTCGGTCGATCCCGCCGAGGCGGGCCGGCTTGCACGACAACGACCGGCACGCGCCGAGCTCCAGCGCGTCGGCGGCACGAGTCGGTGAGTCGATCGATTCGTCGAGGGCGATCGGCGTGCGCATCTCGCGCTGCAGGGCGGCCGAGGCGGTCAGGCGGTCGGCTGCGTAGGGCTGCTCGAGCAGCCCGAGCCCCAGATCGTCGAGCGCGAGCAGTGCGTCCAGGTCCGCCGGGCCGTAGCTACCGTTCGCATCGGCGTGCAGCTCGACGTCGCCACCGACGGCGTCCCGCACGGCGGCCAACGGTCGCAGGTCCTCCCCAGGGCGGATCTTCAGCTTGATCCGACCGACGCCGTCCGCCGCGAGCTGCTCCGCACGCTCCACGAGCTCGTCGACCGGTCCGAGGCCGAGCACGGCACCGACCGGCACGACGTCGCTCTCGACGCCGAGGTCGTCGGCGAGGGACCGACCGGCGACGCGCAGGCGGGCGTCGAGCAGCGCCGTCGACACCGCCATCCGCACCGTCGGCCACCCGGCCAGCCGCACGACGGCGTCGAGGGTGCCCGGCTCGATGTCGGCGGCCGCGAGCACCTGCGGCAGCACGTGATCGGTCAGCACCAGCTCGGCGCCGGCGAGGTGATCGGGCAGGTACGTCGGGGTCGAGAGCGCCGAGCACTCCCCCCAACCGTCGCCGAGATCGGTGCGGAGGCGGAGCAGGATGGTTCGACGTTCGTGTTCGACGCCGTGGGCGGCCCGAAGGGGCGTCCGGAGGGGCAGTCGTACTCGGTGCAGCTCCGCGGCCTCGACCCTCATCGACGGATGCTGCCATCTCCCCGGTCGGCGGGGCGAGCGGCCGGTGTTCACTGCCAGGTTCGACGTGCGGCGTCCGAAGGACGACCGCGCTCAGTCCCGCCGGTGGTCCCTGAGGATCGCGGCGAGCGCCGCGAGGACCTCGATCGGGTCGGCGAGCTCCGCCGCATCGAACTCGACCGACGCGAGCTCGACCGGAGGGTCGCCGGCGGGGCGGATCAGGCTGCCGGGACGGATCTCTGCGAACGGCTGAGCCGTCTCGTCGAGCTGTCGTCGACGCTCTCCCAGGAAGCTCGCTCCCACCGACTCGACGAATGCGATGACCTCGCCGGAGTCCGGGTCGGCGAGACCGATCGCGTAGCTGACGACGACCATGTCGTCCCGGCTCCGACACGCGTAGCCGGCGACGGCGTAGAGATCGAGGAGCGCGTCCGGCACCCGCACCGTGAGCCCGTCGACGCGGAGCCGCTCGAGCGCCGCGTCGAGGTCGTCCGCCCGGAGGTGCTCGACGACCTCGTCACAGGGGCTCGTGCCCACCTCCGGCAGCGGGACGGGCGCGTCGGTGCCCGAGCAGCCCGCCGTCGACACGACCAGTGCCGCTCCAGCGACCCAGGCGCCTCGCCGCTTCACGTCAGCCATCGGTCCCACCACCATCGTCGACGACGCCCCCCAGCGTCGCCGGCCAGCCTCGTCCTGTCATGGCAGTCGCGCGCTCGATCTCGGCGCGGCCTTCAGCGCTGCCACCCGGCGCCGACGAGTCCAGGCGGCCCGGCGCTGCCCACCGGCGGCGGGCCGCCCACACCGAGACGGCGCCTCCGAGTCCACAGCCGGAGGCGCCGTCGTCGCGCACTCGCTCGCCGCCCTCACGGCGAGCCCACCCGCGTGCCGCCGCGACGGTGCGGCGACGGGCGCGACGAGACCCCGTCACCCGGGATGGACGGCGATCGACGCGAGAATGGGGGGATGGACGACCTCTCCACCACCCGCGAGCTGGCGGCCTACATCGACGCGTCGCCCTCGCCGTTCCATGCGGTGGCCGAGGTGGCGGAGCGGCTCGACGCCGCCGGCTACGCCGAGCTCGACCCGGCGGCCGCATGGGACGAGCTCCCCGACGCGGGGTACATCCGCCGCGGTGGGGCGATCATCGCCTGGTCGGCACCGCCCGACGCTCCGGCGACGACGCCGTTCGTGCTCGTCGGCGCCCACACCGACAGCCCCAACCTGCGCATCAAGGCCCGGCCCGACGTCGGCTCGGTCGGATGGCGACAGGTCGGTGTCGAGGTCTACGGCGGCGTGCTCCTCAACTCCTGGCTCGACCGAGACCTCGGCATCTCCGGCCGGGTCGTGCTCCGAGACGGTGACTCGACCGAGACCCGCCTGCTGCTCGTCGACCGTCCCCTGCTCCGGGTGGCGCAGCTGGCGATCCACCTCGATCGAGGCGCGAACGACGGCCTCAAGCTCGACAAGCAGCGGCACCTCACCCCGATCTGGGGCGTCGGCAGCGTCGAGCAGGGCGACTTCGCCACCTTCGTCGCGCACGAGCTCGGTGTCTCCCAGGACGAGATCCTCGCCTGGGACCTGATGACCCACGACGTCACGCCGTCGTCGCTGCTCGGACGCGACGACGAGCTGTTGGCCGCGCCCCGCATCGACAACCTCTGCTCGGTGTACTGCGCGACCGACGCGCTGCTCCGCAGCGACGAGCGGGACCCGTCCTCGGTCCGGGTGTTCGTCGCGTTCGACCACGAGGAGGTCGGCTCGGCGACCTCGACCGGTGCGGGCGGGCCCGAGCTGCGCCGGATCCTCGAGCGGCTCGCCACGGCCCGGGGCGGGACCCGGGACGACTTCCACCGGGCGATGAGCGCGAGCTACGTCGTGTCGGCGGACGGTGCGCACGCCACGCACCCGAACTGGCCCGAGCGGCACGAGCCCTCCCACCACGTCGCCGTCAACGCCGGCCCGGTGGTGAAGATCAACGCCAACCAGCGGTACGCCAGCGACGCCGAGACCATCGCCCGGTTCGAGCTGGCCTGCGAGCGAGCCGGCGTGCCGGTCCAGCGCTACGTGCACCGCAATGACCTGCCCTGTGGCTCGACGATCGGCCCGATCACCGCAGCGAACCTCGGCGTGCCGGTCGTCGACGTCGGGGTGGCGCAGCTCTCGATGCACTCGGCTCGGGAGATGATCGGCGCCCACGATCCCGAGCTCATGGTGTCGGCCCTCGCCGAGCTCCTGGCGACGTGACGACGCTCACGGCGACGCAGGAGGAGGTCCTCGACCGGATCCGTCCGTCTCGCGACAGCCGGCGCACCTGGCCGACCCACCTCCGGGCTGAGCTGCGGCACCGCCTCGAGACCGAGCTCGGGCCCGACCTGGCCGAGCTCGATGACCCGCTGTGGGTCTCGAAGCACGGGCTGACGAGCGTCTCGGGCTGCGAGCGCAGCTTCGTCGAGGCCCCACCGTTCGAGTGGTCGGTCCCGACCGCCAGGGGCTCGGTCGTGCACAAGGCCGTCGAACTGTCGGTGCACCGGCGGGGCGAGCCGACGCCGCTCGACCTCGTCGAGGACGCCATCGCGCTGCTCGAGGCCGACGACCGCGACCGCAGCGTCGGCGAGTTCCTCCGCCACACCGGCGACCCGCTCCGCGCCGAGCTGATCAGCGAGGTGACGACGCTCGTCTCCCAGTTCCTGGAGGTGTTCCCGCCGATCGCACGGGCGTGGCGACCGACCTGCGAGGCCCGGCGGCGGGTCGAGCTCTGCGACGACCGGCTCGTGCTGTCGGGCCGCTTCGACCTGACCCTCGGTGTGCCCGACGGCGATCGGGCGGGCCGGGTCGTGCTCGACATCAAGACCGGCACGCCCCGGCCACAGCACCGCGAGGAGCTCCGGTACTACGCGCTCCTCGAGGCCTTCTACAACGGGGTGCCCCCGGCGAGGGTGGCCAGCCTCTACCTGGACTCGGGACGTGTGGACTACGACGACGTCGACGAGGGCGTGCTCGAGGCCGCGCTCCGCCAGGTCGTCGGCGGCACCCGTCGCCTCGCGGCGCTCGCGACCGGGACCGAACCCGCAGAGCGCGCCGGGCCCGCCTGCAGATGGTGCGCACTCCGGGCAGAATGCCGGACCGGGACGGCCTGGCTGGCCGACGACGATCTCGAAGGGGAGTTCACATGAGTCTGGTGCGCAGCGAGGTGCAGGACGGTGTCGGCATCGTCACCCTCGACGACCCCGACCGGCGCAACACGATCTCGATGGAGATGGTGCCTGAGGTGATCGCTGCCATGGACGGCCTCGAGGCCGACGACTCCGTGGGCGCGATCGTCGTCACCGGCGCCGGCACGGGCTTCTGTGCCGGCGCACAGCTCGGGCAGCTCGAGGGCAGCGGTGACGGCTCGGTCAGCGACGTCTACGAGGCGTTCCTTCGCGTCGCTCGCTCACCGCTGCCGACGATCGCTGCGATCAACGGCGCCGCCGTCGGCGCCGGCATGAACCTCGCCCTCTGCTGCGACGTCCGCATCGCCTCGACGAAGGCGAAGTTCATCACCCGGTTCCTCGACCTGGGTCTGCACCCTGGCGGCGGCCACACCTGGATGCTCCGGCGCGCCATCGGCCCGCAGGCCGCCGCAGCGATGCTGTTCCTCGAGGAGGGCATCGACGCCGTCGAGGCCGAGCGCATCGGACTGATCTGGAAGGCCGTCGAGCCTGATGACCTCCTGCCGACCGCCCGAACCCTCGGCGCCCGGGCCGCGTCGTACCCTCGGCCGGTCGTGGAGATGGTGAAGCGGAACCTGGCCCGGATGGCCACCGTGGAGGAGCACGACGAGGCCGTCGCGATCGAGCTCACCGACCAGCTCTGGACGCTCAACCAGCCCTGGTTCGCCGAGCGCGTCGCCGAGTTCCAGGCGAGGATCTCGAAGCGCTGACCGCCGACGAGTGGATCACCGTCGCCGTCCTCGGCGCCATGGTCGTGGCGATCGCCCGCGACCTCGTGCCCGCGGCCTACGCCGTGTTCGGCTCGACGGTCGCGCTCCTGGTCCTGGGGGTGACCGAGGCCGACGAGGCCTTCGCCGGCTTCGGGGCCAGCGCCCCGATCACCATCGCCGCCCTGTACGTGATCGCCGGGGCGATCGACAAGACCGGTGCGCTCCTGCCGGTGATCGACGTCGTGCTCGGTCCGGCCCGATCGGCGCGGCTGCGCCTCGCCCGGTTGGCGCTGCCGACCGGCGCGGCGTCCGCGTTCCTCGCCAACACGCCGATCGTGGCGATGCTCGTGCCACCCGTCGGCGCGTGGGCGGACCGACGTGACGAGGCCCGCTCCAAGCTGCTGATCCCGCTGTCGTACGCCTCGATCCTCGGTGGCGTGGTCACCGTCATCGGCACCAGCACCAACCTCCTGGTCTCGTCGCTGCTCGAGGACGCGACCGGCGATCCGCTCGGCGTGTTCGAGATGAGCGCGATCGGCCTGCCGGTGGCGTTGGTGGGGCTCACGACGATCATCGCCCTCGGTCCCCTGACCATGCCCGACCGCCGTGCGCCGGCCACCGAGTCGGCCGACGCCCCCGACTACACCGTGTCGATGCGGGTCGTCCCGGGCGGTGCGATCGACGGACTCACCGTCGAAGACGCCGGTCTGCGCCACCTGCAGGGCGTGTTCCTCGTCGAGCTCCGACGGGGTGACGACGTGGTGGCCCCGGTCGCGCCGACCCAGCTGCTCCTGGGCGGCGACACGTTGACCTTCGTCGGCCGGGCGGCCGAGGTCGTCGACCTCCAGCGACTCCGGGGCCTCCAGAGCGCCGAGCTCGAACACGCGCTCGCTGTCGACGACGGCACCCACCGCTTCTTCGAATGCGTGATCGGGGTCGACTCCCCGCTCAACGGCTCCACGCTGCGCGACATCGGCTTCCGCGGCCGCTACCAGGCCGCGGTCATCGCCGTGCACCGCGCCGGCCAACGCCTCGGCGGCAAGCTCGGCGACATCGTCCTGCGGGGCGGCGACACGCTCGTCGTGCTCGCCGGCCCCGACTTCGGCGGCCGGATGCGCCAGCGGGGCGACTTCCTGTTGGTCGCCCGGCTCGGTGGGTCCTCGATCGCCGCCAGCCGCTGGGCCCCGGTGGCGCTCGGGGTCCTGATCGCCGTCGTCGCCCTCCCGGTGCTCGGCGTGATGAGCCTGTTGGAGACGTCGCTGGTCGGGGCGCTCGCCCTCGTCGCCTCCCGGGTCCTCACGCCGGCCGAGGCCCGCGAGTCGGTCCAACTCGACGTCCTGGTCATGATCGGCGCGTCGTTCGGTCTGGGGGCGGCCGTCGCGCGCAGCGGGCTCGCCGAGCGACTGGCCGACGGTCTGGTCGACCTCACGGACGACCTCGGCGACCTGGGGGCCGTCCTCGGTCTGGTCGTGCTGACGCTGATCCTCACGGAGCTGGTCACGAACGCTGCGGCCGCGGTCATCGCGGTGCCGATCGCCCTCGACATGGCGGCGACGACCGGACTCGATCCGCGCAGCCTCGTGATCGCGGTGGCGGTCGCGGCGTCCTGCTCGTTCCTGACCCCGATCGGCTACCAGACGAACACGATGGTCTACGGTCCGGGTGGGTACCGCTACACCGACTACCTCCGCCTCGGCGCGCCCCTCACCGTCGTGACGGTGCTCACCGTCGCCGTCGCCACGACCGCTCTGGGGTGAGCTCGGGCTGTCTGCCGTATCTCCCCGCCCGGGCCACGGCTCCGCCTCCGGCGGAGCCGCTACTCGACGTGGGCGGCGAGCAACTCCGCGCCCCGCTCATCCCACTCCTCGGCGGTGATGGCGTAGCGAACGTGGTCCTCCCACACGCCGTTGATCAGCAGGTACCGCTGGGCGATGCCCTCGTCGCGGATGCCGAGCTTCTCGACCACCCGCCGGGACGACTTGTTGCGGGGGATGATCGAGATCTGGAGGCGGTGGAGCTTGGCGTCATCGAAGGCGAACTGCATGACCCGCACCAGGCCCTCGGGCACGAAGCCCTGGCCGGCGTGGCTCTCGTCGATCCAGTAGCCCACGTGGGCGCTCATGAAGGCGGAGCGCAGCACGTTGTTGATGTTGATCTCCCCGATGAACGAGCCGTCGTGGAGGAACAGACCGAACGCGTAGCCGGTGCCGAGCTGTCGCTCGCGCTCACGAGCGGCACAGCGAGAGGTGAAGGCGCTGTGGTCACGTACCGGATCGAGCGTGCCGACCGGGCGGAGCGGCTCCCACCGCTCGAGCCAGTCGCGGCTCCGGTCCCGCACCCGGCTCCACTGCTCCCAGTCGGAGCTGGCGAGTGGGCGCACGACCAGGCGACGCGTGATGAGCCGTGCCGGCCGGGTGCTCACGTCACCTCCAGAGCGGCGACAGCGCCGTCGAGCAGGTCGGCGTCGGACACGACGCACTCGTCGAAGCCGAACTTCCGCATCACACCGAGCAGGATGCAGCACCCGGCGACGATCACGTCGGCTCGATCGGGTAGCAGCCCCGGGTTGTGGATGCGGTCCTCCAACGCCTCGGTGGCCAGCGTGCGGAAGACATCCTCCGCCGCCTCCCGGGTGAGCACGAACCCGTGCACGCGGTCCCGGTCCCACTCGAGCAGGCCGATCTCGACCGCCGCCATCGTCGTGACGGTGCCGGCCACGCCGACGAGTCGTTCGGCGGCGCCGACGAGTGGCACCTCGATGGCCACGTCGTCGAGGAACGCCTCGACGACCGACAGCATGGCCGACAGCTCCTCGGGGCGAGGCGGGTCGTACTCGACGTAGCGCTCGGTCAGTCGACGCGAGCCGATGTCGATCGATCGTCCACCCTCGAAGTGGCCGGCGCCGACGGCGAACTCGGTGCTCCCTCCGCCGATGTCGACGACCAACGTGGTCTCGGAGCCCCCGACCCCGGCGATCGCCCCTTCGAAGGAGAGCCGGGCCTCGTCGTCGCCGGACAACACCTCGGGCTCGACCCCGAAGAGCTCGACGATGGGTCCGAGCAGCTCGTCGGCGTTGTCGGCGTCGCGGGCTGCGGACGTGGCGAGCACGCGGGTCGCGGTGACGCCCTCCTCGACGCAACGGTCCCGGTAGTCGCCGAGGATGGTCAGCGCCATCGCGATGCCGTCCGGATCGAGGCGGCCGGTGCGATCGACCCCACGGCCGAGCTTGGTCACCTCGGCCCGCCGGAGCACGTCGACGCCGTCACGGCGGATCAACAGTCGGGCCGTGTTGGTCCCGCAATCGACGACGGCGACGGCGTCGCTCATGACGGGACCGGACCGTCGACGATGTGGACGGTCCGGGTCTCACCCCGCTCGACGAGCGCGTCGTGGACCCAGCGACCGATCGGGTCGTCACCACCCCGGAGGTGGTTGGCGTAGTGGGCGTGGAGGCACTTCACGCCCCGCTCGGTACCGCCGACGCCTCCGGTCGGCCGCGGGCCGGTGTGGGCGGCGGGCAACTGCGCATCGCGCTCGACTGCGTAGGCGCGATGGGTCGCCTCCAGCTCGTCAGGATCGACGGCCAGCTCGGAGGCACGCACCCCGCCCTCGCTCTCGAGGCGGCCGACGACCACGCGCTCGTGATCGCCGACGAGCCAGTAGCGGGTCGGCATGGGCGTGCCGTCGTCGAGGAGCGGGGCGTTGCGGATGACGACCGGGTCGCCATCGATCGCCCTGACCACCACCGCGAAGGCACTGCGGGGTGCGCGGCCGAGCAGCTCCTCGACCCGCTCGCGGTCAGCGGGGGCACCTACCACGGAGGTCGGGATCAGCCCCTGCGCCGGCGAAGGAGGAAGAGCAGGACCAGGACGATGAGCGCGAGCGGTGCCATGCGCTTGGCGACCGGTGCGCCGGCGGTATCGAGCAGATCGACCGGCTCGACCTCGGGGCTGTCGATCTGGCGCGGACCGGACGACGCCGGTTCGCTCGACGCGGCGCTGGGTGCGGCGCCGTCCTCGGCCGCTGCGGCCTCGGCGGCGGGCGCCGAGTCGGCCAGGATCTTGGCCTCGAGGCAATCGACGAACTGCTCCAGGAGCTTCGTGCTGACGTCGGCCATGACGCCGCGGCCGAACTGGGCGACCTTGCCGGTGACCTTCAGCTCGGTGGTGACGTCGACCTTGGTGCCATCGCCGTCGGGGGTGAGCTGGGCCACGACCTGGGCCGAGGCGTTGCCCTGACCACGGGTGTCACGACCCGAGCCGTCGAGCACGGCCTTGTAGTTGGTGTCGTCCTTCTCGACGAAGGTGGCCGTGCCCTTGTACTGCGCGGTGATCGGACCGACCTTCACCTTGACCTGGCCCTTGTACTCATCGCCATCGATCTCGGTGAGCTGAGCGCCGGGCAGGCAGGGAGCGATCAGCTCGACGTCGGTGAGGATCTCCCACGCACGCTCGACCGGGACGCCCACTCGGAACTCGTTGGTCAGCTCCATCGTCGGAGGTCCTCCTGTGTGTCGATGTCGTCCGGACTGCCGGGACACGCTACCCGCTCGACCAAGTCGCGATGAAGTGTCAGCAGGTCACGGGCGCCCACGTCACCCTCGTCAGGGAGCTCCGGCCAGAGCGCTCTGGCGATGCGGACCGGGTTCCGGCGGCGACCGTCGTAGGTCGCGACGGCGAGGGGGCTCGCCGATGCGGCGACCCGGCGCCAGGCCTCCGCGGGCACGAACGGCTGGTCGCCGAGGCCGATGACGACGGCGTCGACGCCGAGCTCGTCGGCCGCTCGCACGCCGGCAGCCACCGAGGTCGACTGGCCCTCGGCCCAGCGCTCGTTGTGCACGACCACGAGGTCGTCGCCGCCGAGCAACGACGACAGCTCGACCGCGCCGGTCACGACGATCGTGTGCTCCAACGCCGCCGCACGTACGGCGTCGAGCACGTGGGCGACGACTGGCTGTCCGGCGAGCGGCGCCAGCAGCTTGTGGGTCCGTCCGACGAACCGGCTGCCTCCGCCGGCGGCGAGCACGACGGCGGCCGTGCTCATCGGGAACCCCGACTCATGCGTGGATGGGTCCCTCGCCGTCCTTGAGGCTCGGCGCGGCCCGGCCCGTGCGCAGAGCGATGATCTCGGCGCAGATCGACACCGCCGTCTCCTCCGGAGAGCGGGCGCCGATGTCGATGCCGATCGGGGCGAGGATGCGGGCCAGCTCGTCGTCGGTGACCCCCTCCTCCCGGAGGCGGTCGGACCGGGTGTCGTGGGTCTTGCGGCTGCCCATGGCGCCGATGTAGCCGACCCGGGTGCGCAGCGCCGAGGTGATGGCGGGCACGTCGAACTTGGCGTCGTGGGTCAGCACGCACACGGCGTCGCGGGGACCGAGGTCGTCACCGACGCGCTCGAGGAGCCGGTTGGGCCAGTCGACCACGACCTCGTCGGCCATCGGGAACCGCTTCCTCGTGGCGAACACCTCGCGGGCGTCGCAGACCGTGACCCGGTAGCCGAGGAACTTGGCCTGCTCGGCGAGGGCGCGGGTGAAGTCGACCGCGCCGAAGATCAGCATCTGCGGCTTCGGTGCCCGCGACTCGATGAACACCGACACGTCGGCCTGTCGAGCCTCGCCCCTGGCGCCGTAGTGCCGGACCTCGGTGAGCCCCATGTCGAGCTCGGCGAGGGCATCGCGGGAGACCACGCGGTCGAGGTCCTCGTTGCCGAGCGAGCCCATGATCGTGCCGTCGCGCTCGACGAGCAGCTTCGAGCCGGCGTCGGGACCGTCGATGACCGTGGCGAGAGCGACGGGCCGCTCCTCTCGGAGCGCGTCACGCCAGACCTCGTAGATCGACGGGGCGTCGCTCACCAGTCGAGCTCCTCGATGAACAGGTGGATCGTGCCGCCACAGGTGAGTCCGACCGCGAACGCCTCGTCGTCGCTGTAGCCGAAGGTGACCACACCGGCACCCCGCTGTCCGTCGAGGATCTGGAGGGCTTCGCCCACCACGGCACCCTCGACGCAGCCACCGGACACCGAGCCGGCGACCTCGCCCTCCTCGTTGACGGCCATCGCGGCCCCGGGGTCACGGGGACCCGAGCCCTCGATGTCGACCACCCGGGCCACGGCGATGCGCTTGCCGCCACGACGCCAGCGCTCGATGTCGTCCAGGACCTCCAGCATGGTTCCCTCCTCAGCGATCGATCAGGGCGGCCAGCTCCCGGATCGCGTCCAGCGAGTGGCCCTCCACGAAGTCATCAACATACGGGAGGGCCGCAGCCATCCCACGAGCGAGCGGTGCGTAGCCGGGCGTGTACTTGAGTGGGTTGACCCACACCACCCGAAACGCGACGCGCTGGAGCCGCGCCATCTGCTCGCCGAGCACCTCGGGCTCGCCGCGATCCCAGCCGTCGGAGAGCACGACGACGATCGCCCCCCTCGCCATGCCCCGTACGCCCCACTGGTCGTTGAACTCGCGGATCGTGGCGCCGATGCGGGTACCACCGGACCAGTCCTCGACGGCCTCGGTCGCGGACCGGAACGCGGCGTCGGGATCGCGGGAGTTGAGCTCCCTGGTCACCCGGGTCAGCCGGGTCCCGAAGGTGAAGGCCTCCACCTGGGCGCGACCGGCGACGGCGACGTGGGCGAAGCGGAGGAGCGAGCGGGCGTAGTGCTCCATCGAGCCCGACACGTCGAGGAGCAGGACGATGCGGCGGGGACGCTCGTCGGGCGCGGTGAACAGGCGGCGCGCCGGATCGCCCCCGGTGCGCATGGCCCGGCGCACCGTGCGCCGGAGATCGGGGCGGCCCCGTCGACGCTTGGTGGGTCGCTGCCGTCGGGCACGACGGCGGCTGGAGGCCACGCGGACCTGGGCGATCAGGCGCCGGATCTCCTCGAGCTCGGCATCGGTGCACTCGGCGAAGTCCTTGTGGGCGAGCACCTCGCTGGAGCTCCACCGCACCGCCAGCACGTCGCCGTCGTCGGCATCCTCCCCGGTGCCCTCCTCCGAGTCGTCGTCCTCGTCGTCGTCGAGGGCGAGGGTCAGCTCGAGCGGATCGTCCGGGCGCTCGACGAGCTGCACGGCGGCATCCCAGAACGCGATGAACGCCCGGTCGTAGAAGGGCAGGTCCTCGGGGCGCCGGACGAGCGTCGATCGTCCGGCCCAGTAGACGCCCTCGCGGTCGTCGAGCCCGACCTTGCCGAGTGCCTCGATGAAGGTCGTGACGGTGCCGACGGGGACGTCGAGCTCGGCGGACCGCAGCACGTGCGCGAACGCGACCCCGAGACGTTCGGGCTCGACGGTGGCCAGGCTCACGAGTCGGAGCCCGTCACGCACGCGACGTCGGCGCCCAGACGTTCCGGCTCGACGGTGGCAAGCGGCACGACGAGCGCGTCAGGACGTGGCGGCGAGCGCCTGGGCGATGAGGCTCTGCGTGCCGTTGGTGGCGACCTTGTCGCGATCCTCCGCGTACTTGACGACGGCGCCGAGGCTGGCCTCGACAGATGCGGCGTCGAGCTCGGCGCAGCCGAGGCGGCCGAGCGCGACGGCCCAGTCGATCGTCTCGGCGACCCCTGGCGGCTTGTAGAGCTCGAGCCCGCGCAGGCCGGCCACGGCGGCGGCGACCTGGCGGGCCAGCTTCTCCCCCACCTGCGGCGCGCGGCGGCGGACGATCTGCACCTCGCGCTCGAAGTCGGGGTGCTCGACCCAGTGGTAGAGGCAGCGGCGCTTGAGCGCGTCGTGGACGTCGCGGGTCCGGTTGGACGTGACGATCACGATCGGCGGCGTGTCCGTGCGGAAGGTCCCCAGCTCGGGCACCGTCACGGCGAAGTCGGAGAGCACCTCGAGGAGGAACGCCTCGAACTCGTCGTCGGCCCGGTCGACCTCGTCGATCAGCAGCACCGGGGGGACGCCGCTCGACGCCGTGGCGATGGCCTGGAGCAGAGGGCGCTTGATCAGGAATCGCTCGGAGTAGAGCTCGTCCTCCAGCTCGCTCGCCGCGGCGGTGCCGCCGGCCGCCTCGGCCGTTCGGAGGTGGAGCAGCTGGCGGGTGTAGTCCCACTCGTAGAGCGCCTGCGCGGCGTCGATGCCCTCGTAGCACTGCAGGCGGAGCAGGTCGCCGCCGGTCCAGCGGGAGAGCGCCCGGGCGACCTCGGTCTTGCCGACCCCGGGTTCGCCCTCCAGCAGCAGGGGTCGGCCGAGCTCGAGCGCCAGGAAGACGATGGTCGCCAGGCCCTCGTCGGTCAGGTAGTCCTGCGCCTCGAGTCCGGCCCGGACGTCGTCGACGGTGCGCTCCCCTGTGCCCTCCATGAGGCGGTCAGGCTAACGGCCCGGCGGTGGAGCGCCGTATTCGGGCGTCAGGGCAGGACCTGGAACGACCGGCTGACGTTCGGGGCCGGGTCCCACGTGCCGTTGCCGGCCTGCGAAGCGACGATCGTGCAGGTGCCGGTCTGCCCGGCGGCGAACACGAAGTTGCCGCTGAGCTCGCAGACCGCCGGGGTCTGGCTGACGAAGGTCACCGCCAGACCGGAGGTCGCGCTCGCCGAGAGCGTCACACCGTTGGACAGCGCCTGGCTGAAGTCGGGTGGCTGGGCGAAGTCGATGGTCTGCTGGCGCTTGATGATCGTGAAGTCCAGCCTGATGGAGGTCGGCGCGTAGAGAGCGTTGCCGGCCTGGGACACGGTGATCGAGCAGGTGCCGAGACCGTTGAAGAAGACGTTCGGCATGTCGTTCACGCACGGCGCGGTCGGCGTGTACACGACCGGGAGGCCGGACGACGCCACCGCGCTCATGGGCACCGAGCTGAAGAGCTCGACCGTGCCGCCGCTGACGCCCCAGTCGATCGTCTGCTGGGCGAGGACGATGTCGATCGTCCAGCTCGCCTGCGGGGCGGCGTCCCACGTCCCGTCGCCGCCCTGCGAGCCGTTCACGGTGCACGTTCCGGTGTCGGTCGGGACCACGGTGTTGCCCGCGAGGCGGCAGGTCCCGCTGGCCGAGAGATCGACGGGCAGGCCCGAGGTGGCGATCGCCACGACGTTCTCACCTCGGCTGATCACCTCCATCGACGTCGGTGCGTCGAACGAGATGGTCTGGATCCGCTTGGAGACCGTGACGATCGCGGTGCCGGACGCCGGGGCGTAGTCGCCGTTGCCGGCCTGGTCGCCGGTGATCGTGCAGGTGCCCTCGCTGGTGGCGGTCACGGTGGTACCCGAGACGGTGCACGCACCGCTGCCGGTGAGCGTGACCGCCAGGCCGGCGCTCGACGTGCCGGTCGCGGTGCCCGTTTCCCCGACGAGCAGCGAGTCCGGGGCGTCGACCGAGACCGACGGGGTCGCCCTGGCGACGTCGACGGTTCGGCTGACGCTGGGGGCCGCGTTGTACTCGGCGTCACCGGGCTGGGAGGCGACCACCGTGCAGGTGCCGGCGCCGGTGGCGGCGAGGGACGCCCCGTCGTTGGTGCATGGACCGGCGGTGACCGTGTAGGTCGGTGGGAGGCCCGAGCTGGCCGTGGCAACCATCGTCACGGCCGGCCCGCCGAAGGTCAGCCCCGACGGGGCAGGGAACGTGATCGTCTGGTCCTGCTTGTCGACAACGATCTCGACGATCTCGATCGACCTCGTCGAGGTCGCCGACGCGGTGTTGCCCGTCGCCGGAGCCGTGCCGGTGAGCGTGCAGGTGCCGGAGCCGGACACCGTGAGCTGGTTGCCTGCGACCGAGCAGGGTCCGGACGTCGAGTACACGATCGTCACGCCCGCCGAGCTCGTGGCCGGGAGCGGCACCGAGCCGGCGATGTCGATCGAGGACGGCAGCCCGCTGAGATCGACGGTCTGGGTCTGCGCCGTGACCGCGATCCGGTCGGACACCACGGCTCGCTCGAAGTCGGCGTCGCCGGCCTGGACGGCGGACACCGTGCAGGTGCCGGTGCCGGTCGGCACGAGGCGGCTGCCGCTGATCCGGCACGGGCCGCTGACCGAGAACGTCACGCGGAGACCGGAGCTCGCGGTAGCCTGCAAGGACACGCCGTTGGAGCCGAAGCGCATCGATCCGGGGAGGGAGAAGTTGATGGTCTGCGGCTCGCGGTCGCCGGCCTCGTCGGCGCCGAGCACCTCGATCTCGATGACCACCGGCTCGGCCTCGGCCCAGTCGTCGTCACCGTCCTGGGTGATGGTGATCGTGCAGAGGCCGGGCTCGAGGCCGATGATGGCGTCCTCGGCGATCTCGCACGGTCCCTCGATCAGGTAGCTGAGCGGCAGGCCGGAGTCGGCCCGCGCCTCGAGCGGGATCGGGTCCTCGCCGACGACGAGCACGCCGACCTCGGGCGCGGCGATCAGCTGGGCCTGTGCCTCGACCAGCATGAGCCACTCGGACTCGACGTCGCTCCAGGTGTCGTCCCCCGGCGAGGTGCCGAGCACGGAGCATTCACCGGCGCCGGTGAGCGTGAGCTCCTCGCCGTCCCAACGGCACGGTCCGGTGATCTCGTACTCGACCGGCAGCCCGGCCGAGGTCTCGAGCGGCAGCGAGAACGGACCGGAGCCGGTCGGTGTCGTCTCGGGCAGCGCCTCCTCGAGGTCGAGCTCTTGGACGAAGCGTCCGTCGTCGGCGACGAGGAGGTCGGCAGCACCCGTCGTGCCGAGCGGGCGGAAGAGGGCCTGGCCGTCGGGAAGGCGGGTGAGGAAGAGTCCGTCGCCGACCTCGGCCGCCTCGATCCGCACGACCTCGTTCAGATCGAAGTCGTCCCACGGCTCCCCGACGAACTCGATGCGGTCGAGGTCGTCGGGGACCTGCGGCTCGGTGAGCGGGTTGCCGCACTTGCAACGGGCCCGAGGGACGCCCTGGTCGTCGACCAGCACGGCGGTACCGGCCTCGAGGATCGACTGGCGGGGCGTGGCCCGGCCGTCGCGGTAGCCGTGGTTGGTCACCCAGGTGTCCTCCATGAGGACCGCGGGGGTGAGCGACGAGATGTAGGCCGGGATCTCGTCGACCTCGATGCCCTGCACGCCGGCCCATGCCTCGGCCTTGTCGGGCTCCTGGGCGAGGAACGCGATGAGCTGGGCCGGATCGCACTCGGCGTCGGAACCGGTGCCGCCGTACAGGCCGGGAGCGGTGCCGTCGACGACGGTGACGCCGTCACCGAACGCGATCGAGCGGAGCTCACCCGGCACGGTCACGTCGGTGAACGAGAGCGAGTCGGTGAACGGGTCAGGGCCGACCGAGTTCGCCCGCTCGAGGTACACCTCGACCGAGCTCGCCTGGGCCGGCCAGACGGCGACGAGGACGAGGGCGATGGACGCGACGACGACCCCGGCGCCGACCGCGAACGGGCCCAGCCCGTACCGGTCTCGCAATCCGTGGAACCACACCCGCATGACCCGGAACTTAAGGCGTCGAGCTCGGCGAGGTTCCCTCCACAGGCCGCCCAGCGCGGCCCCCGGTCACTCTGGGCGCAGGAGGTCGGCGAGCTGTGTCGCCAGCGCGTCCGGGTCCTCGACCGCTCCGCACAGGACGATCTCGCCGTCGATCTCGATGTTGCCGATCGCGCCCAGCACGCACAGGTCGGTCTGGACCTGCACGAAGGCATCGAACCACGGGTGGCCCTGGATGTCGGGCGCCGCCGGCGCCGCGTCGTTGCAGTCGACGTAGAACGCCAGCACCTCGGTCCGGAAGGTCTCGTACGACTGTTGCAGGTCGGGGAGCACGGTCGTGTCGATGCCGTCGGGCAGGTCGGCGTGTGACGGCAGCGCCAGGATGCGACTGTCGAGGTTCGAACCGCCCTCGCCGAAGAGCAGCTCGACCTCCTGCAGCTCAGTGAGGCAGCTGAAGGCCGGTAGGGGGTTCGGCACGTTGCCCGACAGCGGCGGAGCACCGGCCAGGAAGAGCGTCAGCGCCTCGTTCTGGCTCCACACCTGCGCGACTTCGTTGCGGTACTCGTCCGCCTCGCTCACACCGATCGACGCCGGCGTGGACTCCTCGGACTCGGTCGTCGTCGTGGTCTCACCGTCGCCCGATCCCTGGAGGATCGCGACCTCCGTGCCGTCGCCGTCGCCACCGCCGAAGCGGTTGTTGGCCACCAGCGCGACCGCCACCACCAGGGCGGCGAGCAACAGGAGCGGCACGACCACCCGGCCGAACGCGCCGGCCCGAGCCGGGGTCTCGGAGCGGACCGGCTCACGGTCGACCGGCAACGGAGGAGGCGGTGGCTCCATCGGTTGGGTGGGCGGCAGCTCCGGCTCGGGCACCAGCGGCCCGGACCGCGGCGGCGGGGCGGGCGCGGCGGGGACGGCCGCCTGACGGATGGCGTGACGGGCCGCGCCGAGCGCGATCGCGTGCTTCGGGTGCGTGTCGATGGCCACCGGTGCACCGACACCGTCGGCGACGATCTCCCCGACCAGTGGCATCCGCGAGGCGCCGCCCACGAGGAGGATGCGGTCGAGATCGTCGAGCCCGATCCCCGCCGACGAGACGCTGCGCTCCAGCGCGGCGACCGTCTCGGCGAGCCGCGGGCGAACGAGCTGCTCCAGCTCCGAGCGGGTGAGGCGGATCTCCTCGGCGTTCCGCCCCGGCAGCATCGCCAGCACGCTGGTCGACGTCTCGGTCGACAGGGCCTCCTTCGCCTCACGGCAGCTGGTGCGCAGGTCGGTCACGGCCCGGAGGACCATGGGGTCGTTCGGGTCGAGCTCGCCGAAGCCGCCCATCGACGTGGCGACCATCTGGAAGACGGCGTCGTCGAGATCAGCGCCGCCGAAGCCCTCGACACCATCGGGCTGGCCGATCACCTCGAAGCCGTCGTCGGAGGCGCGGAGCACCGCCGTGTCGAACGTGCCGCCGCCGAGGTCGTACACGGCGAGCAGCTCGCCGGCGCCGACACGCTCCCGGCCGGCGTAGTCGACGGCCGCGGCGACCGGCTCGGGCAACAGCGTGACCTCGCTGAGGCCCGCGGCGCGGGCGACGGAGGTCAGCAGCTCCAGGCGGAAGCCGCCCCAGGCCGCCGGGTGGGTGAGCACGGCCGTCGTGGGCCGGTGTCCCTCCTGCCGCTGCACCCGGTCGACGACCTCGGTGAGCAGGAGGCGCGTCAGCTCCTCCGGCGAGTGCGGGACCCCGCCGAGGTACATGGGGACGTCGTCGCCGAAGCGGCGCTTGAAGAGGCGGGCGCCACGTTCGGGCTCGACCGACAGGTTCCGGACGGCCGGCGAACCGATGAGGGTCTCGCCGTCGCCGGCGACCCAGACCACGGACGGCACGGCGACGCTGGCGTGGTCCAGCGAGACCATCTCGACACGATCGCCCCTGCCGATCGCCGCTGCGGAGTAGGTGGTGCCGAGGTCGACACCGAGCACGTAGCCACTGTCCGGCACGCCGGGATCGTAGGAGGCGCGTCGTGGTCGACGAGCATCGACTCCCCACGCAAGGTGATGGTCGACCGACGTCAGCGCCGACCGCACCCAGCGTTCACCCAGGATCCACCGAACCGCCAGCACCCCATCCCGGCCTCGTCACCCCCGCTCCGTAGGTTCCCCGCCGACCGACAACGTGCTCCACGAAAGGGGGACGTCCGTGACGGACGTCAGCGACGACGCAGTCTGCAACACCTCCGGCAACCGACCCTTCGGCGAGATCCTCGAGGCCAGCCTCAGCCGCCGGAACTTCCTCGCCGGCGGCATGGCCACCGGTGCCGCCGCCTTCCTGGTCGGTGGGAGCGGCTCGCTCATGGGCGCCGGCACCGCAGCGGCCGGGCCCCGCGGCAACCCCGGCCGCCTCATCAGCTTCGACGCCATCGCCCCCTCGGTCGAGGACGCCGTGATCGTCCCCGACGGCTACTCGACGCACGTGATCGCCAGGTGGGGCGACCCGATCGTGCCGAGCGGCCCCGCCTTCGCCACCGACGCCTCCAACTCCGCCGAGGAGCAGGAGCACCAGTTCGGGATGGGCCACGACGGCATGCACTACTTCCCGATCGGGCGCGGCAAGGCCGGCTCGCGACGCGGCATGCTCGTCATGAACCACGAGTTCACCACCGGCAACCTCCTCTTCCCCGACGGTGAGGAGACCTGGGACGCGGACAAGACCGCCAAGGAACAGCGAGCCCACGGCGTCGCCGTCTGCGAGGTCGCCCAGAACCGACGCACCAAGGAGTGGTCGGTCGTCGAGTCGCGGCGAGCTCGCCGCATCCACGTCCAGACGCCGATGACCTTCTCGGGTCCGGCCGCGGGCCATCGACTGCTGCAGACCGACGCCGACCCGGACGGCACCACTCCGGTCGGCACCGTGAACAACTGCGCCCACGGCTCCACGCCCTGGAAGACCTACCTGACCTGCGAAGAGAACTTCAACGGGTACTTCTGGAACTCGGGCGAGGGTGAGCTCACCGAGGAACAGGCTGCGCTGTTCGACCGCTACGGCGTGTCGGAGTTCGGCTTCGGCTACCAGTGGGCGTCAACCGACGATCGGTTCCGCGCCGACCTCAACCCGAACGAGACCAACCGCTTCGGTTGGGTCGTCGAGATCGACCCGATGGACCCGGACCAGACGCCCGTGAAGCGCACCGCGCTCGGCCGCCTCAAGCACGAGGGCGCCGTCGTCACCGAGAGCCGGCGCAAGCACGCCGTCGTCTACATGGGTGACGACCAGCGCTTCGACTACATCTACAAGTACGTCAGCGCCCGCCCGTGGCGGCAGATGACCGCTGACGGCGTCAGCCCGCTCGACGAGGGCACGCTCTACGTCGCCCGGTTCGACGAGGACGGCACCGGTGCCTGGCTGCCGCTCGTGTACGGCGAGGGACCTCTCACCGAGGAGAACGGCTTCGCCGACCAGGGCGACGTGATGGTCAAGGCCCGCATGGCGGCCGACGTCCTCGGCGCGACGCCGATGGATCGGCCCGAGTGGACCGCCGTGGACCCGAAGACGAACGACGTCTACTGCACGCTCACCAACAACACCCGCCGGGAGGAGGGCGACACCGACGCCGCCAACCCGCGGGGACCGAACGACTGGGGCCACATCATCCGCTGGACCGAGGCCGGCAGCGACAACGCTGCTCCCGACGACTTCGCGTGGGACCTGTTCGTCCTCGCCGGTCCCGGTGACGGCGTCGACGGCTCGACCGTCTCCGCCGATGCCGCCTTCGGTTCCCCGGACGGCCTGTGGTTCGACGACGACGGCCGCCTCTGGATCCAGACCGACGGCCGTCAGCCGGTCGAGAGCAACGACCAGATGCTGGTCGCCGACCCGGACACGGGCGAGTTCAAGCGGTTCCTCACCGCGGTCCCGGGCTGTGAGCTGACCGGCGTCGTCACGACCCCGGACCGCCGGACGATGTTCGTCAACATCCAACACCCCGGCGACGCGGGCACCCCCGAGGACCCGACGCTGGAGAGCTCCTGGCCGGACTACGACGGGACGCGTCCCCGTCCGGCCACCGTCGTCATCACCAAGGACGACGGCTTCCGCATCGGTACCTGAGCTGTCACCCGAGCGGGGACCCCGGAGCCCCCGGAGCGCCCGGTGCTCCGATCCCCTCCCCGTGTCCTCGCCCTGACGGGCTGCGGCCGGGGCCGTGTTGGCAGCACGTCCGCATCGGAACCTGATTCCCTCCCAGGTCCCGTACGCGTCGAGGCCCGCCCCTCCCGGGGCGGGCCTCGTGAGTTGTGACATGTGCTTCGAGCTGGCTAGCTCGACGCCTCCAGCGCTCGCTTGGTGAGCACGCGGGCGAGGTGCTCGCGGTACTCCGGCGTCGCGTTGAGGTCGGTCGGCGCCTCGGTGCCGTCGGCGGCGAGGGCGGCGGCGTCGTCGATCGACGCCCCACCGGTCAGCGCCTCCTCGACCGCGGTGGCCCGCAGCGGGGTGGAACCCATGTTGACCAGCGCGACGCCGGTCGTGCCGTTGACGACGGTCGCGACGCCGACGATCGCCCAGTCCTGGGCCCGGCGGTTGAACTTCTGGTAGTTCCAACCTGCGCCCGGGACCTTCGGGACCCGGATCTCGGTGAGCAGCTCGGTCTCGGTGAGCGCCGACTCGAAGTAGCCGGTGAAGAACTCCGTGATCGGGATCTCACGGGTGCCGTCCGGGCCCTGCGCGACGAGGGTCGCACCGAGCGCCAGCGCGGCGGCCGGAAGGTCCGAGGCCGGGTCGCTGTGGGCGATCGACCCACCGATCGTGCCCCGGTGGCGCACCTGCGGGTCGCCGACCTTGCTGGCGACGTGGGCGAGGATCGGGCACTGCTCCTGGAGCAGCGAGTTGATCTCGAGGTCCCGGTGGCGGGTCATGGCGCCGATGGCGAGGTGGTCGCCACCGTCACGGACATAGGACAGGTCCTCGAGCCGGTCGATGTCGACGACGACCGAGGGCACGGCGAGCCGCAGCTTCATCATGGGCAGCAGCGAGTGGCCGCCGGCCATGAGCTTGGCCTCGTCGCCGTGCTCGCCCAGGAGGGCGATCGCGTGCTCGGCGTTCTCGGCGCGGACGAAGTCGAAGGCGGCGGGGATCATGCCGAGGCCCCCTCGGCGGCGCAGTTGAGGACCGACTTCACGATGTTGTGGTAGCCGGTACAGCGGCAGAGGTTCCCCTCGAGGCCCTCGCGGACCTCGTCCTCGGTCGGCGACGGGTTCTCCTCGAGCAGCGAGACCGCGGCCATGACCATCCCCGGCGTGCAGTAGCCGCACTGGAGGCCGTGGCATTCCCGAAACGACTGCTGCATCGGGTGGAGCTCGTCCGCCGACGGCGCCAGCCCCTCGATCGTGGTCACCGACCGGCCGTCGGCCTGGACGGCGAGCATGGTGCAGGACTTCACCGACTGCCCGTCCACGTGGACGGTGCACGCACCGCACGAGGAGGTGTCGCATCCGATGTTCGTGCCGGTCAGGCGCAGGTTCTCACGCAGGTACGAGACGAGAAGCGTCCGCGGCTCCACGTCCTGCGCGCGCTCTTCGCCGTTGACCGTGATGGTCACCTTCAAGGTCGGTCCCCCTTCGTACGGCTCGGCCAGACCCCGACGGCCCGACGCCGGACATCATGCCCCAAGTGGTGGGGGAGGTGTCGAACGCCACACGGCACCTCCTTCGACCGGACCCGTCCGCCCCCTACGGGGTGAGCCGACGGAGCCCGGTGACGGCGTACGCGCCGAGCACGAGGACCAAGCCGGTGAGGGCCACGAGACCGGGCCAGGTGGTGCCCCAGGACCACCCGGCCGGCAACGTCGCCTGGCGAGCGAGCTCGAGGATGTTGGTCACGGGATTGAGGCGGGCAGCCGTGTGCAGCCAGCCCGTCGCGACCGACAACGGCACCTGCGCGGTCGAGGTGAACAACGTCATGAAGATGACCACCTGGAACAGCGGAGCGACCCGCTGGTCCTGCGCTCGGTACATGACGCCCAGCGAGAAGCACGACGACGCCACCGACAGCCCCATCGTGGCCAGCAGCAGGCAGAGCAGCCCGAGGACGCCGCCGTGGACCTCGACGCCGACCAGGAGTCCCACCAGGAACACGGGGACGCCGACGCCGATCGCCCGCGTGAGCGACATGAGGATGGTGCCGACGAGGATGGCGCTGCGGTGCGCGGGCATCATCAGCAGGCGGTCCTGGAAGCCGGTGTCGATGTCGTTGCCGGTGCTGAAGCCGGCACCCAGTCCCGAGAACGCGGCCGCCTGCAACAGCGTGAAGGGAACCAGCCAGCTCACGAAGCTGTCGGTCGGGAACTCGGGCAGGTCGGTGAGCGCCGGGAACAGCCCGCTGTAGGCCAGCAGGAAGAACAGCGGGAAGAACGCCACCGTCACGACCAGTCCGGGGAACCGTGCGGTACGGAGGTTGCCCCGCCACCACACCGCCCTCGCCGATCGCCACCAGAGGCGCAGGCCGGTGGCGCGGCCGGTGTGCCGGGCCTCGGCGGCGGTCACTGGCGCAACCTCGCCCGCAGCGAACGTCCGGCGAGCGCCACCAAGAGCGCCGCGAGGCCGGCGGAGACGGCGACGGCCTGGATGGCACCGGGCCAGTGCCAGCCCGTGATGACGAGGTGCCGGAGGCCGTTGATGATCCACGACACCGGGTTGAGCCCGGCGACGGTCTCGAACCAGCCGCCCGTCAGCTGGGGCGGGAAGAAGGCCGAGGAGAGGAACACGAGCGTGAAGAAGATCGGGAAGTAGCCGTTGACCTCCTCGACGGAGCCCTTGCGGAATCCGATCGCCATGGCGAACGCTCCGATGGCGACCGAGAAGATCGCTGCGGTGATCGCGATGACCAGCACGCCGGCGATGCCGGCCTGCACCGAGGCGCCGAAGGCGAGCAGCAGCCCGGTGAAGACGATCGCGAGCACGAAGCCGTAGGCGGCGGTGCCGGCGAGCCGGCCGAGCAGCAGGCTGAGCCGCGACACCGGCGACGAGACCAGCCGGTCGAAGAAGCCGTACTGGATGTCGAGCGCGACGTCGTTGCCGGCGACCGTCGCCGAGAACATCACGCCCTGCATGAGCGTGGCCGGGAGGAGGAACGAGGCGTAGGAGTCGACCTCGGGGAACCCGTCGAGGGCACGGGCCCGATCGAGTGCGGCGGCGTTCACTGCGGTGAAGAAGAGCGGGAAGATCAGCCCCGGCACGAACGACTGGGGCTGGCGCATCATGCCCTTGAGTGACCGGACGGCGAGGGCCAGCGATGGCGCCCACCAGGCTCCTCGGCGGCGTTCGGAGGCGAGGGCGGTCACGAGCCGGCCGAGGGCGCGCCGCCGTCGGAGGCGCCCTCCAGGCGGCGTCCGGTGGCGTCGGCGAACACGTCGTCGAGACTGGGTTCGTCGAGCTGGATGTGGTGGAAGTGCAGCTGGGCCTCGTCGAGCGCCCGAACGACGTCGGCGAGGCGGGCCGACCCGCCCTCGAGCCCGATGGCGACCCGGCCTTCCCGGGCCGGACGCGCCTCACCGAACCGGGCGAGGACCTCGGCGAAGCGGTCACGGTCGTCCTCGTGGACTTCGAGCCGGAGCGTCGGCGAACCGACCTCGGCCTTCAGCGCCGCCGGACTGCCGGTACGGACGATCCGGCCGTGGTCGATGATGCCGACCCGACCGGCGAGCTGATCGGCTTCCTCGAGGTACTGCGTGGTGAGGAAGATCGTGGTCCCGACCTCGGTGTTGAGCCGAGTGACCTCCTCCCAGAGCGCCACGCGGCTGGTCGGGTCGAGACCGGTGGTCGGCTCGTCGAGGAAGAGCACCGCCGGCTCGTGCACGAGCGACAGGGCGAGGTCGAGCCGTCGACGCATGCCACCCGAGTAGGTGCCGACCCGTCGGTCGCCGGCTGCGGTCAAGCCCACTCGCTCGAGCAGCAGCTCGCCACGGGACTCCGCCTCGCGCCGTGGGAGCCCGTGCAGGATCGACTGCAGCTTCAGGAGCTCGGTGCCGGTCATGAGCGGGTCGATCGCCGCATCCTGCAGCGCGACGCCGATGGCCGCGCGCACCCGGTCGGCCTCGCGCACGACGTCGAAGCCGGCGACCCGTGCCGCTCCGCCGGTCGGGGTGAGCAGCGTCGTGAGCATCCGGACCGTCGTCGACTTGCCCGCGCCGTTGGGGCCCAGGAAGCCGTAGATCTCGCCTTCCTCGACCACGAGGTCGACGCCCTGCACGGCGTGCACGTCGCCGAAGCTGCGTTCGAGGCCCTCGACCTCGATGGGGAGCGTGGTGCTCATCCGCCGTTCACGAGGTACTCGACGCCGGGGAAGGGCCAGCCGGTCGGGAAGTCGGCGGCCGTCTTCTCCGGCGGGCGGATGACGTAGAGCTCGTCGCTCGGTCGGGCGAGCAGGAACTCGTCGCGAGCCATGAGCTCGGCGGCATCGCGGTCGCGGAGGGTCTCGGTGCGCTCGGTCAGCTCGTCGAGCTCGGCGTCGAGCTCGGACAGCTCGTCGCGGGCGTCGCCGACCTGAGCCCGTTGGTCGAGCAGCTGGCGAGTCGGGAACACCGCCACGACCAGCACGATCACGAGCGCGGCCGTGACCCCGACGGGCAACAGCAACCGCACCAGTCGGCGCGAGCGACTGACCTCGCCGTCCGGCCCGTCGCCGTCGCCGTCGGACGGCGAGGGACGCTCGAGCGTGGTGCTGGGACCGGACATCAGCGGGCCAGCGCTCCCCGGCCGAGGTACGCGGCGTCGTCACCCAGCTCCTCCTCGATGCGGAGGAGCTGGTTGTACTTGGCCACGCGATCGCTCCGGGCCGGAGCGCCGGTCTTGATCTGGCCGCAGTTGGTGGCCACGGCGAGATCCGAGATCGTCACGTCCTCGGTCTCGCCCGAGCGATGCGACATCACACTCGTGTAGCGGGACCGGGTGGCGAGGCCGACGGTCTGGAGCGTCTCGGTCAGCGAGCCGATCTGGTTGACCTTGACGAGGATCGAGTTCGCGACCCCGGACTCGATGCCGCGGGCGAGCCGGTCGACGTTGGTCACGAAGAGGTCGTCGCCCACGAGCTGTACCCGGTCGCCGAGCGACTCGGTGTGGAGCGCCCACCCGTCCCAGTCCTCCTCGGCCATGCCGTCCTCGATCGAGACGATCGGGTAGCGGTCGCAGAGATCGGCGAGGAGGTCGGCCATCTCCTTCGGGGCGAGGGTGCGGTTCTCGCCGGCGAGGACATAGTTGCCGTCGCGGTAGAACTCGGTGGAGGCGACGTCCATGGCCAGCGCCATGTCCTCGCCCGGGGTCAGCCCCGACCGCTCGATCGCCTCGACCAGCAGCTGCAGGGCCTCCTCGTTGGAGCCGAGGTCGGGGGCGAAGCCACCCTCGTCGCCGATGGCGGTGGCCAGCCCACGGTCGCCCAGGACGCCCTTCAGGACGTGGTAGGTCTCGACGCCCCAGCGCAGCGCCTCGCTGTAGGAGGCGGCCCCGACCGGCATGAGCATGAACTCCTGGAAGTCCACGTTGTTGTCCGCGTGCTCTCCACCGTTGATGACGTTCATCATCGGCACGGGGAGGACGTGCGCGTTGGCGCCGCCGACGTAGCGGTAGAGCGGCAGCGCGACCTCGTCGGCCGCGGCCTTCGCGACCGCGAGCGAGACGCCGAGGATCGCGTTCGCACCGAGGCGGCCCTTGTTGTCGGTGCCGTCGACGTCCAGCAGCACCCGGTCGATCAGCCGCTGGTCGAGGGCGTCGAGCCCGTCGAGCACATCGGCGATCTCGTCGTTGACGTTCGACACCGCCGTCGCGACGCCCTTGCCCATCCAGGTGTCACCACCGTCGCGGAGCTCGACCGCCTCGAACTGGCCGGTGCTGGCGCCCGAGGGGACGATGGCCCGTCCGGAAGCGCCGGAGGCGAGGATCACCTCGACCTCGACGGTGGGGTTGCCGCGGCTGTCGAGGATCTGACGTCCGAGGACGAAGTCGATCGCGCTCATGGCGCCCATCGTGTCAGGTCGCCGGGCTCATGCCGCGCCACTTGACACCCTCCAGCGCCAGGTGGTCGTCGCCACCAGCGGAGCACCGGGCTCGACGACGGCGGGCTGGTGGTTCAAGACGTCCGGGAGGTCGGTCTGGGGTTCGACGCACACGGTGTGGTCGAGCTCGTCGAAGACGACGTAGTGCAGGCAGTCGCTGTCGATCTCCACCTCGAGCACGCCGGGCCACCGGACGACGGGAGGGCGCTCCAGTTCGGCGAAGCAGTCGTCCCACGGCCCCGGCGGCGGCGGCCGCAGCCACCGACCACTCGGCAGGCCGGCCTCGTCCCGCTCGGCCATCGCCCCGGCCGCGAGGTCGACCTCGACGGCGACGCCGTCGAGGTGGCGACGGAACCAGGGGTGCCACCCGACCGAGGCCGGCATCGGCTCGGTCTCGGCGTGGACCTCGATGACCTGCCGCAGCGCCCCGCCGTCGAGCTCGAAGCGCTGGAGGGCGTGCCCCGGCCACGGCCAGGTCGGGCCGAGATCGCAGCGGATCGCCGCGTCGGCCACCTGCGTCCACGGCCGGGTGTAGGTGGTGCCGTGGAGGGCGTGGCCGTCGGCGTGGGCCGGGTAGACAGCGGTCGTTCCCCGCCACGAGAACCGAGCGTCGCGGATGCGACCGGCCCACGGGATCATCGGGAACGAGCCCCACATCATCGGATGGTCGAGCCGGCCGACGAGCAGCTCGTGACCGTGCACCCGCAACGATCGGAGGCGACCACCGCCCTCGAGGTCGACGACGACCTCGGCGTCGGGGGAGCTCAGGTGCACGGCTGCGACCTCAGAGCAGACCGGCGGTGGCGAACAACGAACGCACCACGGCAGGCTCGGCGTCGAGCAGATCGATGCCGTCCTCGCGGGCCAGCGCTTCCGCGATGCGGAACTGGTCGCCCAGTCGGGCCGTCGAGGCCCGCAGCGCGGCCTCGGCGTCGACGCCGACGACCCGACTGAGCGTCACGAGCGTGAGCAGCAGCTCCCCGAGGCGCTCCTCGTCGAGCGCGTCCGGGTCGCGCAGGCTCGAGACCTCGACCGACAGCCCGCCGACGAGCGTTGCGGCGTCGGCGGGAGCGATGCCGGCCTTGCCGATCTTGCCGAGCACCTTCGCGGCGAGCTGCAACGCCGGGAGCGCGGCCGGGATGCCTTCGAGAAGGGACTCGCGCGACTTCTCGGCCCGCTTGATGCGCTCCCAGTTGCCGACGATCGCGTCCTGCGACTCCACCTCGACGTCACCGAAGACGTGCGGATGGCGGGAGTAGAGCTTGTCGTGGATGCCGCGGGCGACGTCGCTGAGGTCGAACGCACCGCGCTCGGCAGCGAGCACCGAGTGGATCATCACCTGGAAGAGCAGATCCCCGAGCTCCTCCTCGAGGTGCTCCACGCCCTCGTCGTCGTCACCGAGGGCATCGATGGCCTCCAGGACCTCGTGTGCCTCCTCGATCAGTGAGGGGCGCAACGACCGGTGGGTCTGCTCCCGGTCCCACGGGCACTCCTCGCGCAGCGTCCGACTCAGCTCCCACAGTCGGACCACCTCCCGGCCGATGGGCGCGGCGAGCTCCGGGATCCACAGGCAGGTCAGGTGATCGGGATCGACGCTGCGGTCGAGGTCGGCCCACGCGACCTCCGCGACGTGCTCGTCGGGCAGGCCCAGCCGTTGGAGGAGCAGCACCGGCCGCTCCGGCTCGTCCTCGACGGCGAGCTTGATGTCGGACAGCACGTGCCGGGCGTGGGTGTGGGCGACCAGCATCGGCCCCCGCTCCCCTGCCGCCTCGACGGCGAAGCGGTGGCCGTCGACGAGGCGAACGCCGAGCTCGACCGGGTCGATCCCCAGACGGGCCCAGGCGACGTCGAGGAACGACATGGCCGGGTGGACGACGGTCTCGACTCGGTCGTCGGCCCGGAGCCGCTCCACGGCCCGCTCGAGCACGAGCGGCGAACCGGGGACGGCGTACAGCACCTCGCCGTGCTCGTCGGCCGCGGCGACGAGGCGCTCGACGATCTCGGCGTAGACGTCGTCGAAGGAGTCGGCCCGCTCGTAGATCTCGTCGAACGAGACCGCGTCGGGCACGACCTCGGCGGCCGGGTGCCTCGTGGTGCGGAGGAACCGACGGGAGGCGTCGGCGATGAGGCGCGTGGTCGCCGGCGTCACCAGACCGGCGTCGGCCGGTCCCAGTCCGACGACGACGACCCGGCTCACCCGATGTCGATGAGGTCGTCGGGGACGATCTGCCCGTCGACCCAGGTCCCGTAGCGGGACGAGACCTCGATGTCGGCCTCGTCCAGCAGGTCGATGAAGACGGTGTTGAGGACCGCGGCGGTGTCGGCTTCGAAGGCGGCGGTGGCGTCGGCCTCGGCCGCCTCGAAGGGCACGTCGGCCCCGGTGGCCGTCACGAGGATCACGTGCCAGCCGAACTGCGTCTCCACGGGCGGGCCGATCTCGCCCACGGTCGCCGTCCGAACCGCATCGGCGAACTCGGGCACGAACTGCGAGGGGTCGCCGCACCCCAGGTCGCCGCCCGTCGGGCCGGAGGGGCCCGTGGACAGCTCCATCGCCACCGTGGCGAAGTCCTCGCCACTGTCGACGACCCGCTCACGAGCGGCGATGGCGTCCTCCTCGGTCTCGAGGAGGATGTGGCTCGAGCACACGAGGCCGAGGGCGGCACCGTTCTCGGCGAACCACTGCTGCGCGGTCGATGGCACACCGGCGTCCTCGAGCACGACGCGTTGCAGGGCGACGATGCGTTCCTGTCGGCCGACGAACGTGCCGAGCCACTCGGTCTCGATGATCCCGGTGGTGTCGATCGGCGACACGTCGGCGTCGGTGACCGAGCCGCCGAGCTCGTCCAGCGTCTCGACGACCAGGACGTCCTGGATGCGCTGCCGGAGCACCTCGCGGGCAGCGGCCCGGTTGAAGTTGCCCTCGGACGTCGCCAGGTAGAAGCCGGCCTGCGCCTGGTTGGAGTCGGCGAATTCGGCGGCCAGCGCGAGCTCGTCGCGGAGGTCGTCCTCGCTGATCTCGACGCCGTCGACCGTGGCGGCCGGCTCGGTCAGCGAACCGCACGAAGCGAGGGCCAGAGCGGCCAGGACGATGGGGACGGTCAGGCGCACGCGCACGGCCCGAGACGGTATCGGCTGCGGGCACCGCGCACGTGCCGTCGCGCGGCCATCACGGCGCGATCCGGGTGCCGTCCCAGGTGCCGTAGGCGGGGTCGACCGTGACGTCGGCCGATGCCGTGAGCTCGGTGAGGGGACCGCTGACCGCCGCGGAGATCTCCAGCTGCCAGGCCTGGGAGGCGGCGTCGGCGATCTGCTCGAAGCCGACCTCGGCTCCGCGCGACGTCACCTCGATGACGTGGAAGCCGAACTCGGTCTGGACGGGCTCGCTGACCTCGGCGATCGGGAGGGTGCGCACCGCATCGGCGAACTCGGGCACGAACTGGGCCGGGTCACCGCAGCCGAGGTCACCGCCGGTCGGGCCGCTCGGCCCGGTCGACAGCTCCATGGCGACCGTGGCGAAGTCGTCGCCGTCGTCCACGATGCGGGCGCGGGCCGCGTCGGCATCGTCGACGGTGTCGAGCAGGATGTGCCTCGAGCAGGCGAAGCCGAGCTCGGCCGCGTTGTCGGCGTACCACTCCTCCGCGGTCGCGGCGATGCCCGCCTCCTCCTGGATCACCCGCTGGAGCGCGACCGAGCGGACGCTGCGGTCGACGAAGAGCTCGAGCCAGGGCGTGATGGTCACCTCGCCGATCAGCCCCTCGACCAGCTCGGTGTCCGCGTCGGTCACGGCACCGCCGCGGGCGGCCAGCGCCTCGTCCGCGAGCACGGTCTCCACCCGCTGCTGGAGGATCTGCCGAGCTGCCTCGACCGTCGCGTTCCCCGCGGCGTCCGGGAGCAGGAAGTCGGCCTGCCCCGGGTTGGTCTCGGCGAACTCGGCGGCGGAGGTCAGCTCCTCGCGGAGCTCGCCCTCGGTCGTCTCGACGCCGTTCACGGAGAGGACGACGGTGTCGGCGGCGAGGTCGGGCGGCGCCGAGGTCGGCGTCGTCTCGACGGCGGGCGGTGCCGAGGTGTCGGCGGTCGAGGTGTCGGTGGCGACCTCACCGTCGTCGCTGTCGCCGCTGCAGGCGGCCAGGGCGAGGACGAGCGCGGAGAACAGGAGGAACCTGCGGGGGGACATGGCGGCCGACGCTACTGCGATGCGAGCAGGGGGCGGAGGTCGCCCAGAGCGCCGATCCGCAGGTGGTCGCCGTCGGGACCGAGGCCGTACGGGTCGAGGTGGACCGGGGTCAGCCCGGCCGCTCGGGCGCCCTCGACGTCGTTGCGGAACGAGTCGCCGACGTACGCGCACCGGTGGGCGGGCAGGCCCATCGGCTCGAGCGCGAACGGGAAGATGGTCGGATCGGGCTTCGTGACACCGACGACGTGCGAGTCGACGATGACCTCGACCTCGACGCCGTCGCCCTGACCGACCTGAGCGACGGCGGTCGCGAGCAGGACGTCCTCGATGGTGCCATCGGCGTTGGAGATCATCCCGAGGCGCGTCGTCGCTGCGAGGTCCCGGAGGGCCCTCGCGTGTGCGTCGATGCGATGCACCCAGAGACCGAGCGTCGGCGTGGTCCAGAGGGCGACGCCCCGCTCGAGGATCGCCCCGGTCACCTCGACGTCCAGCGAACCCAGGTAGTCCTCGAGGTACGCGGGCCAGCGCTCGGGCTGGTCGAAGCTGCGGTCGTAGGCGGCGATGCCGTGGTAGTGGGCGCGGACGAAGGCGTCGTCGGCCACGGCGGTGAGGTCGCACAGGTCGGCGAGCTCGGCTCGGACCCGTGTGGGATCGGGGACCACGAACACGCCACCCACGTCGAAGATGACGGCGTCGACGTCGAGCTCGGTCACGCGGGTACCGCTTCCTCGACGGGGAACAGCGAGTCGAGGACGTCGAGCACGTGCGTGAGCGCATCGGTGCCCCGCGGCACCGGTAGCTGCAACTCCGCTGCGCCCTCCTTGTAGACCGCCCCCTTGACCAGCCGCTGGAGGCGAATCTCCTGGCTCGCCTTCAGCAGCACGGGGGCGACCCGCACCGACGATCCCCTCGTCATGCCGATCTCGCGCAGCCCGAGGCGATGGCCGGCGGCCCGGAGCCGGGCGATGCGCAACAGCTCCTCGGCCTCGTCGGGCACCGGCCCGAAGCGGTCCTCCCAGCCGGCCCGGATGGCGTCGACGTCGGAGAGCTCGGTCACGCCCGCGAGCTTGCGGTAGGCCTCCAGGCGCAGCTCTTCGCGGCCCACGTAGGCGTCGGGCAGGTAGGCGACGACGGGGAGGTCGATCTTCACCTCGGCCGGCTCCCGCCGCTCCTCGCCCTTCAGCTCGGCGACGGCCTCGCTGACCATCTCGACGTAGAGGTCGTAGCCGACGGCGGCGATGTGCCCGGATTGGGCCTCCCCGAGCAGGTGGCCTGCGCCGCGGATCTCGAGGTCGCGCATCGCGATGCGGAACCCGGATCCGAGCTCGGTCGCCTCGCCGATCGTCTTGAGGCGCTCGTAGGCCTCCTCCGACAACGAGACATCGACCGGATGGAACAGGTAGGCGTAGGCCCGCGATCCGGCGCGACCGACCCGGCCACGGAGCTGATGGAGCTGCCCGAGCCCGAGCAGATCGGCCCGGTCGACCACGAGGGTGTTGACCGTCGGCATGTCGATCCCCGACTCGATGATGGTCGTGCAGACGAGGACGTCGAACTTGCCCTCCCAGAAGTCGACGACGACCTGTTCGAGGGTCCCCTCGTCCATCTGACCGTGGGCGACGGCGACCCGCGCCTCGGGCACCAGCTCGACGAGGTCGGCCGCCACCTGGTCGATGTCTGCCACACGGTTGTGCACGAAGAAGACCTGCCCCTCGCGCAGCAGCTCGCGCCGGATGGCCTCGGCGACCGCCCGATCGTCGTACTCGCCGACGTAGGTGAGGATCGGCTGTCGTTCGGCGGGCGGCGTCTGCAACAGGGTGAGGTCGCGGATGCCGGTGAGGCTCATCTCGAGCGTCCTCGGGATCGGCGTCGCGGTGAGGGTGAGGACGTCGACGTCGGCCTTGAACTGCTTGATGCGCTCCTTGTGGGTCACGCCGAAGCGCTGCTCCTCGTCGACCACGAGCAGTCCGAGCCGGTGGAACTCGACGTCGGCGCCGAGCAGCCGGTGCGTGCCGATCACGACGTCGACGTCGCCGGTGGCGAGCCCCGTGACCACCTCTCGTTGCTGAGCCGGCGTCAAGAAGCGGCTGAGCACCTCGACCCGCACCGGGTACGGGGCGAAGCGGTCGGCGAAGGTCTGGAAGTGCTGCTGGGCGAGGAGCGTGGTGGGCACGAGCACGGCGGCCTGCGTGCCCGACTGGATCGCCTTGAACACGGCCCGGATCGCCACCTCGGTCTTGCCGAAGCCGACGTCGCCGCACACCAGCCGGTCCATCGGGACGCCGGACTCCATGTCGGTCTTCGTCGCCTCGATCGCGGCGAGCTGATCCGGCGTCTCCTGGAAGGGGAACGCGTCCTCGAGCTCGCGCTGCCAAGGCGAATCGGGGTCGTGGGCGAGCCCCTCGCTCGTGGCTCGCTTCTGGTAGAGCACGACCAGCTCCTGGGCGACCTCGCGGACCGCGGAACGGACCTTCGCCTTGGCCTTGGCCCAGTCGGAGCCGCCCATCCTCGACAGGCTCGGTGTGTCACCCCCGGTGTACGGCCGGATCAGGTCGACCTGGTCGGAGGGCAGGTAGATCCTGTCGTCGCCCCGGAACTCGAGGAGCAGGTAGTCGCGCTCGGTGCCCATGATCGCCCGGGTGACCATGCCGGCGTACCGGGCGACCCCGTGGGTGTGGTGGACGACGTGGTCGCCGGGGTGCAGGTCCTCGAAGACTCGCTGGGCGCCGCGGCGACGGGGCCGAGCGCGGCGGTGGGTCGAGCGCCGGCCGGTGAGGTCGGCCTCGGCGAGGACGGCGATCCCGGTGTCGGGCAGCACCGCCCCCCGGTCGAGCGGCGCGACCGTCAGGTAGCCGCCCCGGGCGTCGGCGGGCAGCTCGGCGGCGACCGACACCCGCTCGAGCGGGATGCCCTCGGCGCCGAGCGACTCCTGGATCCGGTCGGCGGTGCCGGCGCCGTCGGCGGCCACCACCAGCACGCCGTCGTCCGCGACCGTGCGGCGGAGCTGGTCGAGCAGGCGGCCGGAGTCGCCGGCGACCGGCTCCCACGGCGTCGCGGCGATCGTGGGCGTGTCGGGTCCGTCGGCGATGCTCACCACCCGCCACTGGGCGGGCGCCTCGTTGCCCAGCGCCCGGTCGATCGGGAGGTGGAGGCGCGGCAGCGTCCGCTCGTCGTCATCGTCGGTCCCGACGCCCCAGGTGACGGCGAGCGACCGGGCGAGATCGGCCTCTTCTGCGAGGAGGTCGTCGGCTCGGTCGCGGAGCCGGCGGGGCTCCAGGAGCCACACCGCGGCGTCGTCGCCGAGCAGGTCGGTGACGACCCGCTCCTCGGTCGCCAGCCAGGGCAGCCAGGACTCCATCCCATCGAAGAGTTGGGCGTCCGCGAGCCGGTCCCACTGCTCGCGACCCCACGGCTCGGAGGCGACGAGCGACTTCGCCCGGGCCGCGATGTCGTTGGTGATGAGCAGCTCTCGGGCCGGCCGCAGCACGACCCGGCGCAGATCGGTGACCGAACGCTGGTCGGCGACCGTGAACGTGGTCAGTCGCTCGACCTCGTCGCCCCACAGGTCGACGCGGACGGGTTCGTCGGCGGTCGCCGGGAAGACGTCGACGATCGACCCCCGCACGGCGACCTCGCCGCGGTGCTCGACCTGGTACTCACGCCGGTAACCCCACCGAACGAGCTGCTCGACCAGCTCGTCGAGATCGATCTGATCGCCCGGGGCGATGGCCCGCGGTGCCAGCGTGGCGAGATCATCGGGCAGGCGTTGCAGGAGCGAGCGGACGGGCACGACGACGACGTCGGGTGGGGGTCCCTCGGCGAGCCGGTGCAGCACTCGGGCGCGGGTGCCCATGGTCTCGACACCGGGGCTGACCCGCTCGAAGGGGAGGGTCTCCCAGGCGGGGAAGAACTCGACCCGCCCCGGGCCGAGGAACGCCTCGATGTCGGCCGCCAGGCGCTGCCCCTCGTCGGCCCGAGGCACGACGATCACCAGCGGCCCGCCGGACCGGGTGCTCGCCGCCGCGGCGGCCACGAGCGCCCTCGCCGCCTCGGGAACGGCGACGGTCGCGTCGCGGCGAGCGAGCGCCGTGCGCAGCGTCGGGTCGCCGGCGAGACGGGCGGGGAGGGAGCGCAGCATCAGCGGCCGGTCATCGTGAGCGGCCGTTCCAGCGGTTCATGGCCTCCTGGATGCCGTGCGAGACGATGTCGAGCACGGCGTCGGCGGTCTCGTTGACGACGACGTCGAGCTCGATCCGGTCGGTGCCCTTGGCCGGCTTGAGGACCCAGTTGGCACCGGCCCTGGGGTTGGGCGGCTTGCCCACGCCGATGCGGGCCCGGGCGAACTCAGCGGTGCCGAGGTGCTGGCGCAACGACTTGAGGCCGTTGTGGCCGGCGAAGCCACCGCCGGACTTCAACTTGAGCACGCCGAGGTCGAGGTCGAGCTCGTCGTGGATCGCGATGATGCGGGCGGGGTCGTCGACGCCGTACCGGGTGACCAGGCTCGCGGCGCTCCGACCGGAGTCGTTCATGTAGGTCTGTGGGAACGCGACCACGACGAGCTCGTCGGAGCCGGGGACCCGGAGCTCGGCGGCGAGGGCCTGTTCCTTCTTCGCCGGCTGGAGTCCGCTGCCGTGCCGGTCGGCCAGGAGCGCGACGACGTCGGCACCCACGTTGTGGCGGGATCCGGCGTACTCGGCCCCGGGATTGCCCAGCCCCAGCACCAGGTGCCCGGCGGGTGTGCCGCGCCGCTCGGCGGCCCGGCGGAACAGCGACGGGAGGACGGGCCGGGTCGGCGTGGCCTACTCCTCTGCGTCGCCCTCGCCGTCCTCGTCGTCGAAATCGCCGGCCTCGCGGCGGGCGTTCTCGCGCTCGAGGGCGAGGGTGGCACGGGTCTTCTTGGCGACGGCCAGGATCTGGTCGGCGTCGATGTCGACGAGCTCGACGCGCTCCGGGAGCTCGAGGTCCTCGACGGTGAGGTTGCGCTCGAGGGTCATGTCGGTGATGTCGAGCATCAGCTCGGACGGGATCTCCGACGGCGGGGCCAGCACGGAGAGCTCGTTGAGCTGCTGCTCCACCACGGCGCCGCGGCGACCGACCTGGTCGGCGACACCGGACAGGCGAAGGGGCACCGTCACCTGGATCGGCTGCTCGGGGTCGACCACGAGCAGGTCGATGTGGTCGATCGTCAGCTTCACCGGGTTGCGCTGCATGTCGTACACGAGCGCGAGGAGGGTCTCGCCCTCGAGGTCGAGGTTGACGAGGGCGTTGCCACCGCTCTCGGCCAGGATGGCCCGCAGCTGCGGCCAGTCGACCGAGAGCGAGGTCGCCTCACGACCCTGGCCGTAGACGACGCCGGGGACGCGACCCTCGGCTCGCAGACGACGGGACGGACCCGAGCCGGTCTCGCGACCGATCTTCGCTTCCAGGGGCAGTGCCTTCACGACCAGGACTCCTCGACGAAACGGACGCGGCGCGAGACGGTGCGAAAAGGGGGTGGCGCCGGCCGACGGGCCAGGTTACCGGCTGAGGTCCGGGCCGACCACCTCCGGAGGCGGTCGTCGTCAAGCGCGACGGCGACGGTGCGCGGCGACCGCGGCGTTGATGGTCGGGAACACGGCATCGGCACCGAGGTCGTCGAGCAGACCGGCTCGCTCGAACGTGTCGAGCACGCGCTGATTGGGACGGGCGATGGCGACGTCGGCTCCCCGTTCGCGGAGCTCGACGAACAGCTCGGAGAGGTGCCCCACCGCCGTCGCGTCGACCGAGCCGATGCCCTCCAGATCGAGCACGACCGTCTGCTCCACGCCCGGGTTCCGGTCGAGGGCGAGCACGATGCGATCGCGGAAGTGCTCGGCGTTGGCGAAGAACAGCGGCGCATCGAAGCGGTAGACGAGCAGCCCGGGCAGCGGTGAGGCCCGCTCGTCCTCGACGTCGATCCAGCCGTCGAGCCCGGCGGCCTCGCCGAGCACGGCGTCGTGGGGGCGGGCGACGCGGGCGAGGGTGAGCCCCATCGACAGCCCGACGGCGACCACGACCCCGAGGAGGAGGTCGACGCCGACGACCGCCGCGCAGGTGACGGCGGCGAGCGCCACCTCGGCCCGGTCGATGCGGGCGAGGCGCCGGAACCCGTCGACGTCGAGCACGGCGATGCCAGCAGCCACGATCACCGCCGCCAGCGCCGGACGGGGGATCTCGGCGAGCAACGACCGGCCCACCAGCAACAGGACGATCACGGCGACGAGCGTCACCATCGACGAGAGCTGGCTGCGACTCCCGATGGAGGCGGGCACGACCGAGCGCGAAGCGCTCGACGAGACGACGAAGCCCCCGCTGACCGCAGAGGCGGAGTTCATCGCTCCGAGGGCGAGCAGCTCGCGGTCGGCGTCGATCTCGTAGCCCTTCCCGGCGGCGATCGAGCGAGCGGTCAAGATGTTGTCCGTGTAGCCGACGAGCGCGACGCCGGCCGCGGCCGGGAGCAGGTCGGCGACGTCGCCCCACGACACGTCGGGCACGGACGGATCGGGGAAGGCCGCGTCGATGCTGCCGACGAGGGCGACATCGAGGTCGATGAGCGCGACCGCCGCCATCGCCGCACCGAGCGCGAGCAGGGCCCCTGGCCAGGTCGGGCGGAACCGCCGCGCGGCGAGGATGATCACCAGCGCCGCCACACCGACCGCGCAGGTCTCGGCATCGACGTCGCCGAGGCGGGTGACGAACTGCCCGACCCGCTCGACCGGGTGGTCGGCGTCGACCGGTACGCCGGTGAGCGGACGCAGCTGGCTGGTCAGCAGCGTCAGTCCGACGCCGGTGATGTACCCGACCAACACCGGCTTCGAGAGCAGCTCGGCGACGAAGCCGAGCCGGAGCAGCCCGGCGGCGAGGGTGAGCGCGCCGACGATCCCGGCGATGGCCGCCATGGCCGCCGCGTACCGGGCCGGGTCGTCGCCGGCGAGCGACGCCGCCGCCGCGGCGGCGAGGATCGCCGTGCCCGGCTCCGGCCCGACGCCGAGGTGTCGACTCGTGCCGATGAGCACGTAGACGGGAAGGACCACCAGCGCCGCCCGGAACCCCGCGTCGGGGGGCAGGCCGCCGAGCTCGGCGTAGGCCATCGCCTGCGGCACGAGCATGGCGGCGACCGTGAGGCCGGCGACCAGCTCGGGCCGGACGCCGGCGGGCAGCTCACCCCGGCGCCACTGTCGGAGCAGCGACGCCGGTGCGCGGCCGCTCATCGGGTCGGTGGTCAGCCGACGTTCTCGCCGTCGAAGATCTCGGAGACCGAGGCGTCCTCGAAGACGGCGTCGAGCGCATCGGCGATGACCTTGGCGGCCGACAGCACCTCGAGCTTGTCGAACTGCTTGTCGGACGGGAACGGCAGCGTGTTGGTGACGATCACCCGGGACAGCTCGCTGTTCTTCATCCGGTCGATGGCCGGACCGGAGAAGACCCCGTGGGTCGCGGCGGCGATGACCTCGGCGGCGCCCGCCTCCTTGAGGGTCTCGGCGGCCTTCACGATCGTGCCGGCGGTGTCGATCATGTCGTCGACGATCACGCAGCTCCGGCCCTCGACGTGGCCCATGATCCCGAGCGCCTCGACGTGGGCGACCCGATCGGTGGCGCGGCGCTTGTAGATCGAGGCGACGTCGGCATCGAGGTGCTTGGCGTAGCGCTCGGCGACCTTGACCCGGCCCGAGTCGGGCGAGACGACGACGATGTCGCCGGAGATCGTGTTGCTGAGGTGATCGACCAGGACCGGCTGGGCGGTGAGGTGGTCGACCGGCCCGTCGAAGAAGCCCTGGATCTGCCCGCTGTGGAGGTCGACGGACACGAGCCGCTTCGCGCCGGCCACCGTGAACATGTTGGCGAGGAGCTTGGCGGTGATCGGCTCACGGCCGAGCGACTTGCGGTCCTGACGGGCGTACCCGAAGAACGGAGCGACGGCGGTGATCCGCTTCGCCGACGCCCGCCGTGCGGCGTCGATCATGATCAGGTGCTCCATGATCGCGTCGTTGAGCGACATCTCGTCGTTGCCCGCGTGGGGCTGGATGATGAAGACGTCGTTGCCGCGCACCGACTCGGCGAAGCGGCACTTCAGCTCGCCGTTGGGGAAGTCGATCAGCCCGGCGTCGCCGAGCGGCTCGCCGAGGCAGGATGCGATCTCACCCGCCAGCTCGGGGTTGGCCCGGCCGGTGAACAGCTGCATCCGCTTCTTGCTGACCAGCTCCACGTCGCCTCCCCAGGAATCACGGTCGAGCTGCCCGGATCGTAACCGCGCGATTCGGCCGGACACCCGTTGGGAGAAAGGGGCTGGTCAGCCGGCCTGATGGAAGGGTCCGGTCTCGAATCCGGGGGCCACATCGGCGCCCGGACCGAGCGCTGCGAAGGGCCCGACGCGGGCGTCCGCGCCGATGTTCGCACCGGTCGCGGTGGTCTTCTCCACCTTCGCTCCGGGTCCGACGTGGCAGTCCACGAGCCGGGTGTCGGGCCCGATCTCGGCACCGTCCTCGACCACCGTGGCGCCCTGGAGCATCGTCGACGGGAAGATCGTGACGTCGGGTGCCAGCTCGACCGTGCGGTCGATGTAGGTGCTCGCCGGGTCGACGATGGTCACGCCCTGGTGCATCCAACGCCGGTTGATGCGGCGGCGCAGCTCGGCTTCGGCGGCGGCGAGCTCGACGCGGTCGTGGACGCGCACCAGATCCTCGCCGGAGTCGGCGGCCGCGAGCTCGACCCGGTAGCCGGCCTGGTGGAGCACCGGGACCAGCCCGCTCAGCTCGTAGTCGACCGTCAGGCCGGCGTCGGCCACGCGCCGCAGCGCCGGACCGATCAGGCTCCGACGCACGCACATCACGTCGGTCGCGGCCACGTCGGCGACGACGCTCTCGTCGTCGGCGTCCGGTGCCACGACCAGGTCGGTGACGCGCCCGTCGCGCCCTCGGCGGGGGCGGCGGGTGCCCCGCCCCGGTCGCAGCGGCACGGTCAGGATGGTGGCGTCGGCACCGCTGGCCCGATGCTCGTCGACCAGCATGGAGATCGTCGACGGCCGCAGGAGCGGCGCATCGCCCGGGAGCAGGAGCAGGTCGGCGTCGTCGTCGTCGAGCTCGTCGGTGGCGAACGCGGTGAGGCCCGCTGCCGTCGCGTCGCCACTGCCCCGTCCGATGGTGCGCTCGACGACGTCGGGCGCGAGGCCCTCGACGGTGCCGCCGATGACCTTGGTGACGCGGTCGGACTCACCGTCGACCACGACCACCACTCGATCGACTCGTCGGCCCCGGAGGGCGTCGAGGACGTACGAGACCAGCGGGCGTCCGCAGAGGCGATGCAGCGGCTTGGGTCGCGTGCCGCGCATCGCCCCGTCGTCGCCGCCGGCGAGCACCATGGCCGAGAGGATCCTGGTCATCGCTCGCGGGGGAGGAATCGAACCTCCATTCTCGGAACCAAAATCCGATGTCCTGCCGTTGGACGACCCGCGAACAGTCGTGGCCCACCGTATCCCCGAGTTCCGGATCCGTGAGCACGGCTCGCAACGGAGCGCGTTCGCCGATAGCGTCGTCCGACCGTGGGTTCATTGATCAAGAAGCGCCGCAAGCGCATGCGGAAGAAGAAGCACCGCAAGCAGCTTCGCAAGACGCGCTACCAGCGCCGCAACAAGTAGTTCGACGCGCCCCGACGCCCCCTCGCGAGGGCCGGCGGGTCGCGTGAGTCGACCCGCCTGATCCGATCCGTCCGGATCAGCCCGTCGCGCGCGCCACGATGCCGGCGACCCCGTCGAGCTCGACGTCGTGGGCACCGGGCACGAACCACGTCCCCCCGCTGCCGGCGAGCGTCGGCTCCTCCCCGGTCGCCGTCCCCAGGTGGTCCCGCCACCGTGCGAGCTCGGGTGCGACGACCAGCGCCGCGGGGGTGAGGTCGTTGCGCTGGTGGCTCGGACCGCCCAGCTCGTCCCAGGCTCGGTAGACCGCGGGCGTCGAGACCCCGAACGGTGGTGTGAGCAGCGTGAGCGTGCGCTCGACGACCGGGAGCGGGTCGACCCGCTCACCGACGCCCCGAACCCGCGCCCGTCCGCCGACGACGCAGAACGGCACGTCGGCGCCGAGGCGGGCAGCGGCGTCGAGGTCGGTCACGCCGGCCCACCGCAGCACGGCGGCCGCGTCGGCCGAGCCACCGCCGAGCCCGGCTCCCGCGGGGATGGCCTTGACCAACCGCACCGCGGCGGTTCGCCCCGCCAGCTGCAGCGCGCGGACGACCAGGTTGTCCCCCGCGAGGCCGATCGGCAGTCCGGTCGCCGCCTCGACGACGGTCAGCGAGGTCTCGTCGGCGGGGGTGATCTCGAGGGTGTCGGCGAGGTCGAGCGTGATCATCTCGGCGTCGATCAGGTGGTAGCCGTCGTCACGCACGCCGGTGACGCGCAGCGTCAGGGTCAGCTTCGCCGGAGCGAGCAGCTCCATCGGGCTCACCGATCGCTCGCGGCGACGGCGGCGAGCCGGGACCAGGAGTCGAGGTCGAGCTCCTCGGGTCGGGCCGTCGGCTCGACGTCGGCCGCCACGAACCCGTCGGCATCCACGAGATCACCGAGTGATCGGCGCAGCATCTTGCGCCGCTGGTGGAAGGCGGTCTCGGCGAGGGCGGAGATCGCCTCGGCGTCGGCGGGCACCGTGGTGTGTCGGCGTAGCTCGACGAGGGCGGACTCCACCTTCGGCTTCGGCAGGAAGACGTTGGCGCCGACCTTGCCGACGATCCGAGCCTGCGCCCGGCACTCGACCTTCACCGAGAGCGCACCTCGATCGGGCTCGCCCGGACCGGCCACCAACCGGCGGGCGACCTCGAGCTGGACCATCACGAGGAAGCGGTCGATCGCCGGGACCCCGACGAGCAGGTCGGCGAGCAGCGGCGTCCCGACGTTGTAGGGCAGGTTGGCGACGAGCACCCACCCACCGCCGGGGAGCAGCTCGTCCCAGTCGAGGCTCCGGGCATCGCCCTCGACGATACGGACGTCGTGGCCCGACAGGTGATCCCGGAGCACCGGTACGAGCCCGCGGTCGACCTCGATGGCCGTGACGTCGGCGCCGGTCTCGACCAGTGCGAGGGTGAGCGATCCGAGGCCGGCGCCGATCTCGACGACCCGGTCGCCGGGGCCGACGTCCGCCAACCGGGCGATGCGCCGAACCGTGTTCGGATCGACGACGAAGTTCTGCCCGAGCGCCTTCGTCGGGGCGAGGCCGTGGGCATCGAGCGCATCGGCGATCTGCCGGGCGCTCAGCATCGGGAGGGCGACGAGACGGCGATCAGCGATAGCCGAGCTGGCGGCTGCACGACGGCCAGGCGCCCCACCCCTGGATCTCCCAGAGCAGCTCGGCCCGGCGGATCTGCTCCTCCCGGGATGCCTCGTGCGGGTAGCCCTCGCCACCCACGAAGCGCCAGCTCTGGAGCGAGAACTGAAGGCCGCCGTAGTACCCGTTGCCGGTGTTGATCTGCCAGTTGCCACTCGACTCGCAGAACGACAGCGCTTCCCACTGGTCGAGGGTCGGGAAGTTCGGGCCGGCCGGCGCCTCGGTGGTCGTCGTGGTCTCCGGTTCGGCCTCGACCGGCTCGGCGACGGTGGTGGTCGTCTCGGGCGGCGCCGTCGTGGTCGTCGTGGTCGTCGTCGGCGCTGCGGTCGTGGTCGGAGCGGCCGTGGTGGTGGGAGCCGCCGTCGTGGTGGTCGTGGCCTCGGTCGTCGTCGTGGTCGCCTCGGTGGTCGTCGGCGCCTCGGTCGAGGTGGTCGTGGTGAGGAGCGTCTCGGCGACGGAGGTGGTCACCTCGACGTCGGCGGCGGAGATCTCGGCCTCGGCGGTCACGACGACCGCCCCGGGGGCGAGGTCGCCTTCGAGGACCTGGTCGACGGGGTCGACGACGTTCGTGGCCGGTTCGTTGGCCACCTCGAGGACGACGACCGGGTTCTCGCTGGTCGTCGACAGGTTGTAGATGACGAGCAACGGGACTGCCACGACCGTCACGATGGTCGCGGCGAAGACCGAGCGCCGTTGCTCTCCTTCCAGGGGGTTCAAGGAATCCTCCGGCGTGGTACCGCGTCGAAGCCTAGAAACGCCGTCACCGAATCGCAACACTGCGTTGTTGGCCCGGCTGGGGCCCCGGAGCCCCAGCCTCCTCCCCGTGTCCTCGCCCTGACGGGCTGCGGCGGTGGCCGTGCTGACCTGCCTCGCCGTCCCGAAGCAGCGGGCTCACAGGAGGGAGAAGATCCGTCGAGTCGTCGCCGAGGTGGCCTCGGCGACCAGGTCGGCGGGCTCGCCGCGCACCTCGGCGACCGCCTCGCCCACCACGGCGACCCAGGCCGGCCGGTTCGGCTTGCCCCGATGCGGGACGGGGGCCAGGTAGGGCGAGTCGGTCTCGACGAGGAGTCGATCGAGCGGGCAGAGCACGGCGGCCTCCCGCAGCTCCGGCGCCGACGGGAACGTGACGATCCCGGAGAACGACAGGTGGGCGCCGAGGTCGAGCGCCCGCCGCGCCTCGGTCGGGCCGCCGGTGAAGCAGTGGAACACCGTCTCGGTCGGCACGCCCTCGGCGGCGAGCACGTCGAAGGTGTCGTCCCAGGCGGAGCGGGAATGGATGACGAGCGGCTTGCCGTGCTCGTGGGCCATGGCGACCTGCGCGGCGAACACCTCGCGCTGGGCGTCCCGGGGCGAGTGGTCGTAGTGGTAGTCGAGGCCGGCCTCGCCGACGGCGACGACGTCGGCGAGCGCGACCAGCTCGCTCAACCCCTCGATCCCGTGCTGGGCCTCGTGGGGATGCACGCCGGCGGTCGACACCACGTGGTCGTGGGTCCGGGCGATCTCGAGGTGGTTCCGGCTGTCCGCGACGTCGCAGCCGATGGTCACGAAGCCGACCACACCGGCCCGTCGGGCCTCGGCGAGCACCGCCTCGGCCTCGACCCGCTCATGAGCGAGGTGGCAGTGACTATCAACCCAGCCAGGGGCGCTCATTCGGCCGACAGTCGGGGGAACAGTGGGGCCCCCTTCTCGACCGGGACGCCGCCCGGGTAGCCGCCCCACGCCGCGGCCTCGGGGAGGCGCTGGTCGTCGACCGAGCCCTCGAGCCCGATCCGGCGCCAGATCTCCTGGCTGGCCCGGGTCAGCGCCGGCGAGGCGAGCACGGCGACGATGCGCAGCACCTCGAGGGCGTCACCGAGCACCGCGTCGACCTCGGGGCCGGGATCGAGCTTCCACGGCTCGGTGTCCTCGAGCAGGGAGTTGGTCTCACGGATCAACTCCCAGGTCGCGGCGAGCGCCTCGGAGGGCGCCACCTCACCCCACGACGTGCTCGCCCGGGCGAGCACGTCGGCGGCGACCGGAGCGAGTGGCGAGTCGGGCCGGGGCGCCGGCCCGGTGCCGCCACACTTCTTGTTGACCAGCGTCGAGGTGCGGGCGAGCAGGTTGCCGAGGTTGTTCGCGAGGTCGGCGTTGTAGCGGGCGACCATCGCCTCGTAGGAGAAGTCGCCGTCGGGCCCGAACTGCTGGTCGCGGAGGAAGTGGTAGCGGAAGCCGTCGACGCCGAAGTCCTCGACCAGGTCGGCCGGGGCGATGGCGTTGAGGCGGGTCTTCGACATCTTCTCGCCGCCGACGAGCAGGAAGCCGTGGACGTGCACGTTGCGGGGCGGCTCGAGCCCGGCCGACATGAGCATCGCCGGCCAGTACACGCAGTGGAAGCGGAGGATGTCCTTGCCGATCACGTGGCGGGCCGGCCACCAGTGGTCGAAGTCGTCCCCACCCCAGCCCGCGGCGGTGACGTAGTTGATGAGCGCGTCGTACCAGACGTAGGTGACGTGGGAGTCGTCCCACGGGATCGGGACGCCCCAGTCGATCGACGTGCGGCTGATCGAGAAGTCCTGCAGGCCCTGCCGGACGAAGCCGAGCGCCTCGTTGCGCTTCGAGGCGGGACGGACCGGGTCCGCGTCGGAGGTCAACCACTCGACGAGGCGGTCCTCGTACCGAGAGAGCAGGAAGAAGTAGTTCTCCTCCTCCATCTCGATGACCGGGCGGCCCTGGGCCTCGAGCGCAGCAACCTCGTCCTCGGAGACGTAGGCCTCGTCGGCCACCGAGTACAGACCGCGGTAGGTCCGCAACTCGATGTCGCCGTTGTCGCGGCACCGCTGCATCACGTCCTGCACGGTCGTGTGGTGGCGGGGCTCGGTGGTCCGGATGAAGTCGTCGTAGGAGATGTCGAGCGCGTCCCACGCGTCCCGGAAGCGGACCGAGGTCCGGTCCGCCCACGCCAGCGGCGACGCCCCCTGCTCCTCGGCCGCCCGCTGCACCTTGAGCCCGTGCTCGTCGGTTCCGGTGAGAAACCGCACGTCATCGCCCTGGAGACGGTGCCACCGGGCCAACGCGTCGGTGGTGACCGTCGTGTAGGCGTGACCGATGTGCGGCGCGTCGTTGACGTAGTAGATCGGGGTCGTCAGGTACGTGCTCGCCACACCGGCCAACATACCGACGCGGCCCGTGCTCGGAGGTGCGTGCTCACAGCGTGGCGTGAGGCTACGGTGAGTGCCAATGACTAGGTTCGTCGTGAGCGGCCGCCGAGCGGCCGACATCTGCGACGCCATCGAGCAGGCGATTCGCGATGGGGAGGTCGGGCCGGGCGACCAGCTCCCCACCGTTCGGGCGCTTGCCGACGAGCTCGGCGTCAGTCCAACGACCGTCGCTGCCGCGTACCGGCAGCTCCGACAGCGCGGGATCATCTCGACGCACGGACGCGGGGGAACCCGGGTCCATCTGCGTCCTCCCCTCGACGTCCCGACCAGCGAACCGCTGCCGCCGGACGTCCGTGACCTGCGTGTCGCATCACCGGACCCTCAGGTCCTGCCCGATCGACGGGGTGCGATGGCGTCCGTCGACGTCGTCGCACCCGAGCGGGCCGACGAGGACGTGCCCGCGCTGATCGACCTCCTCGCCAAGGACCTCCTCACCGACGACGTGCGCGCCGACCACCTGGCGATCGCACCGTCGGCCGCGGCGGCCCTCGGACAGGTGCTCGACGCCACCCTCCGACCGGGCGACCGCATCGCGATCGAGGACCCGGCCGACCCGATCGTCCGCGACCTGCTGACGGCGGAGGGGTACCAGCTGCATCCCCTGGCGATGGACCAGCGGGGCGTGCGGCCCGACCGACTCGACGCCGTCGTGCGCGGCCCGGTCAACGCCGTGATCCTCACACCCCGGGCACAGGACCCCACCAGCACCGCATTCGACGAGGAGCGACGGGCCGAGCTGATCTCGATCGTCGACCAGTCACCCGACCTGTTCGTCATCGAGCGAGACCCGTCCGGACCGGTCGCCGGCGTCAACTACCGCACGATCGTCACGCCCGATCGAGAGCGGTGGGCCGTGCTCCGCTCCCACGGGATGGGCCTGGGCGCCGACCTCGACGTCACGACCATCGCCGGTGACGCGTCGACCGTCGCCCGGGTGCGCGGCCGCCAGGTGCTCGCCGGCGGGCGGGTCCCGACCGTGATGCAGCGCCTGTACGTCGAGCTCCTCGGCAGCGACGAGGTCCAGCGCACGCTGAGCCTGGCCGCCCGCACGTACGGCGCTCGGCGGCTCACGTTCCTGGCCGAGCTCCGCAACCGGGGCATCATCGCCCAGGGGCTGTCGGGTCCGTACGTCTGGCTGCCCGTCGACCGCGAGCACCAGGTCACCGATCCCCTCCTCGACCGGGGGTGGGCGGTCACGGCCGGCGAGCGCTTCCGACTCGACGCCGAGCCCGGCCTGCGCATCGCGACGTCCCGGCTGACCACCGACCAGGCGCGCCGGCTGGCCGACGACCTCCTCGAGGTCCTCGCCGCCTGACACCCTCCGTCACCGACGCCTTGCCTGAGGCGGCGGTCCGGCCGACACTCCCGTTCGATGGGACTCATGACCGAGCAGCCTGCGACGAACCCCCCGGCAGCACACGTCGCGCTGCTCGAGGAGGGGCAGCTCGCCCGACTCACCGCCGTCGCCGCACTCGCGGCCGGCAGCGCCTGGCTGATCTTCCGTGTCCTCGCGACGCGGTCCGGGGTCCCCCTGCCGCTCTGGCTGCTGCTGTTCCTCATCGAGGTCGGCGTCGTGATCCGGCTGGCGCTGTTCGCCAACGCGTCCTGGCGGCTCCCGGTCGCCACGCGGCCGACCGTCCGCACGGCCCGAACCGTCGACGTGCTCGTCTCGACCTACCACGAGCCCGCCGCGCTCGTCCGGGCCACCCTCCTCGGCTGCGAGGAGATGACCTACCCGCACCGGACCTGGTTGGTCGACGACGGCAACCGGACCGAGATGCGCGACCTCGCGGCCGAGCTCGGCGTCGGCTACCTCACCCGGGCCCTCCCCTCCAACGGACGGGCCGGCGCCGTCGCCGCGGCGATGGAGCGCACGACTGGCGAGTTCACCCTGCTCCTCGACGCCGACCAGGTCCCGATGCCCGACCTGCTCCACGCCGTCATGGGGCACTTCGACGACGACCAGGTCGCCTTCGTGCAGACCCCGATCGAGTTCCTCAACCGCGACTCGATCCTCCACTCCTCCCCCACCCGTCACGAGCGTCAGCTCCACAACGAGGTCTTGGCACCGGCGAAGTCCGTCGCCGGCGCCGCCGTGTGGGAGGGGTCGGCGTCGGTCATCCGCCGGGCGGCGGTCGAGCAGGTCGGCGGCATCGCCGTGACCGGCAGCACCTACGACTACCGCACGACCGTCCGGCTCCTCTCCGCCGGATTCGTCGGGCGCTTCCACCCCGAGACGGTCGTGCAGGGCCTCGCCCCCCACAACCTCGAGCTCTTCCTGGACCAGCGGACGCGATGGGCGCGCGGCCGCATCGGGACGCTGTGGTCGAAGGAGTCGCCCCTCCGGGCGAGGGGTCTCTCGCTCCGGCAGCGGGCCGCTCTGCTCCACCCGGCCAACGAGGACCTCCAGGGGTGGAGCAGGCTGGCGCAGTTCGCGGTCGTGACCATCGTCCTGCTCACGGGCGTGGCCCCACTCGACGTCGAACCGGCCGCCGTCGCCGCCCTGTTCCTGCCGTGGGCGTTCCTCGGCTCCACCGCCGTGGTGCTGCTCGGTCGCGGCCGGTTGGAGCGCCGCGAGGTCGCACGCCGTGACCTCACCCAGCTCCAGTTGCAGCTCCGGGCCACGCTGTCGGCGATCCGGGGCGACCGACGACGGTTCCGGCCGGTCGCTCGCAGCGGGCGCGACGCCGGCGGGCTCGACGTGATCGACCGGCTCCGTCTCCTCGCCCTCTTCACCGTCGTCCTCGAGCTCGCGCTCATCCTCCGCATGGCGGACGCGCTGATCGGCTGGCCGCTCCGCAGCATCCGGGGCTCCATGCTCGTGTTCGCTATCGCCGCCGCCCTGTGGCTGCTGTGGAACGCGCTCGCGGTCCTCGGGGTGTTCGTGCGCCGTCGCCAGCACCGGGCCAACTTCCGGATCGGCGTCGACCTGCCCGCCGTCGCCGACGGCGACCTGGTGCGGGTGCTCGACCTCACCGCCGGCGGTGCCGCCTTCGTGTCGACCAGGTCACGCCGCCCCGGCGACGCGGTGGAGGTGGTCCTCCGCATCCCCGACCTGCACGGCCGACCCCACGACGTCCACGTCGGCGGCACGGTCCGCAGCATCGTGCCCAACCAGCACGCCAACCGTTGGCGGACCGGCGTCGCGTTCGATGGTCTCGTCGGACGCGATCTCGACACGCTGCTGCGCTACTGCGCCGTCGTGCGCCCCTTCCAGCTGCTGCGGAGCTGATCTGTTCACCCGGCGCGGGTCCCGGAGCCCCGAGCTCCTCCCCGTGTCCTCGCCCTGACGGGCTGCGGCCGGGTCCGTCCTCGCAACGTATCGGTGGTCGTCTACGAGGTCTCGGTGGCGAGGTCGTAGACGACGTTGCGGGCCACGCCCAGGCGGCTCGCCACCTCGCGCACCGCGTCCCGTCGAGACCGCCCGCCGGCGATCGCCTCGTCGAGGGCCGCCCGGATCGTGGCCTCGTCGACCTGGGTCGGCTCGTCGACGCCGCCGAGCACGACGACCACCTCGCCCTTCACCGTCTCGGCGGCGGCGGACGCCTCCCCCAACGGCCCCCGCCACACCTCCTCGTGGAGCTTGGTGAGCTCGCGGCACACCGCCACCGGGCGCTCCGGCCCGCACGCGTCGGCGAGCTCGGCCAGCGTCGCCGCCGCGCGGTGGGGGCTCTCGAAGATCACGCTCGTCCGAGGCTCGACGACCAGCTGGCCGATGCGGGTCGCCCGCTCCGGTCCCCGGCGGGGCAGGAACCCCTCGAACACGAACCGCTCGATCGGGAGACCGCTCACGACGAGCGCCGCCAGCACCGCGCTCGGCCCGGGCACCGCCCGCACCTCATGACCGGCATCGAGCACGTGGTCGACCAGGCGCTGCCCCGGATCGGACACCGAGGGGGTGCCGGCGTCGGACACCAGTGCCACGCGGCCGCCGCCCGCGAGCACGTCGACCACCCGTCCGGCTGCGGCCTCCTCACGGTGGGCGTCGAGGCGGAGCAACCGGCGGTCCCCGATGCCGAGGTGATGGAGGAGCCGTCCGGTCCGCCGCGTGTCCTCGCAGGCGACCAGGTCGGCCGTCGCGAGGGCCTCACGCGCCCGCTCGGAGAGATCGCCGAGGTTGCCGATCGGCGTCGAGACCAGCACGAGGGTCCCGGGAGGAGCGACCCGGTCGGCGCTCAGCGCTTCACCTCGAGCCGCTGGCCGACCGCGAGGCCCCATCGTTCGAACGATCCGGCTTCGGCCTCGATCACCGACCGGGCACCGAAGCGCGGGCGCCCGATCCGGTGTCGACCCATGGTCGTGAGGTCGACCACGACCAGATCGCCGTCGAGGTAGCCGACGTCGAGGGCGAAGCGCATCCCCACGGTGTGCACCGAACGGGCCGTGGTGAGGAGGAGGGCGCCCTCGATGCCGTCGCGACCGAGCAGGCCCGTGCGCCGGCTCGCGCCGGAGTCGGCGATCTCGAGGCTGCAGAGCACCTCGCCGTCCCGCACCAGCCACGCCATCCTCGTCGCCTCCTCAGACGTTGAAGCGGAACTCGACCACGTCGCCGTCCTCCATGACGTAGTCCTTCCCCTCGGAGCGCACGAGGCCCTTGTCGCGTGCTGCGCTCCACGACCCGATGTCGAGCAGCTCCTGCCACCCGATGGTCTCGGCGCGGATGAAGCCGCGCTCGAAGTCGGTGTGGATCCGGCCGGCGCACTGCGGCGCGGTCCATCCGGCCTTGAACGTCCACGCCCGGCTCTCCTTCTCGCCGGTCGTGAGGAACGTGCGGAGGCCGAGGAGGTGGTACGCCGCCCGGACGAACCGCGGGAGCGCACCCTCGCCGAGCCCGTAGGCATCGAGCATCTCGGCCCGGTCCTCGTCATCCAGCTGCGTGGCCTCGGCCTCGAGCTGCACGCACATCGCGACCACCTGGGCGCCGTCGAGCTCGTCGACGACCGGCTGGGCGATCGCGTCGGCCTCGGCGAGCTGATCCTCCGAGAGGTTGACCACGGCGAGCACGGGGCGGTTGGTGAGCAGGAAGTGCTCGTACAACGACTCGCGCTCGGCAGGGGTCAGATCGGACCGGTAGATCGGCGTCCCCTCACCGAGCACGGCCTCGGCCCGCTCGAGCGCCGCGACCTCGCTCTCGATGTCGCGATCGCCCTTGGCCGCCCTGGCCGCCTTCCGACGCTTGTCGATCCGGCTCTGGACCGCCTCGAGATCGGCGAGGGCGAGCTCGATCTCGACCACGCGGAGGTGTTCCATGGGATCGGTGGGCCCTGGGATGTCCGCGTCGGAGAAGGCTCGCAGCACGTAGACGATCGCATCGACCTCGCGGATGTTGGCGAGGAAGCGGTTACCGAGGCCCTCGCCCTGGCTGGCGCCCTCGACCAGGCCGCCGATGTCGAGGAACTCGACCTGGGTCGGCACGACCTTCTTCGAGGCGCTCATCTCGGCGAGGCGGTCGACCCGCTCGTCCGGCACGGCGACCACGCCGACGTTGGGGTCGGTCGTCGCGAACGGGTACGGCGCAGCGAGCGCGCCGCCACCGGCGAGAGCGTTGAACAGCGAGGACTTCCCGGCGTTGGGGAGCCCGACGAACCCGAAGCGTTCCATCGGGCGCCGAGGCTACCGAGTGGCCGGCGTCAGTCGGCCCCGGACGACGACGGCGCGGGCCGGATCCGCAGGTCGGCGACCACACCGAAGTGGTCGGATGGCCAGACCCCCTCGACCGGGGCGTCGCCGATCACCTCGACCCGGAGGGGCTCTCCGACACCCTCCGGGAAGGGTGGGGCGAGGAACAGGTAGTCGATCCGCAGATCGGGCTCGCGGTGTCGCTGGACGTGCGGGTTGCGTCGGACCCACGTGGCCCCGCGATCGTCGGGGCGGAGGTACTCCCAGGCGTCGATGAGGCCCGTGCCCGGCTCGTACGCAGGCGCCCAGCCGGCCAGCCGCCGGATCTCCTCCGCGACCGGCGGCGCGTTGAAGTCACCGGTCACGACGGTGAGCCGGGCCTCGTCGTCCGCGCGGCCGAGCACGTCCACCACGGCGCCGAGCTGGAGCTGACGGAGATCCGACCGGGCCCAGGCGGAGGAGAGATGGGTCGTCACGACCGAGACGGGGCCCGAGGGATGGGCGACCGACACGACGTGGATGGGTCCCCGACCGGGCACGTCGTCGACGGTCGGGAGCACGTCGTGGACGGCGAGCCCGAGCGGCCACCTCGAGAGCACCGCCGTGCCGATCAACGCGTCGGTCGAGTCGGGCTCTGCCCGTCGCTGCCAGAACTCCAGACCGCCGTAGGGAGCCCAGTCCCACCGCATGCCGAGCGGGCCGGCGAGCAGCTCCGCCTGGTTGGGCGAGCCGTCGGGGCCGGCCCACACCTCCTGCAGCGTCCAGATGTCGGCGTCGACCTCGGCCATGACGGCCGCGATCGCGTCGAGGCGCTGCTCCCAGCCGCCGAAGCGCCACCACAGGTTCCAGGTCGCGATCCTGACGACCCGGTCCCGATCCTCCGCCGCCACGAACCGGAAGCTACCGAACGTCCGTCCGCGGCGACCGGTCCCGGCGACTCAGCGCGGGATCATGAGGACGGCGTTGGCGACGCGACGTTCGCTGCCGTCGGCGAGGGAGTTGCGGATCACCCCGCCCGCCACCAGCGTGGTCGAGCCTCCGCCGTCGAGGTTGATCGCCGTGTCGACGTCGAGCGCGACCAGCAGGTCGGTGAGATCGGCGATCGACAGACCGAGGCGCTCGGGTGGACGGCGGCCGTCGACGGTCACGAAGACGAGCGTCCCGTCGCTGCGCTGCCCGACCACGGTGCGCGGGTTGCGGGAGATCACGAAACCGGCCTGACCGGGGTCGAGGCGCTCACCGTCGCGCAGCACCGGAGGCGCTCCGCCGACGCTGTGGACGATGGACGGATCACCGTCGACCTCGAGCCGGACCGACGCCCCCTCGCCCAGCACCCACAGCTCGTCCAGCGCAGCGGCCGACGCACCACGGCCGACGAGCGCGACGGTGCCATCGGGCAGGTCGACCTGCACCCGGCCCTCGACGCGCTCGGTCAGCTCCAGCTCCCAGGTGACGTCGAGTCGGAGCGGGCCGGGGTCGACCTGGCGGGCGAGCAGGGTCGTCACCGGATCGGGCGGTGGGGGCGGAGGCGGTTCCGGCGGCGGGGCGTCGGGGTCGGGCTCCTCCTCGGGCGCGTCCGGGTCGGGCTCGGGCGGCGGAGGCGGCGGCGGCAGCGGGACGGCCGGGGTCGCCGGACCGGCCGCCGGGGTGAAGACGACCAGCTGGTCCTCGGCCTCGACGCCGACGTTGATCCCGACCGGCAGCAGCGTCCGCCCCTCCGCCGGTACGAGTCGCACGGCCCAGATCACCCGCCCCACCGAGATCGACCCGTCGTCGAGGAACGACAGCTGCTCGTGACCGAAGCGGGGCGTTCGGATCAGCTCGCCGTCGACGACGACGCCGCCGACCGGCTCGCGGTCCGACAGGTCGAAGAAGTCGCCGTTGACGCCGACGACGCAGCTCAGCTCCTCGCAGAGCGTGCTCGTGCGGGCGCCACCACCGGCTGCGAAGGGGCCGTCGCCCGCCGGCGCGACGACGGCGTCGAGTCGCGCCAGCGGCGAGACCTCGACGACGGTCACGACCTGGCGGTCCGAGTCGAGCACCCGGTGCTCGACGCCAGGGGCGATGCGACCGACGTCGGCGATCCGCCAACCGTCGGGGGCCAGGCGGGCCACCCGGTCGCGACCACCGGGATACCCGACGGCCCCGTAGGCGAAGACGTCGCCAGTCCGGCTGACGAGGAGGTAGCCGTCGTCGAGGCCGGCCCCGATGGCGGCGATCGGCGACTCGAGTGGGAGCTCGGCGGCCGACCCGAGGAACTCCGCCTCACCGAAGGAGAAGATGCCGCCATCGGCGGCGACGAGCCAGTAGCCGTCGCCGCCGGGTGTCCCGGCCGCGCCGACGATCGGCGCCGCGAGGGTCAGGCTGCCGAGCGAGCCGCGGAAACCCGCCGCACCGAACGCGAACATGCCGCCGTCGCCGGCGACCAGCCAGTACCCCTCACCCGACGGATGCGCCGCCACCCCCACCACCGGCGAGTTCAGCTCCACCCCACCCATCGACCCGTGAAACCCCGCCGCACCGAACGCGAACACCCCACCATCGGCCGCGACCAGCCAGTACCCCTCACCCGACGGATGCGCCGCCACCCCCACCACCGGCGAGTTCAGGTCGAACGGGGTCAGACCGCCGTGGTGGATCGCATCCTCGAGGGCGAGCACTCCGCCGTCGGCGTCGACCATCCAGGCCCCTCCGGGCGCCGGCACCACCGCAACGGTCACGGGCGCGTCCCCGTCCTGCGCTCCGGCCGCGACCGAACCGAGAGCCGCGGCGAGACCGACCACGATCGCCATCACGATCGAGCGTGCGAGCCAACGCATCCCGGAAGGATGGTCGCCGTCAGGACGCGAAGGGCATCGCCCCGGCGCCACGCTGCGTCGCCGAGGTGGATCTCCTGCGGGCGTCCCGTAGACTCCGTTGCTCTATGCCGTCGAAGAAGACCAAGAAGCGCAAGCTGCGTGCTCGCCGGAACAAGGCGAACCACGGCAAGCGGCCGAACGCCGGCCGTCACTAGGCCGCCCCGCCGGTGACTCGGGCGCGCCCCGAGCTGGCCCACCTCGACCTCG
>JBCDAU010000011.1:0-149073 GCA_039185015.1 Actinomycetota bacterium
CCTCGCCGTCGAGTCGAGCGCCGACGGTCACCTCGTGCTCGTGCCCCGCATCGACGGGGACTTCTCGCGCCTCGGCGTCACCGCCCGGGTCGAGAACCGGGGACGGCTGCCCAACGGCACCCCCGCCCTGACCGTCCGCGCGATGGAGCGGGTGCGCGTCGGTGCCGGCGTCGTCGGGGAGACCGCCGCCCTCTGGGTCGAGGTCGAGCCGGTCCCCGAGCGGGAGCCGACCGACGCCGACCACCAGCTCGCCGCCGAGTACCGCGCCGCAGCCGGCGCGCTCCTGGAGAAGGTGGGCGGCCGTCGACTGGCCACCGCGCTGGACGAGATCGACTCCCCCACCGCCCTCGCCGACTCGATCGGCTACTGGCCCGAGCTCACCCTGGAGCGTCGGGTCGAGCTGCTGGAGACGCCGGACGTCGGCGACCGGCTGGCCCTCGCCCTCACCTGGGTGAAGGAGGCGCTGGCCGAGCTCGACGTGCGGGAGAAGATCAACCGCGAGGTCACCGAGGGCCTGGACTCGGCTCAGCGTGAGGCGCTCCTGCGTCGGCAGATGGCGGCGATCCGCTCCGAGCTGGGTGAGGGCGACGGCGACGACATCGCCGGCTACCGCACCCGACTCGACGAGCTCGACCTGCCCGAGGCGGTCGAGACGGCCGTGACCAAGGAGATCGACCGACTGGAGCGCACCGGCGGCGAGTCGATGGAGTCGTCCTGGATCCGCACCTGGCTCGACACGGTGTTCGAGCTGCCCTGGGGCGTGCGATCGGACGAGCGGCTCGACCTCGGCGACGCCCGCCGCATCCTCGACGAGGACCACACCGGCCTCGACGAGGTCAAGGAGCGACTGGTCGAGCACCTCGCCGTCCGCAAGCTGCGGGCCGAGCGAGGCATCGCCGACGACGACGCCTCTCGCCGCCGTGGCGTGATCCTGGCGCTCGTCGGTCCCCCCGGCGTCGGCAAGACCAGTCTCGGTGAGTCCATCGCCCGTGCCCTCGACCGGTCCTTCGTGCGCCTGGCGCTCGGCGGCATCCGGGACGAGGCCGAGATCCGCGGCCACCGCCGCACCTACGTCGGAGCCCGTCCGGGCCGTCTCGTTCGGGCGCTGTCGGAGGCCGGCTCGATGAACCCGGTGATCCTGCTCGACGAGGTCGACAAGGTCGGCGCCGACTGGCGGGGCGACCCGTCCGCCGCGCTCCTCGAGGTCCTCGATCCGGCGCAGAACCACTCGTTCCGGGACCACTACCTGGAGTTCGAGCTCGACCTCTCCGACGTCGTGTTCATCGCGACCGCCAACGTGCTGGAGACCATCCCTGGTCCCCTGCTCGATCGGCTCGAGATCGTGACCCTCGACGGCTACACCGATGCCGAGAAGGCCGCCATCGCTCAGGACCACCTCCTCCCCCGGGTGCTGCACCGCAACGGTGTGCAGCCAGAGGAGCTGGAGCTGGGCAACGACGTCCTCGCCACCGTGGCCGCCGACTGGACCCGTGAGGCCGGCGTGCGGCGCCTGGAGCGGCTGCTCGACAAGCTCGTCCGCAAGGTCGCCACCCGCCTCGCGCTCGACGCGGCCGAGGCGCCGGTCGCCGTCGGCGTCGACGACCTCCGCGAGCTGCTCGGCAAGCCGGTGCCCCGGGACGACCTCTCCGACCGCATCGATCGACCGGGCATCGCCACCGGCCTCGCCGTGACCGGCGCGGGCGGCGACGTGCTGCTCGTCGAGACGGCAGCGGTCGACGGCGAAGGCGAGCCAGTGCTCACCGGTCAGCTGGGCGACGTGATGCGGGAGTCGGCCACGATCGCCCGCTCACTGGTCGCCTCGATCGGCGAGCGCTATGGCGCCCAGGTGCCGGACGGTCGGCGGGTGCACGTGCACTTCCCGGCCGGCGCCATCCCGAAGGACGGCCCGTCCGCCGGCATCACGATGACCACGGCGCTCATCAGCCTCTTCTCGGGACGCCAGGTCCGCAGCGACGTCGGGATGACCGGTGAGGTGACCCTGCAGGGTCGGGTGCTCCCGATCGGCGGCGTGAAGCAGAAGGTTCTCGCCGCCTACCGGGCCGGCCTGCGAACGGTGATCCTCCCCGTCGACAACGCCGAGGACCTCGACGACGTCCCGGACGAGGTCCGCGAGACCCTGTCGATCCACCCGGTGTCGCACATCGACGAAGTACTGGAGCTCGCGCTCGCTCCTACTCAAAGGGTCTAGCCGCCCACTCCGGTTTGGATCTCAGACGTGAAGCGACCTTCCCGCCGAGATGTGTTCCGAGCGCGCGGTATGCCTCAAACTCCTGGTCGCTGAAGAACTGGTCGGCGGTACTGGTCTGCGGGAATGAGCTGTCGCTGTGCGCGAGTCCGGCGACGTCAATCGGCGCGTCTGCAGTCACGCCGGCCCTGACGTAGATCAGCTCGCCCGCAGAGCCATCCGGGTAGAGCACCTGTCCTTCCAGAATCGGATCGCCTCCCTCGTCATTGTCGAGCCGATCCACAGCAGCCCAGTCCAACACGATCTCCGCTTCCAACTCGGACCTTACGAGGCTGACGGTCCGCCTCAGATCGGCCGTCAACGGACGGCGAGAAGCCGAAGCATCAAAACAGACGATAGACGCCGCTCGTCGGCGGACGAGCTCGATGAGCCCCAAGTTGTCTAGATGGCCACCATCTGCGACATGCACGAACCGCAAGTCACCTTTACTGAGACCGAAGGCCTCGCGCAGGACGTAGAGCCCTCCCGGCTCGTACCAGCCAATCCTCGCTCGGCGTAGCAAAGCACCCAGGTACTTCAGAATGTTGCGACCCCGAGGCTCACTCAGGCGCAAACGCTCAGTCGAAAGCCTCTCCGCGTAGTCGTGAGACGGATTGGGAAGCCACACTCCAAGTCTGAAGTTCAGCAGTGCATAGAGCGCGCGAAATTGCCTTTGAGTGAAGCGCCCCATCATCGGTGCAACTGCAGCGCCGGATATCGCCATCATTGCAGGCAGGGTCAAGAGCATCTTGCCGCCGGCATCCTCATACTTCGCCGTCGATCGCCAACCCGCCAACGGGCCGCCGGAGGAGACCTCTTGGAAGGAAAACGACGCTGCGTACCTTCCCCGAGGAATGTTGGGATCGTTCAAACCTACGGACGCACACATGATCAGGTCCGGAAGGCGGATACCTTTTGCCCGCAGCTCGCCCATGACGTCGGTGAGGCTGACCCGCTCGGACCACGGAATCTCCTCTGCTGGAAGATTGGGGTGCGTACGCCTCACTGCGTACGCGGCCTGAAGTCGTTCTTTGTACAGCAAGTGCATCGAGTACCGTCCATTATGGAACGCCACTCCGAAGATCACCAAGATGACGCCGAACAAGACGGTCTCGAAGACATCACGTGTTTCGTCGAGCCCCGCTCGGCTTGCGCCTTCAGCTGCCGCCACAGCGGGTCCCACGAGGATGCCCAGAGTAGCGATAATTGCACCGACGACGGAGAGCCATCGCACTCGACCCACACTATTCAAGGCAAGACAGAACAACCCGATCAGGATGCTGCCCCCAATCACGAGGGAGGCGAAGAGCATCCGTCCGGCGAAGGAAGACTCGTCCACCGACCCAAGACTCGCTGCCTCCAGGAAGCGACCTAGGACCCATCGATAGCATGAAACTGCCAAAGGGCCGAGGGCTGTGATGATGCCTGCCACCAGCGTCGCAGCAAGGGCTGTAGAAGCGACTCCCTCAGCAGACTCGGCGAAGGGCCCGCCTCTTCCGCCGAACCGCTCAGCAGACCTTCTAACGAACACTGCGATCAAGGCAGCGACGAAGAGAAGACCGAGCAGCAGCCAGAACCACTGAGTGGCAAGCCACGGGTCACGAGTCGCGCCAGAGATCTTCAGACTAGGGAACAGACCCGCAGCGTAGATCCAGCCGAGCAGCCGACCGGCCAGACCAAAGCCGAGCGCGATTGGCACGTAGTTGAAGATCAGACCGTAAACGATGTTCAGGCCGAACCAGCTAGCTCCGCGAACTCCAGGCGCCAGGTAGTTAGTCGAGGTACGGAGGTGACGCTCTTCAGGGCTTCCTGGAGACCATGGTGGCTGAGAGCTGAACGCGCCCTTGTCGCTGCGTGACGCCGTGATGAAGTACGCTCCCGCAATGTACGAGCCTCCGGATACTGCCGCGAGCCAGCGGCTCCGCTCAAGTAGCGACTCTCGATCGAGCGACTGCAGCACGCCTAGATTGAAGATTGCGCTGCGCACACCGCCACCCGAGAGCGCAATTCCAGCGCCCTCTGGCGGTGCCTCAAGAGTACTTGCGCCATGGTGGGAGGTGCGGTAGCGGTCGGCGAGCGAGAGGTACCTTCGTACACCGGTTCTTGGCTTGCGTCGAAAGATCACCAACAGCGCAGCCTAGAAGTCCACTTCAGGCCGACTGCCGTACGGGTATACTGGCAGGCCGCCGCCTTCCCCACCATTGCGCACACCCCCAAACGTACCAGAGAAGATCGGATGAAGACAGAGGCGTACGTTCGAGCCCAGATTCATGTAAGTGGCAGGGTTGTTGTAGGTGTACTGAAATCGTCCAACGACGTAGACTTCGGTATGCAGTTCCGGCTCACTTACTCCGATGGCGCCCACGTTCGCTAGGAGTCGCACGAACTCGTAGAATGCCAAGTTGTAGTCCTTGCGGATGCCACGTTTGTTGAACAGATTCTCGAGATCCTGCACGGTGAACTCGCTAGGCAGGCCGCTTAGCCCGGCTCCCATGACTCCGGGAAGGTTCGCGTGAGGAAATCTCCAGTTGTATGCGTTGATGATGCCTCGCACAAGATCCGGCTCGATATCGCTCACGGCGTGCTGAACGATTTCGGCATGTAAGCCTTTAGAAGTTCCACCTTGAGCTCTGTTCTGTCGAATAATCTCCGCGAAGAGCAGCAGGGCGTGACGGGGCAAGAGCTGAGTGTGACGCATGATGTATCCGAGAGGCTCTTCCGGCTCGCCGGCACGGTTCATGAAGCGGTCCGTGGGAGGCAGCACGAATCGGACAATGCGCTTCGCATCCGCAGTCCTACGTGCGTCTAGCTTGCCTGCTGCTGTGAGCTCTCGGTTTGCGTCTGCGTCATGCAGTTGCAAGAAGAGCTGGATGCGCTTGGCAACCACGGTGACAATCTCGGCAGCGCTCCACTGCACAAATATGCGGTGACGAAAGTCCTTGTCGGGGTTCGACGATAGGCGAGATAGATCGTCCAGCAGCTCCGTTGGGAAGCAACAACGCACGGATAGGACGGGCCTACGTCGCCGAGACAGTTCGCCAACGGCCCGGAAGAGCCCGCGAAGCACCGTCTCAAGCTCCAAGATCTCATATTGGAGATCCTCGAGCGAGTCGATAGTGAGTACTAGCCCGTGCCGTGATCGCCGCCGTATCATTTTCTCAGCGGAACGCGTCGCCTCCCCCAATGTTACCGCAGGCTCGGCGTCTCGACTGCTCGGAGTTAGGCTGTCCAGCGCTGTCTGTAGAGATCGCCATCGGCCGGACTCAAGTGATTCCAAGAGCGTGTCGAAGAAGATCTCGAGGTCGTCATCGGCGGAGACACCAGGACCAGACGCGCCTAGGTACTCCTTCATGGACGCGTACTCGATAGTGCCTACTTCGGTCTTCGACGCGGTTCTGACGGCGTGACTCACCGCGACATGCCAGAAGCCGGCGATCCAGACTTCAGCTGCGTCTTCTGTGAATGTGGCGGCGAATCTGTCGGAGTGAGCAACCGCCAGCTGCTTCATCTTCCTGAAAGCCGTCCGCTCACCGAGCTGGACAAGATTGGGGGTACCGAGCGGTCCGCCAAGTGGACCCAGCAGGAGAGCGGTCTTTCCGGCACCCTTGCGGCCGAAGATGAAGGATGGCTCCTCATGACGTGCGCTCTTGTGCGGCTCGTTCTGGTCGCTGTAAAGCGCGTCGAGTAGCTCTCGATCGGAGTCTGGGCTCACCCCAGGACCCAGAGGTTCGTCTGGCGTGAGGTACGCCGCCAGACGGTCGTCAAGAGCGGGCGCACTCATAGCAGCGGACTTTAGTAGGCCAAGTCGTCACACGTCTTCGACGATCGGGGCCTGGTCTATCTCCGGCCACGCACGGGATGCGCTCAGGTCGGGAAGCCGGCGACGGCGCCGACGCGCTGGGTCGGGGGGTTGTCGCCGAGGCTGCCGAGGAAGGCCTGGTCGCTGAAGTTGAAGATGCCGCCGTCGGCGCCGACCATCAGGTAGCCGTTGCCGAAGGCCACAGCGCCCACCACAGGAGCGTTCAACGACGTCCCGCCCATCGAGCCCTGGAAGTCGGCCTCGAAGGCGAAGATGCCGCCGTCCTCTGCGACCAGCCAGTAGCCGACGCCGTCGGGATCGGTGGCGACACCGACGACGGCACCGTTGAGCGACGTGCCGCCCATCGAGCCGTGGAACTCGGCGTCGCCGATGGCGAAGACGCCGCCGTCGGCCGCGACCATGTAGGCACCCTGCCCCGAGGACGTCGCGGCGGACGCCACGATCTCACCGTTGAGCGAGCCGGCCACGCCGAGGTCGACGAGATCGTCGAGGTCGCTGGCGGCGCCGAACGAGATCGCCCGACCCTGGTCGGTGAAGACCCAGTACCCGTTCCCGTCCGGCCGCACCGAGATCGAGGCGACGGCCTCGCCCGGCTCGAGATCGCCCAACGAGACGCTGCCGTAGTCGACACCGTCGTTGGTGGCGTGGACGACGCCATCGCTGGTCAGCACCCACGGACCTTGACCGGTCGGCGTGGTGGCCATGGCGACGATGCGTCCGGACACCGAGCCGGGATCGGTCCCGCCGCCGAAGCCGTAGACCTCCCCACCGGCATCACCCATCCAGTACCCCACCTCGGGATCGAACGGGAACGGCCCCGGAGGCAACGGGAACGGATCGTCCATGGGGTCATCGCCGACCGGGTCGTCACCGATCGGGCCGTTGTCGCCGGGCGGCTCACCGACGTCGCCGGCGATGCCGGTCACCTCACCGGAGCCACCGTCGAAGACGACGTCGGAGCAGCTGTAGAAGTTCTCCTGGCTGTCCGACCGGATCCAGTGGATGAAGATCACGTGCTGCTCGCCCGCCCGATCGGCGGGGATGTCGACGTCCCAGACGTAGTGACCGAGGTCCTCGCCATTGATGGTCGGCGGGTCGGTCACCGAGCCGATGAGCTCGAGGTCGCCCCAGGCGACCGGCGACATGGGATCCCATCCCGCCCGGGTCAGGTAGACGTCGAAGCGACCGGGATGCGGCGCCCAGTTGTTGTGCAGGAACGTGTAGGTGCGGCCGGCGGTGAGATGGGTCAGCGGCCAGTCGCTCCGGACGCTGTCGTAGGCGGAGAAGTCGAACGGGCCCCGGTTGGCGCCGCTACAGACCTGACCGTCCGGGATGTAGCCGAGGGTCTGTCCGCCGCCGTTCGAGTCGAGGTTGCCGAACCAGTTGTAGAACGAGTCGATGCCCGTCTCGTCGAGCACGTGCTGGCAGGCACCGTTGGTCGGCTGGATGTCGCCGCCGCCGTGAGCGAGGCCGTCGATCCAGCAGAGGTACTGCCGGCTGCCGGGGAAGGTCGTGGCGCCGTGGCCGTCGGCGCCGGGAGCGTTGGCGAGCACGATCGCCGTCGCGGCGAGCGCGGCGGCAACGAACGCCGAGCGGAGTGATCGACGAGGCCGAACCGTTGTGGACATGACGACTCCTGGAACGCCGTGCCCGCGCCTGTTCGACATTACGAACGGATGACGAAGCCGTCAGGTGGGCGGTTCACTCCCCGTGCATCCCACGCCACGCCGCACGGCCCGCCACCCGTCGTGGTCGGCGGACACGCCGGGCACCGATGCACCACCAGCGCACCGACACATGACCTCTACCCTCGACGCCGTTCGAGGACAGGGAGCGCGAGCGATGGGGCGGAAGTACTCGGGGTCGAAGGTCTACGACCGGTCACCGGACGAGGTCTGGGCGGTGATCTCGGGTGTCGCCGCTCAGGCCGCCTTCAAGGAGACGGCCGCCGACGCGACGGCCATGACCTTCCGAGCCAAGAAGTCGCTGAAGGACGTCGACGTGGCGTCGCTCGGACGTCGGTCGGCGCAGAAGACCTGGGGTGAGAACCTCGAGGTGCAGGTGCGGGCCGACGGCGAGCGCACGCGGGTCGACGCCGAGAGCAAGCTCAAGTTCGGCCTCATCGACTGGGGCGCGAACCGCGACAACGTCGAGCGCTTCCTCGGCGCGCTGGACGCCGAGCTGAACTGACGCGAGGAGCGACGCCCCGGGCCGCCGTCACCGGTCGTGGCGCTCACCACGGCCTGTCGTCGGCTCGAGACCGGGCATCATGGTCTCGGTGGGGAGATCCGGCGGGCGGCACGGCCCTCGACGACGATCGATCGGGGTGCGGGCGTCGATCCTCGCGGCGACCCTCGTTCCCGTCCTCGGTGTCGTCGTGCTGGCCGTCCTCTCGGTCCAGACCGCCGAGGACGTGCGCCGCGACACCGTCGCGGCTGCCGACGCGATCGAGGAGGCGGTCCTCGTCACCCAGGTCGACGTCACGGCCCGAGTCGAGCTCTCCGTCTATCAGGCGTGGCTGGCCGGGCAGCGTTGGACCCTCGACGACGGCGCCAGTCCCTTCGGTGACGTCGGTGCGCCGCTCACGGAACAGGTCCAGGCCGTGACTCGATCCGCACAGGCAGCACTGCGGTCGCGACCTGATCTCCACACCCGGGTGGGTGGGCCCGGGATCGACGAGGCCTTCGCCGACGTGCGCTCCGCCTTCGAGCGCGGCGACGCAGCGGCCGTCGGCGCCGGCGTCACGCGAATCCGGGACGAGCTCCTCGTATCGCTCGCTCTGCCCGCGGATCCGGCGACGCTCGCCGGCGCCGAGCTGGTCCGCTTCCGCGCGATGAGCGCCGCCGGCAGGCACCTCGTGGACGAAGGAGCCCTCCTGACCGAAGCCCTGATCGCCGGTTCGCTCGGTCCGAACGGTCGAACCGAGCTCGGGATCGCCATCGACCGGACCGACCGCTCCCTCGAGGCCCTCGAACAGATCGTCTCGCCGTCATCAGAGCCTGCGCTTCGGGCGGTCGCCGAAGGCGTCGCAACCGGCGACTGGGGTGCTGCTCGGACTGCAGCGCGGGCGCTGCCGGATGCATCTGGTGGGCCCTCGATCGGCGATCTCGCCGCGCTCCTCGGTTTGGTCGATGGCGGCACGGAGCTCACCGATGCGCTCACCGACCTCGGCGACTCGCTCGGCGGGGAGCGCCTCGCACAGCTCGCCGTCGAGCGGGACCGGGCCGAGACTCGTCGCAACGTGGTGCTCGGGGTCGCCGCAGCGGCCTGCGTCGCCTCGGTCCTGTTCGCCGCCCGCTTCGGTGGCCGGCTCAGCCGTCGGTTGCGGCTCCTGCATCGCATCACCGATCGAGTCCGGCAAGGGGACCTGGACGCCCCACCCGAGTCGGTCCCCCGCGCACACGACGACGAGATCGACGACCTCGCCGACCTCGTGGACGAGCTGCGCACGACGATCGGCATGACGCTCGCCGCCGTAGATGCGCTCGCCGAGGGTCAGGCGGACGGGCCGGTGCTCGACTCCCAGCTGCCCGGCGCGGCCGGTGCCGACCTCACCAACGGCATCCAGCGCCTCGAGGCCTCGACCTCGGAGCTCCGACATCGGGCGGATCACGACGCGCTGACCGGGTTGCTCGACCGGAACGGGTTCGAGCGAAGTCTGGCCGAGCTGCTCGCCGGGGAGGTTCGGGTCTCGGTCTTCTACATCGATCTCGACCGCTTCAAGCCGGTCAACGACACCCACGGCCATGACGTCGGCGACCTCGTCCTCCAAACGGTGAGCCGACGGCTCCGGGCGCTCTGTCGCCCGATCGACCTCGCCGGTCGGCTGGGCGGGGACGAGTTCATCCTCGCCGTGCCGGTGCACGATCTCGATCTGGGCGACCGATTCGCCGAACGGGTCGCGGCGGCGATCTCGCACCCCATCGCCGTCGACGACCGCCTCTCGGTCCGGGTGGGAGCGTCGGTCGGCGCCGTGGTCGCGGAGCCGAGGGAGAGCGTCGAGATGGTGCTGCGCCGAGCCGACGCGGCGATGTACGCCGAGAAGCAGACGCGCCGCTCGTCCCGAGCCAACTGAGGATCGAGGGTCGGCGGACGCGAAGAACGATCCGTCAGGTCTCGATGAGCTCGGACATCGAGCTCGGCGGTCGCCTCGGCAACTCCCGCCACACGTCGCCGGTGCGGACGGATGCACGCCCCTGGCCCACGGCCGACACGTCATCACCGTCGACGAGGACGCCGCCGCACTCCGGAAGACCCCAGAGCAGGCCATCGCCCACCGACCACCGGCGGTCGGAACCTGGAGACCAATGCGGCAAGGCGAGCCCGGGCACGAGGCCGAGCCCTGCGCCGGTCGTTCCGCCCCGATCGGGGAGCGCCGTCCGGGCGCAGAGCACCATCGCTCCAGCCGACGCACCGGAGAGGACCACACCCGAGCGGTGCAGCTCGACGAGCCGTTCGCCCACCGGCCCCGTCAGGACGTCGAGGAGACCGCCTGGCGACCCACCGGGAAGGACGACCATCGCCACGCCGTCGAGTGCATCCAGCGCAGCCACCTGACCCTCACGAGGATCGGGAACGATCACGACCGCTGCACCGAGACCCTCGTAGTGGCGCCGGGCCCGGCCCGAGGCCCCGGCGTAGTCCGAGCCCGGGCGAGCGGCGCCGGCGAGCACCGCGACCGGCCCGTCCACCCGCTCCAGCACCTCGGCGTCCATCTCCTCGCACGGTGGGGTGAGCTCCCGCCCACCCTGGAGACACAGCAGTCCGGCCATGACCGCAGTCTGGCCCCTGGGCCATCGACCCCGCGCGATCAGCCGACCCGGATGGCGAGGCTCACGGCCCGCACCCGCCGATCGCGACGGAGCGGATCTGCGATCACCGGCTCGACTCCTCCCGGATGCGCTTCTTCGTCGCCGCCCACGAGCAGATCGGGCACTCGGTCAGATCGTGGTGCCGGGCCGGGCAGTACTCCCGCCCGAAGAAGATGATCTGGAGGTGCCGGTCGTTCCACGTCTCCTCCGGGAACACGGCCTTCAAGTCGCGCTCGGTGCGTTCGACCGAGCCGCCGTTCGAGAGACCCCATCGTGCGGCGAGTCGATGGATGTGGGTGTCGACCGGGAAGGCCGGGACCCCGAACGCCTGTGACATCACGACGCTCGCCGTCTTGTGGCCGACGCCGGGCAGCGACTCCAGGAACTCCCAGTCGGGCAGCACCTCTCCCCCACGCTCGACGATGAGGTGGGCGGCGTTCGACAGGTTCTTCGCCTTCGTGGGTGCCAGGCCGATCTCGCGGATGAGCCCGAGGATCTCGTCGGGGTGCAGCGCGGCCATCTCCTCTGGCGTCGACGCGACGGCGAACAGCGCCGGCGTGACCTCGTTGACCTTCTTGTCGGTGGTCTGCGCCGACAGCGCCACCGCGACGAGCAACGTGTAGGGATCGGTGTGATCGAGCGGGATCGGGGTCTCCGGATAGAGGTCGTCGAGGATCTCGCCGATGCGGTCGGCCTTGTCCGCACGCTTCATACGGCGGACCGTACTCGCCCCCGGTTGTGCTCCCACCAGCCATCGCACGCCACGATGTGGGCGATCCGTTCGGAGCGTTCATGGAGCCCCTCACCACCACCCTTCGTCGACTCGGCCACCTCGCCCGCCTCCAGGAGACGATGCCCGGGATCACGGCCGTGGACGCCACCGCCGGGCTGAACACCGCACGGGAGCTGGCAGAGGCCGCCAGGGCGTTCGAGGCCAGCCGCGACGGGCTGGCGCCTGCGGATCGCGAGCTGGTGGAGCGAGCCCGGCTGGCGCTCGTCAGCGGCTGGATGACCAGCGGCGTGCTCGAGCGGCTGGCCGCCGACCCGTCGGACCTGCGGAGCTGGCTCGACACCGCCGGGGAGATCGACGAGCTCTAGCTCGCGTCAGTCGAGGCCGAGCCGCACGAGCTGCTCGTGCGGTGCCTCCAGCTCGACGAGCGCGGCGCGGAGCAGCTCCTGCAGCTCCCCCTCGATCGGCTCCCCGACCCGGTTCTCGGCCTCGTGCGGGTCGACGTCGAGGTCGTAGAGGTGGTGCTGGTCCACGGCCTGACCACTGACCCAGAACGGCAACGCATCGCCGGGACCGAAGGGCTGACGGATCACCGGGACGTCGCTCCACGGCATCGTGTCGAGCACGGCCCGACCGTCAGGCGTCGGCAGCCCCCTGAAACCCGGCAGATGGACCGGCATCGTCGACCAGCGGTTCGACCACATCGACAACGGGTACGAGTCGCCGACCGGTCCCCTGGCGTACTTGTGGCGCCCGTCGGTCACCTGGACCCAGTTGCCGAACACCCCGCCGATCGCCCACGAGCGGACCTCGTCAGCGGCACCCTCCAACAGCGGCACCAGCGACCGGCCGTGTTGGCCCGGGGTCGGGTCGAGGCCGTAGATCGAGCAGAGCGTCGCATGCAGGTCGACGTTGGTCGTCAGCGCGTCACAGGCGCCGCCGCCGTCGACGCCGGGCCAGTGGATCAGCAGCGGCGTGTGGCCGAGTGGCTCGAACTGCGGGACGGCCGGCTTGCCCCAGATGTCCTCGCCGCCCCGCTGGTCACCCAGGTAGTGGCCGTGGTCGGTGCACACGATGACGGCGGTGTCGTCCCAGCGGTCCGCGAGCGCATCGAGCAGCCGACCGAACCAGTGGTCGATCATCGAGAGCTTCGCCCCGTAGTTCGCCCGGATGTGGCGGGCCTGCGCCTCGGACAGCTCCCCACGAACCTCGGCCCCGACGGCGTAGGGCGGCCAGATGATGTCGTCGTCGGGCCACGGCTCGTCCTCGTACCGACCTCGCCACGGCTCGGGGGTGTCGAAGGGCTCGTGGGGATCGAACTCGTCGACGAAGAGCAGGAAGCGGTCGTGGTGTGGCGCCTGGCGGCGCAGCCAGTCGGCCGCCGCTGCCATCACCCTCGGGCCGGGGTAGTTCTCCTCGGTGCGGAACCAGGTCCGGGTGGTGTCGTAGCCCCGGTGCATCTCGACGCCGAACTGCTGCTTGAACCACCAGTCGCCGGCCACCGCCGGGCGGGCGGGGTGCCCCGTCCAGGACGGGTCGGGAGCGGTGCGCCAGAGGTCGCCTTCGTGACCGCGGACGTACTCCCAGCCCGAGAAGTCCACGTGGTAGTTCTCGCCGCCGGTCTCGAACAGGTGGGGATGATCGGTGACGAGCATCGTCGTGATGTCGTGGCCGCGGAGCTCCTCGGTGATCGGGACGTCCCAGAGCTCGAGCGAGCCCCACGGCCGCCACAGGAAGTCGAGCGAACCGGTGAGGATGTCGTGGCGGGCCGGCATGCACGGCAACGACCCGGTGACGTGGCGGGTGAAGCGTGTGGCCTGCTCCGCCGCGAAGCGATCGAGGTTCGGGGTCTCGAAGTCGGTGCCGGCATAGCAGCCGAGGTCGTGCCGATTCAGCGAATCGAGCAGCACGACGACGACGTTCACCGGTTCCCCCATGACCTCAGCCTCGCACGGGCGAGAAGCGCCGGCGCGCCTACGGATCGATGATCGACGAGCGATCGACGGAGGTCGCAGCTCGCGGGAGGAACCTCGTCACTCCCAGGCCGACCACCGCCAGGAGCACGAGCGGGACCAGCAGGCCCGGCGACGGATCATCGCCGTCCGAGAGCAGGCCGATGAGGACGAAGGCCGCGGTCGCGACGAGCCCGGCGAGCAGGCTGCGAACGCTCGACACCGTGGCCCGGTGGCGGGCACCGATGCGCTCCTGGAGCCGGGCGTCGCCGAGCACCCAGGCGACCTCGTGGATGCCGTAGCCGACACCGACGAGGAGCAGCGCGGCCGGTGCCGAGGACGTGACGGCGATCATCATCCCGGCGGCGCCGAGCACCAGAGCGAAGCCGAGCGGGCGCGGAGCGACGTCCGGTCGACGGGCCGCGACCTCCCCGCCAGCCACGAGTCCGATGAGCACACCGAGCACGAGCAGCGGCACCACCGCGTCGTCGACTCCGCGGTCGCGGGCGAGGATCGGGACGTACTCGTCAACGACGAAGAGCCCCTCCAACCCGGCGGTCACCAGGACGATGCCGGCCAGCAGATGGGTGCTGAACGCCGTCCGGGCTCCGTCGCGCAGCGTCGACCACCACCCGGCCAGTCCCCCGGCCGCCGACTCGTCGTCGGTCTCCTGTTCGACGACCCACCGCACGTCGGGCAAGCCGAGCACGAGCCAGATCGACACCGCGTGGACCGCGACGGTGACCCAACCGAGGGACTCCAGCGACGCGCCCGCTGCGAGAGCGATCGCCGCGACACCGGTCCCGACGGCGACGCCGATGCTGATCGCCTGTCCGACCCTCGCCATCACCGGCGCGTAGCGATGCTCCTCCCCGATGGCGACGAGCTCATCGTGGACCAACGCCTCCCACGCCCCGCTCGCCAGCGACATGTGCAGTGCCCACAGCACAGCCCCGATCACGACGCCCGTGAAGGTGGGCTCGATGAGCCAGATGGCGATGCCCGTCGCCCGCAGCACCAGACCAGCGGCGATCAGACGTCGCCGATCGACCAGATCGGCGAGCGCGCCACTCGGCACCTCGAGCGCGATGCCGACGGAGGCCCAGATCACGAAGACCGTGGAGATCTGTCCGGCGTCGAGGCCGTTGTCGATGAACCAGAGCGTGTAGACGGCGTAGAGCGGGCTGAGCTCGTCGACGAACGCGACCGCGAGGAGCCGCCGACGCAGGCGACCGAACGGCGAGCTCGTCATCGTCGCGTGCGCAGCGACGCGTCACCGGAGTCCGACAGCGGTGCGCCCACGGAGCCGACGGTAACCGGGCAGCTCGATCGGCGGCTCGGGGATATCGGCTCCCCGCTCGTCGCTCAGCTCCGGCGGGAGCGGAGCACCTCGAGCGCCTCGTCGGCGTGCTTGGTCATGTTGGTCTCGCTCGTGATGACGGCGAGCACGGTGCGGTCGGTGTCGACGACGAAGGTCGCGCGCTTGGCGGGCAGCGGACCGAACCGCTTCACGCCGAACTGCGCGATGACCTTCTTGTCGGGATCCGCGAGGAGGGGGAAGCCGAGGTCGTTGGCTTCGTCGAACTGCTGCTGGCGATCAGACCGATCGGCCGACACGCCCACGACCGTGGCGCCGAGTCCGGTGAACTCGGCGTGCAGGTCGCGGAAGTGCTTGGACTCGATCGTTCAGCCAGGCGTCATGGCCTTGATGTAGAAGTACATGACGAGCGGTCCGCCCCCGAGCAGCGACGTCAACGTCACCTGCTCGCCCTGCTGGTCGGCGAGGGAGAACTCCTCGACGACGTCTCCGACCTTCATCTCGGCCTCCTCGGGCGGGTCCGGGTCGGCGACATCGTAGGCAGTGCGCTCATGCCATGGTCAGTCCGCCGCTGACCGACAGGGTCTGACCGGTGATGTAGCCGGCACCATCGCTGATGAGGAAGGCGACCGCCGGTGCCACGTCGTCGGGCTGGGCCGTCCGGCCGACGGGGATGGCCCGAGCGAGGCCGGCGTAGAGCTTCTCGGAGTACTCGGCCAGCTGGCCCAGGAGGGCGGTCTCGGTCGGCCCGGGGCAGACGCAGTTGACCCGAACGCCCGATCGGGCGGTCTCGCGGGCGAGCGTCTTGGTGAACGCGATCACACCGCCCTTGGTCGCCGAGTAGACGGCCTCGCCGCTGGAGCCAACCCGGCCGGCGTCGGAGGCGATGTTGACGATCCGGCCGCTCCCCCGCTCGACCATCCCGTCGATCACCGCCCGGCAGCAGGCGATCGTGCCCTTGAGGTTCACGGCGATGATCCGGTCCCACTCGTCCTCGGTGGAGTCGACGAACGGCTTGATGACATCGATGCCGGCGTTGTTCACGAGCGCCTCGACGGGCCCGAGCCTCGCCTCGGTCTCGGCGAGCGCACGGTCAACGGCCTCGAGGGACGAGATGTCCACGTGCACGCCGACCGCCTGCACGCCGTGGGCCGAGGCCAGCGCTTCGGCGCGCTCCTCGGCCGCATCGACGTCGAGCTCCCAGATCGCGACGTTCCAGCCGTCACGAGCGAGCGCGTCCCCGATCGCCGACCCGATCCCGCCGGCGCCACCGGTGACGATCGCGTTCCCTCCGCTGCTCATCGCTCGCTCCCCCTCCGAGTCGGCCGCCACCGTAGGGCCGGCGCGTCGCAATCCGCACGGCCACCGTCGTGCGGCCGGTTAGCGTCGCCGCCGTGTCGTTGATCGTCGCACGGGACCTCCAGAAGCGGTTCGGGGACTTCACGGCGGTCGCCGGGATCGACCTCGAGGTCCAGCCCGGGGAAGCGTTCGGCTTCCTCGGTCCGAACGGCGCCGGCAAGTCGTCGACCATGCGGATGATCGGCTGCGTCTCGCCCCGCACCGGCGGTGAGCTCAGCGTGCTCGGGCTCGATCCGGAGACGCACGGCCCCGCCATCCGGGCCCGCCTCGGCGTCGTCCCGCAGGAGGACACGCTCGACGTCGACCTGAGCGTGCACGACAACCTCATCGTCTACGGGCGCTACTTCGATCTCCCCCGTTCCCTGCTGAAGGAGCGAGCCGCAGAGCTGCTCGACTTCGTCCAGCTCTCGGACCGGGCGAACGACACGGTCGAGCCCCTGTCCGGAGGCATGAAGCGCCGACTCGTGATCGCCAGGGCGCTCGTGAACGAGCCCGAGCTCGTCATGCTGGACGAGCCGACGACCGGCCTCGACCCGCAGGCCCGCCACCTCGTCTGGGACCGGCTCTACCGCCTCAAGGCCGACGGGGCGACGCTGGTGCTGACGACGCACTACATGGACGAGGCCGAGCAACTCTGCGACCGCCTCGTCGTGATGGACCAGGGTCGCATCGTCGCCGAGGGCACCCCGCGCGGTCTGATCGAGGCCCACTGCACGCGAGAGGTCCTGGAGCTCCGCGTCGCTGACGCCGACCGCTCCGGTGCCGAGGACGTGCTCGCGACGATCGACCAGCGAGTGGAGGACCTCCCCGACCGCACGCTCGTCTACGCCGACGACGGCGACGCCCTGCTCGCCCACCTCCACGGCGTCGGGCTCCGCCACGAGACCGCCCTCGTCCGTCGCTCGAGCCTCGAGGACGTGTTCCTGCAGCTCACCGGGCGCACGCTCGTGGAGTCGTGAGGCCGTGACCACGACGTCCTCCGGGGTGCTCCGCGTCGCCGAGTACCGCTACGCCACCTACAAGCGCCTCTGGCAGGGCAGCTTCGTCAGCACGGTCATCAACCCGATCCTGTTCCTGCTCGCGTTCGGAGTCGGACTGGGATCCCTCGTCGACGAGCGCACCGCCGAGAGCCTCGAGGGGGTGGCCTACCTGTCGTTCGTGGCGCCGGCGATGTTGGCCACCTCCGCGATGTTCACCGGCGTCAACGAGTCGTCCTACGCCGTGCTCGGCGGCGTCAAATGGGTGCCGACGACCCACGCCCAGGTCGCCACCCCGATCACCCCGGCGCAGGCGTGCCTGGGCCACCTGCTCTGGATGGTCGCCCGGGTGGCGATGAGCGTCGTCGCGTTCTACGCCGTGATCGTCGTCGCCGGGGCCACCGAGTCGTGGTGGGTCATCGCGGCCGTCCCCGTCGCCGTGTTGACCGGCACCGCGTTTGCGGCCTGCCTGCAGGCCTGGTCGGTGGGACGCACCACCGACACCTCGTTCCCGAACATCTCGCGGTTCGTGATCCTCCCGATGTTCCTGTTCTCGGGCGCCTTCTTCCCGAGCGAGCAGCTGCCGGACGGCGTCGAGTGGGTGAAGGTGCTCACGCCGATCTGGCACGGCGTCGAGCTGTGCCGATCGCTCTCGCTGGGCACGGCGACGCTGCCCGGCGCCGCGCTCCACCTCGCCGTGCTCGCCGCCTTCGCGCTCGTCGGCGCGGCGCTCGGCGTTCACGAGTACCGGAAGCGGCTGTCGACGTGAGCTCGGTGACGAGTCAGCTGCTCCCCGGCGTGTCGTGGCGCGCCCGGCACATCGTCACCCGCAACCTCGTCTGGTTCCGGGCCAAGTGGAGCATCCTCGTCTCGGCTGTCTTCGAGCCGGTCTTCTACCTGCTCGCCCTCGGCGTCGGCGTCGGCGAGCTGGTCGGCACCGTGGAGTACGCCGGCCGGGAGGTCGACTACGAGGCGTTCGTCGCTCCAGCGCTCCTGGCGACCGCCGCCTTCAACGGCGCCATCTTCGAGATGTTCAACATCTTCGCCAAGCTCAAGTGGCAGAAGACCTACGACGCGATGATCGCCACGCCGCTGACACCCGGCGACGTCGCGGCCGGCGAGCTCGGCTTCGGTCAGCTTCGGGGCCTGTTCAACGCGTGCTGCTTCCTCGCCGTGATGGCCGTGCTCGGCCTCGTCGAGAGTTGGTGGGCGCTGCTGACGCTGCCGGCGTCGGTGCTCATCGGTGCGTCGTTCGCCGGCGTCGGGCTCATCGGCACGACGCTGCTGCGGTCGTGGACGGACTTCGACTACGTCCTGCTCGCGCAGCTCCCGCTGTTCCTGTTCTCGGCGACCTTCTACCCGCTCTCGACCTACCCCGAGCCGATCCAGTGGCTCGTCCAGGCCACGCCGCTCTACCACGGCGTCGAGCTGTGCCGGCAGCTCGTGCTCGGCGAGATCGGGCTGAGCATCGTCGCCCACGTCGCCTACCTCCTCGCCATGCTGCTGCTCGGCCTCGCCGTCGCCACCCGCCGCTTCGATCGGCTCCTGCGCACCTGACGCCACGTTGCGCGGTCGTCGGACGCCCGCCGTCGTCATGAGCGTCGATACGTTCGCCCGCAACCGAGCGGGAGGGCGGACCCATGAGCAGCTACTGGTTGATGGAACCCGACGAGGAGCACACCTCCTACGACGAGGTGCCGTGGTACCGGCGGACGTGGTTCACGATGCTCGCCCTGCTCCTCTTCTGGCCGATCAGCCTGCTCGTCATCGCCACCGGCCCGATCTTCCAGAAGGCCACCAACAAGAGCCGGAAGAGCTCCGATGCGCCGGTCTGGCGATCGACCCAGGTCGGCCGGCTGGTGATGCTCGTCTCGTTCGCCGTGCTGGGCGTGATCTTCACGATCCAGTACGCCGGGCCGATCGCCGACGCGTTCCGCGGTGACGACGACCCACCCAGTCGGACCGCGGCCGAGCCGGCCGAGGAGGTGTCCGCGGCGGCGGAGCCGGCGGCCGAGCCAACCGTCGCGCCGTCGACGACCACCTCGACGACCACGACGACCGAGCCGCCCACCGCGGAAGAGGTCGAGGCCGCGGACACGGCCGACGACGCCTTCGGTGCCGCCCGTGCCGAGGTGGGGAGCCTCGCCGACGCCGTGCTCGGCACCGGAGACTTCGACGACGCGATCGCCCTCGCGCTCGGCGATCCTCGCGTCCTGGGATTCCCCCGACTCGACGACGCCGCGCTCACCGGGCTCCGGGTCAACTACGACGACAACGACGGTCAGCCGCAGTACGCGATCGACGTCACCTACGGGACGGCCCTCACCATCGACGAGGCGGTCGCGGCGCTCCGCGCAGAGCTCGCGGCTCGCGGCCACGTCGAGGAGGAGGCCACAGACGAGACCGAAGACGGCGAGCGCATCGTCGAGGTCGACTACGAGCCTCTCTCCGGCTCGGAGTTCGGCTTCGAAGGCCTCTCGCTCGACGTCAGCGACGACGGCACCGGCACGAGCGTGCGGGTCTTCCGCTTCCTCGTCGGTGGCGAGATCCCCGGCGACACGACGTTGCTCGGCGCCATGCCCGGCACGTTCGTCACTCCCGAGCGCTACCAGTGGGTCGGCTCCGGGATCAGCATGCTGCAGGGCGACGGCTGGACCTCGTCCGACATCGAGCTGGTGATGCGGGCCCCGACGCCAGGGATGACCGATGAGGCCGCCTTCGCCGAGATCGAGTCGGCACAGGTCAGCTGGGAGGTCGAGGAGGACCTCGGCAACCTGCTTCGCATGGGCAATGGGACCGAGTCGGCCTACGTGTCGGTCTTCGCCAACGACGACCGCACCGACGTCACCATCCGATCGAACTGAGCCGGATCGCCCCGGCTACGGTCCACCGCCGATGGGGATGGAGGACTTCGACTTCCGGATGCGGCACCCCGAGGGTGATCTCGGCACCGCGATCGAGTCGATCTGGTTCGCCCGCGGCACCGTCCCGTACGCCAGCGAGCAGATCTCCCCCACCGGCTCGACGGTTGTCGTGCTCGTGCTCGGCGACGCCATCCGCTACTCCATCGCCGAAGGACCCGTCGTCGAGACGGCCGAGGGCTTCGTCGCCGGTCCGCACGACCGTCCGGCGACGAACGAGCCGACCGGTGAGACGCACGCCGTCGGGATCGTCACGACCGCGACGGGGTGCGCCCGGCTCCTCGGACGCGGCCCCCGGCCGCTCCGCGGGCGGGTGCTCCCGCTCGGTCAGGCGTGGAGCCGTGGCGAACGACTGCGAGCAGAGGCGATCGCGTGCGCCGACCCCGACGACGTCCTCCGCGTCCTCCTCACGGAGCTGACCGGCATCGTCCCCGTGGCGTCCGAACGCGCCGCGCGGTGCGCCGGCTGGGTCGCCCGCCTCGAAGCCGAGCCGACGCTGCCGATCGCCGAGCTCGCACAAGCCGCCGGCCTCTCCTACGGGCACTTCGTCTCGGAGTTCTCCCACCACACCGGCCTCACGCCGAAGACGCTGGCTCGGCTCGTTCGGATGCGCCAGGTGATCGCCGACATCGACATCGAACCCACGGCGCCGTGGATCGACATCGCGCATCGCCACGGGTGGTTCGACCAGGCCCACTTCATCCGGGACTTCAAACGACACACCGGGGTCTCGCCCAACACCTACGTCGAGCGTCAGCGCCGCACCTTCCTCGCCGGCCAGCCGATCGCCGGCTCGGGTGTGGGCTTCGTGCCCGACACCTGAGATCCGTCCAATCCCTCCGGTCGGGCACCGGAGGAGGATCACGGCACACACCCATCACAGGAGCAGCCGTGCCCACTGCGTTCGACGTGTCCGAGACGATGCCGGTCCCCGCCGACGCGGCCTGGTCGGCGCTGATCGACTGGCCGTCCGCGCCTCGCTGGATGCCCGGAGTCGAGCGGCTCGAGGGTCCGGCCGAGCCGGCGCTGGGTGCCGAGCTGCGGCTGGAGACGGTCCGGGGTGCGCGTCGATCGGTCATCTCCGCGCTCACCCCCGGCCGCATGGTCGAGCTGACCTCCGAGACCGGTCCCGTCACCGCCGTGTACCGGTACGAGGTCAGTGGCGGCGAGCGAGCGACGGTCCGACTCGTCGCCGACGTCGCTGCCACCGGCCCGCTCCGCCTGCTCGGGCCGGTGATCCGGCGCAGCGTTCGTCGAGCCGACGGCGACCAGCTCCGGCGTTTGGCCGCGGTGCTCGCCTGATGAGCGAGGATCCTCCTGCCGCGCACCCCGCGCCCCTACCGTCGCGGACATGGCACGGGGTGGGAGTCGGCGAGCCCGGGCCGCTCGCCGCCGACGTCGGCGCTACGCCAGCGCCGACAACGACCTCACCGATGCCGAGTGGGAGGCGATCAGGTCGGCGTGGGGTGGATGCGCCTACTGCGGAGCGGCCGACGCCTCCCTCCAGCGCGACTGCGTCCTGCCCCTGTCACGAGGCGGGCGCTACACGCTCGACAACATCGTGCCGGCGTGCCGCAGCTGCAACGCGAGCAAGTGCAACGCCGAGGTGACGGGCTGGCTGCGCCGCAAACGGCTCGACGAGGAGGCGTTCCTCCTCCGGCACCGGGCGATCGTCGACCAGCTCGAACGATGAGCGAGTGCAAAGTGATATCACTTTGATAGAGTGAGCGACATGACCGATCAGCCGTCGACCACAGAGCCCACCACCATCGACCTCGAGGCCCCGGGTGACCGGCCCGCTCGTTCCTCCAGCGGACTCAGCTGGATCGCCTACGTGATCGTCGGCGTGCTCGTCGCGGTCGGCGTCTTCATCGTCGGGGTCGCCGCCGCGCCGATCCTGATCGTCCCGGCCGTGCTGCTGTTCGTCGCGGCGATGATCGCGGCGGGCGGCTTCTACCTCGTCCAGCCCAACCAGGCGGCCGTCCTCACGCTCTTCGGCGACTACAAGGGCACCGACGACGAGAACGGCCTCCGCTGGACCAACCCGTTCATCAGCTCTCGCCGGGTGAGCCAGCGGGTGCGCAACTTCACGACCCCCACCTCGAAGGTCAACGACTCCCGAGGCAACCCGATCGAGATCGCCGCCGTCGTCGTGTGGCGCATCACCGACGCCGCTCGTTCCGTGTTCGCCGTCGACGAGATCGAGAGCTACGTCGAGACCCAGTCCGAGGCCGCGGTCCGTCATCTGGCCCGCAGCTACCCGTACGACGCCTTCGACGAGAGCGACGTGACCACGCTCACCGGCGACACCGAGACGGTGAACCACTCGCTGCTCGCCGAGCTGCGGGCTCGGGTGGCCAACGCCGGCGTCGAGGTCCTCGAGGCCCGGATCAACGACCTCGCCTACGCACCCGAGATCGCCGAGGCGATGCTCCGTCGCCAGCAGGCCGCCGCCATCGTGGCCGCACGGACCGAGATCGTGGAGGGCGCCGTGCTCATGGTGAAGGGCGCGATCGAGTCGCTCGAGGATCCCGACGACGACGACCCGATCCGCATGGACGAGGAGCGCCGCGCCACCTTCGCCGCCAACCTGATGACCGTGATCGCCAGCGACGCCCCGACCAACCCGGTCGTCAACGTGGGCACCCTGCACCGCTGAGGCGCTGATGGCCCGCCAGCGGAAGCAGTTCCCGCTCCGCCTGTCGCCCGAGCTCTACCGGGTCCTCGAGACCTGGGCCGAGGACGAGTTCCGTTCGGTCAACGCCCAGATCGAGGCCCTGCTCATGGACGCGGCACGGCGGAGCGGACGGCTCCGGCCCCCGCCGAAGCAGGACGACGACTGACCGCTCCGTAGTCTCATGGGTGACCGGTTCAGGAGGGATCCGCATGGGCTACGAGTGCTTCGACGTCGAGGTGAACGACCGGGTGGCGCACCTGCGCATGATCCGGCCAGAGACCCACAACTCGATGGTGCCGTCGTTCTGGCGTGAGCTGCCCGAGATCGTCGACCGGCTCTCGGCGTCAGGAGAGGCTCGGGCGCTCGTGCTGTCGAGCGAGGGCAAGCACTTCTCCTCCGGGATGGATCTGGCGGTGTTCGCCAACAGCGACAACGTCGGACAGAGCGGCTCGGGTCATCGCAGCCGCAAGGCGGAGCGGTTCCGGAGCACCGCCCTCCAGCTGCAGGAGTCGTTCACGGCGCTCGAACGTGCTCGCATGCCGGTGCTCGCAGCGGTGAGCGGCGCGTGCGTCGGCGGCGGCATCGACATGATCTGCGCCGCCGACCTCCGCTACGCCGACGAGACGGCGTTCTTCTCGATCGCCGAGATCAACATCGGCATGACCGCCGATGTGGGCACCCTCCAGCGGATGCCGCGGCTCGTGCCCGAGGGCATCGTCCGCGAGCTCGCCTACACCGGTCGTCGATGGTCCGCTGCCGAGGCCCACGGTGCCGGCTTCGTGAACGCCGTCCACGCCGACAAGGACACGCTGCTCGAGGCCGTGATGGCGACCGCAGCGGAGATCGCGACCAAGAGCCCGATGGCCATCTGGGGGACGAAGCGGTCGATCGAACACGCCCGCGACCACAGCGTCGCCGACGGCCTCGAGTTCATCGCCAACTGGAACGCGTCGATGCTCGACCCGGACGACATGGCCGAGGCCTTCGGTGCCCAAGCCGAGGGCCGGAGCGCTGACTTTCCCGACCTCTTTCCCCTCAGCGACGGGGTCTGAGTCCGTGAGCGGCGCCCCCCGAGCGCTCCGCACCCGCAAGGAGCCCCCGCCGCTCCGTCAGGTCACCGTCATCGAGCGGGTCGAGCTCTCACCTCGCCTGCTCCGCCTCACGCTCGAGGGCGAGGGGCTCAGGGACCTCCTGGTCACCGAGCCGGCGGCGAGCATCCGGCTCCTCGTCCCGACACCCGGTACCGACGAGCTGGTCATCCCGACCTGGAACGGCAACGAGTTCCTCCTGCCGGACGGGAATCGTCCCGCCCTCCGGACCTTCACGCCGCTGCGGGTCGACAACGACGCCGGTCGCCTCGACATCGAGGTCGTGCGCCATCCGGGCGGGGCGGTGTCCGGCTGGGCCGAGACGGTCGGGCGCGGCGCGCCAGCAGCCATCTCCGGTCCCGGCAGCGGCTACGAGATCCCCGACGATGCCGACCGCCTGCTCGTCCTCGGCGACGAGACGGCGATCCCGGCCGTGTCTCAGCTGCTCGACGCCGCGGGAGACCTCGACGTCGAGGCCCACGTCGAGGTCGTCAGGGGCGACGCGCAGCTCGATCTGGGTGTCACCTGGCACGTGACCGAGGCGGCGGCCGCACCCGGCGCGTCCCTCGTCGAGGTCGTGACGGCCCTCACCGAGCTACCCGACGGGACATACGTCTGGGCTGCAGGCGAGGCGGCGTCGATGCAGGCGATCCGCACCCACCTCTTCCAGACGCTCGGCGTGCCCAGAGGCCGCACGGCCATCCGTGGCTACTGGAAGCCGCCTCGCGGCTGACCTGTTGGCGCAGATCGTCAGAAGGTCGTCGTTGACGCCACATCCCGGGCGGCGGACCATGGCGGCATGGCCGACGCGACCCACCACGTCGTCGCCGTCGTCTTCGACGGCTACCAGCCCCTCGACCTCAGCGGGCCGATGGAGCTGCTCGATGGCGCCGCCCGGGCCGGCCTGCTCCCCCGGTACGAGATCCGGCTCGCCTCACCCGACGGTGGACAGGTCACCGCCCAGAGCGGCCTCCGGATCGACACCGACCAACGCCTCGCCGACGGCGGACCCATCGACACGCTCCTCGTCGTCGGCGGCTTCGGCACGGCCCACCTGACGACCGACGATCGGTTCCTCGCCGACCTCCGCGCCCTCGCCGCTCGCGCCGGCCGGATCACCTCGGTGTGCACCGGCGCGCTCCTCCTCGGCGCTGCCGGCCTCCTCGACGGTCGCTCGGCCACGACGCACTGGCAGTACGCCCACCTGCTCCGCACCTTCCCCAACGTGGAGGTCGACCCGGACCGGCTCTGGGTGCGGGATGGCGACGTGTGGACGTCGGCGGGTGTCACCGCCGGCATCGACCTCTACCTGGCGATCCTCGAGGAGGACCACGGCGTCGAGGTCGCGCACGAGGCGGCGCGCCGGCTCGTGGTGTTCGCGCAGCGGCCCGGCGGCCAGCAGCAGTTCAGCTCCCACCTGCGCGCCGATGCGGCGCGCAGCGAGCCGGTGCGGGACCTCCAGCGCTGGATCCCCGATCACCTCGATGCCGACCTGACGGTCGCGGCGCTCGCCCGCCACGCCGGTCTCTCCACCCGCACGCTGTGCCGCCGCTTCCGCGACGAGGTCGGCCACAGCCCCGCCGAGTTCGTCGAGCTCGCCCGCATCGAGGCGGCCCGGAACCTGCTCGAGTCCACCGACCTGACCGTCGGCACGATCGCTCGCCGCGTCGGCCTGGGCAGCGGCGAGACGCTGCACCGGGCCTTCGTCCGCCGGATGAGCACCACACCCGCCCGCTATCGCAGCGTCTTCAACCGGAGGGTCTCGTGACCACCATCGCCATCGGCCTCTACGACCGCTTCACCGTGCTCGACGCCATCGGGCCGTACCAGGTGCTCAGCTCGATCCCCGGGGCGGACACGGTGGTCTGCGCCGCCGAGGCCGGCCCCGTGCCCGACGAGGTCGGTGCGCTGACCTTCCAGGTGGAGCACACCTTCGACGAGATCGCCGAACCCGATGTGCTCGTCGTCCCGGGCGGGTTCGCCGCCCGGCGCGTGGCCGAGGAGGGCCATCCCATCGTCGACTGGGTGCGTCAGGCCCACGAGCACACGACCTGGACGACGTCGGTCTGCACCGGAGCCCTGATCCTCGGCGCTGCCGGTCTGCTCGACGGCCTCGACGCCACGACGCACTGGTACGCCTACGACCAGCTCGCCGGCTACGGCGCCAGTCCCACCGAGGAGCGGGTCGTCCGACGGGGGAAGATCATCACCGCCGCCGGCGTGTCGGCCGGGATCGACATGGGGCTCACCCTGACCGCCGAGCTCGCCGGTCCCGAGGTGGCGCAGGGGATCCAGCTCGCGATCGAGTACGACCCGCAGCCCCCCTTCGACTGCGGCGCGCCCTCCAAGGCCGACCCGGGTGTGCTGGAGGTCATGCGAGCGATGGCGAAGCAGGCCGACGCCAACGCCTGACCGCACTCCAGGCGGGTAGCAACCACGGCCTCGGCCGCAGCCCGTCAGGGCGAGGACACGAGGAGGGGGTCGGAGCACCAGGCTCCGGGGGCTCCGGGGGCCCCGAGCGGGTATCAGCAGAGCGGCGGGAGCATGTCGCCGTGGGCGTCGATCAGCTGATCGACGAGCTCCCAGATCTGGTCCAGGTCGAGGACCGTCGACGTGTGCGGGTCCATCATCGCGGCGTGGTACACGTGATCTCGCCGACCGGTCAGCGCGGCCTCGACGGCGAGCGACTGCACGTTGATGTTCGTCTGCATGAGCGCTGCGAGCTGCGGGGGCAGCGCCCCGACGCGGGTCGGCTGCACGCCGGTGCCGTCGACCAGGCAGGGCACCTCGACGCAGGCGCCGTCCGGGAGGTTGTCGATGAGGCCGTGGTTCGGCACGTTGCCGTAGACGACCCGCGGCGCGCCGGTCTCGATCGAGTGGATGATGCCGGCGCCGTACTCGGAGCTCTGGATGACCTCGAGGGTGCTGTCGGGTGACTCCAGCTCATCGCGGAGCTCCTCCCAGCCCTCGATCTGGCGCTCGCAGCGCCGGGGGTACTCGTCGATCGGCACGCCGAAACGGTCGATCAGGTCCTCGCGGCCCGGCTTGATGAACCACGGGACATACTCGGCGAAGTGCTCGCTCGACTCCGTGACGAAGTAGCCGAGCCGCTTGAACATCTCGTAGCGGACGGCGTCGCTGAGGTTCACGGTGCCGCCATCGCTGCGTCCGGGGTGGGCCCGATCCGGGATGCGTCCGTCGGCGACGACGCGGGCGATCTCGGGGGTCAGGTCGACCAGCCCATCGGGGGTTCGACGCTGGAACTCGAGGTAGAAGGCCATGTGGTTGATGCCGGCGCAGCGATACACGACCTCGTCGATCGGTACGCCGATGTCGCCGGCGATCTGCTCGGCCGTGCCCTGCACGCTGTGGCACAACCCGATCGTCTTGATCGAGCTCACCCGGCTGAGGGCCCAGCAGTTCATCGCCATCGGGTTCACGTACTGGAGGAGATGGGCGTCGGGGCACAGCTCCTCCATGTCGGCGGCCAGGTCGAGGAGGACCGGGATGGTGCGCAGGCCACGCATGATGCCGCCGACACCGAGCGTGTCAGCGATCGTCTGGTCGAGCCCGAAGCGCTTGGGCACGTCGAAGTCGATGACCGTCGACGGCTCGTAGCCACCGATCTGGAACATCGTGATCACGTGGTCGGCACCGTCGACCGCGCGTCGACGATCGGTCGTCGCCTCGATCGTCGGCATGGCCCCGACCGCGGCGGCGGTCTTGCCCGCGACGAGCTCGGAGGTGCGGAGCCGGGTGTCGTCGATGTCGTGCAGGGCGATCACCGCATCCGACAACTCGGGATAGCTGAGGATGTCGCCGAGGAGGTTCTTGGCGAACACGGTCGAACCGGCACCGATGAATGCGATCTTGGTCATCGCCGCGAAGCGTACGACCCCGTTCGCCCGCGAGCGCACAAATTCGCAAGACTTCGCACATGCTGATCCGACGGCTCGCGCTCCTCCTCGCCGCCGTCGTCGGCGTCGGTGCGATCGTCGTGCTCGTGGTGGCCCCCCGCTTCGACGAGGACTGCAGGCCCGAGCGAGAGCCCGGCCACTCGATGGCACGGATCTGGAACGAGGAGCTCCTCGAGGCGATCCGACGCGACTTCCCGGCGCCGACGGTGCACGCCCGCAACCTCCACCACCTGAGCGCGCTCCAGTGGGACGTCTGGGCGTCGCTCGACGGCAGGATCGACACCGTGCTCGTCGCCCCCGAGACCGAGCCGCCGCCGCTCCCCGATGACACCACGACGGCCAGGGAGACCGAGGAGACGGCCATCGCCTACGCCTCGTACCGGCTGCTGATCAGTCGGTACGAGTTCGCCACGGGAGCCGACATCACCGCACCTGCGCTCGCCGAGCGCCTGGAGTCGCTCTGTCTCGACCCCGACCACGACGCGCTCGAACCCGGCTCCGCGGGCCGCTTCGGCGTCGATGCCGCCGAGCAGCTGCTCCGGGAGCGCCGAGACGACGGATCCGACGAGGCCTCGGGCTACCGCGACCTCAGCTACGTCCCGTGGAACCCACCCCTCGTCGTCGATCTCGGGGAGATCCATCTCCCCGATCCCGACCGCTGGCAACCGTTGGCGCTCGAGGACCAGCGCACCCAGAACGACGTCCCGATCCCGGCGTTCGTCCAGGAGTACATCGGACCGCACTGGGGGTTCGTCGAACCCTTCGCCCTCGACCGGGCCGACGACGGCCTCCCGATCGACCCCGGTCCTCCGCCGCTGTTCGCCGATGACCCCGACGCCTACGCCGACGCGGCCATGGAGGTCCTCGAGTTCGGCGCGCTGCTCGACACCGACTCGCCCGAGACGGTGGCGATCGGCGGGACCGAGGTGCTGCTCGCCGACTACGGCCGGGTCGTCGCCGAGTACTGGGCCGACGGCCCCGACTCCGAGACCCCACCCGGGCACTGGAACACCCTCGCCTTCGCCGTGTCGGATCGGCTCGCCGAGCGCGGGGAGCTCCGCCTCGGCGGGGACGGGCCCGAGCTCGACCGCCTCGAGTGGGACCTGGCGGTCGGCCTGACACTCAACGGGGCACTCCACGACGCGGCGATCGCGGCGTGGGGCGCCAAAGCCCACTACGACTACGTGCGTCCGATCTCGATGATCCGATGGCTGTCGAGCACCGGGGACCTACCCCTGGTCGAGGGTCTCTCCGAGGTGATCACCGAGGCGACGGCGGCCCCCGGTGGGCGCCACGAGGAGCTCGCCGACCACGTGGGCCAGATCGCCGTGTGGTCTTGGCGGGGCCAGCCGGAGGACACGTCCACGACGGTGTCCGGCGTCGGTTGGATCCTCGGGACGGGGTGGGTGCCGTACCAGCGCTCCTCGTTCGTCACGCCCTCGTTCGCTGCGTACGTGTCCGGCCACAGCACGTTCAGCCGGGCGGCCGCCGATGTGCTCGCCGCGCTCGTCGGATCCGAGGTGATCCCCGGTGGTCCCCTCACCTGGACCGTCGAGTCGCTCATCCACGAGGCCGGCCCGACCGAGCCGGTCACCCTGTCGTGGACGACCTTCGGCGACGCCGCAGAGGAGGCCGGGCTCTCGCGTCTCTACGGCGGCATCCACGTGCTCGCCGACCACACCGGCGGTCGCCTGATCGGCGCCGAGGTCGCCCGGGCCGCGGTCGCTGAGGCCGAGCCGATCTACGCGTCCGCGGCGACGAGGTGGAACAGCAGCGCCGACTCGGGGTCGAGCAGCGGCGGCTGAACGCCGACGCCCATCAGCGCATCGCCGGTCAGCCGCACCGAGCCCTGCTCGACCCACGCCGGTCGGCTCCGCCCGAAGTCGCCCGACGGTCCGGGCAGCGCCAGGATCGAGACGTCGTAGGACCGTTCGGGATCGAGCTCGGCGAAGATCACGGGGTCCGGGATCGACACCCGTGCCGTCCCGATGCGGATGTAGACGATCAGGGACTCCGACCGGTCGGCCGAGATGACGCCCTGCGCCATCGCGGCCTCGTCGGTCGAGTCCAGGCGGACCACCTCGCCCCCGTGAAGGAGCGGCCTGACCTGCTTGTGCAGACGGACCAGCTCCTTCACCTGCGCCCGCTCGTCGTCGGTCGCCCTGAGCAGGTTCCACTCGATGCCGAGGTGGCCGAGGAACGCGACCGCTCCCCGGAAGCCGAGCCCGTGCGTTCGCCGCGTCGTGTGCGACACCGGCGGACCGATGTGCGCGCCCATCAGCTCGGGCGGGAACAGCATCGAGAAGCCGCGCTGGATCCGCTGCCGCTCGAGCGCGTCGTTGCAGTCGGAGGTCCAGATGCGCTTCGTCCGTTCGAGGACGCCGAAGTCGGCCCGACCACCACCCGACGAGCAACTCTCGATCTCGACGTCGGGGAACCGCTCGTTCAGCTCGTCGAGGAGCCGGTAGAGGGCCAGCGTCTGCGCCCGGGTTCCCGCTCGACCGTCGTGGGTCGGCTGCACGTGGTCGCGGTTCATGTCCCACTTCACGTACGAGATGTCGAGGTTCGACAGCAGGTCGAGCAGCCGCTCGCGGATGAAGGCGTAGGCGTCGGGATGCGCCAGGTTCAGGACGAGCTGGTTGCGACCCAGCGGCATCTCGTACCGCGGGTCGGCGAGGACCCAGTCGGGATGCTCGCGGTAGAGGTCGGAGTCGGGGTTGACCATCTCCGGCTCGACCCAGAGCCCGAACTCCATGCCCAGCCCGGTGACGTGGGAGATGAGCGGTTCGAGTCCGTCGGGGTACTTCTCCTCGTCCACCCACCAGTCGCCCAGCCCGGCCGTGTCGTCGTTGCGACCACGGAACCAACCGTCGTCGAGCACGAACCGCTCGACACCGACATCGGCCGCGACGTCCGCCAGCCGCTCGAGGGTGTCGACGTCGTGCTGGAAGTAGACGGCCTCCCAGGTGTTGAGGATGACGGGCCTCGGCTTGTCCGGGCTCGGATGCGACGGGCGTGAGCGCAGCTCACGGTGGAACGCCCTCGACACGCCACCGAGGCCGATGCCGCTGTAGGCGGCGTAGAGCGGCGGCGCCTCCATCGTCTCGCCCGGCTCGAGCCCGAGCTCGCCGGGGAAGAGCAGCTCACCGGCCTGGAGGTAGCGACGTCCGTCGGCCAGTCGCTCGGCCATGATCCGGCAGTTGCCACTCCAGCCGAGGTGGAAGCCCCAGACCTCGCCGTGCTGCTCGTCGAACCCGGCGGTGCCCGCCCAGAGCACGGCGACGTGGTCGTGGGAGCTGCGGCCTCGCCGGTTTTCGTTGATCAGCGCGCCGGTGTCCCAGGTCTGGCGACGGGAGTGGAACTCGTCGCACCACCGCCCCGTGAAGTCGAGGAGATCGGTCGCCCGCGCCGGCAGGGGCAGCGTCACGCACAGGCGGTCGACCTGGTACCGGGTCGACCCGAGGTTGGTCAGCGAGTGTCGGAGACGGATGACGTCGGAGTCCGGCGCGAGGCGCAGCTCGAGTCGTAGGCGCAACTCGGCGACCTCGTCGACGCAGTCGAACACGAGCGTGTCGCGGTCGTGGACCGGCGTGCCCTCCACCCGGAACCGCGGAGCGAAGCCCGATCCGTCGGGACGGGAGCCCTTGATGCCCGGCGAGCCGAAGAAGCCCGATCCGAGCTCCGTCACGAGCGCGATCGGCGCCTCGACGTCGATCGAGTTGTGAGCGAGAGGTCGCGACAGCCCCGCCGCGATCTGCGACGGAACGTCGCCGGCGATGGCCCGACCCCAGTGGAGGACGTGGGGTGGCGTGCCGTCGCCGTACCCGAGCAGGAGGCTCGACGACGCGCCGTGGACGAGGAGGTGCTGCATGTCCGGCTCCGCTTGGTTCATGAGAGGGAGGTCAAGGGATCAGCCGTCGGCGCGGGTGATCGTCACGCGATGGTCGACGGGGACGTCGTCGACGTCGCTCCGGGTGCCGTCCGGCCACCGTACCGAGATCCGCACCGGCCCCGAGTCGTCACCGAGTCCGACGTGCACGGTCGTCGGCAGACCGGAGAGGTAGCCGCGACTCACGTCGACCTGGCGCACGTGACGGTCGTCGCCCGACTCGACGACGACCAACGCCCCGATGGCATCGACGTTGGCCGTGCCGGGCCACTCGAGGTCGACGAGGAGGTTGCTCCCGCCGCACAGCTGGTTCTCGAAGAGGCGGGCGGGTTCGTCGAGGTTGTTCACGACGACGTCGAGGTCGCCGTCGCCGTCGACGTCACCCATCGCCATGCCGCGCCCGCCTGCGAGATCGTCGAGACCCCAGTCGGGCCGCAACTCGAAGCCGTCGCCGGTGTTGGCGAAGGCCTGGTTCGGCTCGACGAGGAGGTCGCCGGGGAGGGCCGAGAACAGTTGGTCGCTGCGCATGCCGGTGACCACGTAGAGGTCCTGGCGACCGTCGCTGTCGAGGTCGCCGAAGAGCCCGGCCCAGCTCCACCCGGTGGCATCGACGCCGAGGTCGACGGCGGCGTCGGCGAAGCCGTCGGCGTCGGACAACGAGAGGACGTTGGCCGGGATCTGCACCTCGTCGAGCTGGCCGAGGGCGACGATGTCGCGCTCGACCTCGACGTAGCGCTCGGGATCGAGGTCATCGGCCCGGGGCTTCATGTCGGTGGAGAACAGGTCGAGGTCGCCGTCGCCGTCGACGTCGGCGGCGTCGAGGCTCATCGTCGACAACGACGTCGTCGTGAACGGCTCGATCTCGAGCCAGCCACCGTCGTTGTCGATCCAGACGCCGTCGGGCGTGGCGAGATCGTTGCCGACGACGACGTCGAGGCGGCCGTCGCCGTCGACGTCGACGAGCAGCACGGCCAACGCCTGGGCGTCGGCGGCCAAACGCGTGGCCATGTAGGACTCGGCGGTCGTCCGCTCGTGGAGCACGACGCCGGTGTCGCTCCCGAGCACGGGCGAGTTGCGCACGATCGACAGCTCGGCGTTGTAGGAGCCGGTCACGACGTCGAGGTCACCGTCGCCGCTCAGGTCGGACCAGGCCATCGAGTAGGCGGTCGCGTCGACACCCGGGAGTCGTTCGCGGGTGAAGGCGCCGGCCGTGTTGCGGAAGAGCAGCGGGGGGCCGATGCCGGTGGTGAGGACGATGTCGAGATCGCCGTCGCCCTCGACGTCGAGCGTCGTCGCCTGACGGAAGCGCCCCACCTCGAGGGTCTCGGCCCGGTAGCCCTCGGCGTCCTGCCACAGGATGCTGCTCTCCCCCGACAGGTTCGGCGCGACCACGTCGAGGTCACCGTCGCCGTCGAGGTCGCCCAGCGCGATGCCGGCGCCGGTGCCGTCGAAGGTGGACGAGGTGGCCCCCGGGCCCTTCGTGACATGGGGCAGGTCCTGCGCCACGAAGGTCCCGGAGCACTCGCCGTCACCCAGCGAGACGACAGCGAGCTCGCTCGGCACGTCGACCGCCGACGAGGGGATCGGTTCGACGGCAGTCGACGAACCTGAGCTGCCACACCCGAACAGGCCCGCCGCAGCCACGAGAGCTGCGGCGGGCACCGACAGGCGGACGACCGCGGGGCCGCCGCCCCGGCCCGCGGTCGTCATCGGTCCTGTCGTCAGGAACCGAGGACCTGGTTGACCTGCTCGGCCGCCGGCGGGATCAGGTCAGCCGCCGTGCCCTCGCCACGCAGGATCTGCTGCATGACCGGGCCCATGATGTCCTCGATGCGCGAGGCGCTGTCGGTGATCGGGAAGAGGAAGGTCGTGCCCTCGTCCACGTGGATCGTGAAGGCGCCGACGTCCACACCGTTGGCCGCGTGGGCCTCCTGCGCGATCGTGGCCGCGCTCGGGATCGCCGGGAAGACGACCGCACCGGTGCCGACGACGTCCTGGCACGCCGGGGAGGCCATGTACTTGACCCACTCCCACGCAGCGTCAGGGTTCTCGGCCGACTGCGTGATCGAGTCGGCGAGGCCGTTGAACATCGAGGCACGTGCGCCCTCGGGGCCGACCGGCAGCGGCGCGTAGGCCACGGGGACCTCGGTCGCGTCACCGCTCAGGGTCGAGATCATCCAGGAGCCGTTGGTCTGGGTCGCCGCACCACCGCTCTGGAAGATGGTGGTGCCGCCCAGGGACTCGACGTCCTCGATCGGCGTGACGTAGCCGGCCTCGATCCAGTCAGCGAAGAACTGGAGCGTCTCGATCAGCTCCGGCGAGTCGAAGTTGGCGCTGTCGGCCCAGGGGCCGTCGGTGGCCACGTAGCCGTTCGACGCCGCGAAGCTCGAGAACGTCGTCTGACCGAACGCACCGAAGGCGCCTTCGATGCCGAAGCCGTACACGGCGACGTTCGACGGATCGAAGCCGTCCTCGTTGCCGCGGACGCCGTTGGCGTCGACGGTCAGGCGCTGGATCAGCTCACCCCACGTACCGCCGTCGGTGGGGTTCCACTCGGCGTTGGCGAAGTCCTCGAGCGTGATCCCGGCCTCATCGAGCATGTCGGTGTTGAGCACCATCGCGATGGTGTCGAAGTCCTTCGGCAGGCCGAAGCGCTCGCCGTCCGGTGAGGTCCACAGCTCGGCGAGACCCGGGAAGTACTGGTCGACGTCGACGCCGTCCCGCTCGACGAACTCGTTGAGCGACACGAGCACGCCGGACTCGACGAACTCGGGGTAGCGAGCGAGGTGGTCGGTGAAGACGTCGGGAGCGGAGTCAGAGGCGAAGGCCGCCGTCAGGCCCGTCCAGTAGTCGCCCCAACCGAACTGCTCGATGTTGACCGTGATCCCGGGCTGCACGTTGGCCGTGAAGTCGGCGGCGCACTGCTCGTAGAACGGCTGCTGGTTCCCGTCCCAGAGCCAGTAGTCGATGGTGACGTCCTCGAAGTCGCCACCGCCCGCTGCCGGCGCATCGCCGCCGTCGCCGGCGTCGGCCTCGCTGCCGCTGTCGCCGCCCGAGTCGTCGTCGCTGTCGCCGCACGCAGCGGCGACCATCGCGAAGGCGAACAGGATCGCCAACAGGCGAAGGGTCGTGTTCTTCATCAGGTTCCCTCTCGGTGGATGACGACGGAGCGAGCTCCGCCCGGTTCGACCCGCCCGCTCAGGGTCGGGAGGGGTCGTTCGGGGATCACTTGATCCCCGAGAACTGGATGCTGTCGACGAGCCGCTTGCCGAAGACGAAGAAGATCAGCAGCATCGGGAGCGCGGCGAGGATGGTGCCGGTCATGAGCCCCGACCAGTCCGGTGCCGAGCCGGGGTTCTGGGCCGCGAACGACCCGAGCGCCACCGTGAGCGGCTGCACGTTCTCGTCGACGGGCGCCACCACGAGCGGCCAGAGGAACTCGTTCCACGACGTCACGTAGGTGAGGACGGCCAGCGTCACGAGCTGGGGGGTGGCGATCGGGAGGATGATCTTGCGGTAGATCGTGAAGTGGCTCGCACCGTCGATCAGCGCCGCCTCCTCGAGCGACCGGTTGATCCCGAGGAAGAACTGTCTCAGGAAGAACACGGCGAACGGCGTCATGAGGAAGAACGGCGCCACCATGCCGGGGAAGCTGTTCAGCCACCCGAGGTTCTTGATGAGGATCAGGTTCGGGATGAGGATGAAGATCGGCGGGACCATCAGGCCGGTCAGGTAGAGGAAGAACAGCTGGTCGCGGCCCTTGAACCGGAGCCGGGCGAAGGCGTAGGCCGCCATCGAGCAGAAGAGCACCTGCCCAGCGGTCACGAGCGTCGCGATGATCACGCTGTTGCGCAGCGCGAGCACGTAGTCGAACGACCCGGTCGCGGCCTGTCCCGTGGCCTCGAGGATCTCCTCGTCGCTCGCCAGCCCGAGGACCCGCTTGAAGTTGAGGATCGTCGGCTCGTCCGGGATCAGCCCCGAGTCGCCGGCCAGCAGCGCCGAGTTCTTCGTGAGCCCCGTCCTGGTCGCCCAGTAGAACGGGAAGACGCTGATGAGGATGATGACGCCGAGGATCAGCCAGGCGGTGGAGCGCCCGAACCGGGCGCCGACGGTCTTCGATTGACCGCCGCCGACGCCGACCGTTGTGGAGCTCGCGGTGCTCATGACGCCAGGTCGCTCTCGCCGGCACGGAGCAGCTTCAGCTGCAGTGCGGTGACGATCAACAAGATCGCGACCAGGACCACCGACAACGCCGCCGCGTAGCCCAGATCATTGAAGTTGATCGCGTTCTGGTAGATGTACAGGTAGATCACCCGGGAGGCGTTGACCGGCCCGCCCGGCTGGCCACCGAAGCCGCCGGTGGCGACCTGGATGATGTCGAAGACCTGGAACGAGCCCACGATCGTGAGCACGAGCACCAGCGCGAGGACCGGCCGCATGAGCGGCAGCGTGATCCGGCGGAACATCTGCCACTCGCTGGCCCCGTCCATCGCGGCGGCCTCGTAGACCGTCTTCGGGATCGTCTGGAGCCCGGCGAACAGCAGCAGCGCGGTGTAGCCGGTGAACTTCCACGTGTTGATGCCGGCCACCGTCGGGATGACCTTGCCGGTGTCCTGGAAGAAGCGGATCGGGTCGAAGCCGAGGAACTCGATGAAGCTGTTCACGATGCCGACCGAGCCGTCGAGCATCCAGAGCCACAGCAGGGCGACCACCACGTTGGGCATGAGCCACGGGAGCAGCAGGACGCCCCGGATGATCGAGGACTTGGTGAGCCGGTCCATCATCACCGCCAGCATCACGGCGAGGATCGTCTGCGACCCGATGTTGAGGAAGACGTACCAGAGCGTCCGGCGCATCGAGGCGTAGAACTCGCTGTCGTCGATGAGCCGCGAGTAGTTGTCGCCGCCGATCCACTCGCCCTGGTTCGAGAGCAGGTTCCAGTCGGTGAAGCTCAGGTACACGCCGCGCAGCGTCGGATAGAGGAAGAAGACCACGAAGCCGATCAGGCTCGGCAACAGGAACCAGATGGCGACCTTCCACCCGCCGTCGAGTGGCGTCGACGAGCTCCCGACCTTCTTCGGTCTCGTCGTGCTGGTCTCGGCCGCCTGGACGTCGACCGACGTCACCGGACCGTCCTCACTGTCGGCATCGATCCCCCTCTGCTGACACGGTTCGAACGTGAATGCTCAGTTCCGATCAGAAACTCTCACCCGAACGACCAGAAGGTCAAGTGTTTGTTCGTCGGACGTTCACGCAGACCGGATCGCGGGGAACCTCGTGGACGGCACGATGTGCGTTGTTGTTACGATCCAGCTCCGAGCGGGGTTCGATCGGAGGCGGGGCGTGCTCGCGTCACAACGGCAGCAGATCATCACCGAGGAGGTGCACACCCGCGGCTCCGTCCGCGTCCGCGAGCTCGCGGAGCTCCTCGAGGTCTCCGAGATGACCGTGCGCCGCGACCTCGACCTCCTCGCCGCCCGCGGCGACGTCCACAAGGTGCACGGCGGGGCCTCCCGTCCGACGTTTCGCAGCACCGACGAGCCCGAGTTCGCCATCAAGCGGATGTACCAGCAGTCCGAGAAGGCGGCCATCGCCGCGGAGGCCGCCTCGCTCGTGCGCCCCGGCGATGCCGTCGGCATCACGGGCGGATCGACGACGTGGATGCTCTGCCAGCACCTGCGTCGCATCCCCGACATCACGATCGTCACGAACTCGCTGTCGATCGCGAACGGGCTGAGCGACCTCGACGACCCGAGCATCACGGTCGTCATGACCGGTGGGAGTCGCACCAAGTCCGACGCGCTCGTGGGCCCCGTCGCCGTGGCGACGATCCGATCGCTCCGAGTCGACCTGGTCCTGATGGGTGTCCACGGCATCGCCGCCGACCCCGGCTTCACGACGCCGAACCTCGCCGAGGCCGAGACCAACCGCGCCTTCGTGAACTCGAGCGACCGCTTCGCCGTGCTCGCCGACCACACGAAGTGGAACGTCCGGGGCCTGGCGACGATCGCCCCGATCGGTCGAGCCGACATCCTGGTCACCGACCGTGGCCTCGACGTGGACGCCCGCCAGGTGATCGCCGACCAGGTCGTCGACCTCCGCCTCGTCGGTCCGGAGCCCACCGCGCCCTGATCGCTCGTTCGATACTCGAACACCGTTGTTCGCTCATCGCGCACTGAGTACGGTGCCGGCATGGCGACCAGCCAGACCCTCGATCGAGGCCTCACCGCGCTGAACCGGATCGCGACGGCCGACCACCCGCCGACCATCGACGGCCTCGCCGCCGAGCTCGGGGTGCATCGCTCGATCGCCTACCGGATCGTGCGGACCCTGGAGGAGCATCGCCTCGTCCACCGCGACCCGCAGGGACGGTGCCGTCCTGCCTCTGCGCTCGTCGCGCTCGCCGCCAAGGCCCGCTCGCCGCTCCAGGACGCAGCCGCAGCGCTCCTGCCGAGGCTCGCCGACGACACCGCGCTCACCGCCTTCCTGGTGGTGCGCGAGGGCGACGAGGCCGTGACCGTCGAGAGCGCCGCGCCGACCGGTCCGCTCGTGGGTGTCACGTACCGGCCCGGCTCGCGGCATCAGATCGACCAGGGCGCACCGGGCTTGGCGATCCTCGCCGGCGGTCCCGCCGTCTTCGGGGAGCGGGTCGAGGTCGCCGATGCGCGTCACCGCGGATGGGCCACGTCGGACTCGGAGGTCATCCCGGGCCTGCGATCGATCGCGGCGCCCGTCCCGGCCCACGACGCGGCCATCGCCGTCGTCGCGCTCGCCGCCGCCGAGCTCGACACCGACGCCGTCGCCGAACACGTCACCGCCACCGCAGCGGCGCTCGCCCAGAGCGTCGACGCACCGCTCGCACTCCAGGGGGATCGATGAGCAACACCTACCACCGCGCGCCCGAAGCCGTCGCGGAGGCACCGCCCGGCTGCCCCATGCACCGGTCGTGGTCACCGCTGGACGAGGACTATCTCCGGGACCCCTACCCGATCGCCGGCGCGCTGCGCGACGAGCACCCGGTCTTCTGGTCCGACCGACTCGGTCACGTCGTGGTCTCGCGCATGCAGGACATCGAGCACGTCTTCACGAACCCGGACACGTTCGCCTCGACGAACGTGCAGGACCCGATCTATCCACTGTGCCCGGAGGCCGGCTCCATCCTCGGCGCCGACGACTTCGACCCCGTCGCGGTGATGTCGAACCGGCCCGAACCGGACCATGGACGCATCCGGGCCTTCACCCGCCAGGGGTTCAGCAACCGCCGGCTGCGCCAGCTCGAGGACTACATGAGGAGCCGGGCCGGCGACCTCCTCGACGAGATGGTCGCCGGCGGCGCCCCGGCCGAGTTCGTGGGCTCGGTCGCCTTCCCGCTCCCGGCCGAGATCGTCTTCCGCCTCATCGGTTTCCCGGCCACCGACGACGCCATGATCAAGCGCTGGTGCGTGAACCGCCGGGCCTTCTCGTGGGGCGAGCCGACCGAGGCGGAGCAGATCCAGATCGCACAGGGGATGCTCGACTATTGGCGCTACTGCCGCGAGTTCGTCGCCCGTCGTCGAGACGACCGGGCCGACGACTTCACCTCCGAGCTGCTCAACGCCTGGGAGGCCGACCCCGGGCCCGAGCGCGACCCCGACGCGACCACCGGCATCTCGTACCGGGAGGTCGAGTCCGTGGTCTACGGCATCAGCTTCGCCGGTCACGATCCCGTCACCGCGCTGATGTGCAACACGCTGCTGTGCCTGCTGCCCCGCCGCGACCAGTGGCAGGCGCTGGTCGACGATCCGTCCCTGGCGGCGAACGCCGTCGAGGAGACGCTGCGCTTCGAGTCGAGCCAGGTCTCGTGGCGGCGGATCACGACCGAGGAGACCGAGCTCGGCGGCGTGTCGCTGCCGGCGGGGACGAAGCTCTTCCTCAACTTCGCCGCCGCCAACCACGAGCCCGATCGCTACGAGCGTCCGGACGAGTTCGACCTCCGACGCGCCGATGCGAAGACCCACATCAGCTTCGGCAAGGGCATCCACTTCTGCCTCGGGTCCAACCTCGCACGGATGGAGGCGAGGATCGTGCTCGAGCTCCTGGCCGAGAAGCTCCCGGACCTGCGGTTGGTCGAGGACCAGGAGCTCTCCTACTTCCCGAACATCACGTTCCGGGGACCGGACGCCCTCCGCGTGACCTGGGGGTGACGCCGGTAGCTTCCGGGCCATGCCGTCTCGACGGCGGCGCCCGTGAGCACCGCACCGCTCTCCCCCACGGACCGCAAGGCGCTGGTGGCCGTCGGAGCGCAGTTCCTCGTCAACGGACTGATCCTCTCGTCGTTCCTCCCGCGCCTTCCCGAGCTCCGCGACCGGGCCGGCCTCAGCATCGGTGAACTGGGCTTCGCGCTGACGAGCGCCGGGTTGGCGGGGATCGCAGCGAGCCTCGTCGTGGGCCGCGTCATCGCCCGCTTCGGCACCCGCACCGTGATCATCGCGGGCGGGTTCGGACTCTGCGGAGCGCTCGCGTTGATGGGCGTGGCCTCGTCACCGCTGCTGTTCGTGATCGCGCTGGGCGGCATGTCGTTCTGCGATCTCATCGTCGACATCGCGATGAACCTCCAGGGCTCCTGGCTGAGCGCGCGCCGTTCGACCCCGGTGATGAACCGACTCCACGGCCTCTGGAGCCTCGGGACGGTCATCGGCGCAGCCATCGCCGCCCAGCTCTCGGCGTTCGAGGTGCCGATCACCGCTCACTTCGTCGTCGCCGCCCTCGTGTTCTCGGTCATCGTCGCGACGATCGGTCGTTCCCTGCTCCGGGCCGACGAGGGCACCGATGACGACATCGCGGCCGCAGAGGCCGACGACGAAGCAGTCGAGGGGGCCGCCACGCGCTGGATCATCATCCGGCTCGCGATCGCGGGTGCTGCGGCGTTCCTCCTCGAGCAGACGACGGCCGACTGGTCCGCGGTCCGCCTCTCCGACGATCTCGATGCGTCCTCCGGGGTCGCCGCATCGGGGTTCGTCGCGTTCACGATCGGGATGTTCCTCGGCCGAGCCAGCGGCGACCTCGCCCACCAACGACTCGGCGCCGAGCGACTCCGCAACGTCGCGATCGCGCTGGCGCTGACCGGCCTCCCGGTCGCCTTCCTCGCTCCGTCCGCCCCGCTCGCCCTCGCCGGGTTCGTGCTCGGCGGCACCGGGGTCGCCACGCTGTTGCCGCGCATCTACGACGAGGCGGCGCAGATCCCCGGGAGTCGCCGCACGGGGCTCGCCGCGATGACGGGCGCGACGAGGGTGACGGGCCTGTTCGGTCCGGCGGTCGTGGGGCTGCTGGCCTCGTCCGCGCTGTCGGTCGGCGCCGCGGTCACGACGGTCATCGCCGCCGCCGGCGTGGTGTTCGTCGTGGTCACGCGGCGTCCGATGTCGTGACAGTACAAACGGCCTCGCACGGGCACGCAGATGGGCAGGAGCCCACGCGTCGGGAGCCGGGCTGTGCTCCGACCTCCCGATCTCACGTACAGTGATCGTCACCGGACGACCAGACGTGGGAGGGCCCCGGCAGGTGGGCGCCACGATGATCAGCGCCGTCGACACCCGGATCGCAGATCGGGTCGTCGTCGGGGAGCTCGTGTACGAGCACGGCCCCGAGGGGGGCTCCCTGCGACGCGCCGAGGCGTCCACCGCGCTGTTCGGACCGCGTAGCGATCCTCCGGAGCTCCTTCCGGCCCGGTCGGAGATCTTCGGTCGCGAAGACCTGCTCGCGACCGTGCGCGAGGCCTGGTCCCTCGGTGACTCGGTCGTCGTCCAGGGCCGGCCCGGCGGCGGGACCTCGAGCGTGCTGCGCCTGCTCGCCCACGGCCACAACAGCGCCGAGTTCCCCGACGGCGTCCTCTTCGTCGACGGTGCCGGCTGGCGGGTCGACGACCTCCTCCAGCGCATCGCCGAGGCGTTCCATCGGTGCGATCGGCCCGGCATCGGGCTCGTGCTGCGCCCCGAGGAGATCGCCCAGATCCTCTCCGAGCGGCGAGCGTTGGTCATCATCGACCACGCCGACCTCGCCCCGGCGCACCTCGCTCACCTGGCCGACTCGTTGCCCGCAGGGGTCGTCGTCCTCGGCACCTCCGTCGCGCTCGAGGGACCGATCTCCACGACGCTCGGCCTGCCTGGGCTCGACACCGCAGGTGGCATCGAGCTCCTCGCCCGGGAGTTCGCACGCCCCCTCAACGCCGTGCAGCGCGCCGACGCCGAGCGGCTCATCGCTGCCCTGTCCGGCCGACCGCTGTCGCTCGTGCAGGCCGCCGGACGCATCCGGATGGAGCACGCCGGCCTCCACGACACCCCGCCGACGGCCGAGGACGTCGTCCGCGACCTCATCGATCCCGACGGCGGACGCTCCACGACGCAGGTCGTCGCGGCGACCTTCGCCGCGTACTGGCCGACCCGGCTCAACCGCGACGGTCTCGCCGCAATGCTCGGCGCGCCCCACGACCTCGACGACGCCGTGGCCTCGCTGCTCGACCTCGGCGTCGTCACCGGCTCGGAGCCGACGGGATACACGGTCGACCCGGCGCTCATCGACCGCATCGCCGCCCGGTTCGACCTCCCCTCGGTCCGCAAGGTCGCTGCCGAGCGCCTGGCGAGCTGGGCCGCGAGCAGCGGTCGCTCCGACGCCGCGCTCGCCGACCTCGGGCCGGCGGCCGCGCAGGCGGCCCTCTGGGCATCGGACGCCGGGGACACGCAGCGGGTCATGGCCCTCGCCAAGGCCTATGACCGTCCGCTCGCCACCACACGCCGCTGGCAACTGTGGGGCGAGCTCCTCGCCCACGCCCGACATGCTTGCTCGGTCGGTGACGTCGACCCGCTCGACGAGGCCTGGGTGCTGCACCAAGCCGGCACCCGGCTGGTCGCCCTCGGCGATCCCCGGGCCGGCCGCGCGTTGCTCCAACACGCGCTCGACCTCCGGCGATCCCTGGGCCATGGGGACGGTGCCGCTGTCACCGCCGCCAACCTCGGGCTCGATGAGCAGCAGCGGTCGCGTCCGCCCCTGTTCATCGCCGCTGCCGTGGTGCTCCTCCTGGCCGCCGTCCTGGCCGTCGTGATGATCGTCACCGGCAACACGACATCGGGCTCCTCCGACGTCGCCGGATCGACCACTGCGGTCACCTCCGAGACGCAACCGGCCGGGACACCGGCGAGCGACACCGCTCCCCCGACCACCGTGGCGACCACCTCTGCGCCGACCACGGCGGCGCCCCCCACGACGCCACCGGCCGTTCCGGCGCCCCCGAGCCCAGCGGAGGTCTCGGTGGTGGCTGCGGAGAGCAGCGTGCGCATCACCTGGGACCGCAGCGAGGACGCCACGGAGTACGAGGTCCTCCGCGACGGCTCGACGGTCGCCCGCGTCGACGCCGGCGACGACGGCTGGACCGACGAGGACGTCGAGCCAGGGGCGACCCACGAGTACTCCGTGCTCGCCATCGGTGCCGACGGCGCCCGGTCGCTGCCCTCCCCCGGCATCTCGGCGACGATCGAGGACGGCGACCAGCGCGGCCCGACGACGCCCGGCGCCGTCGCAGCGACCGTCGACGGCGCCACCATCACCGTCACCTGGACCGCCTCGCAGGACCGCAGCGGCATCGAGGCCTACGTGATCCGCCGCGACGGCGTCGAGATCGCCCGGGTCGGTGCGGATGCGCTCAGCTTCACCGACACCGAACCGACCCCGGGCGCCACCCACGCCTACGACGTGACCGCCGTGGACACCGCGGGCAACACCTCGGCGATCGCCGGTCCGGCGACGGTCACGGCCACGGCTCCCGACACCACGCCGCCGTCCGCACCGGGCGGCCTCGGCGTCGGCCAGGAGCTGGCACCGGAACCGCCTGCCGTGGTGGTCACCTGGGGAGCGGCGACCGACGACACCGGTGTCGTCGCCTATCGGGTCCTCCGTGCCGGCTCGGTCGTCGTCGAGCTCGGTGGCGACACGACGATCCTCGCCGATCCCGACTGGCGACTCGGACGATTCGGCGGCGACGACGAGGGATGCGGCGAGACCTTCGTGACCTACGCCGTCGAGGCCGTCGACGCCGCAGGCAACGTGAGCCCGGCCACCTCGGCGACCTTCACCATCCCCCCGAGCTGCTGACGATCGTCAGCCGACCCGCCGCCCCCGGGCCCAGCGGGCAGCGCGGCGCCGGGCCTCCCGCTCGAACGGGATGGCGAGGTAGGCCAGCCGGTGTCGTCGGTAGCGGGCGAGCCCCCCGAGGTACCCCCAGACGTAGCGCGCCAGGAACCCGGCGACACCGTGGTCGTGCCACTGCTCGGCGTGGACGAGCTCGTGAGCGAGCAGGGCGTCGTCGTGCTCGCGGCCCCGACGAAGGAGGATGAGACGCCGGATGGACATGCCCGACACTCCCGGCTGCAGCACGGGGACCACGGCGATGCGCACCTGACCGAGGACGGCCCGGTCGACGTGGTCGAACCGGATCTGCTCCTCGGGGCCGAGCGGGCGTGGCATCCGGGGAACGGTGCCAGACCGCACGGGGTGGCGCCACCCCCGGCCGCGACGACGGGGTGACACCGCCGACCACCTCAGGTTCCGTACCTTGTCCTCGTGCTCCGGTCTCGAACGCGCCGCGCCGTCGCGGCGCTCACCGCAGCGGGCGTCATCTCCTTCTCCCTCGCCGCGCCGGTCGACGGCTCCGAGGCGGTGGACCCACCGTTGCTCGACGACGACGCACCGACGCACGACGGCGGTGAGCTGGTCGTCGGCGCGCAGCGCGGGTCGCCGATCGTCACCGCGGTCGGGAGCGCGCCGGCGCCGCCCGAGCTCGATCTGGCTCCCCCGAACGAGCCGCCGGTCGCCATCGCGAGCACGCCGAGCGGAGACGGCTACTGGCTCGGCGCCGGCGACGGTGGCGTGTTCGCCGTCGGCGACGCCCGCTTCCACGGGTCGATGGGCGGGACCCCACTCAACGAGCCGGTGGTCGCGATGGCCCCGACGGCGAGTGGCGACGGCTACTGGCTCGGCGCGACGGACGGGGGGATCTTCGCCTTCGGCGACGCCCGCTTCCACGGGTCGATGGGCGGGACCCCACTCAACGAGCCAGTCGTGGGGATGGCCCCGACCGAGACCGGCGAGGGCTATTGGATGGTGGCGTCCGACGGCGGGATCTTCGCCTTCGGCGATGCGGGCTTCTACGGGAGCCTCGGGTCGAGCGCCACGAGCGCGCCGATCGTCGGCATGGAACCGGTCCCCGGTGGCGACGGCTACTGGTTGGTCACCTCAGACGGTGAGGTGCACGCGTTCGGCGACGCCGAGGAGCACGGCGAGGCGGTCGATGATCGGGGTGACGATCCGATCTCGGCGATCGTGTCGACGTCCACCGGCGACGGCTACTGGCTCGTCAGCGACGGTGGGAACGTCCTCGCCTTCGGCGACGCCGACGCCATCGACGACGAGAGCGTGGTGGTCGCCCCCGACCGCGTCGTCGACGCCACGGCGGTCGACGGTGGTCTCTGGCTGGGCATCGCCGGCCCACGCGACCACGTCGTGGTCTGGCAGTCGGGCGGGTTCTCCGCCGCGACCCTCCGGGCGATCGACGCCGCTGCGGCGGCCACCGAGCAGCGCGTCATGGTGATGCACCGTGCATCGTTGGCGGTGACCGGCGTGCGACGCGGCGACGACTGGGTCCAACGGGTCACGCCGGGCTGGCGGGTCCAGTTCTCGGCAATGGGGATCGGCGTGGTCGAGGCGGCCACCGTCGTCGGATCCGACGTCGCACGTACGATCGCTCGCGGCGAGGTCGTGATGTCCGCACGGTCCGCGGCCCTGCGGGGCGCGCAGGCGGGAGACCTGCTCGTCCTGACCACTCCCTTCGGGGCGCGGACCCTGCGCATCGGCCTCATCGCGCCCGACCGTCGGCTGCGCGGCACCGAGCTGGTGATCTCCACGGCCACCGCGGGCCAGGTCGGCATCAACCGCCCCTCGACCGCACTGATCGTCGGCGAGGATCCGGCCGGTGCCATCGAGCAGCTCGAGACGGGGCTGCCCAGCGGCTTCATCCGGGTCCGTCGGGCCGGCGACCCACCCCTCCCGAACGGCGTGCTCTCGTCCGTCGCGCTGAAGGAGACGATCGGCGAGGTCGAGTACCGGCCGACCGGCTCGACCACCGTCGCACTCGACCCCGCCTGGGTCGCCGCCAACATCGTCTCGGAGGAGCTGCCCATCATCGGACGCATCACGTGCCACCGCGAGGCGGTGGCCGCGATGCGGGATGCGCTCACCGAGGTCGAGCAGGCCGGCTTGGCAGGGGCCATCGACGTCGCGGACACCCGGCGGAGCGGTGGCTGCTACGTCCCGCGACTCATCCGCGGGTCGAGCGGTGGATTCCTGTCCCGCCACTCCTTCGGCATCGCGATCGATGTCAACCCGTCGACCAACCCGTTCGGCGGGACCCCGACGATCGATCAGCGCCTCGTCGAGATCATCACCTCGCACGGCTTCGCCTGGGGCGGCACCTGGACCCGGCCCGACGGGATGCACTTCGAGTGGCTCGGGGGCGCCGACTCGTGAGGCGGGCCGTGGTCGCCCTCCTCGCGATCGCCGCGCTGTCGCCGGTCCGCGGCGTCGCAGCGCAGTCGGTCGACGAGGTCATCGCGACCATCGAGGTCGACTCCGCCGATCTGCGGCTGGCGGTCTCCGAGCTCGCCGCGACCGAGCAGCGCGTCGCGGAGGCGATCCGCGTCGCGGAGATCGCCGAGCTGGAACTGGATGAGCTGGAGTTCGCCGAGGAGCGGGTGATCCAGTCGATCCCCGGCGCCGCCCGCGCCGTCGATCGGGCGACGTGGGCCGAGCAGGAGGTGGCCGACGACCTGGCTGCGCTCGCCGTGCTCGCGTACACGGGCGCGCCGCCGGACGAGCGCCTGGCCGCCGTGATCAGCCAGAGCGAGCGGATCATCGACCGCGAGCGGGTCGATGTCCTCTTCGATGTCGTCTCGGACGCGAGGGGCACCCGGCTCGACGCCGAGGCCAAGCGCCGCCGCGACGCCGAGTTCGCGCTCACCACGGCCCTGAACGACCTGGAGGCGCTCGGCGACCGCATCGACCAGACCGAAGCGGTGCTCGAGGTCGCCTACACGACGCGCGATCAGGGCCAGGCGGCGATACCAGTGCTCCAGGACGATGTCGTCCGCGCGCGCCGCTTCGCCACCGTCGTCGGGACCGACCTGCCCCTCGTCGTGTTCGAGGCCTACTTCCGGGGCGCCCGCAACGCGGCCGCCGACAGCCCGGGCTGCAACATCACGTGGCCGCTGCTCGCCGCGATCGGGCGTGTCGAGTCCCGCCACGGCACCTTCGGCGGGAGTCGGGTCAACGCCGACGGTTCGCTCACGGGACAGATCATCGGGATCCCCCTCAACGGGGAGAACAACACCCGCGTCATCGAGGACACCGACGGCGGCGCGCTCGACGGTGACACCGAGTTCGACCGGGCCGTGGGGCCGATGCAGTTCATCCCGACGACCTGGGCCGCGTTCGCCCGCGACGGCAACGGCGACGGTGTCGCCGACCCCCACCACCTCTTCGACGCCACCCGCGCCGCCGGCGCCTACCTGTGCCGCGCCGGCAACCTCGCCGATCCGGGCACGTTGTCGGCCGCGATCCTGAGCTACAACCGATCCGAGTCGTATCGGGACACCGTCCTGGGCTACGAATCCCAGTACGGCGCCGTCCCCGTGCGCTGATCCGGAGAGGAGCGCACATGGCCGACGAGCACCCGAACGTCCAGCGCGTCGCAGCCGCCGCCGAGCAGCTCGGGCTCGCCATCAGCGTCGTCGAGTACCCGGACGGCACCCGGACCGCCGTCGACGCCGCAGCCGCGGTCGGATGCGACGTCGCCCAGATCGTGAAGTCCCTCGTGTTCGACCTCGACGGCTCGCCGTGCCTCGCCCTCGTGGCCGGCGACCGCCGCCTCGTCACCGACCGCCTTGCCGAAGCGCTCGGCGGGACCACGGTGGCGCGCGCCGATGCGGACGCAGTGCGGGCCGCCACCGGCTACCCGATCGGCGGCGTCCCACCCATCGGCCACGCGACGAAGCTGCCGGTCGCGCTCGACCGCTCGCTGCTCGACCACGCCACCGTGTGGGCAGCAGCGGGCACGCCCCGGCACGTGTTCGAGGTCGAGCCGGCAGCGCTGTTCGGCGCCGTCGGTGGCCCGGTCGCCGACCTCGGCGAGCCGGGCTAGAGCGTCGAGTCGAACCAGTCGACCACGATCTCCAGGGCACGGTCGGCTGCGGCTCGCGGCGTGACGAGGTGGTCGCTGTCGAGCAGTGGGACGAACGCCTTGGGCTGACGAGCGAGCTGGAAGATCCGCTCACCCTCCGACACCGGCACGATCTCGTCGTCGACGGGGTGGACGACCAGGAGCGGCCGACCGAGCTCGGCGATCGCCTGGTCGCTGTCGTGAGCGGCGAGGTCGTCGATGAAGGACCGGGTGATCGGGAAGGGCCGGCCCCCGATCGACACCTCGACGCACGCCGCATCGCTCTCGACGGCGTCGGAGAACAGGTGCGTGACGTGCTCCGGGTCGCTCGGCGCCGCCAGCACGGCCACCGATCGCACCGTCCGGAGCCTCGCTGCGGCCAACAGCGTCGCGGCGCCACCGAGGCTGTGGCCGAGCATCCCGCATGGTCCGAACCCCATCTCGATCAGCGTCGTCGCCGCCCTGGTGAGGTCGCGCACGTCCGTGCCGACCGTCGATTCGGCGAACGAGCCCTCGCTCTCCCCCAGGCCGGTGAAGTCGTAGCGGAAGGCCGCGTAGCCGTGTTCGGCCAGTCCCTTCGCCAATCGGGTCATGGTGTGGAGGTCCTTCGAGCAGGTGAAGCAGTGGGCGAGCAGCACGCTGCCCTTGGCCCGCTCGTCCGGGCGGTGCAGCACGCCGGTCAGCTCGTTGCCGAGCACGCCGGCGAAGGTCACGTCTTCGGTGGTCGGCACGTCCGTGATGGTACGTCCGGGACGTCCGCGTGCCGTCCGCGGACATGAGAGGATCAGGGCCTCGACCGACCCCGCGAGCCGGAGTGCGATGACCACTGCGCAGGAACGGGCCGAACCCCCCGACTGGAACGTCGACGTCGTCGCCTCCGACGGCGGCATCGTCCACCTCCGACCGATCCGGCCGGACGACGGCGACGAGCTCCTCGGCATCAACGAGCGATCGTCCGATCACACCATCTACCTGCGGTTCTTCTCCTACCGCCGGAAGATCACCCCGGCCGAGCTCGAGCGGCTCGTCACGGTCGACTACGTCGACCGGCTCGCGCTGGTCGCCGAGCTGAACGGCACCGCCATCGGGGTCGGCCGGTACGACCGCGTCGGCGACGACGTGGCCGAGGTGGCCTTCCTCGTCGAGGACGCCCACCAGCACCGCGGGCTGGGCACCCTGCTGCTCGAGCACCTCGCTGTCCTCGCCCGGCGGAACGGCATCGACCGCTTCACCGCGATGACGCTCGCGGAGAACCGCAAGATGCTCGGGGTCTTCCGCGCCGCAGGGTTCAAGGCGAAGCGTCGATTCGAGGACGGCGCCTACGTGATCGACTTCCCGATCGACCACATCGATCCCGACCCGCTCTTCCGTCGGGAGCACCGGGCCGACGTCGCATCGATCACGCCCATCCTGCGACCGTCTTCGGTGCTCGTGATCGGCGCGTCCCACACCGGTGACGGCCACGGCAGCCGGATGCTCGAGCAGCTCCGAGCGGGCGGCTTCGCCGGCCGGATCGACGTCGTGCACCCCGGTGGTGGCGAGATCGGCGGCCTGATCGCGAAGCGCACCATCGGTGAGCTCGCCGAGCCGGTCGACCTCGCCGTGCTCGCCGTGCCGGCCGACGAGGTGGAGTCGGTCGTGACCCAACTCGGCGAGATCTCCTGTCGGAGCGTCATCGTCGTCACCTCCGGCTTCGCCGAAGCCGGCCCGGAGGGCGAGGAGCGCATCCGGGCGCTCACGGCCCAGGTCCGCAGCACCGGGATGCGACTCGTCGGTCCCAGCTCCCTGGGTGTCGTCAACACCGACCCCGAGGTGCGCCTGGCCGCGTCGTTCGCCCCCACGCTCCCGGCCCGCGGTGGCTTCGGCTTCCTCTCGCAGTCCGGCATGCTGGCCGCCGCCGCGCTCGAGCGGGCCAACGCGATCGATCTCGGGGTCTCGTCGTTCGTGTCCGTCGGCGACAAGGCCGATGTCTCCGGCAACGACCTGCTGCAGTTCTGGGAGCACGATCCGCGCACCAAGGTGGTCGGTCTCTACCTGGAGTCGTTCGGCAACCCCCGCAAGTTCTCCCGGATCGCCCGCCGGGTCGGGCGCACGACGCCGATCGTCACCGTCAAGGGCGGGACGAGCCTCGACGACGAGCTGACCGAGGACGTCACCGACGCGCTGATCCGCCAGACGGGCGTGGTCCGGGTCGACACCGTGCAGGCCATGCTCGACACGGCGAAGGTGCTCGCCGACTGCCCGCTGCCGCTCGGTCCCAGAGTGCAGGTCATCGGCAACGTCGGAGGTGCAGCCGTGCTCTGCGCCGACGCGTGCCGACGTGCGGGACTCGAGCTCGCCGAGCTCTCCGACGAGACGCTCGAGCGTGCCGCGGACGTCGGCGCCGTGCCGGGCCCGACCGGCCGTCCGACGCTGGTCCCCGTCGCGGCGGACCGAGAGACGTGGTCCGAGGTGATCCGGACCGTCCTCCGAGATGACGGCGTCGATGCGGTCATCATCGCCTTCCACGCCGTCCTCACCACGCCGGCTGCCGACATCGCCGAGGCCATCGGACAGGCAGCCGCCGACTCCGAGGGCAAGCCGCTGCTCGCCTCGATGCCGGCCGGAGCGATCGACATCCGCACCATCACCTCCCCCGAGGGCGACGTCCTCGTCCCGGTGTTCCCCTTCCCGGAGACGCCGGCCCACTCGCTCGGTCTCGCCCACCGGTACGCGAGCTGGCGGCTCCACCGGTCCGGCGTCTATCCCGAGGTCCCCGAAGCCCTCCTCACGCTCGCCGACGACGCTGCTCGCTGGGCCGATGGGGCCTCCCGACCGGCCGATCCCGATGAGTGCGGCCGCCTCCTCCAGGCCGCCGGCATCGATCTCGTCCTCGACGAGCCCACCGGCACCTCCTACGCGATCCGCATCGGGATCCGACAGCACCCGACCTTCGGCCCCCTCGTCTCGGCCCGCCTGGAGGCGCCGCACGGGGCCCGCTTCGCCGCCCGTCCGGCCTATCGACTGGCACCGCTCACCGACGAGGACGCCGCCTCGCTGCTGCGGCATCTTCCGGGAAGCAGCGAGCTCGACGATCCGATCCGTGCCGAGGACCGACCCGAGCTCATCGAGCTCGTCGCCCGGATCGGTGCGTTCGCCGCTGAGGTCGAGGCCATCGAGTCGGCCGACCTGGGGCCCGTCTACGTCGGTGACGAGGGGTCCGGCCTGCTCGACGTGAGCATCACGCTCCGGCCCGGCGACGCCGCCCACGACCTACCGGTTCGGAAGCTCTCGTGACCGAGCCCGTCCGGGCGCTCGATCAGCTGCTCGACGGTCTCACCGCCTCCCGGCGACCCGGCGCGTTCACGGTGGTGATGCTGCCGGAGCCACCGGAGCTCGACGATGCCCAGGCCGTGGTTCGCGAGGACGAGGGCTGGACGGTGGTCGTCACCGAGGAGGTGGCCCGAGCACGTGGCTGGGACGGCGACGGACGCTGGGCCTGGCTCACGCTCGATGTCCACAGCTCGCTCGATGCCGTCGGCCTGACCGCCGCGGTGTCGACGGCGCTCGCCGAGGCATCGGTGCCCTGCAACGTCATCGCCGGGGCGGTCCACGACCACCTGCTGGTCCCCGCCGTCGATGCCGACCGTGTGGTCGCTGCCATCGCCGCGCTCGCCGCGGTGTGACGGGGCCAGGTCAGCCCACGACGCGGAAGCGGAGGCCGGCCGCCTCGAACCGCTCCAACACCTCGACACCGAGCGCACCAGCCGGGGAGACGTAGCCGGCCGACGCCGGCACCGGTGCATCCGCGTCGGCGAGGATCAGCCCGGCCTCGGCCACCATCGTCGCCGTGGACTTGTAGCCCGGATGGCCGGAGGCCGTCACGGCCACGTCGGCCGTCGTGCCGTCGGCGCACTCCGCCCGCACGTCGAGGCGGTAACGCCAGTCGTCGAGGTCCTCGGGCTTGGGGCCCTCACCGGCTGCTGGCCCGATTCGACGGGCCGCGCCGGCCACCGCTCGACGGACCGGTCCGGGCAGGAGACCGGAGAGCGACTGGGCCGACTGCGCGACGCCCATCGACGCCGCCATCCCGGGGGCGAGCAACGAGGCGCCGGGCAGGGGCACCATCGAGGAGACGACGCTGCCTTCGCGGTAGCGGAAGTGCGGTGCGAACAACGTCTCCCCCGCCGAGCGCGAGAGGGCGGCGCCGCGGTGCACGACGGGCGGGTTGAGGACAGGCGACGGGAACACCGGCGACAGCCACTCGCCGGTCGCCGGATGGCGTCGCGGCGTCCAGCGATAGGACCCGGATCCGGAGCTGGCCCCCGGGTCCAGGAAGAACGGATCCGAGGTCGCGGCGCCCGAGCCTCGTTCGAAGACGTCGACGCCGCTCTGGAAGGTGCCGCCCGAGACGGCGTCGCTGAGCGCACGCAGGCGCGCCTCGGCCACGATCGTCACTGCGACATCGACCTCGATGACCGGTGAGCCCGACCGCTCGTTGGCCACCAGCGCCGCCAGACGAGCGCCCAGGTCGAAGGGCAGGGACTCGAAGCCGGACGACGGGACCAGGCGGGCCCCTGAGGCCTCGGCCATCGACCCGTACCGGTCGATCATCGTCCGGACCCAGTCGACCTCGCCGGTCAGGTCGAGCTGGTCGGTCCCTGCTGCGGCGCAGGCGGCGTGCACCGGCTCGCCGAAGCGAGCGTAGGGGCCCACCAGGTTGACGATCACGGCGGTGGATTCGGCCAGCACACGAACCGACGCCGAGTCGGTCACGTCAGCCGTCAGGATGCCGTCGGGCTCGGCGCCGACGTCGGCCAGCACCGCCGAGATCCGATCGGGCGAGCGTCCGGCCACCGCCCAGCGGACACCGGCCTCCGGCGCCCGACGACCGAGGTACCGGACCACCTCCCGGCCGGTGACCCCGGTCGGACCCAGGACGATGACGTCGAACTCGCTGCTCACGTGCCCATCTTCGCCCACGCCTCGGCCCGGTCCGGCACCTCGACGCCAGGAGACGCGTGGTCGGCGACGGCGAGCCGGCCGCTACGGTGCCGGGGTCCACATCCACCACGACGGAGAGGCCTCGGTCTCCCCGGGGAGCTCCGCCCTGGCCGCTGCAGCCCTGCACGCACCGACGCTCGCCGAGCACCGAGCGGGCGACGATGTCCGCCCCTGCCTGCTCTGGCGCCTTCCGGAGGGGTGGCGGGCGATCTCCTCGGGCACCCTCGGCGGCGGCATCGGACCGGCGTCCTGGATCGTCGATGCCGAGGTCGGATCGGACTACGCCCGGCTCGACCCCGACCGACACCTCGGGGAGATCGCCGAGCAGCTGCTGCTCGACGGCGCCGGAGTCGGCCTGCTCACCGCAGCTCCCGTGGCCGAGTGGACGACCGCCGCGGATGCGGGCCTCGTCGTCGACGGCACGATCGGTGTGACACGGCCGACGTGGGCCGCAGCGCCCGATGGCGTCGTCGATCCGCACCGGCCCGGCACGATCAACCTGATCGCTCGCGTGCCCGTCGCCCTCTCCGACGCCGCTCTGGTCAACGCGGTGATGACCATGACCGAGGCCAAGGCGCAGGCACTCGCCGAGCACGGCGTACCGGGTACCGGGACCGCCAGCGATGCGGTCTGCGTGGCCTGTCCGGCCGACGGGAGCCGGGAGCCCTTCGGCGGCCCGCGCTCGGTGTGGGGGGCGCGCCTCGGGCGAGCGACCCACGCCGCCGTCCTCGACGGGCTGGCCTCGCCGTGATCACGCTCGTCCTGGGCGGCACCCGATCGGGCAAGTCGGAGGTCGCCGAACGACTCGCCGCCGAGCACGGTCCGGCCGTCACCTACCTCGCCACGGCGCTTCTCGACCCGTCCGATGCGGACCACGCCGCCCGCATCGAACGCCATGCCGCTCGCCGTCCCGACGGATGGCAGGTCCAGGAGGTCGGCGGCGCTCTGGCACATCACCTCCGCTCGACGGACGGACCGGTGTTGGTCGACTCGCTGGGCACCTGGCTCGCCGCGCACCAGGATCTCGATGCCGATGTCGATGCCCTCGTCGCTGCGCTGGTGGCCAGAGCGGCCCCGACCGTCGTGGTGAGCGAGGAGGTGGGCATGTCGGTCCACCCACCGACCGAGATCGGCCGGCGCTTCCAGGATCGACTCGGGTCGGTGAACCAGGCCGTCGCCCACGTCGCCGACCGGGCGCTCCTTGTCGTCGCCGGGCGGACCCTCGAGCTGTCGTGATCAGCGCCGTCGCCTTCCTCACGGTGATCGGCCGCGGCCGCACGCCCGACGCCAGCACCTTCCGCTGGTTCGCGTTCGTCGGCGCGGCGATCGGTGCTGTGCTCGGCGGCCTCTGGTGGGTCCTGGAGGACGCCACCTCTCCGCTCGTCGCGGCGGGGGTCATCGTGGCGGCCGATCTGGCGATCACCGGGATGCTGCACCTCGACGGACTCGCGGACAGCGCCGACGGGCTGTTGCCGCATCTCCCCCGCGAGCGGCGCCTCGAGGTGATGCGGGCCCCCGACGTCGGGGCGTTCGCCGTCACCATCGTGCCGACCGTCCTCCTGCTCCGGTGGGCGGCGCTCGCGTCCCAGCCGGTCGAGCCGGGCGTGCTGGTCGGACTCTGGTCGATGAGCCGAGCGCTCCTGGCCACCGTCCCGGCCTGGGTGCCCTACGCCCGGGCCGATGGACTCGCCTCCCCGTTCCTCTCCGGCTCGCACCGCTCGTTGGCGCTCGGCGTCCTCCCCGGCGCCGCCGTCATCGTCGCCGTCGAGCCTGCGGCCGGAGCCGTCGCCGTCGCCGCAGCGCTGGTCGCCGGCGTCGGGGTGGTCGCGCTCGCCCGCCGGCGGCTCGGCGGCTTCACCGGAGACGTCCTCGGGGCCGCCCTCGTGGTGACCGAGAGCGTCGGCCTGCTCGTGCTCACGGAGACGGTGTGACCAGCATCGGATCACGCAGCGCAGCGGTTGCGCTCGGCCTGCTCGTCGATCGCGTCGTCGGCGAGCCCCCAGCCCACCTGCACCCCGTCGCCGCCTTCGGGCAACTGATGACGCGGTTCGAGTCGGTGCGCTGGCGCGACGATCGCGTCGCGGGCGCCGAGTACGGAGCCGTCGGGGTGGCGACCGCTGCGCTCGTCGGCACCCTCGCCCGTTCGACCGCGGCCGCCGTCGCCGTGAGCACCGCCGGTCGCGAGCTCCGTAGCGTGGCTGCGGACGTCGGCGACCGGCTCGATGCCGACGACCTCGACGGCGCACGAGCGGCGCTCCCATCGTTGGTCGGGCGTGACCCCAGCGAGCTCGACACCTCCGACATCTCCGCCGCCGTGGTGGAGTCGCTCGCCGAGAACACCGTCGACGCCGTCGTCGCCTCCGCCTTCTGGGGAGCGGTCGCCGGCCCGCGAGGAGCGCTGGTCCACCGGGCGGTGAACACCATGGACGCCATGGTCGGACATCGATCCGAACGCTACGGCCGCTACGGGACCGCCACCGCCCGGCTCGATGACGCAGCGAACTACCTCCCGGCGCGCCTCTTCGCGGGCCTGGTCATCGCTGCGCGCCCGGACCGGGCGTCGGCCATCGTCGAGGCCATCCGACGCGACGCACCGGCTCATCCCTCCCCGAACGCCGGCGTCGCCGAGGCCGCCGTGGCCGGTGCGCTCGGCATCGAGCTCGGCGGCCCCCTCCGCTACGGCGGCCGACACGAGGACCGCCCCCGTCTCGGCCGCGGTCCACGGCCCGAGCCACGACACGTGCGGGAGGCGATCGCGCTGGTCGACCGCGTCGAGCTGCTCCTGGGTGGTCTCCTCGCCGCGATCGCGCTCGTGGGCTACGCGCGGGCCCGACGGTGATCTCGCTCGCTCCCGGACCGCACGGCGGCGACGCCTGGCGGCTCGCCGAGGCCCTCGGGGTCGAGATCGGCGACGTCCTCGACCTGTCGGCGAGCCTCAACCCGGTCGCACCCTCGATCGGGCCGTTCGTCGCCCGCCACCTCGACCAGCTCGACCAGTACCCAGCCGACGGTCACGCCACCGCTGCCCTCGCCGAGGTCCTCAGCGTGGAGTCGAGCCGGCTCGTGCTGACGAACGGCGGTGCCGAAGCGATCGCCCTCCTGGCCGCGCACGCACCGGTCGGGTGGGTCGAGGAGCCTGACTTCTCCCTGTACCGCCGACACCTCACCACCCTCGATCCCGGGGGACCGCAGTGGCGCTCGGACCCCCACAACCCCACCGGCCGCCTCGCCGACCCCGAGGAGCGATGGGACGTCCGCGACGAGGCCTTCTACCCGCTCGCCACCGGTCGCTGGACCCGCGGTGACGAGGCGTCGACGGTCCTCGGCTCGCTCACCAAGGTCTTCGCCTGCCCCGGACTCCGCCTGGGCTACCTGATCGCGCCCGACGACCGGACCGCCGCTGCGATCGCCGAGCGTCGACCGCGCTGGTCGGTCAACGGACTGGCCTGCGCCGTGCTGCCCGACCTCCTGGCGGCCGCCGATCTGCCGGGCTGGTGCGCATCGATCGGCGTGCTCCGCGCCGAGCTCGTCGACGTCCTGGAACGTCACGGGTACGTCGCCGAGCCGAGCGCTGCCAACTACGTGTGGGTACCCCGCGCGCCCGGCCTTCGCGACCGCCTCCTTCCCGCCGGTGTGCTCGTCCGGGACGGCGCCGGCTTCGGAGCCCCCGAGGCCGTCCGCATCGCCGTGCCGGACGCGGCCGGCCTCGATCGGCTCGCCGACCACCTCGAACGACTCACCCGATGACCCGGAGCCGACCGTGACCTCACCGTTCGCCGATGCCGTCGACCGCCTCAGGCCGCCCGAGCCCGAGGTGCTCGCGGCGGCACGAGCCCGCTGGGACACCCGCATCAAGCCCCAGGGCTCGCTCGGCCGGCTCGAGGAGCTGGGCACGCAGCTCGCCGGCATCGCAGGAACCTGTCCTCCGCCATCGATCGAGCGGCCCTCGATCGTCGTCTTCGCCGGCGACCACGGCGTCGTCGCGCGAGGGGTCAGCAACTGGCCGTCGGAGATCACGGGACTGATGGCGGCGACCGTCGCCGACGGCGAGGCCGCCATCAACGCCTTCGCACGACAGATCGGGGCGTCGACGAGGGTCGTGGACGTCGGGATGCTCGAGCCGCACGGCCATCCCGGTGTGGACGCCGAACGGGTCGGCGCCGGCACCGCCGACCTCTCCGTCGAGCCGGCCATGACGCTCGAACAGGCCAGGTCGGCGTTGGACGTCGGCGCCACCGCGGCAGCCGCCGACGAGGGCGACTGCCTGATCGGGGGCGAGCTCGGCATCGGCAACACCGCTGCCGCAGCTGCGGTCATCGGGACCTTCGCTCCGCCGAACGATGCGCCGCTCGCCGGGCTCGGCGCCGGCCTCGATCCGGCCGCGCTCCCGGAGAAGGAGCGCATCGTGCGGGATGCGGCAGCACGTGCGCGGGCACTCGACGACCCGCTTGCCCGGCTCGCCGAGGTCGGCGGCTTCGAGATCGCGGCGCTGGCCGGCTTCTACGTGGGTGGTGTGGCGAGCCGACGGCCGGTGATCGTCGACGGCGTCATCGGCTGCGCCGCGCTGCTCGCCGCAGAGGCGCTCGCCCCCGGCACGGCCGGGGGCTGCATCGCCGGGCATCGCTCGGCTGAGCCGGCGGCGACGACCGCGCTGGAGCACCTCGGGCTCGAGCCGGTCATCGACCTGGGCCTGCGGCTCGGTGAGGGCACGGGGGCGGCGCTCGCCGTGCCCCTGCTCCGGGCCGCGATCGCGGCCCTCACCGAGATGGCCGAGCTGCCCGCTCCCTCCTGATCCGGCTAGACGGGGAAGCCGGCCACGGCTCGCACCGGGTTGCTCGGCGGATCGTCACCGAGGCTGCCCAGGAACTGCTGGTCGCTGAAGTTGAAGATGCCACCATCGGCCGCGACCATCAGATAGCCGTCTCCGAAGGCGACCGCTCCGACCATCGGCGCGTTGAGCACAGAGCCGCCCATCGAACCCTGGAACACCGCCTCAAAGGCGAAGATGCCGCCGTCGTCGGCCACCAGCCAGTAGCCGACGCCGTCCGGATCGGTGGCCACACCGACGACCGGGCCGTTGAGCGGCACCCCACCCATCGAGCCGTGGAACACGGCACTGCCCACGGCGAACACACCGCCGTCCGCCGCCACCATGTACGCGCCATCACCCGACGGGGTGGCCGCCGAGGCGACCACCGGGCCGTTCAGGTCCGGCGCGACGCCGAGATCGACGAGGTCCTCCAGATCCGGCGCAGCGCCGAAGGGGATGGCCCGCCCGCGATCGGTGAAGACCCAGTAGCCGTCACCGCCCGGCAGCACCGAGATCGACGCGACGACCTCGCCGGGCAGGGTGAGCGTGCTCAGGTCGACGTTGCCGAGGTTCGACGCGCCGTTCGTGGCGTGCACCACCCCGTCGTCGGTGAGGACCCACGGACCGGCGCCGCTGGGCGTCGTCGCCATGGCCACGACCACTCCGGCCACGGAACCCGGATCGGCGCCGTCGCCGAAGCCGTAGATCTCGCCACCGGTGTCACCCATCCAGTACCCGACGCTGCCCTCGGCCGGCGTCGGGGGCGGGTCGACCGGGTCGACCGGGTCGGGCGGCAGCGTGGTCGGCGGCGGAGGCGTCTCCGACACCGTGACGGTCGCCGTGTCGCTCGCCGTGTTCCCGCTCTCGTCGGTCACCTCGATCGCGACCTCGAAGCTGCCGACCGAGTCGAAGCGGACCTGGGCCCGCTCGGTCGCCTCGCTGCCGGAGAACTCGGCTCCCGCACCGGTCCAGGCGACATCCAGGTCGGGATCCTCGTCGTCGGCGATCGTGGGCACCAGGGTGATCGGTACGCCGACCTGGGCCTCGTACGGACCACCAGCGTCGGCGGTCGGATCGCGGTCGGGGTCCCGGCGGATCACGAGCATCGGGCCGGGGCTCTCGATGAAGACGCCGAAGGCGTTGACCCACTCGTAGCAGATGACGTTGGCGCCCGCTTCGATGCGGTCGGTCACGTCCATGACGGAGGTGACCCAGTCGACGTCGACGCGCTCGCTGGGGCCGCTGCCGCAGTCGTCGTTGCTCGGACCGCTGGGGTTGATGTGGATGTCCGGACGCTCCCAGAAGTTGTGGAGCAGGTGGACCGAGACCATGTCGGTCAGGTCGACGCCCGTGATCGTCCGGGTCTTGGCGTCCGGACGCGTGCGCTCCTCACCCACCGAGGCGTGGTGGAGGATGTCGTCGTTGAAGTCCTCGATGACGACGTAGTCGACGAGGAAGTCGTCGCGGGCGAGCTCCACCTGGTCGGTGGCGCCGCCGAGGGCGTCCACGACCCAGAAGCCATCGTCGCCGGCCTCGTTGAGCGCCCGGACCTTGAAGCGCAATGGCGAGCCGTCGGGCACGAACGAGGTGTCGAACTCGATCGTGTAGGTGTCGCCGCTCCTGCCGCCACGCGAGTTGTCGACCTCGCTGCCACCGACGATCACGGTGCCGTCGGACAGGACCGTGCCGATGTGGCCGATGGTGCCGTACTCACCGGCGGGCGGGGGTGCGTCACGACCCGAGCGACCCGGGTGCCAGTTGTTCCGGGTGAACGACTGCCAGTCGACGCGCTGGCCGTCGTTGTCGCGATCGAAGCCGTCGTAGTAGGCGATGAACTCGACCGCGTCCGCGCCGCTCACGTTCGCCGTGAGGGTGATCGTCTCGTCGGTGCCGACCGTCAGCAGACCGTCGACGGGCGCCGGGCTCACCGAGGTGATGCCGTCGCCCTCCGGATAGGAGCCGCCTGCGACGTCGTAGACCCGCACGGCGGCGTCGTGCAGGTGGTAGGCGCTCGCCTGGCGGAGCACCAGCTCGTTCTCGCCCTGCTGGAGGTGGGCGACGTCGAGCTCGACGAGGGTCGGCGTCCGACTCCAGTCCGCGCCGGCCTGCGCGGCGTAGTTGTTGCCGTTGATCCGGAAGCGAGCGTTGCCGGGCTCACGGGCACGCCACAGGTCCAGGAAGATCTCGGCTCGGTCCACGCCGTCGAGCGACGGGAGATCGAACTCCATCGGGCGGTAGTCGCCGCAGCGGTTCGTCGGCTCGGCGAACCACTTCTGCCCCGTGTAGCCGCACTCGAAGACGGGGTCGGCCGGCTCCTCACCCTCGCCCGGCACCTCCTCACCATCGCCAGGCGGCTCTCCACCGTCCCCGGGGGGTGGGGGCGGCGGCACGACCTCGATCACCTCGCCGTGGATGCCTCGGAACTGGCTGTGGTTGATCCAGACCTCGCGGTAGCGGGTCTCGGTGTCCTCACCGTGGACGGCCGCCTCGGCACCTTCGGGTGCGAGGACGGGCACGACGGCCAACGACGACGCCACCACGACAACGCTGATCGCCAGGATCATCGGCAGACGCACAGGTTCCTCCCTCGAACTCCCCGCCCACGCACCGGGATCACGTCGGGGTGATCCTCGCGCTCAGTGTGGTGCCACCGCCAGGCGGGACATCTCACGCAACGTGATGGCGGGGTGGCGGCGGGTCAGCCAGGGAAGCCGGCGACCGCACGCACCGCGCGGTCCGGCGGGTCATCGCCGAGGCTGCCGAGGAACTGCTGATCGCTGAAGTTGAACAGCCCGCCATCGGCCGCCACGAGGAGGTACCCGTCACCGAACGCGATGGCTCCCACGACCGGTGCGTTGAGCGTCGCGGCGCCCATCGAGCCCTGGAAGACGGCGTCGAAGGCGAAGATGCCGCCGTCCGCCGCGACCAGCCAGTAGCCGCCCAGGTCGGGGTCCGGGACGATCCCGACCACGGGGGCGTTGAGTGGCTGCGCACCCATCGAGCCGACGAACACGGCGTCGCCGACGGCGAACACGCCACCGTCGGCCGCGACCATGAAGGCACCCGCACCCGTCGGCGTCGCCGACGAGCCGACGACCGGGCCGTTCAGATCAGGGGCGACACCGAGATCGACGAGGTCCTCCAGATCGGGGGCGGCACCGAAGGCGATCGCCCGGCCCCGGTCGGTGAAGACCCAGTAGCCGTCGCCGTCCGGGAGGACCGAGAGCGAGGCCACGGCCTCGCCCGGCAGCGTGAGCGTGGTGAGGTCGACGTCACCGAAGTGCTCGGCGCCGTTGGTCGCGTGCACGACGCCGTCGTCGGTCAGCACCCAGAGGCCGTCACCGTCGGGCGTCGTGGCCATGGCGACGATCGATCCCTGGACGGCGTCGGTCGAGGGCGCGTCGCCGAAGGCGAAGAGGTCACCACCGGCGCCACCCATCCAGTAGCCGACCTCGCCACCGGTCGAGACCGGCGGGTCGCCGGGATCGCCGGGATCGTCGGGGGCGGCGGTGATCGAGACCTCCACCGTGTCGATGGCAGGTGCGTTCACGCCGTCGTCGGCGCTCAGCTGGAGCTCGTAGTCGCCCACCGTGTCGAACGTGGCGGTGGTCGAGGCGGCTGAGGAGTCGGCGAAGGCGACCTGGCCGGGCCCGTCGACCACGGTCCACGAGACCGCCGGCGCGCCGTCGTCGGTCACCTCGCCGGCGAGCGCGACGACCTCGCCGACCTCGCCGGTGGTGGCGGTGCCGGCGTCGACGATCGGAGGCAGGTCGGGCGGCGGGGCATCGAAGACCTGGACGGTGAACGTGTCGGTCACCGGGGCGTTGATGCCGTCGTCGGCCGTGAGTGCGAGCACGTAGGTGCCGATGACAGGGAACGTGACGGTCGTGGCCAGCGCCGAGTCATCGTCGAACACGGCGTCGATCGGGCCGTCCTGGGTCGACCACGTGGTGGTCGCCCCGCCGTCGTCGGTCACGGTGGCGTCGAGCGTGAGCCCGTCGGGCAGCACGACGTTGGCGCCGGTGCCCGCGTCGACGATCGGAGCGCCGTCGACCGTCAAGCTCGCCTCGTCGACGACGGGGTCGAAGTCGTCATGGTCGGCCGTCAGGCTGATCGTGTACTCGCCGGGAGCGGCCGTGGCCGTCGTGTCGATCTGGCCGGTGCTGCCGAAGGTCACCACACCGCCGGTCACCACGTCCCACTCGACGGTGAACGGCCCGGTGCCGTCGACGGTGCCGTCGAGGTCGGCGGTGGCTCCCTCGGCGATCACGTAGGGCCCGCCGGCGTCGACCTCGGGCGGACCCGCGATCGTGACCGTCGCCGTGTCGTCGACCTGGTCGTCGCCGTCGTCGGCGGTCAAGCGGATGCGGTACTCGCCGGGGTCGCTGAACGTGGCGGTCGTCATGGCCGAGCGGTCGTCGGCGAAGCTCACCGTGCCGGGGCCGTCGTCCGTGGTCCATCGAACGGTGATCGGGTCGTCGTCGGTGGCGACCCCCTCCAGGTCGACCGGCTGCCCGGGCAGGCCGTCGTACGGCCCTCCGGCGTCGACGGTGGGCACCGGATCGCCGCCGGACGGAGCGCTGCGGCGGATGACGAACAGGGGGCCGGGGTTCTCGATGAACTCGCCGAAGCCGCGGACGTGCTCGTAGCAGATCACGTTGAGGCCGTCCTCGACCATGCCGGTGACGTTCATGACGTCGGTCAGCCAGTCCTCCGGCACGACGCGCCCGCCACCGTCGGGTCCGCAGTCGTCGTCATCCGGGTCGTCCGGGTTGATGTGGATCCGGGGCTGCTCCCAGTAGTTGCCGATCATGTGGATCGACGTCGCGTTCGACAGATCGAGCGTGACCTCGCGGGACACGGCGTCCTTGTATCGGGACGAGGTGTTGCCGTGGTGCAACACCTCGTCTTCGAAGTCCGGGTCCACGGCGTAGTCGACCCAGACCGACCCCTCGCGGTCGAGCTGATACGTGGACGTCGCTCCGCCGAGCGCGTCGACCGCCCAGAACCCGTCGCTGCCGGCCTCGTTGAGCGCCCGCACCTTGAAGCGCAGCGGCGACCCGTTTCGGATCAGCGACGTGTCGAACTCGATCGTCCAGGTGTTGCCCGACACGCCGCCGGCGACGGTGCCACGGCCGTTCACGACCCGACCGTCGGCGAGCACGGTGCCGATGTGGCCGATGGTGCCGTAGCCCTGCTCGGCCGGCCGATCGTCCTTGCGGACACCGCCCGGATGCCAGTTGTTCCGGGTGAAGGAGTGCCAGTCCAGCATCTCGCCGTCGTTGTTCTCGTCGAACCCGTCGTAGTAGGCGATGAACTCGACCGCGTCGGCACCCGTGACGTCGGCCGTGAGGGTGATCGTCTCGTCGGAGTCGACCGTGATCGACCCGCCCGACGGCGCCGGGGAGATGTTGGTGATGCCGTCGCCGTCCGGGTACGAGCCCGGCAGGTCGTACAGGCGGATCGCCGCGTCGTGGAGGTGGTATGCCGAGGCCTGCTCGAGGATGAGCTCGTTGTCGCCGACGACCAGGTCGCCGACGGCGATCTCGCGCAGCGCCGGGGTCCGGCTCCAATCGTCACCGGCGCCCGAGCGGTAGGTGACCGAGTCGTTCACGCGGAACTTCACGTTCGTCGCGCTGCGTCCTCGCCAGATGTCCAGGAAGACCTCGGCGCGGGTCGTCCCGGCGACGGCATCGAGCTCGAAGCCCAGGGGGTAGTCGCCGCATCCGGGCGTCGGCTCGGCGAACCAGCGCCGGTCGTCGTACCGGCAGGTGCCTCCGTCGTCCTTCTTGATCCCGGCGAACTCCTGGTGGCTGACCCACACCTCGCGGTACCGGGTCTCGGAGTCCTCGCCGTGCACGTCGGCGCTCGCCGGGGCGGTCTCCAGCACACGCGGAACGAGCGCGACCGACACGGCCACGAGCGCGAGCACCAGCACGATCGCAGGGCTGACGAGTCGACGGGATGCGGTCAAGGAGGGCTCCACAGAGTCGGTCGGAGGGCAGTCCTCCGTCCCGTGTTCAGAATCCCACTGGTGGTGGTCACTGGCCACCAACATCGGCACAACACGCCGGGTGATGAGCGACCACGGACGGATCGACGCTGCGTGGCCAGCGGGGATCAGCTTCGCCGGGCGGCCTGCAGGAGTCGCGGGGTCACGAGCCATCGGAGCTCGCAGGCGCCGGTGCTGAGGTCACGCCAGCGCGGCACGTCGGTGTCCAGCCGGGCCACGGCTCCGGTCGGGAACCGGACCCGGGCCTGTCCGCACAGCCGTCCGATCGCGTCGCTGAGGCCCGGCTCGTGCCCGACGACCAGCACCGACGACGCCTCCCCCGCGGCCCGACCCACGGCGTCGATCAGCTCCACCGCGGTCGCCCCGTAGAGCGCATCCACCGCGGTGAGTGGGGTCGTCCACCCTGCGGCGGCGCGGCAGGCCTCGATCGTCTCGATCGCCCGACGAGCGGGAGAGGTCAGGATCAGCTCGGGCGGCTCCTCGGCCGCTCCGAGGAAGGCCCCCAGCCTGGGGGCGGCCTTCCGCCCCCGAGGCGCCAGCGGACGCTCGTGGTCGGCGAGCGGCTCGTCCCACGACGACTTCGCGTGCCGCAGCAGGTAGAGGCGGCGTTCGGACACGCACGGAAACCTACTGCGCTGGGCCCGATCGCCTCCCTGACGCCGCAGGACTCAGTCGTCGTCGTCCTCGTCATCCGGGAGGTCACGGCGGGCCTCGTCGAGCGCGTCGAGCACCGCCGCTCCCAGCGCTGTGTCGAGGCGGTCCCGGTCGAGCCACCGCTCCACGTCGCGCTCGACCCGATCGAGATCGCGCTCGTCGAAGTCGTCCCGATCCTCGAGCTTGTCCAGCAGCACGCGGGCCCGCTGACCCCAGCGATCGGGATCCTCCTCCACCAGCTCGACGAGGCCGTCGAGGTCCTCGGGCAGGGTGGTCGACGTCGGCGGCGGCGCCGTGGTCGTCGTCGACGGCACCGTCGTCGTGGTCGTCGTGGTCGTGGGCGGGACGGTCGTGGTCGGCGCCGCGGTGGACGTCGGTGCCACCGTCGACGGCACCGTGCCGGCAGCGACCGCTGCGACCCCGTCGGCGTCGTCGCGGAGCAGCATCGCGGCCGCTCCCCCGGCCAGGACCCCGCCGACGACGATCGCCCCGAACACGAGCGCCGTCCGACGACGACGGCGGCTCTGAGGCGGAGCGGCGATCGGCAGCGGCGCGGTGTCGAACGCCGCCACCGCGAGCGTGGTCGTGGTGCGATGGGCCGGGCCGTCCGGCCCGCCGGCCATCGCCGCCGGAGCGTCGCCGACGCCTGCCGGCACCCGATCGAGCCCGGCGCGCAGCCGGCCGGCGAAGTCGCGGGCGTCGGCCGGACGGTCCGCCGGTTCCCGGGCCAGCCCGGCGTCGACCGCTGCCGCGACGGCCGGCGGCACAGCCGGCGCGGCCTCCGAGAGCGGCGGCGCATCGTCGAGGAGATGAGCCAGCGCCGTCGCTCCGGCATCGCCCCGAGCGTGGGGCGGGCTGCCGCTCAGCAACTCGTAGACCACCGCTGCCACGGCGTAGAGATCGGACCGAGCGGTGGCCGGCTCGCCGGTGACCCGCTCGGGTGCGAGATACGCGGCGGTGCCGAGCAGCTCGCCCGGACGGGTCAGGGCGAGCTCGGCGTCGTCGGGATCGCTGGCGATGCCGAGGTCGGCGAGCTTGGCGACCCCGTCGGCCAGGAGGATGTTGGCGGGCGTGATGTCCCGGTGGACGAGATCCAGCTCGTGCATCGCTGCCAGACCGTCGAGCACCTGCCCGGCGAGGTCGACGGCCCGCTCGACGGGCAGGGGCCCGTCGGCGGCGAGCAGGTCGGCGGCGTTGGTGCCCTCGACCAGTTCCATCACCAGGTACGGAGAGCCCTCGTGATGGCCGGCGTCGAAGATCGCGACGACGTTGGGGTGGTGCACGCGGGCGGCGAGGATGGCCTCCCGCTCCAGGCGGCGAGCCGACCGGGTCGAGGTCCGGCCGGCGGCCAGCACCTTCACGGCGACCCGGCGGCCGAGCCGGGTGTCGGTCGCAGCGTGGACGCGGCCCATCCCGCCTTCGCCGAGGAGACGTTCGAGCCGGTAGCGGCCACCGATCAGCGAGGGGTCCGACATCGCGTCCCCCAGCTTGTTCGAGCGATCAGGGCACCTCAAGGCACCCCCGTCATCTGACGAGCTGCGGCCGAACAGCAACGAGAACGGCCACGCCGCAGTCCGTCAGGGCGAGGACCGGTGGAGGGGGTCGGAGCACCGAGCTCCGGGGGCGCCGGGGCCCCAGCCGGGCATGAGCTCAGCGCTTGGCGATGTCGAGGCGCAGCTCGGCGAGACCCCGGAGGATGAAGCTCGGCTCGTACTCGAAGGTGTTGTCGGCGGAGAACGACAGCGACGACAGCCGGCTGCTGAGCTCCTCCAGCGCGACACGGGCCTCGAGCCGAGAGAGGGGCGCACCCGGGCAGAAGTGCTGGCCCTTGCCGAAGGCGAGGTGGTCGCGCAGGTTGTCGCGGCCCGGGTCGAAGTCGTCGGGCTCGGGGAACACGCCCTCGTCCCGGTTGGCGGAGCCGAACATGACCCACAGCCGCGAGCCGGCCGGGATCGACACGCCCTCGAGCTCGGTGTCGGTCGTGACCGTGCGGAACAGGCCCTGGTTCGGGGACGCCATCCGCAGGCCCTCCTCGACGACGGCCGGGATCCTGGAGGGGTCGGCGACGATCTCGTTCCACCAGTGCGGGTTCTCGATGAGGAGCTTGATCGTCTCGTTGAGCAGCTTCGTGGTGGTCTCGTTGCCGGCGACCATCAGCTGCTGGACGATCGAGAAGACCTCCGGGAAGTCGAGCTTCCGGGCCTCGCCGGTGTCGGGGTCCTCGAAGTCGCCGTGGGCGAGATCGGAGAGGATGTCGGCCTGCGGCTCGGCCAGGCGCCGCTCGTACTCGGAGAACCAGTACCTCTGGCAGTCGACGATGCCCTGCGCTGCCTCGAGCCGACGCTCGTCGGTCAGGTGCACGCCGAGCGCGGCGACGGCGTCGTCGCTCCACGGCTTGATCCGATCCGCCGTCTCCGGCGCCATGTTCAACGCGTGGCGGATGACCTCGACGGGCAGCGCGACGGCGAAGTCGGCGTGGAAGTCGATCTGCCCCTCCTGCGGGAACGCCTCGATGAGGTCGACGGTGATCTCGCGGACCGTGTCCTCGAGGTCGGCGATGCGCCGGGCGGTGAACGCCTTGGAGACGAGCTTCCGGTACCGGATCTGGTGGGGCGGGTCGATGGTGAGCATCGTCTCGACGCGGGGCCAACCCTGCTTCGAGATCTCCTTGACCTGCTCCATCACCTCCGGCGAACCCATCGTGCCCGTGTTCGACATGCGCGACGAGAACGTGGCGGTGTCGAGCAGGACCTGCTTGACCGTCTCGAGGCGGGACACGAAGTACATCCCGGTCGCCGGGTGCTTGTAGACCGGTGCCCGCTCGCGGAGCGCGGCGTAGTGATCGAACGGACACTGCTGGACCTCGCGGTCCATCGGGTTGTAGCTGTCGAGATCGATCGCGTCGATGTCGGTCATGAGCCCCCTGCCCCGTCGCCGGAGGCCGACGTTAGCGGGGGCGGTCCTCGCCACCCGAATGGGGCTGCATCAGTCCGGCAGCTCCAGCACGGTCACCGCCCCGGTCGCGCCGTCGAGCTCGACGAGCGCACCGTCCGGGATGCGCTCGGTCGCTCCCGTCGCGGAGACCACGCACGGGATGCCGAGCTCCCGGCTCACGATGATCGCGTGGCTCAGCGGTGCGCCGACGTCCACGATCACGCCGGCGGCGGGAACGAACAACGGGGTCCACGCCGGGTCGGTCACCGGGGCGACCAGGATGTCGCCGGGACCGAGCGCCGTGGGGTCCGACGGATCCAAGACGACCCGCGCCCGACCCTGCGCCACACCCGGACAGCCCGGAACCCCGGTGACCTGGTCGCCGGCGCCCATCTGCTGGGGTGCGGAGCCACCGGCCCGGGGCCACTCGCTGACCGGCGGTGGCTCGCTCGCGATGATGAAGGGCGGCTCGATCGTGCGTAGCCAGGCATGGTGGTCGAGTCGCTCGGCGACGACCGCGGCGATGGAGCCGCCCGTCCCGGCCCCGTATGCCTCGAGCTCATCGACGAAGAGCATGCAGAGATCCTCCGGCTCCACGATCTCGCCCCGATCGACGGCGCGGCGTCCGAGCTCTCGCACCGCCATCCGGATCTCGCCGACGACACGGATGATGGCGGTCTTGCACCGCTCACGGCCGGGCACGAACGCCGCGGCGGAGGCGAGGGCTGCCTCGAACTGCGCCTTGGCCTCCTGGTCGGCGTCGAGCATGCCGCCCAGTCGCTCGGCGATGGCCGAGCGCTCCCGCGCCCTGGCGTCGTTCTCGGCCCGAGGATCGGCCTCGTCCCCAGCGAGTCGCATCCGGTCGATCGCAGCCAGCGCGAGCGTCGGATCGGTCTCCCAGGTGTCGGCGTGGAGGTCCCACTCGTTGGGGCCCCGCGACCCGAACTCAGCGAGGAACTCGTCGAGCTCATCGACGAACACGACGACCTCGGCGTCGCCGGCAGAGCGGAGCAGCGAGTCGACCCCCTCGACGCCCTGGTCGAAGAGCGAGGTGAGCAGGGTGGAGCCCCGAACGGTCCGGGACAGCGTCCACATCGCGTACGAGGGTGCCGCCGAGTCGACGCCGCCGAGCCCGGCGATGAGCTTGAGCGCGGACTCCGGCTCGCCGAGGGCGGCGCTCACCTGGGCGATCACGCCGGGGCCGATGCTCGCGGCAGCCGTCTGGTTGATGTGCTGGTCGAAGAGGCGGCGCACGAGCGGGATCTGCGCCGTCGCGCGCTCGACCAGCTCGGCGTCGCTCAGGGAGGAGAGGTCGGGACGGCCGTCACGGACCGCCTCGGCTTCGGCTCGCAGCTCTTCGAGCTCGGACTGGTCGCGATCGAACAGCGCCCAGCCCAGCCAGGCCTCCATGATGGCGGTCGACTCGGCGTTCTCGTGCCAGGGCTCGGGGCGATATGGCGGCACGTCCGGATGATCGCCGTAGTACGCAGCGTCGATCGCCTCGGCCGACATGCCCGGCGTCCGCTCACCCCAGATCCGGGCGAAGGTCGCCCCGAGGTACGCGTAGCCGCCGAAGACGCTCATCAGCGGCGGCCGCTCCCGGGGCATCTCCTCCTCGGTCGATCCCAGGCGGTTGACGGCGCAATCTCGCCATCCCGGGACGCAGCCCCGCTCGAAGGTGAGATCCCAGCCGAGCGGGCTCGGCGGTTCGGGGAGCACCTCCCCGGCGTTGGCCCTCGTCCACACCGGGAACGTCGGATCGAACTCCTGGTCGGTGATCCACCTCGTCATCGCTGCCTTCCCCCGGGTCGGAGGGGCGACGGTAGCTCCACGCCAGGGGCTGCGCTGGCCTACGCCCGGGCGACGACCTCGCCGTGCACCACCACGAACCAGCCGTCCGGGTGCTGCGCCCAGGAGCGGAACGCGTCGGCCATGGCCGCCTGCTCGGCCTCATCGGTGAGGCCCGCCTCCAGGGCCTGCTGGGCGAACGCCGACCCGGTGACGCGCCCGGCCCACAGCGATCCCCACCACTCCCGCTCCGCCCGCTCGGCGAAGCACCACGTCGAGGCCGTGACGGCGATCGTGCCGAACCCGGCCGAGCGGAACCACGACGGCAGGCGTCGGCCGGCATCGGGCTCCGCGCCGTTGGCGCTGGCCGTCGCCCGGTAGACGTCGAGCCAACGGTCCAGCCGTTCGTCGTGCGGGTACCAGGACATCGCGGCGTAGTCGGCGTCGCGGGCCGCGACGACGCCCCGCGGGCCGCACACCCGCCGCATCTCCACCAGGGCGGCGACGGGATCACCGAGGTGCTGGAGCACCTGATGGGCGTGGACGACGTCGAACGCCTCGTCCGGCTCGTCGAGCCCGTAGACGTCGCCGACCTCCACCTCCGCCGCACCGTGCCCGCGCGCAGCGAGGGTCCGGCGAGCCTCGTCGACCACCTCGGCGGACGCGTCGATCGCCGCCACTCGGCCGGGGGCGACCCGGTCGGCAAGGTCAGCGGTGATCGTCCCGGGCCCACAGCCGACGTCGAGCAAGGCGTCGCCCGATCGGAGCTCCGGGAGGAGGTAGCCCGCCGAGTTCTCGGCCGTCCGCCAGCGGTGAGAGCGCAGGACGCTCTCCTGGTGCCCGTGGGTGTAGCGCTGCTCGCGATCGATCACCTCCAGACTCTGCCTCCCGGCGTGGCGCTCGTCACCCGACTTCCACCAACATCTCCCCCGTGATCGAGCATCTTCGAGAGGCCTGGAACGAGCTGACCGCCGAGGGGCAACCCTTCGCGATGTCCGAGACGGAGGTCCGGGGCATCCCGATGCGGGTGTTCGAACAGGCGCCGCCCGACATGCGGGTGCTCTGGGAGCTCACCGCCCTGCACGGCGACAAGACCTACCTCGTGTTCGAGGACGAGCGGTACACCTACACCGAGGTGCACGCCCAGGTCCGGGCGCTCGCCAGGCTGCTCCACGAGACCCACGGCGTCGGCCCCGGCGATCGCGTGGCGATCGCCATGCGGAACTACCCCGAGTGGGTCGTCGCGTATTGGGCGGCGGCATCGATCGGCGCAGCGGCGGTCGGCATGAACGCGTGGTGGACCGGCCCCGAGATGGAGTACGGCCTCGGCGACAGCCGCCCGAAGGTGCTGATCGCGGACGACGAGCGCATCGAACGGGTCATCCCGCACCTCGACCACCTCCGCGAGGGCGGCGATCTCCACGTGATCTCGGTCCGTTCCGATCGCGACCTGCCGGCCGACGCCAGCCGGTGGGCCGACGTGGTCGACCCCGGCGCAGCGCCGGCCACGCTCCCCGAGGTCGACATCGACCCCGACGACGACATCTGCATCTTCTACACGTCGGGCACGACCGGCTTCCCGAAGGGGGCCCAGCTCACGCATCGGGGCTCCGTGCACAACCTCATGCACCTCGGCTTCTTCCAGCTGGCCGTCGGCATGGCCGCGGCGAAGGCGGCCGCAGCAGCCGGTGCCGAGCCGCCGGCGCCGCCCGACCCCGAGGCGCAGGCCGTGATCATGGCGCCGACGCCCCTGTTCCACGTCACAGCGAACAACTGCCTGCTCCACCCGGCGACGGCGACCGGCGGCAAGCTCGTGTTGACCTACAAGTGGGACGCCGCCCGTGCGCTCGAGCTCATCGAGCGCGAGGGCGTGAACAACTTCAGCGGCGTCCCCACCATGAGCCGCGAGCTGCTCCAGCACCCCGACTGGGACTCCCGCGACACGTCCAGCCTGCAGGGCATGGGCGGCGGCGGTGCCCCGCTCCAGCCCGACCTCGTGGGCAAGATCGACGACGCGCTGCCGCAGGGCGGCCCGAGCACCGGCTACGGCCTCACCGAGACCCACGGCATCGTCACCGCCAACTCGGCGATGTTCTTCACCGCCAAGCCGGAGTCGTGCGGCCCGGTCGTGCCCACGCTCGACGCCAAGCTCGTCGACGACGTCGGCAACGACCTCCCGGCCGGCTCGGTCGGTCAGCTCTGCGTGAAGGGCCCGGTCGTGATCAAGGGCTACCTCAACCGCGACGAGGCCACGGCCGAGTCGATCGTCGACGGCTGGTTCAACACCGGCGACATCGCTCGCATCGACGACGACGGCTTCGTCTACATCGTGGACCGGGCGAAGGACATGGTCCTGCGGGGCGGCGAGAACATCTACTGCTCCGAGGTCGAGGCCGCGATCTACACCAACGACGCCGTGGCCGAGGCCGCCGTGTTCGGCATCCCCGACGACCGTCTCGGCGAGGACGTCGCCGCCGCCATCGTCCTGCGGCCCGGTGCCTCGCTGGACGACGCCGGGCTCCGGGCGCACCTCGAGCCGCAGCTCGCCAAGTTCAAGATCCCGGCGAAGGTCTGGTTCCTGGACGAGCAACTGCCCCGCAACGCCAACGGCAAGTTCGTGAAGCGGGAGCTGCGCGACCGCCTGGTGGCCGACGCCTGAGCCATGGCGAAGGTCGTCCCGAAGACGATGGCCGCGTTCCACTCAGGAGCGTCGGTCGTTGAGCTGAGCGACGCCCTCGCGGCGGCGCTCACGGGTCGAGGGCACTCGTGCAGCCCCTCGACCTCGATCGAGCGGGCCACCGAGTTCAACGTCGAGCTCGGTGGCCGGCTCGTCTCGATCCTCATCGGCGAGGGCCCACGAGATGCGACCGACCGGTTCCTGTCGGTCGGGAAGACCCTCGGACCGACCGCGTCGCTGATACGACTGAGCGACGGTGGCTACCGCAGCGCGGTCGTCGAGACCGTGGACGAGGCCCTGCGGAACGACCTGGCCATCCAGGCCGAGTGGCACACCCCCGCCGACTGGCGGGCCATGACGACGACCTGACGGAGGGTCTGCGTGTACATCGACGGCGAGTGGCGGGAAGCGATCTCCGGAGGTTCCTTCCCGGTGACCGATCCGGCGACCGGTGGCACGATCGGAGCGGTGCCGGACGGTGGCGCCGCCGACGTCGACGCCGCCATCGCCGCGGCCGACGCCGCGTTCGCCGCGTGGTCGTCGACGACCGCTCATGAACGAGCCGACCTCCTCCTGGGCGCCTGGCGTCTGATGACCGAGCGGGCCGAAGACCTGGCCCAACTCATGACCAAGGAGCAGGGCAAGCCGCTGCGCGCCGCTCGCAACGAGGTCGGGTACGCCGCCGACTTCCTCCGGTTCTTCGCCGAGGAGGCGACGAGGGTCCACGGCGAGTGGCTGCCGTCGAAGCGCGCCGACCAACGGTTCCTGTCGATCCGGCAGCCGGTCGGCGTCGTCGGGGCGATCACGCCGTGGAACTACCCGATCTCGATGCTGACCCGGAAGATGGGACCCGCCCTCGCGGCCGGCTGCACCGTGGTGCTCAAGCCGGCCGAGGCCACCCCGCTCTGCGCCCGTGCCGTCTACGAGGTCTTCCACGATGCCGGGGCGCCTGCCGGTGTCGTCAACCTCGTCACCGCGCTCGATCCGCGCCCCGTCGGCGAGGCCCTCACCAACGATCCGCGGGTCGCGAAGCTCACCTTCACCGGCTCGACCGCCGTCGGCCGCCACCTCGCCGGCGCGGCCGCCGGGAACCTCAAGCGCGTGTCCGTCGAGCTCGGTGGCCACGCCCCGTTCATCGTCTATCCCGATGCCGATCCGGTCCGGGCAGCGAAGGGCGCGGCGGCGCTGAAGTTCCTGAACTCGGGCCAGGCCTGCATCTCCCCCAATCGCCTTTATGTCCACCGCAGCCAGGTCGAACCGTTCACCGAGACGATGGTCGAACGGGTCGGACGGGTCCGCGCCGGCAACGGCTTCCAGGACGGCATCGGCGTCGGGCCGCTGGTCAACGAGGCGGCCGTCGCCAAGGTGGAGGCCCAGGTCGACGATGCCGTCGGTCGGGGCGCCACCGCGGCCGTCGGCGGGCACCGGTTGGCCGACGGCGAGTTCGCGTCGGGTCACTTCTTCGCGCCGACGCTGCTGACCGACGTGGTCGACGGCATGGCCATCTACCGTGAGGAGACCTTCGGGCCGGTCGCCCCGGTCATCGTCTACGACGACGTCGACGAGGTGATCGACCTCGCCAACGACACCAACTACGGCCTGGCTGCGTACGTCTACACCCACGACCTGTCGACGGCGATCCGGGCGTTCGAGCGCCTGCGCTTCGGCATCATCGGCGTCAACGACGTCAACCCGACCGCCGCATCCGCACCCTTCGGCGGCATGAAGGACTCGGGGCTCGGCCGCGAAGGCCATCGCGAGGGCATCGAGGAGTACCTCGAGACCAAGCTGGGCGGATTCGCGATCTGAGTTCTCTCCCCGGGTGGGGACCCCGGAGCTGACGCTCCTGCGGCCGGGCCGTGGTCGTTGCCCGGATGCGGCTCGTCACTCCAGCGCGGCGGTCTCCTGGCCGGCTGAGGGCGTCCGTACGGCGACGTAGATCGCGCCGATGACGGCCGCGATCGCCGCGATCGTCATGGCGTTGCCGAACCCATCGGACACCGCCTGTTGGACGGCGCCGACGATCTCGGCGCCGGCAGGGCCCTGTTCCCCGGCGATGGCCAGACCCGCTCCGGCCGAGTCGCCGATCGCGTCGCCGAGCTCGGGCGGGAGCGCATCCGGGAGCCCGTCGGCGACCGACGACCGGTAGCCGGAGGTCAGCGCCGACCCGATGATGGCGATCCCGAGCGCGCCCCCGACCTCGCGGGTGACGTCGTTCATCGCCGAGGCCACACCCTGTCGCTCGCGAGGCAGTGCCTCGACGATCGCCTCGGTCGCGGGCGGTGCGGCCAGGCCGAACCCGAAACCGAAGATCAGCACCCCGATGGCGAAGAACCAGTACGACGTGTCGACGCCGACGAGGTTGAACCACGCCAGTCCGACGGCCACGGCAACGAGCCCGACGGCGCCGGTGACGCCACGACCGAAGCGCTCGATCGCCTTCGGTGCCAGCACCGAACCGAGCGGGATCGTGACCCCGATGGGCAGGAGGCCGAGGCCGATCTGGAGCGGCGAGTAGTCGAAGACGAACGCGAGGAACTGCGACGCGGTGAAGAAGAAACCGAACGCTGCGAGGAACTGCAGGAAGATCGACAGCGAGCCCGTCGAGAAGCCGCGGAGACGGAAGAGCCGGACGTCGAGCAGCGGCCGGTCGGTGCGCAGCTCCCACAGGACGAAGGAGACGACCCCGATCACGCCGATGACCAGGCCGGCGACGACGAGGGGGTCGGACCAGCCCTTGATCGGGCCCTCGATGATCCCGAGCGTGATCGCTCCGATGCCCACGAGCGACGCGATGCTCCCGATCGGATCGAGGTTGGAGTCGGCGGGATCCGAGGTCTCCGGGACGAAGAGCATCGTCATGAGCGCGATGGCGGCACCGATGATCGCCGTGGCGACGAAGATCGAACCGAACCAGAAGGCCTCGATGAGCGCCCCCGACCCGACCGAGCCGATCGTGCCGCCGAGGCTGGCGCTCACCGTCCACGCGGCGATCGCCTGGGTCCTGCGCTCGGAGGGGATCACGTTCGTGATCGTCGAGAGCGTGCCCGGGAAGACCAGGGCGGCACCGGCACCCGACACCGCTCGGAGCGCGATGAGCGAGCCGATGTCATCGGTGGCGGCGGTCAGGGCCGTGGCGACGACGAAGATCGCCCATCCGACGAGCATCAGTCGCTTGCGACCGAACCGGTCGCCGAGGGCGCCGGCGGGGAGCAACAGCGCGGCGAGCACGATCGCGTAGGAGTCGATGATCCACTGCAGCTCCGACTGCGTGGCTCGCAGTTCCTGGCCGATCGTCGGGATCGCGACCGTGATGCCGGCCACGCCGGCGATCACGACCACGACGGCGAGGCACATCGAGAGGATCGTGAGCGCAGGGCGGTCGGTGACGACCGCTTCGCCTCGCTCCGGGTTCTGGGACAAACTGTTCGTCACGGGAACAAACTGTTCCAGAGATCGAAGGTCACGCCAAACCATGAGCACGACGGATCCTCGGATCCTCCACACCCAGGCCCTGATCGGGGACGCCGTTCGAGCACTCCTCGTGGAGGACGGCTGGGACGCCATCACGCACCAGCGCGTCGCGGAGCGTTCGGGCGTGGGCCGGAACACCGTCTACCGACACTTCCCCGATCGCCTGGCCCTGCTCGCCCACGGCGGGAAGTTCGTCGACGCGTCGCACCACGCTCCGATCACCGGCGACGCTCGGGCCGACCTCGCCGCCGAGCTCCGGAGCTTCCGTCGTGAGCTGTTCGACGGCATCGTCGGGACGATCATCGGCGCCATCGTCGAGCGCGCCGACCGGGACCCCGAGGTCGTCCCGCTCCGGGATCGCCTCGTCGAGCTCGGCGCCGGTCAGACGATGGAGCTCATCCGGAACGCGCAGGCCGCCGGCCTGATCGACGCCGAGCGGGACGTGCGGGAGGTGACCGCCGCGCTGTGCGGGCCCGTGCTCTACGCCCGACTCTGCCTCGGCGAGCCGCCGACCGATGTGGCCATCGACCGCATCGTCGACTCCCAGCTCGACGCCAGCTGAGCGCTACTCCAGCGCGGCCAGGTTGGACTGGAGACGCACGAGCAGCTCCGCCAGCTGCTGCCGGTCCTCCCGCGTCGTGCCGGCCCGGAGCTCGGAGCGCAACCGCTGGTCGACCTCGGCGATCTCGGCGACGACGTCCTTGCCCTCGGGCGTGATCTCCACGAGCCAGACACGCCGATCGTCGGGATCCGGTAGTCGCCGGACGAGCCCGCGGGCCTCCAGCGCGTCCACCATCGAACCCGTGGCGGCTCGCCCGAGCGCCAACCGCTCCGCGATGCGACTCTGGGCCTGCGGGCCGAAGTCGGCGACGTACGACAGCAGGCTCGCCTGCGAGAGGTGGAGGCCGAGCGCCTCGAGACGGGCGTCGTAGGCCTCACGGATGAGCCGGGCGGTGGCCATGAGCGTCGCCTCGACGCGCAGCCACGGTGGGGCGTCGAGCTCGTGCCCCCCGGTCCGATCCTCCGCCATCACCGCGCCCTCTCCCTCGACCGGCAGCCGTCGATACGACGCCAGAACGTCTGGCGCCATACAATACCGGTGTCGTTCCGAACGAGGGGGCTGCCGTGACCGCCACGACCGACGCCGACCTGACCGCCGAGGAGGCCGAGGCCTTCCGCGCCCGCTGCCGAGAGTTCCTCGACCAGCACGCCACGGGGATGCCGTTCCTGGGACCCGACCCCCGGAGCGATCAGGCCGTCGCCGTGCAGCAGAAGTTCCAGAAGGCGCTGTCGGACGCCGGGCTCGCTGGCCTCACCTACCCGACCGAGTTCGGGGGCCAGGGCCTGACCAAGGCCCACGAGCGACTGTGGCGCGAGGTCTACAACGAGTACCCGGACATGACGGGTCAGCTCACGATCACCCACGGCATGTGCCTGCCGGTCCTCCAGGAGTTCGGCTCCGACGAGCAGAAGCAGGAGTTCATGCCCAAGCTGATCTCCGCCGAAGAGATCTGGTGCCAGATGTTCTCGGAGCCGGGCGCCGGCTCCGACGTCGCCAGCCTCCAGACCAAGGCGATCCGCGACGGCGATGAGTGGATCATCAACGGCCAGAAGGTCTGGACGACCCTGGCCCACGTGTGCGACTACGGGATCATCATCGCCCGCACCGACGTCGACCAGCCGAAGCACCGCGGCATCACGATGTTCATCATCGACATGAACGCACCCGGGGTCGACATCCGCCCGATCCACCAGATCGACGGTGGGATGCACTTCAACGAGATCTTCTTCAGCGACGTCCGCATCCCGGCGTCCTGGCAGCTCGGTCCCCTCAACGAGGGCTGGCGGCTCGCCACGGCGATGCTCATGTACGAGCGCGTCGCGATCGGCACGGGCTCCAAGAGCGGCGTGACCACGCCCACCTACGACATGTTCGCCGCGCTCGCCAGGAAGCAGGGTCGCGACGGGGAGCCGGTGATTCGGCAGGCCCTCATGCAGCTCTACGCGGAGGAGACGGCCAAGAGCCTGGTGTCGATGCGTACCCGCGCCGAGCTCAAGGCGGGCCGGGCCCCCGGGCCGGGCGGTTCGCTCGGCAAGCTGCACGGCGCGGTGATCGCCCGCATGATGCGCGACCTCGCCCTGGAGCTCGCCGGCCCCGGAGGCCTCGCCTGGGCCGAGGACGACGAGAACGGCGACAAGTGGGCGGCGCTGACGCTCCGCAGCTTCGCGGCCAACATCGCCGGCGGCACGGACGAGATCCAGAAGAACATCATCGGCGACCGGGTCCTCGGGCTCCCCCGTGAACCCAGCGTCGACAAGGACGTCGCCTTCAAGGACCTCCGGGTCGGCACCCAGGACTGATCGCACGGCTCACGTGGTCCGCCGGATCGTCCGACAGGACCGGCGTGAGTGGCTCCGACATCACCGCGCTCGTCCGCGAGGCCCGTCAGCGCACGATGACGGGCGAGATCGGGCCGTTGCTCGAGCGCCTCGACGCGGCCATCGCCGGGCCGCTCGATGCGGCCGATCGCGGGAGCCTGCTGCTGGCTCGTGCGGTCGCGATGCAGGGCGAAGACGATCCGAGCGGACCTGCGCGCGATGCCGCTGAGGCAGCACGGCTCCTGCAGGCCGCCGGGCGTCCGAACGAGGCGGCCTACGCCGCGGCCGGGGCGGCCGTGTTCGCGCAGCGGGCCGGGCAGCACGAGGAGGCCGTGAACCACGCCGTCGCGTCGATGGTGCTGCAGTCGCAGTCCACCGAGGTCGATCCCGAGTGGGTCCGCTCCGCCAACGGCCTGGGCATCTTGTTCGGGCAGCTCTCCGCCTTCGAGATGGCCGTTCGGTCCGGCACGGAGGCGTTCGCTGCCTCCGCGCTCGACCACGTCACGCGGGAGATCACGGCGTACACGCTCTGCTTCCTCGTGGTCGAGTCGCTCCACGGCGAGATCGCCGTGGACGCCGAACCGGCGATCGAAGCGGCGCGGTGGCTCAGCGAGTCAGGCGAGACGACGGCGGCTCGCACGGTCCTGGGGCCGGGCATGCTCGCCGAGCTCACGTTGCTGGACCGCCACGACGCCGACGTGCAGGCCATCGCCGCGGCGATCGAGCCTCGTCTCGACGAGCTGGTCCCCCGGCTCCGCGCCTGGGCCCAGCTCGTGCTGGGGAGCATCGCCCGCCGGTTCGGTGAGCTCACCGTCGCCGTCGCGCACCTCGACGCCGCACTGCCGGTCCTGATCGGGATCGGAGACGAGCACCGGATCGTCCGCGCCTACTCGGAGCGGGCGGAGGCCAAGGCGGCGCTGGGCGACACCGCCGGGGCGTTCGTCGACGCGAGGGCCTGCACGAGGTACGTCCGACGCAACCAGCTCGACCTCGTCGGTCAGCTGTCGGTGCAGATCCGCCAGCGCGCCGACCTCGAGATCGCACGCGCCGCGCTCCGCCGACGGGCCGACGACCTCGCACAGGAAGCCGCCGTCGACGCGCTGACCGGCGTCGGGTCGCGTCGATGGATGGAACGGCTGCTGGACCGTCTGGGGAGCCAGGGCGGCCAGGGGGCCGTCGTGCTCGTCGATCTCGACCACTTCAAGTCCGTCAACGACCGCTTCGGCCACCACGCCGGCGATCTGACGCTGCAGGCCGTCGGCCGCATCCTTCGCGACTCGGTCCGCGATGGCGACCACGTCGCGCGGCTCGGAGGCGAGGAGTTCGTGATCATCGCTCCCGGTACCCCGGCCGAGGTGGCCACCCAGCTCGCCGAGCGGATCCGTACAGAGATCGAGGCTGCGCCGTGGCACGAGATCGATCCCGAGCTCCGTGTGACCGCCAGCGCCGGTGTCGCCCACGGTCCGCTCGCCTCGGTCCGTGAGGTCATCCGCGTCGCCGACGCCGCCCTCTACGACGCGAAGCGGGCGGGACGGAACCGCGTGGCCGCCGCCTGAGCCGGCTCAGTCCCGCCAGGCCACGAGCTCAGGGCTGATCTCGTCGACGGTTCGGGCACCGGTGAGCGCCATCGTCCGGCGGATGCCGGCGTCGAACATGTCGAGCACGTGGTCGACGCCCCGCTCACCTCCGGCACCCAGGCCGTACAGGTAGGCGCGACCGATCATGCAGGCCTTCGCGCCGAGCGCGACGGCCTTCACCACGTCGCTGCCCCGTCGCACGCCCCCGTCGCAGATCACCTCTGCGGCGTCGCCGATGGCATCGGTGACCGGCCCGACGAGCTCGATGGGCACCGGTGCGTCGTCGAGCTGACGGCCGCCGTGGTTCGACAGCGCGATCGCCTCGGCCCCGGCGTCGACCGCCCGCCTGGCGTCCTCGACGGTCTGGATGCCCTTCAGCACGATCGGACCGGACCACCGGTCGCGGAACCACCCGATCCGGTCCCACGACAGCGACTGGTCGAACTGGTCGTTCGCGTACTGGGCGAGCGAGACGGCGGTGGAACCGTCGCCGACCGACCGGCCCTTCACGTTGGCGAAGGAGATCGGCTCCGAACGGAGGAAGTCGAGCGTCCACTGGGGATGCAGCGCACCGTCGACGAAGGTCTCGAGTCCGATCTTCGGCGGGAGCGTGAACCCACGTCGCACGTCGCGCTCGCGGCGGCCGAGCACGGCGGTGTCGACCGTGATCACGATCGCCTCGTAGTCGTGCCGCTTGGCGCGGTCGAGCATCTCGGCGACGAGCTCGGTGTCCTTCCACACGTACACCTGGAACCACTTGCGGCCCTGGCTGACCTCCGCCACCTCCTCGATCGAGCGAGTACCCATCGTCGACAAGGCGTAGGGCAGGCCGGCCCGCTCGGCGCTCCGGGCGACGGCGAGCTCGCCCTGGGGGTCGGCGATCCGGGTGAAACCGGTCGGCGCCAGGACGATGGGTGACGACAGCGGCTCGCCGAGAAGCGTGGTCGACGGGTCACAGGCGCTGACGTCGGTCAGCACTCGGGGTCGGAACTCGATCCGACCGAAGCCGGCGGAGTTGCGGTCGAGGGTGCGCTCGTCCTCGGCGGCGCCGTCGATGTAGTCGAAGACGCCACCGGGGAGCCGACGCTTGGCGATGCGCCGAAGATCCGCGACGTTCGCAGCTCGGTTCAGCCGCCGCTGCACGCTGTCGGTCTCGAAGCGGCGCACCCGCACCACGGATCGGAGCGTCTCGATCATCCCCATGGCCGCCGAGTCTCGCCGAGCGAGGCCCGGCGTGCCACGATCGTCAGCATGGAGGCGATCGGCGTTCATCACGTGGCCATCGAGGTGACCGACCTCGATCGGTCACTCGCGTTCTACACCGGCACGCTCGGCCTCCCGGTGCTGCCCCGGCCCGAGCTCCCGATCGAGGGGGCCTGGCTCGGCGCCGGCCCGCAGGAGATCCACCTCGCCGTCGTCGACGCGACCGAGCCGACCAGGAGTGGGCACTTCGCCCTCCGGGTCACCGACCTCGACCAGGTCCTCGTCGAGTTGCGGTCGGCCGGGCTCGACGCCCGCGAGCCCGTGGGAGTCGGTGACCTCGCCCGCCAGTCCTTCGTCCGAGATCCGGACGGTAACCTGATCGAGTTGCACGAGCGCGCTGACGGCTGATCAGGTTCCCCCGAGCAGGGCGGCGGCGATCGGGTCGCTGCGCCACTCGTCGAGCACGAAGATCGTCTGGGTCGAGCGCACCGATTCGAGCCCGAGCAGGTGGTCGAGCACGACGTCGCGCAGCGCGTGGACGTCGCTGACCCGCACCAGTGCGACCGCATCGAACGCACCGGTGGTGAACGCGAGGTGCTCCAGCCCGGGGAGCGATCGGAGGTCCTCGAGCAGATCCCGCCAGGACCCCTGTTCGAGGTCGATGAGGATGAGCGCGGCGACGTCGAGGCCGACGGCAGCCGGTTCGACCTCGGCGACGCTGGGTCCGAGCACGCCGCCATCACGGAGCCGGTCGAGGCGCTGGTAGGCGGTCGATCGCGACACGTTGGCCGTCCCCGCCAGCTCGTTGACCGACTGCCGGCCGTCGCGGCGCAGCTCGGCCAGCAACCGGCGATCGACGTCGTCGACCGCTGCGAATCGTCCAGCAGACTCCATCGCTGACCCCTCTCGGGCGGACGTTTCGATCGGATCGTTACCAGGCTACTGCGGATCTTCCGGAACATCGGGAGGTCGTTGCCACATCTCGCCACCTTGGCGACGATGGTGACATGGTCGATGTCGCCGCCCCCGACGGTCTGGAGCTCCCTGACGACCACCCGGGGTTCGCCGACGCCGACTATCGCCAGCGACGGGCGGACATCGCCCGCGCCGGTGAGGCATGGCGACCGGGGGATTCCCTGCCCGTCATCGGGTACACCGACGCCGAGGACGGCGTCTGGCAGACGGTGTTGCGCGAGCTGGAGCAGCTCCACGCGACCTTCGCCTGTCGGGCGTACCGCGACGGCGCCGGTGCGCTCGATCTCCCGACCGATCGCGTACCCCAGCTCGGTGAGCTCGACGGGCGTCTCGCCCGCCTCACCGGGTTTCGCGTGGTCCCGGTCGCCGGCCTCGTCCCGGCCCGCACGTTCTACGGCAACCTGGCCGACGCGACGTTCATGTCGACGCAGTACCTCCGCCACACCTCGGTGCCCTTCTACACGCCGGAACCGGACCTGCTCCACGAGGTGGTCGGCCACCTGAACCTGATCGCCCACCACGACTTCGCCGAGCTCCATCGTCTCGCCGGCGAGGCGTCGCGGCGTTGCGTCGGCGACGCAGCGCATGAGTTCTTCAGCCGGGTGTTCTGGTTCACGCTCGAGTTCGGCGTCGTCCACGAGGACGGCGAACCACGGGCCTACGGCGCCGGCCTCGCCTCGTCGTTCGGGGAGATCCAGGCGTTCCGGCGAGCTGAGATCCGACCGTTCGACCTCGCCACGATGGGCCGACTCGACTACGACATCACGACCTACCAGCCCGTGTTGTTCGCCGCCGAGTCGCACGCCCACCTGGTCGACGAGCTGGGCGGTTTCTTCTCCACCTTCGACGACGACGCCCACGCTCGCCTCCTCCGAGGCTGAGGCTCACACGATCGGCGGGCGCTTCGGCACCTCGATCGCTGCCTCCAGCGCCGCTGCGGCCTGCAGGAGACGCAGGTCCCCGCCCGGCGGCCCGACCAGCTGGACCCCGATCGGCAGTCCACGCTCGGTCATGCCGGCGGGCAGCGACAGCGCGGGCAGACCCGTGACAGTGATGCGAGAGCACGATCGCATCCACGCCGTGTAGGTCGGCAGCTCGACCCCGTCGATCACCCCCACCCACTCCTGGTCGGCCGGGAAGGGTGGGACCTGGGACGTCGGGACGATCAACAGATCGTGATCGGCGAACCAGGCGGCGCAGGCCCGCAGGATCCTCGTCTCGGTCCCGATGGCGCGGGCGAGCTCGTCGGCAGACACCTCGCCGCCGCGCCGGACCTCGTCCTGCAGCGTCTGCTTGACCTCACCGAGCCGGTCGCCGAGCAGCGGGAGCAGGTGGGCCCGGTACTCCCAGGCTCGCAACACCTCGAAGCTCTCGTCGGCTCCGCTCAGCTCGGGGAGCGACGGTTCGACCTGCCAGCCGATGCCCTCGGCTGCCGTCGCCGCGTCGCGCACCACCCGACGAACCTCGGGGTCGACCGGCAGGTCGCCGAGGTCCTCGCTCACCCCGACCCGGAGCGGCCGATCCGGCGGTGTGACCGGCGGAGCGAAGGTCGCTCCGTCGACCGACGGCACCCACGGAGTGTCTCGGTACGGCCCCGCCATCGCTGCGAGGAGGAGCGCGGCGTCCCCGACCGAGCGGGCGATGGGGCCGTTGGTGGCGGAGCGGCGCCGCGAGGCCAAGGCTCCGGTGAACGGCACGACGCCATAGGAGGGGCGCAACCCGACCACCCCGTTGAACGACGGCGGGTTGCGGAGCGAGCCGCCGACGTCCGAGCCGTCCGCGACCGGGACCATCCCGCAGGCGACGGCGACGGCCGCTCCCCCGCTGGACCCCCCGGCGCTCCGCTCAGGGTCCCACGGGTTCCTCGTGAGGCCGAAGACCGGGTTGAACGTGTGGCTGCCCGCGCCGAACTCGGGCGTGTTGGTCTTGCCGATCGAGATCGCGCCGGCCGCTCGGAGCCGCGCGACCATCGGGTCGTCGCGCTCGGGCACGCGGTCGGCGTGCACCGGTGACCCGCTCGTCGTCCGCACGCCGGCGGTGTCGACCAGGTCCTTGTGAGCCGTGGGCACCCCGTGCAACACGGGAAGCTCGACGCCGGAGGCGGCGAGCTCGTCCGCGGCGGCCGCAGCCCGACGCGCCGCGTCGAACGTCGTCGTCACGACGGCGTTCACCGTCGGGTCGACCCGCTCGGTCCGGGCGATGTGCGCATCGATGACCTCTCGCGCCGATACCTCTCTCGCTCCGAGGCGACGGCGCAGCTCGACCGCGCTCAGGTCGCAGAGGGACTCGTCGGTGCTCGGCTCGGTCGCGGTCACCGCTTCGTCCTAGTGTCCGACGGCGTCGGCCACAACCACCCAGTGGGGGACCCATGAGCGACGATCCGCAGATCCTGACCGCGCGCGGCGACGGCATCGCCACGATCACGCTGCACCGGCCCGACGCGCTCAACGCCATCACCCCGCGGATGCTGCGCGAGATCGTCGCCGAGCTCGAATCGATCGGCGACGACGAGTCGATCTCCGTCGTCGTCCTGACCGGCACCGGACGTGCCTTCAGCGCCGGCGTCGATCTCAAGGCCCTGGGCGGCGGCGACACGACCGACGGCGAGGTCGGCGGCGACCTCAACACGCCCGCACGACGGGTCACCGAGCTCCTCGGCTCGATGCCGCAGGCGACGATCGCCAAGGTCAACGGCTTCTGCTTCACCGGCGCGATGGAGCTGGCCATCGCCTGCGACCTCGTCGTCGTCGCCGAGGAGGCCAAGCTCGGCGACACCCACGCCAAGTGGGGTCTCCGGCCGACCTGGGGCATGAGCCAGCGCCTCCCCCGCCTCGTCGGCATGCAGGCGGCGAAGGAGCTGAGCTTCACGGCCCGGACGATCACCGGCACGGAGGCAGCGGCCATGGGGATGGCGCTGCGAGCCGTGCCCCTCGACGAGCTGGACGACGCCGTTGGCGCGCTCGCCGCCGAGATCGCGGCGAACAGCCCCGGCTCGATCGCGGCGTACAAGGACCTCTACCGCGAGGCGGCCGACCGCGCGCTCAGCGAGGGACTCGCGTACGAGGCGTCCACCGACTACCGCATCCCCGACACCCGCGAGCGGCTCACCTCGTTCGCCAAGAAGTAGGAGTGCCCGTGTCCGACGAGTGGTTCGATCGCTACCCCGGCCTGTCCTTCGAACGAAAGGACCACGGCGTCCTGCTGATGACGCTCGACCGGCCGGACGTGATGAACGCCACGGACGCGCCGATGCACAACGCCCTGAGCCGCGTCTGGTTCGACATCCACGATGATGCCGACACGAGCGTGGTCGTCGTGACCGGCTCGGGTGACGCCTTCTCGGCGGGCGGTGACCTCGCGTGGATCGACACGATGATCAACGACTACGAGGGGATGAAGGTCGCCTTCCGCGAGGCCGGCGACATCGTCTACCGGATGATGTCGTGCGAGAAGGTCATCGTCTCGGCGATCAACGGGGTCGCCGTCGGTGCCGGCCTCGCCGTGGCGCTCATGGCCGACATCAGCATCATCGCCGAGGACGCTCGCTTCACCGACGGCCATCTCCGCCTCGGCGTCGCTGCGGGCGATCACGCCAACATCATCTGGCCGCTGCTGTGTGGGCTAGCGAAGGCGAAGTACTACCTCATCACCTCCGACTTCATCGATGGCAAGACCGCCGACGAGATCGGTCTCGTCTCGAAGTCGGTGCCACGCGATGAGCTCATGGACGAGGCGATGCGAGTCGCCACGAAGATCGCCACCGGCCCGCAGGACGCGGCCCGATGGACGAAGCGAGCGCTGAACCTCTGGGTGCAGCAGGCGGCTCCCGCCTTCGACGCGAGCCTCGCCTTCGAGATGCTGAACTTCATGGGCCACGATGCCGCTGAGGGTGCCGCCGCGATCCGCGAGAAGCGGAAGCCGCAGTTCCCCTCGGCCTACTGAGCGGCCTCGGCCAGCTGCTCTCGGACCTGGGCGAGCACCTGCCGCATCGTGTCGACGTCCTGAGCACCCGACACGAGCCACGTGTCGGCGAACACGAACCCGGGCACGCCCTGGATGCCGCGCTCGGCGGCGAGCTGCAGGTCGGCATCGACCGCATCGGCGCCCGCCCGACCGGACAGCGCCTCGGCGGCGAGACCGCGATCGAGGCCGACATCGGCGGCCCAACCGGCGAGTTCATCGACGTCGGCGATGTTGCCCCCCTCGGTGAAGTACGCCCGGAAGAGCCGCTCGTGCAGTCGCTCCGCCGTGTCGGCCCCGTACTCCGCATCGACCCAGGCGACGAGCTCGAGCGCTCGACGACTCGACACGCGCTGCACGTCGTCCCACCGGTAGTCGATGCCGGCCTCCGCTCCCAGGGCGCTGAGCCGGGTGGTCATCGAGTCGAAGGCACCGGGCCCGTACTTGGCGTCGAGCACCGGCCTGAGCGGGCCGGGCTCGTCGCCGGCGGACGGATCGAGCTGGAACGCCCGCCAGCGCACCTCGACATCGTCGACACCCTCGAGCCGCCGCTTCCCGAGGAAGCACCACGGGCACACCACGTCGGACCACACATCGATCTGCACGTCCGGGACAACCACTCGGACGCCCGGAGTGTTCCTGCGCCGTCGCCGGCTGGTCCACGATGAGGCGATGGCGATCGAGCGAGACGAGCACGCTGGTCCGGTCCCCGAGACCGCCTGGGAGGCCGACGCCACGGCGCGAGCGTCGAAGGGCCGGGTCGAGATCTTCAACGCCACTCGGCCAGGCGGGTTGGACGGGTGGACGATGGACCAGGAGCAGTACGAGGCGGTGCGAGCGCTGATCCTGGAGCTGGTCGACGACGCCGCGGAGGAGGGCGACGGCACGGTGCCGCTCAAGGAGGTGGTCGCCGCCGCCCAGGAGCGGTATGGCGACCACGAGCTCTTCCCGAAAGGACGGCTCACCAACTACGTCCGCTACACGAAGACCGACATGGAGGCCCGCTGCGAGGTCGAGCGCATCCCCCGCTCGAGCCCGCAGCGCATCATCCTCTGGCGGGAGGAGGCGTGATGCGCGTCGCACTCGACGGCGTGGAGCTGGCGGTCCGCCGACTCGGCGACGGGTCCGGCACGCCGTTGATCTGGGGTCACGGCTTGTCCAGCTCGATGGAGGGCGAGGACGAGCTGCCGACGATCCGGTGGGACGAGGCCGCGCCGGGTCGGGTCGTCGTCCGCTACGACGCCCGCAGCCACGGTGAGTCGGGTGCGAGCGCAGCCGCAGAGCCGCACGCCTGGGAGGCGTTGGCCGGCGACCAGCTGGCCCTCGCCGACGCCCTCGGCATCGATCGGTACGTCGGTGCCGGTGCCTCGATGGGTTGCGCGACGGCGCTGTTCGCCGCGCTCGCCGCACCCGACCGGATCACGGCGCTCGTGCTCGTGATCCCGCCGACGGCATGGGAGACGCGGGCCGACCAGACCGCGCTGTACGGAGCCATGGCGGGCGTGATGGAGCGCGGCGAGGTCGAGACGCTCGTCGGAGGGCTCGACGCGGCCCCGGTGCCGGACCCCTTCGCCGAGGTGACCGACTGGCGTGACCGCGCCGAGCGCCGACTGCGATCCGCCGACCTCGGTCGGTTGGCCTGGGTCTTCCGGGGTGCGGGACTCAGCGACCTGCCCGCGCCCGAGCGCCTCGCGACGATCGACGTCCCGGCCGTGATCCTCGCCTGGACTGGCGACCCCGGGCATCCCGTGTCGACGGCCGAGGCGCTCCACGAGCTGCTGCCCGACACGCGCCTCCATCTCGCCGGCACTTCCGACGAGCTGGCCCGCTGGAGTGGCATCGTCGCCGAGTTCCTCGACGGACGGTGATGGCAGCCCCGAGCGGGCTGGCGATCAGAGGTACTTCGGAAGCTCCTCGGCGACCTCTTCGGGCGTCACCATCGGCGAGAACCGCGCCACGGGGTCGCCCGCTCGATCGACGATGAACTTCTCGAAGTTCCACGCGATGTCGGAGGTCTCACCCTCACCGGGCTGCGCCTCCTTGAGCAGTTGGTAAAGCTCGGCGGCACCGTCGCCGTTGACCTCGATCTTGGAGAACATCGGGAAGTCGACATCGAACTCCGAGGTGACGAACTCGAGGATCTCGGCGTCCGTGCCCGGCTCCTGATCGGCGAACTGGTTGCACGGGAAGCCGAGCACGGCGAAGCCCTGATCGGCGAGATCGTGATGCAGCGTACGCAGACCTGCGTACTGGGGCGTGAGGCCTCACCTGCTGGCGGTGTTCACCACCAGGCAGACCTGACCCTCGAACTGCTTGAAGCTCACCGGCTCACCGGTGATCGAGTCCATCGTGAGCTCGTGGAACCGCGACACTCGCGCCCTCCTCCTCGTCGGCGGACACCGTAGACGCCTACGGTGGCGCCATGAGCGTGCTCGACCTCTTTCGTCTGGACGGCCAGGTCGCCGTCGTCACCGGGGCAGGACGCGGCATCGGCGCCGGCATCGCCAGATCGTTCGTGGAAGCCGGCGCATCGGTGGTCCTGGCCGCTCGCCGGACCACCGAGATCGACACCGTTGCAGCCGAGCTGAACGAGGCAGGCGGACAGGCGATCGCCGTGACGACCGACGTCACCGATCACGGGGCGATCGAGGCGCTCGCCGATCGAGCGGTCGCCGAGTTCGGCTCGCTCACCTGTTGGGTCAACAACGCCGGCGGCTCACCGATGCGCATGCCCGCCGACGAGCTCCCGATCGAGGAGTGGCACCAGACCCTCTCCCTCAACCTCACGTCGGTCTATGTCGCCACGCGCATCGCCGCTCGGCGGATGGAGCGTGGCTCGATCATCAACATCAGCTCCGGCGCCGGGAGCGGGCCGGTGCCGGGCAGCGCCCACTACGGCGCTGCCAAAGCCGGCGTGAACTCGCTCACCCAGACGCTGTCCGCCGAGCTCGCCCCGAACGTGCGCGTCAACGGCGTCGCCCCTGGAGCGATCCCCACCGAGGTGATGCTCACCGCCGTCGGCAAGACCGAGGACGAGCTCGACGAGCTGCTCGACGAGTGGAACATCCCACTGGGTCGGCTGGGGCGCCCAGAGGACATCGGTGCCGCCTGCGTCTACCTGGCGAGCGAGGCCTCCTCCTGGGTCAGCGGCGAGACGCTGCGCGTCGGCGGAGGCGCCAAGCCCCGCTGAGGCGGAAACCGCTCGCACGACGAGCGATCGCGCGGGACCCTGGCGGCATGGAGCACCGCACCACCGACGAGCTGAACGCCGCCCTCCCGCAGATCGAGGCCGCTCCGGCCGATGCCGGCACGCTCGAGCTGATCGTGCGCCGACCGGCGATCGATGAGCGCGAGGTCCTCGACGTCGCCGAGCTCGACCTCGTCGACGGACTCGTCGGTGACACGTGGAAGAACCGCGGTTCGACACGCACCGAGGACGGGTCGTCCCACCCCGACATGCAGCTCAACGTGATGTCGTCGCGTGTCGTCGACCTGATCGCCGGCTCTCGCGAGCGCTGGCCGCTCGCGGGCGACCAGCTCTACGTCGACCTCGACATCTCGGATGCCAACCTGCCCGCCGGCACGCGCCTCCACCTGGGCCAGGCCGTCATCGAGGTGACCGACCAGCCGCACAACGGTTGCGCCAAGTTCACGAGGCGCTTCGGCCTCGACGCCCACCGATGGGTCAACTCGCCGGAGGGCAAGAAGCTCCACCTGCGCGGCATCAACGCCAAGGTGGTCGTGCCGGGCACCATCCGGGCTGGCGATGCGATCACCGTCGAGCGACGCGAATCGGGCTCAGGTGCCGAAGGCTGACCGCAGCGCCGCGCCGGCCTCGTCGTGGGCCGTCTCCGCGGCGGCCATCTGGTGCCACCGGCTGACGAACCCGTGCACGACCCCGGGGTACCGGGTGACGACGGCGGGCACGCCATCGGCGACCAGCCGCTCGCCCCACTCCTCACCCTCGTCGCGCAGCGGGTCGTAGGCGGCGGTCTGGACCAGCGCCGGGGCCAGGCCGGTCAGGTCGGTGGCCCGCGCCGGGACCGCATACGGATCACCGCGGTGCTCCGGGGGCACGTAGTGGTCCCAGAACCAGCCCATGTCCGCTGCGGTCAGGAAGTAGCCGGTCGCGTTCTCGGTCATCGACGGACGGTGCTGCTCGGTGTCGATGCAGGGGTAGATGAGCAGCTGGAAGGCGAGGGCGACGCCCTCGTCCCTCGCCCGGATCGCGACCCCGGCTGCGAGGTTGCCGCCGGCGCTGTCGCCGGCGACCGCCAGGCGAGCCGGGTCCCCGCCCCACTCGGCGCCGTGCTCGGCGAGCCACCGCGTGACCGCCCAGCAATCGTCGTGGGGCGCTGGGAACGGATGCTCCGGCGCGAGCCGGTAGTCGACCGAGACGACCAGCGCGCCCGAACGCACGGCGAGGCGACGGGCGAGGGTGTCGTGCCCGTCGACGCTCGACAGCACCCAGCCGCCACCGTGGCAGAAGACGACGATCGGCAAGCCGGACTCGGAGGAGTCGGCGTAGAGCCGAACCGGCACGTCGCCTGCGGGACCGGCGACGACGCGATCTTCGACCCGGCGTACGGGGTCGGGATCGGGCTTGGGTGCCGAGTCGTAGTTGACCCGCGCCTGCTCCGGCGTGCCCTCGCCGAGCGCGGGCGCCTCGACCGAGGCGAGCGCGTCGAGGAGGCGGGCCACGTCGTCATCGAGCATGGGCCGGCAGCGTAGCCAGCGCCCCCTGCTCGACGACTCAGTTGATGCAGGCGACGAGCGCCTCGGTGAAGATGGGATCCAGCTCGCCACCTGCGGCGAGATCGAGGCTCGCCGTCACGAACTCCGGCAGCGACATGCGCAGCTCGATCTCCTCCATCGTGCACGTGCACGTCTCGAGATCACCGCCACCGGCCACGCAGGACTCGATGAAGGGGTCGCGGACCTCCGCCGGGAAATCGTCGGCCTGGCCGCCACCGGACGCCGCCTCGGTGGTCGCCGGCGCGTCCCTGACCTCGATCGGACACCGGTGGGCCACCTCGCCCCGGCCCATCCAGGAGACCAGGTCGTCCGCCGTGGCCGCGATGTCGGCTGCCGTCGTGCCCGTCAGGAAGATCAACACGTCGCCGTCGACGACGGTGTTGGCGCACACGCCGACGTTGAACGATCCGTCGTCCACGTTGCCGCCGGCGGCGCGAGCGGCCGCCTCGTCGACGAAGCGGAACGCGGTGTAGTTGTACCCGGCGTCGACGTCCGAGCAATCGGAGATGTCGACGACGTCGTCGGTCTCGTAGTCGAGGATGGCGCTGAGGAACGACGCGGGCAGGCTGACGTCGGCGGGAGCGTAGGAGCGGTACTCCTTGCAGTTGCCCGTCAAGGTGTGGACGAACGCGAGCGCCCGCTGAGGCGGCGCGTAGCTGTCGTAGTCGATCTCGGCTTCCGACGAGGGGAACGTGCCGATCCGCCGGCCGAGCTCGTCGATCGTGAAGTCGTCCTCCGGCGCTGCGGTCGTGGTCGGCGCCGCCGTGGTCGTCGGTGCGGCCGTCGTGGTGGGGGCCTGCGTGGTTGTGGGCGCCTCGGTCGGCTCGGGCTCGGTCGCTTCGGTCTCCTCGACCGGCGGAGCCGTCGTCTCGGCCGCCTCGTCGGAGTCACCCGACGAGCAGGCCGCAGCGATCCCGAGCAGCGCGAAGAGGCCGAGGATCATGAGGAGGCGGGACGGCCGCGCCCGGCCCGGACTCGCCGCGTGCCTTCGGCGGCGGCGAGCGCCGTCGGTCCCATGTGTGGTGTCCGTCATCGTGATCCCCTCCTCGACGCGAACCGCGGCATCGGTCGAGTCCGCCCGCTCGGTCGCCCCGTCACGACTCTGCACGCCGATCGATGGGATGGACGACCGAATCGGCCGCAGACAGTAGCCACCGGACGCTTCGAGCGTTCGAACGAGTCGGACACCCGGTCGGAGGGAGGAGCACCGGTCGAGGCCGATGCGACACTGGTCCGATGACCACGGTCGATGCCCTCCCGCGCTGGGACGTCAGCGAGTACTTCCCGTCCGTCGACGACCGCTCCTTCGCCGAGGCCGAGGAACGCTTCGGCGCCGAGCTCCGTCGGCTCGGCGAGCTGTACGACCGGCACGGCGTCCGAGGCAGCAGCGAGCCCGACGATCCGGCCGGTGCGGTCGAGGAGATCGTCGCCGCGACCAACGAGGTCCTCGCCCGGCTCCAGCTCCTGCGCTCCTACCTGAACGCGTTCGTGAGCACGGATGCCTCCGACGCGGTGGCACAGGCGGCGATGAGCCGCCTCCAGCGAGCGAGCGTCGACCTCACCACGCTCACGACTCGCTTCGATGCCTGGGTCGCCGGCCTCGATGTCGATGCCCTGGTTGCACAGAGCGAGGCGGCCGCCTCCCACGAGTGGCCGCTGCGCAAGGGCCGCGAGCGCGCCGAGCGCCAGATGAGCGAATCGGAGGAGGAGCTCGCCGCGCTGCTGTCGGTCACCGGCTCGACGGCGTGGGCCCGACTGTACGGGGACGTCTCCTCCGCGATCCGGACCGAGGTCGCCCTCCCCGACGGCTCCGAGACGCTCCCGATCTTCGCCGTGCGGGGCCTCGCCACCGACCCCGACACCGCGGTGCGCCGCGCGGCCTATGAGGCCGAGCTCACCGCCTGGGAGGCCAACGCCGTCCCGATCGCCGCGGCGCTGAACGCCATCAAGGGCGAGCAACAGGAGCTGGCGCTCCGACGCGGCTGGCCGTCGATCCTGGAGGCCCAGCGCTTCGGTCAGGCCGTCGACGAAGCGACCCTCGACGCCCTCCAGTCGGCGATGGTCGCCTCGTTCCCCGACTTCCGCCGCTACCTCCGCACCAAGTCACGGCTGCTCGGCCACGACGGCGGGCTCCCCTGGTCCGACCTGTTCGCACCGGTCGGCACCTCTGCCGAGGTCGAGTGGGACGGGGCGGTCGCGGCCGTCGAGGAGGCGTTCGGCACGTACTCGAACGACCTTCGCGGCCTGGCCGAGCGGGCGGTCGGCGAGCGCTGGATCGACGTCGCACCGCGGGCGGGCAAGCGGGGCGGCGCCTTCTGCATGTCGATGGGCGACGGCTCCAGCCGGGTGCTCCTGAACTGGAACGGCAGCGCCGACGGCGTGATGACCCTCGCCCACGAGCTCGGCCACGCCTACCACAACACGACGCTGGGCCACCGGACGCCGATGCAGCGGGCGACGCCGTCGTCGTTGGCCGAGACGGCATCGATCTTCTGCGAGACCTTGATGGTCGAGCACGGCCTGGCCTCGCTCGACGGCGACGAGCGCCTCGCGCTCCTCGACACCGACCTGGTCGGCAGCTGCCAGGTCATCGTCGACATCCATTCCCGGTTCCTGTTCGAGTCGGCGGTGTTCGACCGGCGACGCCGGTCGACGCTGTCGTCGGAGGAGCTCTGCGGGCTGATGGCCGATGCTCAGGACGCGACCTACGGCGACGGCCTCCACTCGGAGCTCCGGCACCCGTGGATGTGGGCGGCCAAGCCGCACTACTACTCGTCGGTCTTCTACAACTGGCCGTACGCGTTCGGGCTGCTGTTCGGCATCGGGCTGTACGCCAGCTACGTCGAGGATGCGGATCGGTTCCGGGCCGCCTACGACGACCTGTTGTCCTCGACCGGGCTGGCGCCTGCGGGCGACCTCGCCGACCGGTTCGGCATCGACGTCCGGGACGAGAGGTTCTGGTCGGCCGGGCTCGATGTGGTCCGCTCGCGCATCGACGATTTCGTCTCGCTCGCCGACGCGTCGATGGGGTGAGCGCGTCCGCCGCTCCGTAGGGTGGCGCTGCCGAGGGGAGGTCTGATGGAAGCGGTGGTGCGATCGTTCGCGGGGGCTGGCGGGATCACCCTGATCGGCGATGCCTACGGCGAGGTCGGAGCGGCTCCCGTCCTCCTCATGCACGGCGGTGGCCAGACCCGGCATGCCTGGGGCAACACCGCCGAGACGCTCGCCGCCGCCGGCCGCTACGTCGTCTCGCTCGACGCCCGCGGCCATGGCGACAGCGACTGGTCGCCCGACGCGGACTACACCCACGACCCGATGATCGAGGACGCTCGCGCCGTCGCCGGCGTGCTCGCCGACGAAGCCGGTGGTCGCGCTCCGGCCTTCGTCGGTGCGTCGATGGGCGGCATCATCTCGCTCCTGGCCATCGGTGAGCGCCACGTCGACGCCTCGGCGCTCGTGCTCGTCGACATCGCGACACGGATGGAGGAGTCCGGCGTCGACAAGATCCTGACCTTCATGCGCAGCGGCACCGAGGGCTTCGCCTCGGTCGAGGAGGCCGCCGATGCCGTCTCGGCCTACCAGCCCCACCGACCCCGGCCCAAGGACGTGTCGGGGCTCAAGAAGAACCTCCGCCAGCGCGAGGACGGTCGCTGGTACTGGCACTGGGATCCGGCCTTCATGGACCCGGACGGCAAGACGCCCCGTCGTTCACGCGACCCCGATCGGCTCGACGACGCTGCTCGTGCGCTGACGATCCCCACGCTCCTCGTCCGAGGCCGGGCCAGCGACGTGGTCTCCGAGGAGGGCGCCCGCTACTTCCTCGAGCTCGTCCCCCACGCCGAGTACGTCGACATCGCCGACGCACACCACATGGTCGCCGGTGACCGCAACGACGCCTTCGGCACGGCCGTGGTCGACTTCCTCACTCGCGAGTAGGGCCACCCCGTCGCCCGGGCACCGCGCGCGGCCTATCGTTGCGCATGGCCGCCGCGCTCACGACGCTCTCCACCGAGGGCGTCGACGCGGCGGAGCGCTTCGCCTACTGGCGTGAGGTCGTGTGCGCGGTCTACGTGCCGCTCGTCGTCGATCCGGTCGGGAGTCGTCCGTTCGCCGGTCGTGTCGCCGTCCGGGACTGGGACGACGTGCGCATCTCGCAGGTGGACAGCGAGGGTCAGGTCGTCCGTCACTCGGCCGACGACGTGAGCGACGAGTGCCTCGTCAGCCTCCAGGTCGCCGGGCAGGCTCGGATCACCCAGGACGGTCGCACCGCCGAGCTCTCCCCCGGCGACTTCGCGCTCTACGACGCGACCCGGCCGTACGAGCTGAGCTTCGACGACACGTTCCGCCAGATCGTCGTGCACTTCCCGCGGGAGGCGTTGCTCGACCGTGGGCTCACGGTGGACTCGACGACCGCTCGCCGCGCCGACGGCACCGAGGGACTCGGCGCCGTGGCGGCGAGCTTCCTGCGGTCGCTGGTCGACCACGGTGGGAGCGTGCCCGACGAGTTGTCGGGCCGCCTCGGCCACCAGGCGCTCGACTGCCTCGCCGCTGCGCTCGCCTCCACGACGGGGCGTGTCGCCGCTCCGGAGGCCGCACTGGCCGCGGAGCGGCAGCGTGTGCTCGACCACATCGAGCGCAACCTCTCCGACCCGGGCCTGTCCGTGGGCACGCTCGCCGCCCGGCTCGGACGATCGACCCGGTCGCTCCAGAAGCTGTTCGAGGGCGACGAGCTGCGCCTGAGCGAGCGCATCCGACGCGCCCGTCTCGAACGGGCCCGCGTCCGCCTCGTCGATCCCCTGCTCGCCCACCGATCGGTCGGGGCCATCGGTGCGTCGGTCGGCCTCCCCGACCCGGCCCACTTCTCGCGGGTCTTCAAGGCCCGCTACGGCTGCACGCCGACCGAGATGCGCATGACGTCAACGAGGTCGTCACCTCCGTCCTAGCGGTGGAGCGCAGCCGGGACTGAGCTGAGAGGACGCCACGGGGAGGTCCAGCTCATGCTCGAACGCACGGTCAAGGTCGCCGCGGTCCAGTCGGAGCCGGTCTGGTACGACATGGACGCCACGACCGACAAGCTCATCTCGCTGTCGGCCGAGGCCGCCGCCAACGGCGCCGAGATCATCGCCTTCCCGGAGACCTACATCCCGGGCTATCCGTGGCACATCTGGCTCGACTCGCCGGCGGTCGGGATGGGCTTCGTCCCGCAGTACTGGGCCAACTCGCCGACCGTCGACGGCCCGCAGCTCGCCCGGATCGGCGCCGCAGCGGCCGAGCACGAGATCATGATCAACGTCGGCTACTCCGAGCGGGACGGCGGCAGCGTCTACATGGCGCAGGCCACGTTCGGTCCGGACGGTGTGCTGCGGAAGAACCGCCGCAAGCTCAAGCCGACCCACGTCGAGCGCTCCGTCTTCGGCGAGGGCGACGGCTCCGACCTCGACGTCGTGGAGATGGAGTACGGCAACGTCGGCGCCCTGTGCTGCTGGGAGCACATCCAACCGCTGTCGAAGTACGCGATGTTCAGCCTCGGCGAGGACATCCACTGCGCGGCCTGGCCGGCGTTCTCCCTCTACCGGGGGGCGGCGAACGCACTCGGGCACGAGGTCAACAACGCAGCGAGCATGATGTACGCCGTCGAGGGCCAGGTGTTCGTCCTGGCGCCGTGCGCCGTGATCGGCGAGGCCGGTCGGGCGATGTTCTGCGACACGCCGGCCAAGGAGCAGATGCTGCTCGAGGGCGGCGGCTTCGCCCGCATCTACGGCCCCGAGGGCACCATGCTCGCCGAGCCGCTCCCCGAGAACGAGGAGGGCATCCTCTACGCCGACTGCGATCCGGCGCTCCAGGCCATCGCCAAGTCCGCTGCCGACCCGACCGGCCACTACAGCCGGCCCGACGTGACGCAACTGCTCCTGAACCGGTCGCCTCGTCCCACCTCGGTCCGCATCGAGGGGCAGTATGACGAGGCCGACATCGACGTGACCGAACCGGAGGCCATCGATGCCTGAGATCCAGGCCGACGAGTTCTACACCGCTTCCCAGCGAGCGGTGCAGGACGACCAGCAGACCCGCGACCTCGCCGATCGCCTCACGATGGCGATCTTCTCCGACGAGATCCCCGAGGAGCAGATCCCCTTCATCGAGAGCCGGGACTTCTTCTTCCTGTCCACCGTCAACGAGCGCGGTGAGCCGACCGTCTCCTACAAGGGCGGTCCGGTGGGGATCGTGAAGGTGCTCGATCCGAAGACCTTCGTGTTCCCCTGTTACGACGGCAACGGCATGTTCTTGTCGATGGGCAACATCGGCGACACCGGCAAGATCGGCCTGCTCTTCATCGACTTCGAGACCCCGAACCGCTTCCGTGTGCAGGCGACGGCGACGGTCTCGTCCGACGATCCGGAGATGGCCTCGTTCCCGGGCGCCTCGATGATCGTGCGCGGCACCGTGGACACGACCTTCGTGAACTGCGCCCGCATGATCCACAAGCACGAGCGGGTGGAGACGTCGCCGTACGTACCCGACGAGAACGGTGAGCAGCCGTACCCCGCGTGGAAGCGCATCGATGCCGTCCAGGACGTGCTCCGCCCCGACGACCAGGGCCGCGCCGAGGCCGAAGGCGGCATCATCACGATGGACGACTACGCCGAGAAGCTGATGGCCGGCGAGAGCTGACCTCTTCGCCCGAGCGGGGACCCCGGAGCCCCGCTCTCCTCCCGGTGTCCTCGGCCTGACGGCCTGTGGCCCGGGCCGTGCTCGTCTCGAGCTTCGGCACAGGTCACCCGGGACTCCGGCCCTCGGCCGGTGCTCGGCGCAGGGTCGGGCGGGCCGGTGACACGTCGTCGACCGTCAGCCCGAGGGCGGCGAGGTCCTCGGGCACCACCCCGTCGACGACGAGCGACGCGAGGAGCCGACCGGCCGCGGGAGCCGTCTGGATGCCTGTGCCCCCCTGGCCGGCCATCCACACGAACGAGGGGTCGGCATCGTCGGGCCCGATCACCGGCTGACGATCGGCCACGAAGGTCCGCAGTCCGGCCCAGGTGGTCCGCACGTGGCGGATGTCGAGCGTCGTCAGCTCGTTGAGCCGGTCGAGAGCGAGTGCGACGTCGAGCTCCTCGGGGCGCGCGTCGTGGGCCTCGTCGGGCGTCTCATCCGCCGGCGACACGAGCAGCTGCCCGCCCGCCTCCGGCTTGAAGTACAGCGAATCGTCGACGGCGTAGACCAGCGGCCAGTCCTCCGACTCAGCCGGGCCGTGGACGATGAACGCGGTCCTCCGCAGCGGCATCGCCCCGACCGGGCGGATGCCGGCGAGGCCGGCCACCCGATCGACCCACGCGCCGGCGGCGTCGACGACGACGGCCGCTTCGATCGGACCGGCGCCGGTCTCGACCGTCCACCCCTCGTCCGTGCGGATCAGCCCAGTCACCACGGCTGATGTCGCGAGCGTCGCGTCGTGCTCGCGGGCGAGCCGGACGAAGCACTGGTGCAGCGCCATGACGTCGATGTCGGCAGCGTCCGGCTCGAGCACACCCCCGGCGATCAGCTCCGGTCGGAGCGACGAGCACACCTCGAGGGCCTCGTCCGCGCCGATGCGGCGGATGCTCGGGACGAGCTCGGCACCCTCGGCGGCGAGCTGATCGAGGGTGCCCGCCTCCGCATGACCGCCGACCATGAGCATCGGTCGAGGGGCGAGCAGCGGCGCGTCGGTCGTCCCGGCGGGCGGGTCCTCGAAGAAGGCACGACTCCCGATCGAGAGCAGCCGGTTGACGCGGCCCCCGTAGTTCTCCAGGAACTGGGCAGCCGAGCGGCCGGTCGTGTGCCGGGCGAGCCCCTCCTCCGCCTCCACCAGCACGACCGAGCGCGCAGGGGCGAGGTGCGCAGCGGCGCTGACGCCGGCGATGCCGCCGCCGATCACGACGACGTCGGCGGTGGGCGGGAGCGACATCTCGGCACCCTGCCACACCGGCAGGCTCCGAGGTCAGACGTCGAGGTGGTGCAGCGACCGGTACCGGCCGCGGAGGTCGAGCGTGCGAGGCAGCACCGCCTCCGGCTCGCCGGTCAACGCGTCGGCGACGAGGCCGGCCAGCTCGGGCATCTCGGCCGCGCCCATGCCCCAACGGAGGAGCTCGTTGGTGCCCAGGCGGAGGCCGGGCATGCCGTCAGGAGCGGTGCCGAACGGGAGCCCGATCCCGCTCGCCAACAGCCCGGCGCGGCGGAGACGTGCGGCCGCCGCCTGACCACCTCCCCACGCGCTCGCATCGACGGCCAGCTGATGCGAGGCCGTCCACCCGTCGGCGGTCCGGACCACGGGGAGATCCCGCTCCCCCAACGCGGTCGACAGGGCGACGGCGGTCTCGACCATCGCTCGGGCGTACGCCTCGCCGGTCGATGCCCACGCCGCCATGGTCACGGCCAACGCCGCGGTCTTCGCCACGTCGAAGTTGGCCGTCAGTCCGGGATGGGCGATCTCATCGAGGCGGCGGGCGAGATCCGCCCGATCGGTGAGCACGAGCCCGGCGGGCGGACCGGCGAGGCTCTTGTAGGTGCTCATCGTCACGAGGTCGGCACCGGCCGCGAGCGGCGAGCGCCACATCCCACCCGCCAGCATCCCGGCGAGGTGCGCGGCGTCGAACAGCAACGCCGCGTCGTGCTCGTCGGCGATCGCACGGAGCTGCGCGACCGGGTGCGGAGCGAGGTTCAGGCTGCCGCCGACGGTGATCATGGCGGGACGGACCCGCTCGGCCAGCGCCGCGAGTCCATCGACGTCGACGGTGAAGCGGTCGACGTCCACCGGCGCCTCGTGGATCCGCAGGTGGGCGAGGCCCGCAGCACCGGCGAGATGATGCGTCACGTGCCCGCCGATCGAGGCCGGCGGCACGATCACCGCGTCGCCTGGCGAGCAGGTCGCGAGGAACGCGTACAGGTTGGCGATCGAGCCGGAGGCGACGCGGAGCTCGGCGAACCGGGCGCCGAACACCTCGGTCGTGAGGTCGGCGGCGACCACCTCGATCTGCTCGACGTCCTCGAGGCCGGTCTCGTACTTCGCTCCGGGATGACCCAACGACGGCCGGGTCCCGATCCCGGCGGACAGGAGCGCCTCCGCCCGAGGCAGCATCACGTTGGTCGCCGGGTTCAGGTTGATGGCCTCGTCCTCATGGGCCTGCCGGGCCGCTGCGACCAGCGCCTCGACTCGGACCACTCGGGCTCCGAGGTCGAGCCCGGCGACGGACCGCCGCACCTCGGCGACCCGCTCGGCGACCGGTCCTCCGCTCCACGGGCCCTGCTCCACCGCCGCAGCCTCGCGCACGGGGCACGCGCCGATGACAGACTGTCGCCGGGGGAATCGAGGGGGATCGCCATGGCGTACACCGAGGCGGACGACGCAGCGCAGCCCGTGCAGGACTGGGCCAAGGACTTCGACTGGCTCGACGACCAGTGGGGCCGCGACCCGGGACCGATCTTCGCCTGGCTCCGCGACGCCGACTGCCCCGTGGCCTTCACCGAGCGCTACGGGCGGGCGTGGATGCCCGTGACCCACGAGGGTGTCGCAGCCATCGCCAACGACACGGAGCACTTCTCGTCGTTCCGGGTCGGGCTGGCCCGACCGGATGCACCGGCGCGCCCGGCGCCGCCGATCACGAGCGATCCGCCCGACCATCACGGCCACCGGCGGTTGCTCCTCCCCTCGTTCAACCCCCGGGTCGTCGCTGCGATGGAGGCCGACACTCGCAGGTACTGCCGCGACCTGATCTCGGCGCTCGACGGTGCCGACCGTGCCGACGCCGCCGCCGACTACGCGCAGAACATCCCCGTCCACGTGATCGCCCGGATGATCGGCGTGCCGGAGGCCGACGCCGACGTCTTCCGCGACTGGATCCATCGCAACTTCCAGCTGGCGCCGAAGGACAACACCGTCCGGGCGCAGCTCCAGGCCGAGATGCGGGCCTACTTCCTGGAGCTCCTCGACCGGCGCCGCAGCGAGCCGCTCGACGATCTCGCCACGCTCGTCGGCCGGGCGGAGATCGACGGCGAGCCGGTCGACGACGAGCTCGCCACCGGCTACCTCGCCCTCCTGATCCTCGCTGGGATCGACACGACCTGGAGCGGCATCGGCTCCGGCCTGTGGCACCTCGGCCATCGCCACGACGACCGTCACTCGATCGCCGGGCGCCCGCACGACGACCCCCGCTGGTCGATGGCGGTCGAGGAGGTGCTCCGCTTCTACTCACCGGTCACGATGGCGAGGCAGGTCGTCGCCGACACCGAGATCTCCGGCTGCCCCGTGCGCCAAGGCGACCAGATCCTGCTGACCTTCCCGGCGGCCAACCGCGACCCCGAGATGTTCGACGACGCCGACGAGTTCGTCGTCGATCGAGCGGTGAACCGGCACAGCGCCTTCGGGCTCGGCATCCACCGTTGCCTCGGCTCGAACCTCGCACGGATGGAGATGCTGATCGCGTTCCAGGAGTGGCTCGATGCCTTCCCGGACTACACCCTCGACCCTGACGCCGAGACCACCTGGGCGAACGGTCAGGTCCGAGGACCGCGATCGATCCCGGTGCTGCTCAACCGCTGAGCGCTACTCGGCGAGCGCGCCCGTCAGCGCGTGCAGCAGCTCGTCGTAGCCCTCGTGCGCTGGGAACTGCGGGAACTCGGCCTGCACGTTCAGCGGCGAGCGGAACAGGAACCCGACGTCGGCAGCGCCGAGCATCGTCGTGTCGTTGTAGGAGTCGCCAGCGGCGACGACCCGCAGGTTGAGACCCTGGAACGCGCGCACGGCGCAGCGCTTCTGGTCGGGCTGTCGGAGCTGATAGTCCACGATGCGGTCGTCCTCGACGACCAGGCGGTGGCACAGGATCGTGGGCATCCCGAGCTGCTCCATGAACGAGCCGGCGAACTGCTCGAAGGTGTCCGACAAGATGACGACTTGGGTCCGGTTCCTGAGCTCGTCGAGGAACGCCTTCGCCCCAGCCAATGGCTCGAGCGTGGCGATCACCCTGCACACGTCCGAGAGGCCGAGTCCGTGCTCGGCGAGGAGCGCGAGTCGCCCCCGCATGAGGACGTCGTAGTCGGGCTCGTCACGGGTGGTCCGGAGGAGCTCGTCGATGCCGGTGCGCTCGGCCACGGCGATCCAGATCTCGGGGATCAGGACTCCCTCGAGATCGAGGGTCACGAGGGTCTGACGGCCGGTCACGGGCGCCAAGTGTGACCGAGCGGCGCCCGGCGCCGCCAGGCGCGATCACTCCGGCGCATCGAAGGTGACATCGGGGGTCGCGATGAGCATGAGCATCGTCGACTCGGCGTCACCCGTGCCTGCCTCGTCGTTGGCCGTCGACCACTCACCGACGCGCCGGAGCAGGGCCTCGAGGTCAGCGCTCACCTGGTCACGCTGCTCGCGGCTGAGTCGTCCGAGGGCCAGGCTGAGGAACCCCTCGGGGCGCTCATCTTTCAGGTCCATCCGCCCTGCCCTGATCGACGCCGCCGCGGCTTCGCCGCCCAGCGAGGCGAGGCTGGCGACGGCGTCGGCGATCTCGTCGACATCGCCCTCGAAGAGGCCTCCGTCCAGGCCGACGCCACCGCGCACGCCGCCGTAGCACCGCTCGGTCCGAGCACCCGAGCGACGCGACGCGACGACGCGGATCGCTCCGATCTGCTCGAGCAGGTCCAGGTGGTGGTACAGCCGAGTGGCGGGGACGTCGAACCGCACGGCGAGCTCCTTGGCCGAGGCCGGCGATCTCGCCAGCGAGCCGACGAGCTTGAGCCGCAGCGGGTTGACCAGCGCCTTGACGGCTCCCGGATCGTCGAGCTCGACCCGGCCCTCCAGCTCGTCCAGCACCTGCGCGTCGACCGTCCACCCGGCCTCCGTGAGCCGGTCCGTCAGCGCCGCCGTTCGATCCATATGTTCGAAGTTACTTGAACATGCGGCTCGGTTGTGTCATCTTCATACTCAGTACCGCCTGAACATCAAGGACGAATGAACATGACGACCGACGCCGACATGAGCCTGCCGAGAGCGTTCCTCCGTCTTTGGGGCGGACAGACCGCCTCGCTCTTCGGGACCGAGGTCGCCGGCTTCGGCATCGCCATCCTCGTGTTCCTCGAGACCGGGTCGCTCCTCTGGATGACGGCGCTCTTCCTCGCCGCCCGCGGTCCGGGACTGCTGGTCTCGGCGCACGCCGGAGCTCTGGTCGACCGCCTCCCCCGACGCCTGGTGCTCCTCGTCGCCGACGCCGCCGCCGGGGCGGCCTCGGTCGCAGCGCTGCTGCTCCACGCCGCCGGGGAGCTGCGCCCCACTCACCTCGCCGTCCTGGTCGCTGTGGGCTCGCTGGCGAACGCCTACCAGGAGACCGCGTACGAGGCATCGCTACCTGCCCTCGCCGGCGGGGACGCGCTGCCTCGAGCCCACGGGCTCGTGCAGCTCTCCCCCGCCGTGGCCATGCTCGGCGCGCCCGCCCTCGGCGGCTTCCTCGTCGCCACGTTCGGCCTCGTCGGACTGCTGGCCCTCGATCTCGTGACGTTCCTGATCGCCGTCGCCGTCACCGCGACGACACCGATCCCCGACCCGCCCCCCTCCCCTCCGGAGACCGCAGCACCGACATCGTCGCTGCGGTCCACGTGGGCCCACCTCGACGGCCCGCTCCGGGGCGTCCGCCGTCTCATCGCCTGGAGCGCGCTGCTCAACATCGGTACGACCACCGTCAACCTGCTGCTGCCCGCGCTGCTGCTGACCGTCACCGGCCCGACGACGACGGGGCTGATCGTCGGCCTCGGGGGCCTGGCGATGCTGGTCGGTGGTGGAGCAGTGTCCGCCCGTGGCATCCCGGCGCGACGGATCAGCGCTCTGTCGACCGCCATCGGCGTCGTAGGCATCGGTTTCGTGTTGGTCGGTCTCCGGCCGGCGACGCTGACGATCGCTCTCGGAGTGGTCGTCGCCCTCGGCGCCGCCCCCGTCGTCGGCGCCACGCTGGGCGCCGTCCACCAGACCGCCGTCGATCCGTCGTGGCACGGGCGGCTCGCCGCGCTGCGTCGGGTCGTCGGTGAATCGCTCTCCATCCCGACCGCCCTGGTCGTCGCGCCCCTCGTCGAGCGGTTCGCCGAGCCGGCGATGAGCGACGGCGGGCGCCTCGCCTCGTCGGCCGGAGCGATCCTCGACACCGGGGCCGGGCGCGGCATGGGCCTGGCGCTGGTCCTCGCCGGACTGGCCATCGCTGCGGCTGCCGTCGTGATCAGCAGGGACCGCACGATCCGACAGCTCGATGCGGCACCGGCTGCGGTAGCGCCCGCCTCAGTCTGACTCCGCGCCGCCTGCCGGGGTACGTTCGACGCATTCCGACGAGGGAGGGGAACGCCGTGAGCGGAACCGGTCTGGTGCGCACGCCCGAGATGTACGACCTGGGGATCAGCGAGGATGCCAAGCCGCTCCTCGAGGCGGTCAAGGCGTTCATCGCCAACGACGTCGAGCCGATGGCCGAGAAGTTCTACGCCCTCGGCGAGGGGCGCGAGAACCGCTGGAGCTACGCCGACGGCCAGCTGGAGCTGCTCGACGGCGTCAAGCAGCGGGCCAAGGACTCGGGATTGTGGAACTTCTTCCTCCCCGACGCCGAGACCGGCGAGGGCCTGAAGAACCTCGACTACGCCTACATCGCCTTCGAGCTCGGCAAGGTGCCCCTCGCTTCGGAGTGCCTCAACTGCTCGGCCCCCGACACCGGCAACATGGAGGTGCTCGAGCGGGTCGGTACGCCTGAGCAGAAGCAGCAGTGGCTCGAGCCGCTGCTCGCCGGCGAGATCCGCTCCTGCTTCGGCATGACCGAGCCGATGGTGGCCTCCTCCGACGCCAAGAACATCTCGACCCGGGCCGTCCTCGACGGTGACGAGTACGTCATCACCGGCGAGAAGTACTGGACCTCGGGCGCCGGTGATCCCCGCTGCAAGGTGATGATCTGCATGGTCGTCACCAACCCGGACGCCCCACCCCACAAGCGCCAGTCGCAGATCCTCGTGCCGCTCGATGCCCCGGGTGTGGAGATCCTCGGAGCGATGCACGTCTTCGGCAACGACGACGCACCGCACGGCCACATGCACGTCCGCCTCAACGACGTTCGCGTGCCGGCCACCAACCTGCTGCTCGGCGAGGGGCGCGGCTTCGAGATCTCCCAGGTCCGGCTCGGCCCGGGCCGCATCCACCACTGCATGCGGGCCATCGGCGCCGCCGAGCGGGCGCTCGGGATGATGGTCGGCCGTGGCCTCAGCCGCGAGGCCTTCGGTCGCCCGTTGGCCAAGCTCGGCCACAACGCCGAGACAATCTCCCGGGCCCGGATCGACATCGAGGCGATGCGCCTCATGGTCCTCCAGGCCGCCAAGGCGATGGACGAGCTCGGCAACGCCGAGGCTCGCGTCTGGGTGTCGGCCGTGAAGGCGTTGGTGCCCGAGAAGGTCTGCCAGATCATCGACCAGGCCATGCAGATGCACGGTGGCATCGGCGTGTCCCAGTGGACGCCGCTGGCCGGCATGTACGCCTCGATGCGGACGCTTCGCCTGGCCGACGGTCCGGACGAGGTCCATCACATGGTGGTCGGCCGAGCCGAGATGGGCGCCTACGAGCAGTTCTCCGAGGACGGCGCCGAGCCGATGGCCTGGGTCCGCCCGGGCTGACCTCACACCGGCCGTCGCCTGCATCAGGCCGCCGACGGCGACACACTGTCCGTCGGAGGTTGGATCCGATGGACAGATCGCACAGCGGAGCCGACGTCGACGAGCTCGACGTCGCGCTCCTCGACCTGCTCGATCAGCACCCGCGCATGAGCGTGCTCGAGCTGGCGCGACGCCTCGACGTCGCACGCGGCACGGCGCAGGCGCGGCTCGACAAGCTCCAGGCACGGGGCGTCATCCGCTCGCTCGGCCCCGAGCTCGACCCCGTCGCGCTCGGGTACGAGGTGATCGCCTTCGTCACGATCGAGACCGACCAGCGCGACCTCGCTGCGCTCACCGAGCACCTCGTGGCCGTGCCGCAGGTGATCGAGGCGCACACGACGAGCGGCCGGGGCGACCTGCTCGTGAAGGTCGCGGGCCGCACCAACGCGGACCTCCAGCAGGTCCTGACGACGCTGCTCGACCACCCGTCGATCGAGCGGACGTCGACCGCGATCGTGCTCCAGACCCTCCTCGCCCCCCGCACCCTGCCCCTCGCCGCGGCCACCCTCGAGGCGTGAGCGGTGCTCCAGCTGGACGGGGGCGCCGGATCTGAGTAGCCCTACGTGCGGGGAAGCGGGGTCGAGGGGGCTGCGCGCATGGGGCATCCGAAGCACATCAACACCGAGCTCAGCCCGATGGCGTGCCCGGTCGACCTCGACGACGTCGACCTCTTCGGCGACGGCGCGCAGGAGCACTGGTACTCCGCCTACGAGATCCTCCACGCCGAGGCGCCCGTGCTGCGCATCGAGGGAGGCGGCCACACACCCGGCAGTGACGCCTTCGTCCTGACCAAGCACGCCGACATCGCCCGGGTGGTGCGTGACCCCGCGCGCTTCACGAGCCTCACCCAGGCCCGGGTCACCGGCATCGCCGAGGAGGGCCTGACGGCCGAGGAGACCTACGAGTCGGTCCGCAACCTGATGACCGCCTCGATGGTGTCGCTCCGCCCGACGCAGGAGCTGTACATCCGTCACCGGCGCGAGCTGACCGACCCGTGGGTCGGCACCGGCGCCCTCCGCCACCGGGAGATGATCGCCGGCCACGCCAACGCGCTCCTCGACGAGTGGATCGAGGACGGCGAGGTGGAGTTCATCGGCCGCTTCGCCCGCCCGCTCCCCCAACGGGTCATGGCGACCATCCTCGGCTTCCCCCTCGAGGACATCCCGCTGCTCGCCGAGTGGGGCGACGCCGTCGTGACACCCTTCGTCCACGGCGACGGGCTCCGCCACACGCTGGAGCCCGAGCAGACCGAGGAGATGCTCGGCCGGCTCAGCGGCTTCCAGGACTACATCTACGAACACGTCGAGGCGAAGCGGGCCGACCCACAGGACGACATGGTCAGCTTCCTGTGTGACGTCCACTACGAGGCGCTCGACCGCAAGCTCACCGACATCGAGATCGCCGGCATCGTGCACGCCATGATCATCGGCGGGCTGGAGACCACGCAGTACGCCCTGGAGGAACAGGCCCAGCTGCTCTGTGAGCACCCAGGCATGTTCGAGCAGCTGCGCACGGACCGGTCGAAGCTCCGCAACTTCTGTGAGGAGGGGATGCGCATGCGCTCGCCGACGCAGGGCCTCTCGACTCGGATGACGAGCCAGGACGAGGTGTTCCAGGGCGTCGAGGTGCCCGCCGGATCGCTGCTCCACCTCCGGTTCGGAGCGGCCAACGTCGACCCCGAGGAGTTCGAGTGCCCGTTCGACCTCGACCTCGACCGGCAGGGCGTCACCCGCCACGTCACCTTCTCCACCGGACCCCGCGTCTGCCCCGGCGCCAACCTGTCCCGGATCGAGCAGCAGATCGCCTGGGGTGTGCTCCTCGACCGGCTCGACACGATCTCCTACGGCGAGGGCAACGACTGGCTGCACCAGCCGGGGATCATGCTCGGCACCCTCCGACTGCAGCTCGAGTTCGAGAAGTCCGACCAACCGCTCGCGCTCGGCACCGGGCGCTGATCCCAGGAGACCCATGCAGCTCGACGTGATGCTCGGCCCCGCCACTTGGAAGCACGCCGCCGATCTCGCCCGCACGCTGGAGGACGCCGGCGTCGCCGGCATGCTGTTCACCGAGACGAGCCAGACGCCGTGGATGAGCATCGCCTCCGCCGCCCCGGCGGCGCCGACGCTGGAGCTCTCGACCGGCATCGCGGTCGCGTTCCCCCGCAGCCCGATGATCTCGGCCGCCTACGCCTGGGAGCTGGCCGAGAACACCGGCGGTCGCTTCCGTCTCGGGCTCGGCAGCCAGGTGCGCGCGCACGTCGTGCGCCGATACGGCACCGACTTCGAGCCGCCCGGTCCCCGCCTCCGTGACTACGTGCTCGCGGTGAAGGCCTGCCTGCGGGCGTTCCAGGGCGAGGAGCGCCTCAGCCACGAGGGCCCGTACTACGAGCTCAGCCTCATGCCGCCGCAGTGGTCGCCGCGCCGCCACGAGTTCAGCGACGTGAAGGTCGACATCTCCGCGGTCGGCCCCTACATGACCCGCACGGCCGGCGAGGTGGCCGACGGGGTCCACGTCCATCCGCTCCACTCCATGCACTACATCGAGACCCGGCTCCTCCCCGCTGTCGCCGAGGGTGCCGGCACGGCGGGACGCGACCCCGACGAGGTCGACCTCATCATCCCGGTGTTCGCCGTGGGCGGTGACACCGAGGAGGAGCGGGCGCCGCTGGTCCGGCGCGCCAAAACCCAGATCGCCTTCTACGGATCGACACCGAACTATTCGTTCCAGTTCGACGACCTCGGCTTCGAGGGCCTCACCCCCAAGCTCGGTGAGCGCCTCAAGGCCGGCGATCCCGCGGGCATGGCCGACCTCATCACCGACGACATCCTCGATCACTTCGCCGTCGTCGCACCGTGGGACGAGCTGGCCGACCGCCTCGTCGAGCGTTACTCGGGCACCGCTGCCCGGCTGGTCAGCTACCTCGCGGAGGAGCAGATCGGTGAGAACGCCTCGACCGCCGGACGCTGGGGCGAGATCGCGAAGGCCGTCGCCGCCGCCTGACGGTCCCCAGGCGAGGCACAGCGACGCGGCCTCCACCCCGTCGCGCCTCGCCTGTAAGAACGACGGCCCAGGCGAGGCACAGCGGCGCGGCCTCCACCCCGTCCTGCCTCGGCTGCTACTCCAGGGTGGCGTAGTTGGTCGAGCGATCTGCGGCCTGGCGGCTGCCGACCGCCTCGACCGACTCGGCGAGGGCCACCAGGTAGTCCTGGATGACCCCGGTGTTGGAGTTCGACACCGTGGAGTGCAGCGAGTCGGGCGGCGTCTGACGGTCGTGGAACCAGCCGCGGGCGAGCAGCTCGTCGCCGACCGCGAACACATCGACCGGACGTTCGGCGTCCGGGTCGGTCGCCATGGCGACCAGGTGGAACTGCCCGTCGCCGAGCACCCGGACGCCGTCGATCTCGGCGATGCCCGCCCGCATCCGATCGGCGTTGGCGAGCACGACCTCGGTCAGCTCGCGGTAGCCGGCCAAGCCGAGGTGCTGCATCACGGCCCACGCGGCCGCCATCGGCAGGCCGGAGCGGGTGCCCTGGAGGTTGGGTGAGGCGTAGAAACCGCCGAGCCAGCCGTCGAACACGAAGGTCTGGTAGCGACGCAGCTCTTTCGTGCGGTGCAGGATCACCGACACGCCCTTCGGCGCGTACCCGAGCTTGTGGATGTCGGCCGAGATCGTCGTCACCCCCTCCACCCGGAAGTCCCAGACCGGCACCTCGACACCGAGCATCTCGGCGAACGGCAGGACGAATCCGCCCATGCAGGCGTCGACGTGACAGCTCGCGCCGACCGACGTGGCCAGCGCAGCGATGGCCGGGATGTCGTCGACCACTCCCTGCGGGTACTGCGGTGCCGAGCCCACCACCAGCACCGTGGACTCGTCGACCAGCGCAGCCATCGTCTCGACATCGGCGGTCCAGTCGGCGAGCACGGGGGCGACCCGGACCTCCAAGCCGAACAGATGAGCCCCCTTGTGGAAGGCGGCGTGGGCGCTCTCGGCCAGCACGACGTTCGGCGACCGCACGTCCCGTTCCGCTCGGCCCCGCTCCCGTGCGGCCTTGACCGCGCACAGGATCGACTCGGTCCCGCCGCTGGTCAAGAAGCCCGACGCGGTGTCCGGTCCGTGCAACAGCGACGCGGTCCAGCCCGCCACCTCGGACTGGATCTGGCCCAGCGACGGAAAGGCCTTGGTGTTGAGCGCGTTCTCGTGGAGGTACAGCTCGGCGGCACGGTGGGCGACCTCCTGCACGCCGGGACCACCGTCGTAGACCATCCCGAACGTGCGCCCGTCCTCCCAGCGCAGGTCGGCCTCGCGCTTGGCGGCGAGCTCGGCGATGACGTCGTCGACGGGACGACCCTGTTCGGACAGCGACATGAAGCGAGTCTGTCCGCCGCCGACAGGTTCCTCAACCGCCGTGGGGTCACCTCACGGTCAGTCCACCGGCCAAACTGGTACTCCACCTGACCGCACGGTCAAGATGCTGGTGTCGCGGAGGAGCCCGCATCCGTCATGCCCAAACCCGCCCCACTGGTCTACGAGCTCTCGGCCATGCCCGAGCTCGGTGCGTTCTTCGCCAGCTCGCCCTGGCTCGCCGGCGCGCCCCGCGGAAACGGCAACCGTGTCCTCGTCATCCCGGGCTTCACGGCCGGTGACATCACGACGGCACCGTTGCGGACGGCATTGCGCGTCCTCGGGAACCGCCCGTCCGGCTGGGGCCTCGGGGCGAACATCGGGCCCGACGACAACACGGTTCGTCTGCTGCAGCGTCGGGTCGATGAGCTCGTCCGCCGCAACCGCGGTCCGATCGACATCGTGGGCTGGAGCCTCGGGGGCATCATCGGCCGCCTGATCTCGGTCTACCGGCCCGACGACGTCCGCCAGGTCATCTCGATGGGGAGCCCCATCCGGGTCGAGGATCCCCACGCCAACCTCAGCGACGCGGTCCGGATCGTCGCCCAGATGGCCGGGCTCCAGCGGGGTCGGCGATCCCATGACCTGACGTCGGTCCCGGTGCCGTCGACGGCGATCTTCTCCCGGCAGGACGGCATCGTCGCCCCGTCCGCGTGCCAGCAGCCCGAGGGGCCGACGGCCGAGAACATCGAGGTCAGGGGCTCGCACACCGGCCTCGCCCACAACCCGTCGGTCGTCTGGGCCGTCGCCGACCGTCTCGCCTGGAACGGGCGGGACGAGTGGCAACCGTTCGTCCCGCCGGGCTGCGCCCGCCGGTTCTACCCGGGCCACGCCGACGCCGAGGCGAGCTGATGCCACCGTCCAGCCGCCAGCTCGAGAGCAGCGAGTCACGGCTGCTCGCCGTCGAGACGCCCACCGCCCTCGGCCACACGTCGAGCCTGGCCATCCTCGACGCCGCCGCTGCCGACCACCCGATCGATGGTCGCCTGCTCACCGCCGAGGTCGAGGCCCGCCTCGATGAGCTGCCCGTCCTCCGGCAGTGCCTCATGGACGTCCCGCTCGGTCTCGATCGGCCGTGGTGGCGCGACGATCCCGGCTTCGACCTCAACTACCACCTGCGCTACATCGCCGTCCCCGACCCGGACGACGCCTCCTCGCTCGCCCAGCTCGTCGCCCGCATCCACGATCGCCCGCTCGATCGCCGTCGGCCGCTGTGGGAGCTCTACCTGATCTCCGGGCTGTCCGGCGGCCGGGTCGCGCTGCTGTCCAAGGTCCACCTCGCCGCCCTCGGCAGCGCGCAGGGCAACGAGATCGCCGCCGGGCTGATCGGCTCGTCGCCCGAGCTTCGCGGCGACCCCGATGAGGACTCGGGCTGGCGTCCCGGACCCGGGCCGACCACCGTCCAGCTGGTGTGCTCGGGCTGGCGCAACGCGATGCTCGACCCGTTCCGGGTCGCCCAGGCCATCCCGTCACGCCTCACGAACGTTCCCGGACTCCGGGCGCTGGTGAACCCGGCGCTGGCGCTGCTGAACCAGCGGACGGAGCGGTCGATCGTCCTGCCCGACGAGGAGACGATCACCCCGCGCACCTCGTTCAACCACCGGGTCGGCGCCCACCGCCGCTGGGCGAAGGTGTCGCTCGACTTCGAGCGAATCGCCGCCGTCCGTCGGAGCGCGTCGGTGTCCACGGTCGACGTGCTCGCCGCGCTGTACGCCGGCGCCCTGCGCTGGTGGCTGCTCGAGCACGATGAGCTGCCCCGTGAGTCGCTGAAGGCGCTCGTGCCGCTCTCGGTCACCGACCCGGACGCCATCGACGGCATCGCCGGTGCGGTCATCCACCTCCAGACCCATCGCCGCAAGCCCGACGAGCGCCTGGCCGCCATCCATGCCGACATCGGTTCGGTCGTCGAGCGACACGGCGGACTGCCGGCAGCCGAGATCCAGGGCATCGGCGGCGGCACGCCGATCCTCGGCATGATCGCCTCACGGCTGCTCGAGCGCAGCCCGCTCGCCGACCGCCTCCTCCCGCCGTTCAACACGGTCATCACCTCGGTGCCCGGTCCGAAGCAGCAGCAGTACGCCCTCGGTGCGCCGGTCGCGGAGGTGTACCCGGTGCTCGGCGTCGTCGACGGCATCGGCCTGCACTTCGGCGCGATGTCGGTCGGAGACCGCCTGTGCCTCAGCCTCGTCGCCGACCGCGACCTGGTCCCCGACCTCGACGCCCTCGCCGCACGCCTCCCGGAGGAGCTGACGATCCTCGAGCGGACGGTCGCGGCCGCCGCCGAGGACGCGACCGCCTAGTCCCGCCGGGTCTTGGTCTCGGCCCAGCTCAGGCCCCGCTCGACATCGGGCTCACGGGGCAGGCCCAGGACGTGCTCGGCGACGATGTTGCGTTGCACGGCGAAGGTGCCGCCGCCGATCGTGAGCGCCGGCGAGAACAGGTAGCCGTAGTGCCAGATGGGATCGACCTCGTCGACGGCACCGGTGTCGTTCACCTCGGTCGGTCCGGCCTGCGCTCCCTCGTCGAGCGAGCCCGACGGGCCGGACCCGGAGAGCATCCCGGCGGCACCCTGGAGGTCCTTGGCGAGGGTCATCACGTGCTGGCCGTGCTCGTCACCCAGGATCTTCTGCCCCGACGCCTCGGCGCCGGGTGTGCGGCCCTGGAGCGTCGCAGAGAGGCTGCGGAGCCTGCTGAGGCGGAGCACCTCGGCGTCAGCGTGCAGCGCCGCCGCGCGGTCGCGGTCGACGATGTCATCGATCGGCCCGTGGAGCGAGAACAGGTCGCCCGCAGACGGGCCGGTGCCCCACAGGGAGCCGCCCGACGAGAGCGAGACGCGCTCGTTGGCCAGGGTGACCTTGGCGAGGCGCCAACCGTCGCCCTCCTCGCCGACGAGGAGATCGGCGGGGATCCGGACGTCGTCGAAGAAGACCTGGTTGAACGAGTGGGCCGTGGTCATGTCGACGATCGGCGTCATCGTGATGCCGGGAAGGTCCATCGGGCAGATGAAGTACGAGATGCCCTTGTGCTTCGACACGTCGGGGTCGGTCCGGGCGATGAGGATCCCGAACTTCGAGTGGTGGGCACCGCTCGACCAGATCTTCGAGCCATTGACGACGTACTCGTCACCGTCGCGCTCGGCCCGGGTGGCGAGGCTCGCGAGGTCCGAGCCCGAGTCGGGCTCGCTGAAGAGCTGGCACCACACCTCCTCACCGCTGAAGATCGGCGGGAGGTACCGCTGCTTCTGGGCGTCGGTGCCGGCGAGGTAGATCGTCGGTGCGGCCCAGCCGATGCCGATGGCGTTGCTCGGCCGCTTCACCCCGGCCTTGGTGAGCTCGTCGTCGATGATCAGCTGATGCAGCGGATCGGCATCGACGCCAAAGGGGGCCGGCCAGTGCGGCACGACGTAGCCGGCCTCGGCGAGCACCTGGGGCGAGGGGTCGGGGTGGGCGTCGAGCCACTCCCGCATCGCCAGACGGCGGGGATCGTCGTCCCCCGGCAGCTCGAACTCCATCGCGCCTCATCCCCTCGCTCGACGTCGTTCGCCATCCTGCCCGACATCGACGGCCGGGGTCAGGTCCGGAGCGGACCGGTTCAGCGGATGAGGAGGACGCCGGCCAGCGACACGCCGGCCACGACGACCCACGACATGACGCCGAGCACCAGCGGCTTCGAGCCGAGCTTGCGCATCCGGTCGAGGCGCACCCCGGTGCCCAGTCCGACCATGGCAGCCGCCAGCAGGATGCCGTCGACGTCCTTGGCGAACGACAGCGCATCGGCGGACAGGACGTCGGCGGTCCGGACGGCGATGGCGGCGAGGAAGCCGGCGACGAACAACGGGAGCAGCGGCGGGCGGCTGCCCTCTTCCGTGAGGCGGGAGCGGCGGCGCCAGCTCACGTAGGCGACCATCGGTGCGAGGAGCACGACGCGCGTCAGCTTGACGACGATCGCTGCGGCGACGGCCGTGGCGCTGGCAGTCGAGGCGGCTGCGACGACCTGAGCGACGTCGTGGGTGCTGGCGCCGACCCACGAGCCGAAGTCGTTGTCGTCGAGATCGAGCAGCGCCCCGATCCAGGGCAGGGTGATGATCGACAGGGTGCCGAACACGGTGACCAGCCCGATGGCCGCAGCGGTCTCCTCCTCGTCGGCGTCGGTCATGCTCTCCATGGCGGCGATCGCAGACGCGCCGCAGATCGAGTAGCCGGTGGCGACGAGCAACGACATGTCCTCGCTCAGCCCGATGCGACGACCGAGCCACTGGGTGCCGACGAAGGTGGCGAGGACCGTGCCGGCCACGACGGCGAGGGCGGGGCCGCCGAGCTCGGTGACGTCGTCGAGGCTGAGCCGCAGGCCGAGCAGCACCACGCCGATGCGCAGCAGCTTCTTGGCCGCGAACTTCAGGCCCGGTTCGAGCCGGGGGTCGATGCCGACGGTGTTGGCGAGCAGCGCCCCGAGGAACACGGCGGCCACCAACGCCGAGACCGTCGAGGCGACCTCGTTGATGCCCCGGGCGATCACGACGAAGACGGCGACGAGGACCAGGCCGGGCACCAGCGGGCGCGCATAGGCGGCGACGCGAGCGGTCGTGGAGGTCGTGGCCGTCATTTGTACGGACCTTACCGCTCGGCGAGCTCAATACGAGCGAGGGAGGCCCAACACGTGCTGCGCGATGAAGTTGAGCGTCATCTCCTGGCTCACCGGTGCGAGCCGCTGCAGTCGGGCCTCCCGCCAGTACCGCTCGACGTGGTACTCGGAGGCGTAGCCCATGCCGCCGTGGGTCTGAACGGCCCGGTCAGCGGCCGCGAAGGCCGCCTCGGCAGCGAGGTACTTGGCCGAGTTGGCCTCGGTGCCGCACTCGAGGCCCTGGTCGTACCGCCAGGCCGCCTCCATGGTCTGCAACCACGCGGCGTGGAGCTGCACCCGAGCGTCGGCGAGTGGGTGGGCGATGGCCTGGTTCGCCCCGATCGGGCGACCGAACACCTCCCGCTCCGTGGCGTAGCTCGCCGCCCGGTCGAGGGCCACCTCGCCGATGCCGATGGCCTCGGCGGCGATCAGCACCCGCTCGGGGTTCAGGCCGTGGAGGATGTGGCGGAACCCCTGTCCCTCCTGCCCGACCAGTCGCCAGCCCTCGACCGGGAGATCGTCGTAGGCGACCTCGCAGGAGGCGACGGCGTTGCGGCCGACCTTGGGGATCGGGCGGATGTCGACGTGGTCGGGGTCGAGGTCGGCGAGGAAGAGGCTGAGCCCGTCGAAGCCCTGGTCCGCCTCACCGGTGCGGGCCAACAGCAGGACGACCTCGGACTCGAGCGCCTTGGTCGTCCACACCTTGCGCCCGCGGATCCGCCAGCCGTCGCCGTCGCGATGGGCCCGGGTGCTGATGCGCGACGTGTCGGTCCCGGCGTCCGGCTCGGTCACGCCGAAGGCGACGTGCAGGTCCCCGACCGCTGCGCGCCGGAGGAACGTCTTCTTCAGCTGCTCGTTGCCGAACTTCACCACCGGGTTGAGCCCGAAGATGGTGAGATGGACGGCGGAACAGCCGTTCATGGCCGCGCCGCTCGCGGCGATGGTCCGCAGGATCACGGCCGCCTCGGTGATGCCCCTGCCACCGCCGCCGTACTCCTCGGGGATGGCGATGCCGGCCCAGCCGCCTTCGGCGAGGAGCTCGTAGAACTCCCACGGGAATCGGTGCTCGGCGTCGCACGCCGCCCAGTACTCGTCGTCGAAGCGATCGCAGATGGCCTGCACGGCCTCGGCGATGAGCTCGAGATCGGGGTCGGTTCCGAAGTCCACGGCCGGACCGTAGCCCGAGGCCCTCCGGGGAGACGGGCCCACTAGCGTCCCGTCGGTGCGGGCGATCCTGGTTCTCGTGACCGCGGCGCTCTTGGCGGCGGCCTGCGGGACCTCCGGCGACGAGCGGACGACCGAGCTCGTCCCGGCCACCACCGGTCCACCCCCGACGACCGCAGCAGCGGTCGTCACAGCGCCGCCGACGACCGCCGCGCCCACGACGACCGCAGCCCCGACGACCACGACCACCGAGCCGTCGCCCTTCGCCCGGCCCGAGTGGCTGGGCACCCGCTTGCTGCCGCTCCGCGACGACGGTCATGGCGAGGTGCAGCCGACGCCCACCGAGCTGTCCGACCGGCGCCTCGAGACGGTCTCGCTCCTCCCGCCGCCGCCGACCGACGACTACGTGGCCACGATCGGCCCGGTGCCCGACGACGTGCTCGCTCGGTCGTCGTGGACCGAGGAGTGTCCGGTCACGCCGCAGGAGCTCGCCTACCTCACGATCAGCCACTGGGGCTTCGATGGCGAGCACCACTCCGGCGAGCTGATCGTGAACGCCGGCGTCGCCGAGGACGTGGTCGACGTCTTCCGCCGCCTACACGAGGCGCGCTTCCCGATCGAGGGCACGTCGGTGGTGACCCTCGAGCAGGTCGACGACCACCCGACCGGCGACTGGAACGACACGACCGGCTTCGTGTGCCGACCGGCCGTCGGGTCGAGCAACTGGTCACAGCACGCCTTCGGCCTGGCCGTCGACATCAACCCGTTCCACAACCCGTACCTCAAGGGCGACCTGGTCCTGCCCGAGCTGGCCTCGGACTACGTCGATCGTGAGCGGGTGCTGCCGGGGATGATCTTCGACGGCGACGTCGTCGTGCAGGCCTTCGCCGACATCGGCTGGGCCTGGGGCGGCAACTGGAGCTCGTTGAAGGACTGGATGCACTTCAGCGCCTCGGGGCGCTGACCCCTCACCTGGTAAGCCGGAGGATGTGAGCGACGCCGGCATCAGCGAGCTGCTTCGTCAGACCTCGCGGGCCATCCTCGCCGTCCGAGACGAGGCGTCGGCAGCCCGGCTCGCTCGACTGCTCGTCCGGCGCTGGCACGAGGCCGACCAGGCGGACCGACTCGCCTACCTGCGGTTCCTCGCCACGGAGCTCGACCCGGAACCGGACGTCGTCCGAGCGGCAATGGTCCGGTACGACGCAGAGCCCACCGGCAGCACGGCGGCGGCACTCGCAGACGCCAGTGAGGCGCCGCGCCAGGAGCTCTTCCGCCGGCTCAACATCGCTCCCGGGGGCACGTCGACGATCGTCGCGATCCGCTCCGAGCTGCTCAGACGACGGGACGAGCTCGATGGCTTCGGCCCGATCGACCACGACCTCGCGCATCTCCTGCGCTCCTGGTTCAACCTCGGCTTCCTCCGCTTCGAGCAGCTGACGTGGGACTCGCCGACGTCGGTCCTGGAGAAGCTCATCGAGTACGAGGCGGTGCACGAGGTCCAGGGGTGGGACGATCTCCGCCGACGGCTGCAAGGCGACCGCCGCTGCTTCGCGCTCTTCCACCCTGCCCTGCCCGGGGAGCCGATCATCTTCGTCGCCGTCGCGCTCACGGTCGGGCTGGCCGCATCGGTCGAGGACCTGCTCGCCCCGAGCGAGGACCGGCCGGTCGACCCGGATGCCGACACGGCGATCTTCTACTCGATCACCAACTGCCAGGAGGGCCTGCGGGGCATCAGCTTCGGCAGCTTCCTCCTCAAGCAGGTCATCGAGCAGCTGAGCGCTGAGCTCCCTCAGATCACCCGGTTCTCGACGCTCTCCCCGATCCCCGGGCTGCGTCGGTGGTTGCGGGACCACGATGAGCTCGCCGACGTGGCCGGACCAGAACCGGACGTGGTCGCGGTCGAGGCCCGCCGCGACGAGCTGGTCGCCGCAGCGGCGGACTACCTCACGAGCTGCGGCGACGACGGCCGTCCGCTCGACCCCGTTGGCCGCTTCCACCTCCGCAACGGCGCACGGGTCGAGCGCATCAACTGGATGGCGAACTCGACGGCGGTCGGACTCGATCGATCGCTGGGGATGATGGTCAACTACCTCTACGACCCGGCCGAGCTCGAGGCCAACCACGAGGCGCTCGTCAACGCGGCCACGATCGCCGCCTCCCCCGAGGTGCTCGCCCTCCGGAACCGTTGAGCGTACGCGTCTCCGCACCGGCCAGACTGGTCCGATGGCCGACCTGAACCGCTACTCCTCGCGCATCACGCAGCCCCCGAGCCAGGGCGCCTCGCAGGCGATGCTCTTCGCCACGGGCCTCTCGAAGCAGGACCTCGACAAGCCCCAGGTGGGCATCGCCGCCTGCTGGTTCGAGGGCAATCCCTGCAACATGCACCTCGCCGACCTCGGCGACGAGGTGAAGACCGGTGTGACCGATGCCGGCATGGTCGGCATGCGCTTCGACACGATCGGCGTGTCCGACGGCATCTCCATGGGTACCGACGGCATGTCGTTCTCGCTGCAGAGCCGCGACCTCATCGCCGACTCGATCGAGACCGTCATGGGCGCCCAGTGGTACGACGCGCTCGTCGCCATCCCCGGGTGCGACAAGAACATGCCCGGCTGCGTCATCGCCATGGGCCGGCTCGACCGTCCGTCGATCATGGTCTACGGCGGCACGATTCGGCCGGGGTGCGCCACGATCGGCGGCGAGGAGCAGCAGCTCGACATCGTCTCCGCCTTCCAGAGCTACGGCCAGAAGCTCGCCGGCGCGATCACCGAGGAGGAGCGTCAGCGCATCGTGGATCACGCCTGCCCCGGCGCGGGCGCCTGTGGCGGCATGTACACCGCCAACACGATGGCCTCGGCGATCGAGGCGATGGGTCTCTCGCTTCCCCATTCGTCCTCGATCCCGGCCGAGGATCCGGCGAAGGCCGAGGAGTGCGTCCGCGCCGGCCACGCCGTGCTGACGCTGCTCGAGCAGGACCTCACCCCTCGACGGATCGTGACCCGTGCCTCGTTGGAGAACGCGATGGTCGTCGTGACCGCGCTGGGCGGGTCGACCAACGCCGTCCTCCACCTCATCGCGATGGCCCGTGCGTTCGGACTCGAGCTCACGATCGACGACTGGATGGCCACCAGCGACCGAGTTCCGCTGCTCGCGGACCTCAAGCCGTCAGGCGCCTACGTGATGGAGCAGCTCCACGAGGTCGGCGGCGTGCCCGGCGTCATGAAGTACCTCCTCGCCGAGGGCTACCTCGACGGCGACCAGCTCACCGTCACCGGCCGCACCCTCGGTGAGAACCTCGAGGACGCCGACGGCCTCGCCGACACCCAGACGATCGTCGCCACGCTCGACCAGCCGCTCAAGGCCCGCGGCCACATCAGCATCTTGCGCGGCAACCTGGCCCCGGGGGGCGCGGTCGGCAAGATCACCGGCAAGCAGGGCCTCCGGTTCACCGGTCCCGCTCGGGTGTTCGACAGCGAGGAGGGCATGCTCGCCGGGCTCGAGCAGGGTCGCATCCAGTCAGGTGACGTGATCGTGATCCGCTACGAGGGTCCCAAGGGTGGTCCTGGCATGCCGGAGATGCTGACGCCCACGAGCGCGCTCGCCGGAGCCGGCTTCCTCGACGACGTCGCCCTGATCACCGATGGCCGCTTCTCCGGCGGCAGCCACGGCTTCATCATCGGCCACGTCGTGCCCGAGGCCCAGGAGGGTGGCCCGATCGGCCTCGTCCGGGATGGCGACCTGATCACGATCGACGACGACGACCACGAGATCAGCATCGCCCTCAGCGACGACGAGCTCGCAGCCCGTCGAGCCGAGTGGGAGGCCCCTCCCTTCAAGGCCACCAGCGGGACGCTGTGGAAGTACATCAAGCTGGTCGAGGACGCGAGCAACGGCTGCGTCACGGACGGCTGACCGCCGACCACTCTGGCGAGCACGTTCACGTTCCGTTGACGTCGCTCGATCGAACCCTGAACAGGGTGCCCTGATCCCTCACACAACGCTCGCGGCCCGCGCGACCCCGGTCACGACCTCCGATCCATAGCGTCGGCCCCCACGCGGGACGACGAAGCAGGAGGACGAGTGCCCCGTCGAGTTCCGGCGCCCATCGACGACCACCAGCACGCCGACCTCGACGATCGGGGTGCGGCCCCGGAGCCCGAGTCGGCGGTGCACCTCGCTGCCAGTCGGACCGGACGGCGGGCCAGGGCCCGAGCCGCTGCCGAGCGGTCCCGTCGACTCGTGGTCGCGACCGCCGCGGGTCGGATGTTCGCCGGGGGTGCGTCCGTCGCCGCCACCGCCGGGTTGATCACGGTCTTCGCTGCGAACCGTCCACCCGAGACCGTGGTCGACGCCGTCGCCGCCGCACCGGAGCCGACCACCGCGCCCGCGCCGACGACGACCGGGAGCACCGTTCCGCCCACCACGTCCGCGCCAACGACCGCGGCCACCAGCTCCGCCCCGCTCGTCACGGAGCCCGCACCGACCGCCGCACCCGTCGGCGATGACGGGATCCCGACCGACGCCACCCCGGACATCGCCTCGATCTGGACCGACACGCCCCCGACGACCGCGCCGCCGACGACCGCCGCACCCGCTCCGGCGGCCCGCCCGGCGCCGGCTCCCGCTGCGGCTCCGGCCACGACGGCGGTCCCGACCGCCGCACCGCCGGAGACGGCACCACCCGAGACCGCACCACCCGAGACCGCACCACCCGAGACCGCACCACCCGAGACCGCACCACCCGAGACCGCACCACCCGAGACCGCACCACCCGAGACCGCACCACCGCAGACCGCACCACCGCAGACCGCACCACCGACGACCACAGCGCCGACGACGGCACCGCCGACCACGGTGAGCCGTGCGAGCTGAGTCGTGCTTCCGTGCCATGGGCACCGACGTCCACGTCGTCGTCCACGGCTCGGAGGCGCAGGCCGCCGCAGCCGCCGCCCGACGGCGCATCGACGACCTGGAGGATCGCTGGAGCCGCTTCCGGCCGACGAGTGAGATCAGCCGACTCGCCCAGCGCTCCGGTGCGCCGTGTCTCGTCTCCGACGACACGTTCCTGCTGATCGAACGAGCCGTGGAGGCCTGGGGGGCGACCGCCGGACGGTACGACCCGACGGTCGGCGCCGCGATGGTGCTCAACGGCTACGACCGTGACTTCGCTCGCCTCGCCCGCACCGACAGCCTCGACCTCCGGCCGGCCGGCCCCGCTGCGGCAGCACCGGGCTGCGATGACGTGGTGCTCGACGCGGAGCTCCGGCTGGTGATCATCCCCGAGGGGACCCTGCTCGACCCCGGCGGTGTCGCCAAAGGGCTGGCGGCGGACCTGCTGTCGTCGGAGCTGATCGCTGCCGGCGCCGATGGGGTCGCTGTGAACGTCGGTGGCGACCTCCGCGTCCGCGGTCTCGGTCCGGACGAGGGACGGTGGCCCATCAGCATCGAGGACCCGCTTCGGCCGGGTGAGGAGTTGCGACGCATCGCCGTGTACGACCGCGGTGTCGCGACCTCGAGCGTCCTGCGGCGCCGGTGGCGACACCTCGGCGTCGCCCGGCACCACGTGATCGACCCCCGCACCGGTCTCCCTGCCGCCACGGCACTCGCCGGTGTCACCGTCATCGCGAACGACGCCTGGTGGGGTGAGGCGGTCGCGACCGAGATGCTCCTCGATCCCGACCCAGAGCACGCAGTGCAGGTCCGGGCCGACGTGTCGGCCATGGGAGTGCTCCACGACGGCACGGTCCTGATGTCCCCCGATCTGGAGTCGGCGTTCGCGTGACGGTCGACGACCAGTTCTGGTGGTTCCTCGCCCGGTCGAGCGGGATCGTGGCGTGGGCGTTGCTGACGCTGGGTGTGCTCTGCGGGGTCCTGCTCGCCGCCCGAGCCCTGTCAGGCCGCCCGACCCGCCGTTGGCTCCTCGACATGCACCGGTTCCTCGGCGGGCTCGGCGTCACCTTCACCGTCGTCCATCTCAGCGCGCTGGTCGCCGACAACTACGTCCACTTCGATCTGGCCGACCTGCTGATCCCGATGGCGTCGGAGTGGCGCCCGGTCCCGGTGACCTACGGCGTCGTGGCGTTCTGGTTGTTGATCGCCGTGCACCTGTCGTCGCTGGCGATGCGGCGGCTCCCGAGGCGAGCGTGGCGGACGATCCACGTCGGGAGCTACGTGTCGTTCGGCTTCGCCACCGCCCATGGCATCACCGCGGGGACCGACCTCGGCAGCATCGAGGCACTCGCAGCGATCTGGGTCTGCGTCGGCCTGGTGGCGCTGTTCTTCCTCTGGCGCATCGTCGTCGGGATCCGCAGCGGCCGACGGTCCCGTCGGCGCCGGGCCGCAGCCCGTCGGGCCCCGTCGGTCGCGACGGCACCGCCGGAGCCCACGCCCGAGCCGGCGATGGCGGGCCACGGCGCGCAGCCGGAGCTCGGCCTGGTCCTGCCACCGCGGCCGCAGCCACCGGGCGACCGGATCATCTGAGGCGCTGCCGTCAGCCCTCGGGCAGCAAGAGCGGAACCGGCAGGCGCACGGCGTCGGCGATGACCCGGATCAGCTCGGCCTCCTCGACGGTGGTCCGTTCGTCGAGCAACACCGCAGCGGCCGCGCCGGTGACGAGCGCACGGCGACCGGCCGGCTCGAGCGCCGCCAGCCTGCTGAGCGCATCGTCCAGGTCGTCGAAGGTCACGTCCTTCATCGGCGTCAGCGGCCTGGTGGGCAGTCCGGCTCCGTCGAGCGCTGCGGCGAAGGCCGGACCACTCTCCTCGGGCCCGGACGAGTTGAGGTGGGCGACGATGCCGAGCAGCGTGGCCGCGTCGTCGGCCCGCTCGTCGAGCGAGTACCTCGAGTGGTCGTCGGCCGCACTGTCCTGATCGGAGATGTGTCGGATCACCGCCCGCCGCATGACCCACCGAAAGAGGTCCCGGTTCCCCGGATCATCGTCCATCTCCCGGATCGTGCGGATCAGCTCCTGCTTGAACCGGTACGGCAGCTCCCCGATCGAGTGCAGGGCGATGTCGACGGCGGGAAGGTGCAGGAAGCGGTCGAGGTCGTTGATCACGGTCGCGGCCTGGTCGAGGTACGCCGTGTCCATGCCGACGGCCTCGGAGGCCACCGAGAGCTGTCGGTCCCTGACCTCCGGCCGCTTGGAGGCGAGCAAACCGAGCACCGCCGCCACCGCCCCCTGGCGGGTGTGCAGGTAGGCCTGCGTCGACTCGGGGATGCGGGCCAGCACCGCCCTGGCGTGCTCGATGTGGGCTTCACTCGGCACACCCAGCTCCACACCGGCGATGGCATCACCGGCCGAGGACGACGGGGGCGGGGAGGGCGACGGCGGCGCTGCCGCGACCGCAGCGCCGGCCAGGCCCGCTGCACCGGGGAGCCCCGGGAAGCCGGGGAGCCCGGGCACCATGTCTCGTCCGGCGCGCTCGGGACGTCCCGGCGGTCGCCGCTCCGCTCGCTCCGGGGTCCGGTCGATCGTCGGCAGCGACCCGTCCCAGTCGGGCAGCAGTCGCTTGATCCGGTCCTGGAGCGGCGGATGCGTGGCGAAGCCGCCACCGAGCGCCGAGGCGAAGAAGAGGTGCTGGGTCTCCGTGGCGTGCGCTGCCTTCATCCGGTTGTCGGCACCGAAGGCGGCGATCTTCTTGAGCGCGTCGCCGATGCTCGACGGGTCCCGGGTGTACTGCACTGCCGATGCGTCGGCGAGGTACTCGCGCTGGCGTGACACGGCGGCCTGCACCATTCGGCCGAAGAGCGTGCCGACGAAGCCGACGGCCAGGAGCCCGAGGCCGACGGCGAGCAGCGCGGCGGCGGAGTTGTCCCGGCTGTTCCGGCTGCGGGGCGCCCACCAGGAGCTGTGCAACAGGATGCGGCCGAGCACCGTGATCGCCGCGATGCCGAACACCCAGCCGATGATCCGGGTCTTCACCCGCGTATCGCCGTTGGCGATGTGCGCGAACTCGTGGGCGATCACGCCCTGCAGCTCGTTGCGGGTGAAGTGCTGGAGCGCGCCGCGGGTGACGCCGATGGCCGCGTTGTCCGGCGACCAGCCGGCGGCGAACGCGTTGATGCCGTCCTCCTCGTCGAGCACGAACACGGCCGGCACCGGCATCCCGGAGGCGATGGCGATCTCCTCGACGACGTTGGCGAGCTGCTTCTCCGCGGGATCGAGGGTGTTGAAATCGACCGGGCGCCCACCGAGGGACTGCGCGACGTAGGAGCCACCACCGGACTTGATCTGGTTCGACTTCACCAGCGACGTGCCGACGACGCCGATGGTCGTCAGCGGTGCGCCGACGGCGAGCGCGGCGAGCGGATCGGCCTCCCCGCCCTGCGAACCGAACAGCAGCCCGATCAGGAATGAGACGACGAGGATGATCGCGATCAGCCCGAGCCCGAACAGGACGAACAGCCGGACGGTGCTCTGACGGGCCTGGTGCTGGTGCTCCTGGAAGTTGATCGCAGCCACCGGGTGGGTCAGCCGTCGCCTTCAGCCGCAGCCGGCGGATCGGTGTCGAAGCTCACCTCGATGTTCTCCCGCTTGTACTCCTTGCCGTCGGCCTCGAGGTCGAGGTAGGCAGCGTCCTTGAAACCGAAGGAGTTGGCGATCGTCACGGGTGGGAACGTCGCCTTGTAGGTCTGGTACGTGTTGACCTGGTCGTTGTAGTTCTGCCGAGCGAAGGCGATCTTGTTCTCGGTGGTCGTCAGCTCCTCGGTGAGCTGCATCATGTTCTCGTTCGCCTTGAGGTCCGGGTAGGCCTCCGACACGGCGAGGAGCCGACCGAGCGCACCGCCGAGCGCTCCCTCGGACTGAGCCAGCTGCTGCATCGCCTCGAGGTTCTGCGGGTCGCCCGACACCTCGATGCGGGCCTGCGTGGCCGCCGATCGGGCGGCGACGACCGCCTCGAGGGTCTCCTTCTCGTGCGCCATGTAGCCCTTGGCCGTCTCGACCAGGTTCGGGATCAGGTCGTGCCGCCGCTCGAGCTGCACGTCGATCTGGGCGAAGCCGTTGGCCACCTGCTCACGGAATCGGACGAGTCGGTTGTAGATCGAGACGAGGTAGAACCCCAGCAGCACGACGACCGCCACGACGATCAGGATCGCAATCACGAACAGATCTCCTCCCAGAGGTGTGAGGAGAGCATGCCATCCGACGACCGGACGCACGCTGGACACTGCGATGTCGAGTGCCGACGCGACCGCCGAGATCGGCTCAGCAGCCCCCGACTCCGACCGATGGGAGGGCCTGCTGGAGAGGACGGTCTGACGGATGTCGAAGATCAACGCGTACATCTGTGCCCTCACCGCGATCGCTGTGACCGGCACCGCCTTGGCCTTCCGCAACCTCGACACCGAGCAGCCCTTCGGCGCCGATCCCGTCCTCTTCCTCGTCTTCGTCGGCCTCGCCGTGGCCACCGAGCTCCGGCCGCTGCCGTATCTCTTCGTCAAGGACGGTGGGAGCGAGATCACGGCGTCCTGGACGTTCTGGATGGTCGTGCTCGTGTACGCACCGGCGGCACCGGCGCTCCTGGTCGCCTTCGTGGTCGCTGCGGGTGCCGACCTCGCCCAGCGCAAACCTCTCGACCGAGCGCTGTTCAACGGGGCCCAGCTCACCATCTGCGTGGGTGTCGCGGGCCTCGTGATCGATCTGGTGACGAGTACCGACGACCTCAACGAACGGACACTCACCTGGGCGCTGGCCCTGATGGCATCCGGCGGACTGGCGATGCTGGTGAACAGCTTCCTGCTCTCCGGAGCCATCGCCTTCAGCAGCCGAATGCCCTTGCGTGAGGTCGCCCAACAGACGGTGGGCTTCAACCTGCGCCTCGACGGGCTCTTGATCGCCCTCGCCCCCATCTTCGTCGTCGTCGCCGATCACAACCCGCTGTTCATCGCGCTCCTGCTCTTCACGGTCTGGATGATCTACGTGAGCGCGCGGCTGGCCATGGCCCGTCGTCACGAGTCGATGCACGATCTCCTGACCGACCTGCCGAACCGGCGTCACTTCTACGAGCGAGCGGGGATGCTCCTCAGCGGCGCCGGAGCGAAGGACCGGCTCGCCCTCGTCTACATCGACCTCAACGGGTTCAAGGCGATCAACGACCGGCTCGGTCACCACGTCGGCGACCTCGTCCTCTGCGAAGCAGCGGAACGCCTCCGCGAGGCCGCGGGCGAAGGCATCGCCGCCCGCCTCGGCGGCGACGAGTTCCTGCTCATGGTCGACGTGGAGGATCTCGCCGACGCCGACGCCAAGGCGGAGGAGATCACCAGCCGGCTCCTCGAACCGATCGAGATCGAGGGCGTCACCCTGAACATCGGGGCGTCGCTCGGGCTCGCGATCTATCCCGACCACTCCGATGACCTCACCGAGCTCGTCGACCTCGCGGACGTCGCCATGTACGAGGCCAAGGCAGCAGGCGGCGGCGTCCGGCTCGTCCAGGGTGACGGCAGCCTGGCCGGCACGGGGCGGATGTCACTGCTCGCGGAGCTCCCGGGCGCGATCGAGCGCTCCGAGCTGCACGTCGTCTACCAGCCGCAGATCTCGTTGCAGGACGGCACCGTCACCGGCGCCGAGGCGTTGGTGCGCTGGGTCCACCCGCAACTGGGCCACGTGCCGCCGACGCGATTCATCGGCATCGCCGAGGGCACGCAGGCGATGGACGTCCTCACCGAGTTCGTCCTGCGCTCCTCGCTCGGCAGCGCAGCGGCCTGGGCGGCCGACGGGCACGAGCTGCTGACCGCCATCAACGTCTCGGCCCGAAACATCCAGGACCCATCGTTCGTCAAGCTGGTCAAGCTCTGCCTCGCCGAGGCCGGTGTCGCCCCGGAGATGATCGAGCTCGAGCTCACCGAGCACATGCTCATGTCGGACGTGCAGCGAGCAGCCCTGGTGCTACGGCAGCTGCGCGAGCTCGGCGTGACGATCGCCGTCGACGACTTCGGCACCGGCTACAGCTCGCTGACGGTGCTCCGGGACATGCCCATCGATCGCGTGAAGCTCGATCGGACCTACGTGACCGAGCTGACCAGGAACCTCAGCGACGAGCACATCGTCAGGGCGATGGTGACGCTGGCGCACGATCTCGGCCTCACGATCATCGCCGAGGGCGTCGAGGACGAGGAGACGCTCCAGCTGCTCGGTGAGCTCGGGTGCGACGCCGCTCAGGGCTACTGCATCGCTCGCCCCGGCCCGGCGTCGGCGGTGACGGAGGCGCTCACCGCTCGCCAACTGACCGACCCCGCTCCGACCCCGAGGTTGCCCGTCCGATGATCGTGCTCTTCGCCTTCTTCGTCGTCGTCGTGTCGGTCCCGCTCACCGGCGGAGACCTCCGACGTCTCACGGACCTCCAGATCCGTGCGCCGTGGCTCATCGCTGCGACCTTCATCGGCCAGGTGATGGTCACCGACGTCTTCTCCCGACAGCTCGCCGGCACCCCCGGTGCGGTGCTGCACGTCGTGACCTACCTCAGCGCGTTCGCCTTCATGTGGTTGAACCTGCACGTGCGCGGCCTGTGGCTGATCGTCCTCGGCGGCTTCATGAACTTCGTCGCGATCGCCGCCAACGGCGGCGTCATGCCGACGACCCAGTGGGCGCTCGACACCGCAGGCGCAGAGGCGGCCTCCGGTGAGGAGTTCAAGAACTCCGGCGTCGTCGAGGACGCCCGGCTGGTGTTCCTCGGCGACTTCCTGGCGATCCCCGAGCGGTTCCCCCTCGCGAACGTGTTCAGCATCGGCGACATCGTGCTGGTGATCGGTGTCGCTGTCGTCCTGCACGTCCACTCCCGTCGGGAGATCGACGCCAGACGCGACGAAGGGGACGCCGCTACGGCGTCCCCTTCGTGATCGTCGCGCCTAGAACCACTTCTGAGGCGCTGCTACCACATATGCCCCGATCACGAGGGACAACGTGGTGGCGATGTGTCCATGGGTCAGCGCTCGCACGTGGCGCACACCCCTCTCCTTCCGTCGCTCTTCGGTCGTCGTGGGCTGAGGTCGAGTCGACCTCAGAACCACTTCGCCGGAGCGGCGACGGAGCTGACGGTGGCGGCCAGGATGGCGAGGGTGGTGGCGCTGGTGTAGATCCGGTTCTTCATGGTGCTGTTCCTCTCGGGCGGTGCGGCCGGGTTGGCCGCCGTTGCAGAGGTCAACGGCAGGTTCGGGCGTCGACCTGAACGCCGGAGCCCCATCGGTTCCCCAACGGCACGACAATCGACGGCAGGGGCGGCGATGATCTGCCCGTGGAGATCGTGATCGTCCTCGTGCTCCTGGTCGTCACCGTCGTCGGCGTGGCCATCCTGTCGCGGCGCGGCTCGAGCGCCGTGACGACCGGCCTCACCGACGCGGCCGCGGAGCTGGGTGCTCGGGTGGACGGCGACACGCTGCGCGGCCGGGTGCGCGGCGTCGATCTGACCGTCGACCAGCTGGTGATCTCCGATGCAGCGCTCCTGACCGACCAGAACGTGCGGTCCGAGCACGGGACGCGCGACCGGCTCGAGCTCTCCCCCTGGACGGTGCCCGTCGAGATGCGGGCGAGGTCGATGGTCGGCAGGCTGGCCGATGCGGCGACGCGGACGACCGACGTGAGCATCGGGATCCAGGAGTTCGACGACGCGATTCACGTCACCACTGCCGACCCGTCGGCGGTGCGAGACGCGCTCGGGCCAGAACGGAGGCAGCTCGTCATCGAGCTCCTCGACTCGCTCGGCCCGAACGAGGTCACCGACTCGGGCCTCGTGATCCACGTTCGGGGGGACCACCGCAAGTACCCGAAGGCGCTCGTCGCGAAGGCGAACGAGCTCGTCGAGTCGGCCCACCAGCTCAGGGACGCGCCACCCCGGAGCCCGCCGAGGCCCTGAACGCGACGGCCGGGCGCCGCTAGCGTCGCGACATGGCAGCACCGACGACGCGACGACTCGATGTGCGACCGATCTCCGGTGTGCTCGGCGCGGAGGTCCACGGTCTCGACCTCGCCGGGGCCCTCGACGACGAGACCATCGCTGCGGTGCGGTCGGCGTTCGTCGAGCACAAGGTGCTCGTGTTCCGGGACCAGGATCTCGATCCCACCGCGCAGGTCGGTTTCGGGCGAAGGTTCGGAGAGCTCGACACCCACCCGTTCGTCGAGGGTCGTGACGACCACCCCGAGGTCATCGACATCATCACGGAGGCCGACGACGTCGTGAACTTCGGCGGCGGATGGCACTCCGATGTCACCTTCCTCGAGCAGCCGGATCTCGGCTCGATCCTCCACGCCATCGAGGTACCGGACCACGGTGGCGACACGCTCTTCGCCGACCAGCAGGCTGCGTACGACGCCCTCTCGCCGACCATGCAGGAGCTACTCGACGGGCTCGTCGCCGTTCACTCGGCCGGTCGCCAGTACGCCCAGGGCGGGTACTCGACGAAGTCCCGGTCGATGCGGACGAAGGACGCGGACCTCGCTGCCGCCACCGTCGAACACCCACTCGTCCGGACCCACCCGGAGAGCGGCCGCAAGGGCCTCTACGTCAACGGGGCGTTCACGACCGGGATCCGAGGCATGCACCGGCCGGAGGCTCGGGCGCTGCTGCGTTTCCTCTTCGATCACGCCGTCGCAGAGCGCTTCACCTGCCGAGTGCGATGGCAGCCGGGCACGGTGGCGATGTGGGACAACCGCTCCGTGCAGCACTACGCGCTGCACGACTACCGGGGCCAGCGGCGGCACATGCGTCGGATCACGGTGAAGGGCGACCGACCGGTGTGACCTTCGTGACGAGGCCTGGAGGAACCCGGACCGGTCGTGCGAACGTCTCACCCGACATGCGACGAATCCTGTTCCTCCTCATCGGCGTCACCCTCGTCCTCGCCGCGTGCGGCGATAGCGACGACACCGGTGACGAGACCGCCTCCGACGACGCGCCAGCCACCACGGACGCGCCCGTCGACGGACCGCTCGATGTGGCCCAGCTCCTCGAGCAGCAGCCCGACGGCGTCGTGGACGTGACCGGTCTGCTCTTCGTCGACGAGAGCGGGCCCCGGATGTGCGAGCTCACCCTCGAGAGCTTCCCGCCCCAGTGCGGTGGCGCGGTCGTGTTCCTGGTCGACCTCGACATCAACGCGGTCGCCGGGACGCAGACCGAGCAGGGCATCACCTGGAAGGACCCCCACGTCGCCTCGCTCCAACGCATCGACGACACGAGCTACCGGGTCGTCCAGGAGGGCTGAGCGCCCGCCAGGCGATCAGAAGACCGGGAAGACCGGGCCGCCCTCGAGCCGCTCGGCTCGGCCGAGGGCCCGCATCACCGTCCAGTCGCCCCGCAGGTTCCGGGCGATACCGAAGAGGATCTCGACGACGATGGCGATGCTCTCGGGCGAGGTCGGCCTCGGCTCCTCGCCGACGCTCGCGGCCAGATCGTCCAGGTGCATCAGCACCTCGATGAGCCGGGTCCGACAGAAGTCGTCCAGGCTGATCGAGCGGCCCCCCAGCGCGCCGATCGCACGATCGGTCGGCTCAGCCGCGAGGCGAGCGCGGAGGTCGTCGACGAGGGCCGCGAAGCGGGCTGCGGTCTCCTGCGGCCCGATCGACGACTCGTCGGCGGACACCTCCTTGATCCGCTCGTGGATCGGTGAGTCGACAGCCGCGTGGAAGTACGTCACGGCGGTGAGGCGCTCGCCGTCGCTCGACGCCTCGGGATCGGATCGATCGAGGTAGGCGATCGTCGAACCCGCCGCGCGCAGTGTGTGAGCGGCGAGCGCGCCGACCGTCATGCCGTCGAGCGCAGAGGGCTCGTTCCACCGCTCCGCGACGATCGGTCGCCCGACCAGCTCGGCGGCCGCATCGACCGCCTCGACCACCAGCTCACGGACCCGCTCGGGTGACTCCCCCATGCGCCGCACTCTACGGTCGGGACGTGATCATCGACGCCTGGGCCCAGCATCCGACACTGCGGCACTCGACCGACCCGATGTTCGACTCGCTCCGACGGTGGACCCGCACCGAGGCGCCGACCGAGGAGCTCCCCGTCGCGACGACCGTGGCGCTCATGGACCAGGCCGGCGTCGACCGGACGCTCATCAGCGCCTGGTACGCCCCGCACGGACCGATGATCAGCAACGACGAGGTCGCCGGCTTCGTGGCCGAGGCACCCGATCGGCTGGTCGGCGTCGGCTCGGTCGACATCCGCCGCCCGGCCGAGGCGGTCCGGGAGGTCCGCCGATGCGCCGAGGACCTGGGCTTCGTCGCGATCCGCGTGCTGCCCTGGCTCTGGGAGGTCCCACCGACCGACGCCCGCTTCTACCCCGTGTACGCCGCCTGTTGTGAGCTCGGCGTGCCGTACTGCACCCAGATCGGGCACACGGGTCCGCTGCGATCGTCCGAGGTCGGGCGGCCCATCCACCTGGACCGGGTCGCACTCGACTTCCCCGAGCTGTCGATCGTCGCCGGGCACATCGGCTACCCGTGGACCGATGAGGCCATCGCGGTCGCCACCAAGCACGAGGGCGTCCACATCGACACGTCCGCCTACACGGCGAGGCGCTACCCGCCGCAGCTGGTCGAGTACCTCTCCACGAACGGCCGGCGGAAGGTGATGTTCGGCACGAACTACCCGATGATCACGCCGGCGAAGTGTCTCGAGGACCTCGACGCGCTGGGTCTCGACGAGGAGACGAGCGAGCTGTTCCTCGCCGGCAACGCCGCCCGGGTGTTCGGTCTCTGACTCAGGCGCCGCGGACGAAGACCGGGCGGTCGGACGTCGAGCGCTCGGATGAGAACACGTAGCCGTCCTCGGAGAACTCCGTGAGCGCCTTCATGGTCGTGATCCGCTCCCGGATGATCCATCCGGCCATCGACCCGCGGGCCCGCTTGGCGAAGAAGCTCACGATCCTCGGCTCGCCACCCTCCTTGGCGTCCAGGAAGGCCGGGCTGATGATCTTGGCGTCGACCCGGTCCGGCTGCACGGCGCCGAAGTACTCGTTCGACGCGAGGTTCACGAGCACGTTGGCGCCGGGGCTCGCGGCGAGGTCCTCGTTGAGGACGTCGGTGATGCGGTCACCCCAGAACTGGTACAGGTCGCGGCCCCGGTCGGTCTCGAGCTTGGTCCCCATCTCCAGTCGGTAGGCCTGCATCAGGTCGAGCGGACGGAGCACGCCGTAGAGCCCGGAGAGGATGCGGAGCACCTTCTGCGCCTGGGTGTAGTCGCGCTCGCCGAACCTGAGGGGTGCATCCATGCCGAGGTACACGTCGCCCGTGAAGGCGAGCAGCGCCGGGCGGGCGTTGCCGGTGGTGAAGGGCCGTTCCCAGTCCTGGAAGCGCTCGAAGTTCAGCTCGGCCAACGACTCGGAGATGCCCATCAGGTCGACGAGGTCGGCCGGGGTGCGCTCCCGCATCACCTCGATGAGAGCGGCGGACTCGTCGAGCAGGCGCGGCTCGGAGTGCTTCTTGGTGGGCAGCCGGGACTCGTAGTCCAGCGACTTGGCGGGCGAGACGACGATCAGCACGCCCTCAAGCGTACGCGCTGGACCCCCCGGCCGGGCATGTCCAACGGCCCCCGCCGCAGCCCGTCAGGGCGAGGACCTGGGGAGGAGGGTGGGGCTCCGGGGCCCCACCCGGGCATGTCAGAGGGACGCCAAGGCGGTGTTGAACGTCGAGCTGGGGCGCATCGCCGCCTCCGCCTGCGCCGGGTCGGGGTGGTAGTAGCCGCCGATGTCCATCGGCTGGCCCTGCACCTCGTTGAGCTCGTCGACGATCGTCTGCTCGTTGGCGGCGAGCGTCTCGGCGAGCGGTGCGAATCGGGCGGCGAGATCGGTGTCCTCGGTCTGCGCCGCGAGCGCCTCGGCCCAGTAGAGGGCGAGGTAGAAGTGGCTCCCCCGGTTGTCGAGCTCGTTGACCTTCCGCGACGGCGACTTGTTGGTGTCGAGCAGCTTCGCGGTGGCCTCGTCGAGTGTGGCGCCGAGGATCTTCGCCCCGGGGTTGCCGGTGGCGTCGCTGAGGTGCTCGAAGGAGGCGGCCAGCGCCATGAACTCGCCCAGCGAGTCCCACCGCAGGTGGTTCTCCTTCTCGAACTGCTGCACGTGCTTCGGTGCCGAGCCGCCCGCCCCCGTCTCGAACAGGCCGCCACCGTTCATGAGGGGCACGATCGAGAGCATCTTGGCGCTGGTGCCGACCTCGAGGATCGGGAACAGATCAGTGAGGTAGTCGCGGAGGACGTTGCCCGTGGCCGAGATGGTGTCGAGGCCCTGCCGGATCCGGTCGACGCTGAACTGCGTGGCGGCCACCGGCGCCATGATCTCGATCTGGAGCCCGTCGGTGTCGTGCTCGGGCAGGTACTCGTTGACCTTGGCGATGAGCTGGGCATCGTGGCCGCGGGTCTCGTCGAGCCAGAAGACCACGGCGGCGCCGGTGGCCCGACCACGGGTCACGGCCAGCTTCACCCAGTCGCGAATGGGGGCGTCCTTGGTCTGACACATGCGCCAGATGTCGCCCTCGCCGACCTGCTGCTCGAAGACGGCGGTGCCGTTGCCGTCCACGACGCGCACGGTCCCCGTGGCCTCCATCTCGAAGGTCTTGTCGTGGGAGCCGTACTCCTCGGCCTTCTGGGCCATGAGGCCGACGTTCGGCACCGAGCCCATGGTCGTCGGGTCGTAGGCGCCGTTGGCCTTGCAGTCGTCGATGACCGTTGCGTACACGCCGGCATAGCTGGAGTCGGGGATGACGGCCTTGGTGTCCTGCTCCTCGCCGTCGCCGTTCCACATGTGACCCGACGTGCGGATCATCGCCGGCATGGAGGCGTCGATGATCACGTCGCTCGGGACGTGCAGGTTGGTGATGCCCTTGTCGGAGTTGACCATCGCCATCGCCGGGCCGGTCTCGTAGGCGGCCTGCATCGCGGCCTCGATCTCGCCTCTCGTGGCGTCGTCGAGCTCGGCGAGCGCGTCCTCGATGCTGCCGATGCCCTCGTTGGGATCGCCGCCAGCGTCGGCGATGGCGTCGCCGTACCGCTCGAAGACGTCGTCGAAGAAGGCCTTCACACCGTGGCCGAAGATGATCGGGTCGGACACCTTCATCATCGTGGCCTTCATGTGGAGCGAGAACAGCACGCCCTGGGCCTTGGCCTCGGCGATCTGCTCCTTCAGGAAGGCGACGAGCGCGTCACGGCGCATGAACGTGGCGTCGACGACCTCACCGGCCTGCACCGGTACCGACTCCTTCAGCACGGTCACCGTGCCGTCGGCGGCCACGTGCTCGATGCGGAGCGAGCCGGCCGCGCCGATCGTGGTCGAGACCTCGTTGGAACGGAAGTCACCGTCGGTCATGTGCGAGACGTGCGACTGCGAGTCGGCTGTCCAAGCGCCCATCGAGTGCGGGTACTTCTTGGCGAACTGCTTGACGGCTGCCGGAGCGCGACGATCGGAGTTGCCCTCGCGGAGCACCGGGTTCACGGCGCTGCCCTTCACCGCGTCGTAGCGGGCCTGGATGTCCTCCTCCTCCGGCGTGGAGGGCTCGTCCGGGTAGTCGGGCAGGGCGTAGCCCTGGGACTGCAGCTCGGCGATGCACTCCTTCATCTGCGGGATCGAGGCGCTGATGTTGGGCAGCTTGATGATGTTGGCGAGCGGGTCCTGGGTGAGCGCGCCCAGCTCGGCGAGGGCGTCACCGATGCGCTGCTCCTCGGTGAGGAACTCGGGGAACACGGCGATGATCCGCCCCGCGAGTGAGATGTCGCGGGTCTCCAGCGCCACACCGCTCACTCCGGCGAAGGCCTCCACGACCGGGAGGAACGAGTAGGTCGCCAGCGCAGGCGCCTCGTCGGTGTGGGTGTAGATGATCTTCGCGGTGGTGTCAGCCATGGCGCTTTCCGTCGTGACCTGCAAGGGCCGAGAGGTCGGCCGCTCGGAGGTTACCCAGCGCCGGACGGGAGGGCCGAAGAGGGACAGCTCACGACACGGACTCCATGTACCGCACGATGCGCACGATCTCCCGGGGGTGACCGGTCGAGCGCCGCACGATCACGGGGCGCCAGGTCGTGTCGAATCCGATGAAGCGGGCATCGTCGAGCGCCGGAGGCAGCTCGACCGGGAACAGGTCCGCCGTCCGCCGGCGGAACTCGCGGTAGAAGCTGTAGCGCTCGGACGGCAGACGGTGCTTGAGCCGGCGGGATCGCTCCCCCGCGTAGATCAGCACCCGCGTCGGATCGGCGTGTTCCAGCACCGCCCCCACCTCCCAGAGGACACCGCCACCCAGGCCGGCCTTCACCACGACGAGGTCGCTCCCGCCGAGCAGTTCGAGGACGCGCAACTGCCAGTCCGCTTCTTCGGGGAGGTACTCGGCCAGCTGTCCGATCGTCGAGAAGCGATCGCCCGGCTCGCCGATGGCCACGACGGGGCCGATCTCCCGCACCGCATGTTGGAGCGCCTGGTCCCAGGTGGTGCGCCCTCGAAACAGCAGTCCGTAGCTCCGGACGAACCCGATCGGGTGTCGGACGAGCATCCAGTACATGTACCCCAGCGGGGAGAAGATGGAGAGCGAGTGATCGTCGTGTTCGAACGACCGGAGGAGCAGGACTCGTGAGTCTGCGTCGCTGGTCGCCGAGAGGACGTCCGGAGTGCGGGACGAGCGCAACCTCCAGGCATAGAGGCCGAGAGCGAACGCGAGACCGAGCACCAAGACCCAGGGACCCCCGGCCAGCCCGACGATCGCGGCCACGGTGCCGAGGAGCCAGAAGGGGCCGGCAACGAAGGCCAGCAGTTGGTGGTACACGCCCGGCGCGCGCCGGAGGAACCCCGTCGCCCGCTCGATCGCCGTTCCCCGCCCCACCGGACCATCTTGATCTGAACCTGTGACGTGCCGCTCGCTAGGTTGATCTCGGGGAGTGAGGGGGACGTTCGTGGACCAGGCGTTGATCGATCGCATCCGCGAGGACATGCGGTACGAGTTCGAGCGGACCGCGCCCCCAGAGGGCTTCCCCGCCTTCCACGACATCCCGGTCGAACGCCACGTCTCGGACGAGTTCTGGCAGCTCGAGCAGAACCACCTCTGGCCGAACGTCTGGGTCATGGCCGGCCGGGCCGAGGACGTCCCGAAGCCCGGCGACTACATGACCTTCGACGACCTGGGTGTGCCGCTGCTGATCGTGCACGGCACCGACGGCGAGATCCGGTGCTTCTACAACACGTGCCAGCACCGCGGCGCGCCGGTGGTCCGGGACGAGCGGGGATCGGCCCGACGGCTCCGCTGCCAGTACCACTCGTGGACCTACGAGATCGATCACGGCGAGCTGGTCGCCGTGCCCGACGAGCGCGACTTCGTCGGCCTGGAACGGGCGGGGCGCTGCCTGCCGAAGGTGAGCTGCGACACCTTCGCCGGCTTCGTCTTCGTGAACCGGAACCCGGACGCAACGCCGCTGGCGGAGTGGATCGGTCCGGCGGCCGAGATGTTCGCCCCGTTCCGCGGCGATCGGCTGCGGGAGATCTATCGACGCAGCGTGATCGTCCCGTGCAACTGGAAGGTCACCGCCGAGGCGTTCCTCGAGGTGTACCACTTCAAGCACATCCACTCCCACGACGGTGTGTCGGTGCTCGACAACCGCGGCGCGGCGATGGGGCTCTACCCCCACGGACACAGCCGGATGATCACCCCCTACTCGGAGCAGAACTGCTCCCGCATGGGGATGGAGGGCTGGGACGACTGGAAGGTCCAGCGAGGTGGCCCGGTCCCGACCATCGAAGGTGTGCCCGCGATGGTCGACTCGACGAGCACGGCGGTCAGCCTGTTCCCCAACGCGATCATCCCGCTCGGCTCGATCGGCTTCCCGGTCAACCTGTTCTGGCCGATCGATCAGCGCACGACCCGCCTCGACTGGCTCTACTACGGCATCAAGGATTGGGAGGGTGACGAGCTGCCGGAGCACTGGCAGGTGCGGGCCGCCGTCTACGACCAGATCATGGACGAGGACAAGCAGAACATGGCGCCGATGCAGCGATCGATGGAGTCGCCGGCGCTCGCCGGCATCCCGATCAACTACCAGGAGCGCCGCATCTGGCACCTCCACGAGGAGATCGACCGGATCATCGGTCCCGAGCGGATCCCGCGGGAGCTACGGATCGAACAGGTCCTCGAGCCGTACGTGGAGCAGCCGTGATCGACTACCAGCGCCTCTTCCACACCGGCATCCGTGTCCCGGACCTCGACGCTGCCATGGACGAGCTCGGCGAGAGCCTCGGGATCACGTGGGCGGCGGCCGTCAGCAACCCGGCCCAACCGGTCTGGACGCCGGAGGGTGGATCGACGACCCTCCCGCTGCGGTTCGTGTACTCGGCCGAGGGCCCGCAGCACATCGAGCTGCTGGAGGGTCCAGCCGGGACCATCTGGGACGGGCGTGAGCACCCCGGCGTGCACCACCAGGGGGTGTGGGTCGACGACGTCGGAGCCGAGACCGAACGCCTCGTGTCGATGGGTTGGGAGGTGGCCGCAGCCGGACTTCCACCGGAGGATGGCTACGGCTCGTTCAGCTACGTCGTGCCGCCCAACGGCACGATCATCGAGCTCGTGACGGCGGCAGCGCTCCCTCGCTTCGAGCAGTGGTGGGCGGGCGGAACGCTCTGACCTGAGCGGTCGCCCGGCCACGAACGCCATCCGTCGGCGCTCGGAGCCTCCAGACCCGACGGTGTCCTGCCGATGGCTCCTCGTGAGCCGGATCGCCACGCTCGTCTCTGCGATCACCCTGCTGAGCGGGGTGCAGACGGTCGCGCCAGAGGACGACCTGCTCCTCGAAGCGCAGATCTGGGCGGTGGCCGAGATCGACCTGCTCGGTGAGCTGGGCGCGTTCACCCCGAACCCGGTCGCCGAACGCATCGCTGCCGAGTACCCGACACCAGCGACCGCCCGCTTCGACCTCCTCGACCTCTTGGAGCTCAGCGAGGACGTCAACGAGGATCTGCTCCGCGACCTCCGCGACCAGGGTCGGCGGCTCTCCCCCGCGACGATCGACACGCTGCTCCTCGTCCCGGACGAGATCTGGGACCGGATCGTCCGAGGCGAGAAGGGCTTCCTCGACCCGCAGCTCTGGCTCGACGGCACCGCCGACCTGATCATCCGCGACGGCCGGGCGCCCGAGGTCCGCGACGACGCCGACCACCTCGTGATCCTCGACTACCTCGACCTGCCCTTCGATGACCTCACCGAGCCACCTCCGAGCGCGGCCGCGCCCCCGGGTACCGCGCCCGAGCGGTCGGCGCCGACGACCGTCGCTCCTGCGGCCGATCTCCCGACCGCGACCACCGTTGCTCCTGCGGCCGACCTCCCGGTACCGACGACCGTTCCGGCGGCCGACGACGCGACCGATGACGACGCGGTGGCCGCGGTCTCCTCCACGGGTGCGGAGGAGCCGACGTCCACGGACCGTCCGCCGTTCGAGCTGATCGCCGGCGTCGCCGGGGGGCTGCTCCTGGTGGCTGCCGCTGCCCTCGCGAGGCCGCTTCGTCGACGCCGGAGCTCCGCGGCGTCCCCGGCGGCGGGACTCGATGACCTGCTCGACACCTCACGTCGGCTGGCGGCGGCGCTCGACGGGACGCGCGTCCGGCAGATCGCGGTCAGCGACGCCATGCGCATGACCGGCGCCGAGGCGGGCGCGTTCTTGGCGACCGACGATGGGCCGACCCGCTTCGTCGAGGCCAACGCTGCGCCCCTCTTCGCGGAGGGCGAGGTCACCGGCGGCCTCCTGCTCCGGGTCGTCGAGACCGGCCAGCCGGCGAGTGCGGTCATCCAGGACGACCCCGCGATCGTCCGACTGCCGATGGCGATGGCCGCCTGTCCCGTGATCAGCGCCGGCGAGGTGATCGGCGCGCTGGTCGTGATCCGCAACGCGGCGTCGCCCTTCGATGCCGCCGCCACCGAGTCGCTCCGGCTCCTGGCCCCGGTGGTCGGCTCGGCGCTCAGCGCCTCGGCGGCGCACCGAAACGCCGTGGTCGACGCCGAGCTCGACGGGCTGACCAACCTCAACAACCGACGTCGCCTCGATCGCGACCTCGCTTCGCTCACCGACGAGGCCGCCTCCTTCGCGATGGTGGACGTCGACCACTTCAAGGCCTTCAACGACACCCACGGCCACCAGGCCGGCGACGTCGCCCTGCGGACGGTCGCCGACGTGCTCGCGGCCAACGTCCGGGACGAGGACGTCGTGTACCGCTACGGCGGCGAGGAGTTCTCGGTGCTTCTCCCCGGCGCGACGAGCGCCGAGGCGGTGCGGGTGCTCGACCGTGTACGACGAGCGGTCGCATCGACCGACGTCCTCGACGAGCGCGGCCAGCTGATCGGTCGGGTGACGATCTCGGTCGGCGTCGTCGAGGATGCGGGGACCAGCACCGGCCCGTCGCTCCCCGAGCAGGCCGATCGGGCGCTCTACGAAGCCAAGTCGGGTGGCCGCAACCAGGTCGTGGTGGCGGACGGGGACTGAGCAGCCGTCACCACCGCCGAGCGGTCAGCTCCGCGGGGCTGGTCCGAAGCTCATCTCGCCGGCGTCACCTCGGAGCGCGGCGAGCGGGTCTCGGACGTCGTCGACGTAGCCGAGGGCGTAGGCGCCGATCTGGTACCCGATCAGGCGAGCGAGGTCGTCGGGCAGGGTCTCGGCGATCTCACGGGGCACCGAGAGGTACTGGTTCTCCTCCTGGCGGAGCCAGCCGACGTCGTAGGTGATGTTCAGCCCGGCCCGGACGTCGTCCGATCGGTTCTCGCCACCGCCGTGGTACACCTTGCCGGTGTAGAGCAGACAGGAGCCGCGGCGCATCTCGGCAGGGACGGTCTCGTGGATCGTGTGATCGTGCTTCCGGGGCCACGCCTGGCTGCCGGGGATCAGCCGGGTGGCCCCGTTCTCCTCGGTGAAGTCGGTCATCGCCCAGATCGTGTTGCACTGCACGTCGTAGTCCGACGGGAACGGGAAGAAGTCGAACGCCCACTCGTCCCGGTGGATCGGCTGTGCCGGCTGGCCGGGACCGATCGAGATGATCTGGGTGAGGTGGAGCTGGTAGCTCCTCGCCTTGGCCAAGAGCCGGTCAGCGACCCCGAGCACAGTGGCGTGCTGGACGAGCTCGTGGCTGGCCGGTGAACGAGCGACGAGTCCGCCGGTTCGCTTGGTCCACCGACCGGAGAAGTCGTCGCTGCCGGACGGTGTGGCCTCGACGAAGGGCGCCATCTCGTGCTCGATCCGGTCCAGCACGTCGGACGGGGCGAGCTCGTCGACGATCACCGCGCCGTCCTCGGCGAGGATCGCGTGGACGTCCTCGGCCGATGCCGACGACGGCAGGTGCCGTACCGCCATGAGGGCGACCGTAGCCGGTCGCGCTCGGCCACACTGGAGCGGGTGAGCGACCTCGTGATCCGCGACGGGAAGGTGCTCACGCCGGACGGATGGCGGCGCGAGGACCTCGCCATCGTCGACGGATCGATCGCCGCGACCGCCCCACCGGGTGCTGCCGTGTTCGATGCGAGCGGGCTGCTCGTCGCCCCTGGGCTGATCGATCTGCAGGTCAACGGTGGATGGGGCCTCGACATCACCTCCGATGGTCCGTCGATGTGGTCGCTGGGTGATCGTCTCGCCGAGCACGGGGTCACCGCCTACCTCCCGACGGTCGTCACCTCTCCGCCGTCGTCGGTGGTCGCATCGCTGGACGCGCTGCACCGCCGGCCCACCGAACATCGGGGCGCCGAACCGCTGGGCCTCCACCTCGAGGGACCGATGATCGCCGTCGAGAAGCGCGGCGCACATCGGTCCGAGCACATCCGACCGCCCTCGCTCGACCTGATCGACGGGTGGTCACGTGCCGGAGGCGTGACCATGGTGACGCTCGCCCCCGAGCTCGACGGCGCGCGGGTGGTGATCGGGGAGCTCGTCTCGCGCGGCATCGTCGTCGCGGCGGGCCACACGCAGGCCGATGCCGAGCAGGCCGCGGTCGGGTTCGACACCGGCGTCACGCACGTGACCCACCTCTTCAACGCCATGCCGTCCTTCGGCCACCGGGCGCCGGGCCTCGGCGGTGCAGCGCTGGCACGTCAGCACGTCACCGCCGGGCTGATCGTCGACGGTCACCACGTCCATCCCGATGCCGTCGCCACCGCGTGGCACGCCAAGGGGCCCGGCGGCATCGTCCTCGTGTCGGACAGCGTCGCCGCGCTCGGGCTCGACCATGGCGAGGAGCGCCTGGGGGACCGACCCGTCGTGGTCCGTGAGGGCGCCGTGCGCACCCCCGACGGCACCCTTGCCGGCAGCGCCATCACCTTGATCGAGGGCGTACGGAACCTGATCCGCCTCACCGGATGCCGGGTGGAGGACGCCCTCCGGGCCGCCTCGTCCACACCGGCCGGAGTGATCGGGGCAACCGACCGGGGCCGCCTCTCCCCGGGCACCCGGGGCGATGTCGTCGTCCTGACCGAGGCGCTCGACGTCGTCGCCACCGTGGTCGGAGGTCGGCTCCTGCGTCCCTAGCCTGGAGAACGTGGAACCGGTCGCCGCACCGAACCCGAGCTGGCGCAGCCGCGTTCTGCGCAACGGTTTCGCCCTGCTGCTGATCGCGCTGGCGGTGATGTGGTTCATCGAGGCGCTCGACACCTTCGTGCTCGACGATCGCCTGCAGCGAAACGGCATCCTGCCGCGCGAGCGGGACGGCATCGACGGAATCCTCTGGGCACCGTTCCTGCACGTGGACTTCGGTCACCTCTCGTCGAACTCGGTCCCGCTCATCGTTCTCGGCGGCCTGGTCGCTGCCCGTGGCCTCCGGTACTGGCTGATCGTGACGCTCGTCGCGATCTGCTTCGGCGGCGGGCTCACCTGGCTGCTCGCCGGGTCGGGCAACCACATCGGAGCGTCCGGCGTCGTCTTCGCCTACTTCGGCGCGGTGCTCTCCGCAGCCTGGTTCGAGCGACGACCACGGGCCCTCGCCGGCGCGCTGCTGGCGATCTTCCTCTACAGCAGCTTCATCGCCGGACTCGTCCCGCAGGAGCGCATCTCCTGGGAGGGCCACCTGTTCGGGATGATCGTCGGCGCCGTCGCCGCGAAGGTCATGGCCGAGCCGCGTCGTCCGAAGTACGTGGACGACCCCTCGAAGGTGCAACCCTGGGAGGCGGACGAACCCTGGCGCACCGACACCTGAGCCCGGGTCCTCGCGAACGGAGCCAGGTATGAGTCGAGCACGTCAGGTCGCGATCTTCGGGATCGTCGCCTCGATCGCCGTCGGGATCGCCATCGCCGCAGCAGGCAGCGATGGCAGCGTCGAGGCCGGCTCGACGCCGGTGTTCCTGATCGCAGCAGCGTTGTCGTTCGCGATCAACTGGGTCGTCTTCGTTCCGTCGTTCGCCGCCCGGACCGAGAAGTACTACGACCTCACCGGCAGCGTCACGTACATCAGCATCACGATCGTCGCGCTGGTGCTGTCGGACGACCTCGACGCGCGGGCGTGGATCGCTGGAGCACTGGTCGTGGTCTGGGCCGGCCGCCTCGGCTCGTTCCTCTTCCTCCGCATCCGGAAGGACGGTCGGGACGGCCGCTTCGACGCGATCAAGCAGGACTTCCTCCGCTTCCTGATGGCGTGGACGTTGCAAGGCCTGTGGGTGCTGCTCACCCTCGCCTGCGCGCTCGCCGTCATCACCGCCGAGAACCGCGCCGACACCGACGTCTTCCTGGTCCTCGGCTTGGCGGTGTGGATCGCAGGGTTCGCCATCGAGGTCACCGCCGACAACCAGAAGAGCGCCTTCCGGGCCGACCCGGCCAACGAGGGCAGGTTCATCGACGTGGGTCTGTGGTCCTGGTCCCGGCACCCGAACTACTTCGGCGAGATCACCCTCTGGATCGGCATGGCCATCCTCGCTCTGCCGGTGCTCGAGGGCTGGCGGTGGGTCGTGCTCATCTCGCCGCTGTTCGTCATCCTGCTGCTCACTCGCATCAGCGGCGTGCCGCTGCTCACCCGGCGGGCGAAGAAGAAGTGGGGCGATGACCCGGACTTCCAGGAGTACTTCCGGTCGACGCCGATGCTCATCCCCCGGCCGCCGCGTCGCCGGACGAGCGCCTGACGTTGGCTCGTTCACGGGTCGGCTGAGTACCGTCGACCGCCGAGAGGGGGTGCTCATGGAGCACGTTGACGTCCTGGTCGTGGGTGCGGGGATCTCGGGGATCGGCGCTGCCTACCACCTGCAGCAACGGTGTCCGGATCGCAGCTTCGTGATCCTCGAGGGCCGGGAGGACATCGGCGGCACGTGGGACCTGTTCCGTTACCCAGGCGTGCGCTCCGACAGCGACATGCACACCCTCGGCTACTCGTTCAAGCCGTGGACCCACGAGAAGGCCATCGCTGACGGCCCCTCGATCCTCGAGTACCTGCGGGAGACCGTCGCCGAGCACGACATCGAGCGACACATCCGCTTCCACCACCTCGTACGCCGAGCGGAGTGGTCCACCGAGGACGCACGCTGGACCGTCCACGTCGAACGGGCCGACACCGGTGAGCAGACCCAGATCTCGTGCGGGTTCCTGTTCATGTGCTCCGGCTACTACTCGTACAAGGGCGGGTACACGCCCGAGTTCGCCGGCCGTGACGACTTCGGCGGCACGATCGTCCATCCGCAGCAGTGGCCGGCCGACCTCGACCACAGCGGCAAGAAGGTCGTCGTGATCGGCTCCGGCGCGACCGCGATGACCATCGTCCCGGCGATGGCCGGCGAGGCCGAGCACGTCACCATGCTCCAGCGCACGCCGACCTGGGTGGTGGCGCGGCCCGACGTCGACCCGATCAACAAGGCGCTGAGGAAGGTGCTCCCCGACCGGATCGCCTACGGCGCGACCCGCCGCAAGAACATCACGCTCGGGCAGCTCTTCTACCGGAAGACCAGGACCGCACCCGAGAAGGTCCGGAACCAGCTCCTCGGCCTGATCCGCAAGGAGCTCCCCGAGGACGTCGTCGACGAGCACTTCACCCCGACCTACGACCCGTGGGACCAGCGGCTGTGCCTGCTGCCGAACGGCGACCTGTTCGACGCCCTCAACGACGGCACCGCGTCCGTGGTGACGGCCGAGATCGACCGGTTCACCGAGCGCGGCATCCGACTGACCGACGGCCAGGAGCTCGACGCCGACATCATCGTCACCGCCACCGGGCTCAACCTCGTCACGCTGGGCGACATGGACTTCGTGGTCGACGGCGAGCAGGTCGACTTCTCCCGCACCTGGACCTACAAGGGGCTGTCGTACTCCGACGTGCCGAACCTCGTGTCCACATTCGGTTACATCAACGCCTCCTGGACCCTGCGCGCCGATCTCACGTCGGACTTCGTGTGTCGCCTGCTCGACCACATGGCCGAGACCGGAACCGACCAGTGCACGCCGCGCGTTCGCCCAAGCGATGCCGACATGGCCGAGCGGCCGTTCATCGACGACTTCGCTCCCGGCTACATGCAGCGGATGATGCCGAGCCTGCCCCGTCAGGGTGACCGGGCGCCGTGGTTGAACCCGCAGACCTGGGGCGGGGATCAGAAGCTGATCGTCAAGCAGGACGTCGACGACGGGGTGATGCGCTTCACGCGGGCCCCGGTGCCAGCGGCCCGCACCTGAACCGCTCCCGCGGCTGGCGGTCCGCGCGGGTCGCAGGTGACACTCGCGAGCCATGTCGACGCGCGGTCCACGACGCCGATCTTGAGGAGCGACACTCCGCCGATCATCGGCCGTGACGCCGAACGCGCCCGGCTGCGGTCCTGGCTCGACGCCGATGGGACCCTGCTCGTCGTCGGTGCGGCCGGGAGCGGCAAGACCACCCTCGCCGACGAGCTGTTGGCTCAGGTGCCGCCTCGCTCGGCGGTCCGGCTCCAGGGCCGACCCGATGCCGTCGGCGCCCCCTTCGTCGCGCTCCTCGACGCACTCGACATCACCGCCGAGGACGTGCTGTCGGCCCACGAGGCATCACCGACAGCAGCCCTGCCGGATACGCGGTACCGCGTCCACGAGCGCGTCCTCGACCGCCTGAGCGAACGGGCGGCCGCTCATCCGGTGAGCATCGTCGTCGACGACGCCCAGTGGCTCGACACCGCATCGATGGGTGTGTTGGCGGCGGCAGGTCGACTCGACGCCGGCCACCCGATCCGTCTCGCGCTGTTCGCCCGGCCACCGGTCGACGAGGTCATCGAGCCGTTCGATCGCGTCGAGATGATGCGGCTCCCACCGTGGAGCGACGAGCACGTGCGGCTCGCCGCGCGGGCGATGCTCGGTGCTCCACCGGACGAGACGCTGCTGGCCGCCCTGCGGTCTGGGGACCCCAGCCCGTTCTCGGTGATCACCCTCGCCGAGTCGCTCCGACGCACGGGCGCGGTCCAGGTGGTCGATGGCCGAGCGGCGCTCACCGACGCTGCGACCACGATCGGCGACCCGATCGACATGCTCGTCGGGAGCCTCGAGCACCAGGCGGCCGACGCACTGCGGTGCGCCGCCCTGCTCGGTGCCACGTTCTCCCCCACCGAGGCGTCCGAGCTCGCAGGCTCCGATCCCGCAGCCGGGGCCGATGCGTTCGACGCGCTGGTGCGGGCCGGGCTGCTCGTCGAGGACGGCGACCGGCTCCGGTTCCGACACGATCTCGTCCGCGAGCGTGCCCTGGCCACGATCGATCCCGCGGAGAGGCGCAAGCTCCACGCACGACTCGCCGACCGCGCCGAGGCGAGCGCCGGCGAGCTACACGCGCATCTCACGGGCGCAGGCCACGATCCGGCGCTGGTCGGCCAGCTGACCCGGGCCGCGCGCTCGCTGATCGACACCGATCCTGCGGCCGCGTTCGATCTCTTCCAGCGGGCGCTCGACGTCTCACCGATGTCGGACGACGGGCTGGTGGCCAATGCCGCTCGGGCGCTGGTCTGGAGCAACCGGGCAGCCGAGGCGCTCGTGCTCCTCGACGATCACGGCGACACCGCCGCCACGCTCACCGTGCGAGCGCAGGCGGTGGCCGCTGAGGGCCGGCTCCACGACGCCGCCCTCGCCTTCGAGGCGGCAGCCGACGTCGCCGGTGGTGCGCACGGCCAGCAACTCCGAGCCGAGGGGCAGCTCCTGCGGGCGCTGTCGTTCGACCATCCCGGTGCGCTGTCGGGAGCCGACGAGCTCCTCGCCGACCCCGATCTCGACGACCTCGCGGCCGTGCACGCCCACTGCGCCGCCGCATGGGCAGCGAAGAACGAGGGTCGCATCGACGAGTCCATCGCCGCGGCGGAGCGGGCCGTCGACCGCGCCGGCGACGACCCCGCCCTGCTGTGGCGGAACCCGTTGATGTTCCTCGCCGACACGCACCTGGCCGCCGACCGCTACGACGACTTCGAGCGGGTGGCTCGGCGGGCGCGCCGGGTGGCGATCGACCACGGCGACATCTGGCAGGTGCCGGCGTTGTCGTCGATGTGGGCCGGCGCCCACCTCCGAACCGGGGCCTGGGACAAGGCCACCGCCGAGGCCGAGGCCGGCTCGGGATGGGCCAGGGAGACGGGCAACCACCTCGCCCTCCCCTGGCTCCTCGGTCTGCGGAGCATCATCGCCACGTGGCGGGGTGAGGACGAGGAGGCTGCCACGCTCCTCGCCGAGGCCGAGCGGGAGCTCGGTGGAGAGGTCCGCTCCGGAGCCGAGGCCGTGCTCTGGGCGACCGCCGTCGTCACCGCTGCCGGCGGCGACGTCAGCACCTCGGTCGAGCTGCACCGCGCGATGTGGCACCTGATCGGCGACCTCGGTGCCGTCGTGCGCCGACCGCTCGTCGCTGCGGACGTCACCCGAGCGGCGATCGCAGCCGGCGACGACGAGCTCGCAGGCGATGTCGTCGACCAGCTCGCCCGCCTGGAGGCGGACGTGCCCGGCGCCGGTCGCATCCGGTCACTCGCTCCGGTCCGCACCTGGACGGCCGGTCTGCTGGACCGTGACCCTGGGTTGGTCCGCAGTGCCGCCCGCGAGCTCGGGCGCGTCGGTCTGCGCGTGGATCACGCCGTCGCCGGCATCGACGCCGTCGAGCTGCTCGTCGCGTCCGGTGATGTCGAGCGCGCCGAGCGCTCGACGGTCGCCGTCGCCACGCAGCTCGACGAGCTCGGCGCCGCGGGCTTGCGACGACGCCTCGACGGCCTGGTCGGCACACCCGTACCGGGCCGTCCCAGCTCCGGTGGTCGGGCGCAGCTCAGCGAGCAGCTCAGTCCGGCCGAGCTCCGGGTGGCCGAGCTCGTTGCCACTGGGGCGAGCAACCCGCAGGTCGCCGAGGAGCTGTTCATCTCCCGCCGGACCGTCGAGAGCCACCTCTCCCACATCTACGTGAAGCTCGGGCTCTCGTCGCGGGTGGAGCTGGCGCTGCGGGTGCAGGCCCTCGACTGACGCCGGCCTCAGTCGAGGGCCTCGATCTCGGCGGCGGGCTCGACGACCACGTCCTCGACGCCGAAGCGGGCGCCGTCGATGTCGCCGGCGAGCTCGGCACGACCGGCCATCTCGGCCTCGGCGACCCCGGTCGTGAGCATCGCTCCCTCCGGATCGGTCGGGTCGTCGGGATCACCCTCGTTGCCGAGGCGGTCGCCTCCTGGGACCCCGGGTCCTCCGGGGGTGCCGCCGGTCGGGTCGTCGGGCACCGTCGGCAGCCGAGGCCCGGTCGTGCCGGTGTCATCGTCGACCGGGTCGACCACGCCGCCTCCCTGCAGCTTCAGCTCGACGACCTCGCCGTTCGACTCCTCGGCGTCGATGTCGAGCGGATCCGTGTCGCCACCGTCGGCCTTCATGGCCATGCCGTCGATGACGTCCGCCATCATCGCCTCGCCGACCGGGGTGTCGAGGAAGTCGGGATCGTCGAGCCCGCTCGGGTCGTCCTCGGGTGCGCCCGCGGTGCCGGAGCGGTCCTCGATGGCATCGATCTGGGCCTGCCGCTGCGCCTCACCGAACGGAGACTCGTCGAACCGGGCCTGGTCGGCCGGGTCGATCGGCACGTCACCATCGGGGTGCGGCGTCCCGGCGCTCGACTCGCTGTCGCCCGACTCGTCGTCCTCGCCCTGCTCGTCCTCCCCCTCGGCCGCCGCTGCGTCGTCGGCCGTGCCCTCGTCGTCCTCCTCGTCGTCGTCGTCGGAGCCGGAGTCGTCTTCGCTCGACTGACCGTCCTCTGCTTCGGACGACTCGACGTCGCTCGGCACCTCTGACTGATCGTCCATCGACGGCCGCTCGACCGTTGCGCCACCGCCGACGTCGCGGTCCCAGATGGCGTTCAGCTCGTCGATCAACACGGGGTCCTCGACCTTCACTCCCCATGGAGTGACCCAAGTTCCGTCCGAACGCGGCTCGTAGTACGCGCCGTTGTCGAGGTACACGACGTCGCCGTAGCCGACGTAGCCGGTCAGCGTGGCATCGTCGTCCAAGTCCGTCGAATCGCCAGAGCGGTCGCGGTCTTCGTAGAGATCGTTCCCGTAGTCGTACCCGGGGTCTCTGGTGTCTTGCTGAGTACCGGCCTCGGGGTCGTGATCATCGCCCGGCACGACTGCCCCGGCTGCCGCGGAGTCCGCGCCGCCGGAGGTGTCCGACTGCGCGTCCGCCTCCGCCTGCTGGTTCTTCGCCTCCTCGTCGAGCAGGGCGCGGAGCTCGGCATCGGTGAGCGTCGAGGGGTTGATCACGTCGGTCCGATGCGCGACCTCGGCCTCCGCCTCGGCACGCCACGCCGCCTGCTCCTGGGCCTCGGCCCAGCGATCGTTGAGCTCGCCGAGCGACAGCCCATCGAGGTCCGCCCGATCGAAGCCGTACTCCTCGACGAGGTGGTTGATCGTCTCGCCCCGCTTCTGGGCGACGATCGTCTCCAGGTCGTGACCGCTCTTGGTCGCATTGAGGATGGTCTTCAGCCGCTCCTCCTCGACCAGTTCGACCAGCCGCTCGTCCGAGAGCTTCGAGGGGTCCTCGACGTCGAACCGGCGAGCGACCAGGTTCTCGGCCATCTCCCGCTCGTGCGCGTAGCCCGCCGCCATGACGTAGTTCGCCTGGGTGGCCAGGTCGACCGGCGAGTCCGGGTCCAGTCCCTCGGCGATCGCGAGCTCGTGGTCGATCCGCCCGACCAACAGCTCGTAGTTCGACATCTCGGCGGCCGGTTGGGTGTCGAGACCAGACGGTCGGTCCTCGTTCGCCGGGTCGACCTCCGGGTGCTTCCGGATGTACAGCTCCTCCAGCTCGTCCCTCGAGAACAGGCCACCGGCGACGGCAGCGTCGGCCACCTCCTCGTCCGACATGTTGACCGTGTTCTCGGTCGTGCCCTCACGCTTGGCCAGCTCTTGGCGGAGCCGATCGATCGCCGCCTGATGCGCCGCCTCGACGATCTCCTCACGCCCGTAGTCCCGTGCCACGATGCCCTCCTCGGCTCCTGGTCCGACGTTCGCATCGGTCCCGAAGCACCGCATCGGTGAGGTCACGGAATCCGGTCACGGAGGCGCGCACCCGCTGCGTAGGGTCGCGGGCATGACCAACGCCATCCAGGCAACCGGTCTCGTCAAGCGATACGGCGAGGTCGTGGCCCTCGCCGGGCTCGACCTCGACGTTCCCGAGGGCACGGTCCTCGGGCTGTTGGGCCCCAACGGCGCCGGCAAGACGACGGCGGTGTCGATCCTCACGACGCTGATCGAGGCCGACGAGGGCGAGGCGAACATCGCCGGCGTCGACCTCAGATCCGACCCCGTCGAGGTCCGCCGCCGCATCGGGTTGTCGGGCCAGTACGCCGCCGTCGACGAGATCCTGACCGGCTTCGAGAACCTCGACATGATCGGCCGGCTCTACCGGATGGGTCGCAAGGCGGCCCGGCAACGAGCTCGCGAGCTGCTCGAGCGGTTCGATCTCAGCGACGCCGGCGACCGACCGGTGAAGGGCTACTCCGGAGGCATGCGCCGACGGCTCGATCTGGCCGGCGCGCTGGTGGCCTCACCGCCGGTGCTGTTCCTGGACGAGCCCACCACCGGGCTCGACCCACGCAGCCGCATCGGCCTGTGGGACGTCATCCGCGAGCTGGTCAGCGGCGGTACGACGCTCCTGCTCACCACCCAGTACCTCGAGGAGGCTGACCAGCTCGCCGACGAGATCACCGTCATCGACCGGGGTCAGGCGATCGCTCGC
>JBCDAU010000012.1:0-138986 GCA_039185015.1 Actinomycetota bacterium
ATCGAAGGCGTGCTCGTCACCCATCCGGCGGTGTCCGACGCCGCGGTCTTCGGCATCCCGAACGAGGAGTTCGGCGAGGAGGTCAAGGGGGCGGTCAAGCTCCTCGACGGCTTCGAGGCGTCCGACGAGCTCGCAGACGAGCTCCGCGAGCACGTGCGGGGCGAGCTGGCCGGGTACAAGGTGCCGCGCTCCATCGACTTCGAGGACGACTTCCCTCGCACCGAGACCGGCAAGCTCCAGAAGCGGCTGCTCCGCGACCGCTACTGGGAAGGCGCCGGCCGCGCCATCTGAGCCGTATCCCCACCCGGGCGGGGACCCCGGAGCCCCACCCTCCTCCCGGCGTCCTCGGCCTGACGGCCTGCGGCCCGGGCCGTGCCCCCACCCGGGCGGGGACCCCGGAGCCTCCTCACAGCTCGTAGGCGAGGGAGTGCCGGGCCTCGTAGAGCTGAATCGGGTCGGCGCCCGGCACCTCGACCATCGTGACCAGACCGAAGCCGTGGTCCTCCACCTCGGTCGTGAAGGTGGCGCCCTTGGCGGCGAGTTCGGCGCGGGTGGCGGCCACGTCGTCACAGACGAAGGCGATCTGGTGCTGCCGCGGCATCTCGAACACCTGCCCGTCCCACTCCTCCCGGGTGGGGTGCACGCCGAGCTCGCTGGGGCCGGTGCCGAAGATCAGCCATCCCGGCGTCGCTGCGTCCTCCACGAACGGGAAGCCGAGGACGTCCCGGAGGAACGCCCGGGTCGCGGGCGCATCGTCGGAGTAGATGAGCGTGTGCACCGCGAGGATCATGACCGGAGCCTACGGAGCCCGGCCGCACCTCGCCGGAGGACTACTCCGCCTTGGGCAGCAGCCGGAGGCCGAGCTCGTCGAGGTGACGGGCGTCGATCTCGGTCGGGGCCGTCGTCAGCGGGTCGGTGCCCGACTGGGTCTTCGGGAAGGCGATGACCTCGCGGATGTTCTCCTCGCCGGCGAGCAGGGCGACGAGGCGGTCGAGGCCGAACGCGAAGCCGGCGTGCGGCGGCGCGCCGAAGCGGAACGCGTCGAGCAGGAACCCGAAGCGCCGCTGCGCCTCCTCCGGCTCGAACCCGAGCACGGTGAAGACCTGCTGCTGGATGTCGCCGCGATGGATCCGGACGCTGCCCGAGCCGAGCTCCCACCCGTTCAGCACCAGGTCGTAGGCCTGGGAGCGGATGGACAGCAGGTCGCCACCGGGCACGAGCGCCTCGATGTCGTCGGGGTGCGGCATGGTGAACGGGTGGTGTGCCGGCACGCCGGTGCCGTCCTCGTTCATCGCCTCGAACAGCGGGAACTCGGTGACCCACAGGAAGTTCAGGCCGCCCTCGTTGACGGGCGGGCGCCCCAGCTCCAGCCGGAGCAGGCCGAGCACGTGCCAGACGGTGTGCCGGTCGTCGGCGACGAGGTAGAGGATGTCGCCCTCCTCCCCGCCCAGGCGCTCGCAGATCCCGGTGAGCTCGGCCTCGGAGAGGAACTTCGCGATCGGCGAGGTGAGCTCGCCGTCGGCGCCCACCTTCATCCAGACGAGGCCCTTCGCGCCCCAACGCTTCGCGGTGTCGGTGAGCGCGTCGAGCTGGTTGCGGCCGATGTCGCCGCCCCCTTCGTGGCGGATCCCCTTCACGGACGGGGCCTGGAAGACCTTGAACTCGGTGTCGCCGAACAGGTCGGTGAGCTCGGTCAGCTCCATGCCGAAGCGGAGGTCGGGCTTGTCGGAGCCGAAGCGCTCCATGGCCTCGAGCCACGGCATCCGGTCGAACTCCCCCGGATCCTCACCGGTCGCCTCGTAGGTGGCGACGCGGACCGCGTGCTCGACAGCGGCGAGCACGTCGTCCTGGTCGACGAAGCTCATCTCGAGGTCGAGCTGGCTGAACTCGAACTGCCGATCGGCGCGGAGGTCCTCGTCGCGGAAGCAGCGGGCGATCTGGTAGTAGCGATCGATGCCGCCGACCATGCAGAGCTGCTTGAACAGCTGCGGGCTCTGCGGCAAGGCGTAGAAGCTGCCCGGGTGGAGCCGCGACGGCACCACGAAGTCGCGGGCGCCCTCGGGCGTCGAGGCGATCAGGTTGGGTGTCTCGATCTCGACGAAGTCCTGCTCCTCCATCGCGTCGCGGATGGCGCCGTTGATGCGGGCGCGGAGACGGAGGTTGTGCTGGAGACGCTCGGTGCGCAGGTCGACGTAGCGGTGCCGGATGCGGGTGACCTCGTCGACCTCGGCGGCGCGGTCGAGGGGGAAGGGCGGCGGCTCGGAGGCCGTCAGGATCTCGACCGTGCAGTCCGCCAGCTCGATGTCGCCGCTGTCGAGGTTCGGGTTCTCGGTTCCCTCCGGGCGGCGGCGGACGGTGCCCGACACCTGCACGACGTACTCCGAGCGCACGTCGACCGACCCGTCGACCACCGTCTGGACCAGGCCGGTGTGGTCGCGCACGTCCACGAAGGCGAGGTGCTCGCCGTGCTCGCGCCGGCGGTGCACCCAGCCGCACACGACGACCTCACGGTCGACGTCGTCGAGGCTCAGCTCGCCACACAGGTCGGTACGCAGTGCCACAGGTCCTCCAGGTTCGCCGGAGCGACGCTACCGCCGCCCCCGTCATCGGCCACGCCCCGTCGACGGGGTACGGCCGGAGTGTTCACTCCTCGCCGCCGAGCCAGTCGTAGCGGCGCTGGTCGGGTCCGTCCTCGCCCGGGCCGTCGGCCAGGACGGCGAGGAGCTCCTCGACGACGCGGTCGCGCGGGACGGTGCGCTGCCCGCGCTCGCCGCGCAGGTCGCGCACGGTCACGACCCCGTCGGTCAGCTCCTGCTCGCCGACGATCACCGCGACGGTGGCACCGCTGCGATCGGCGCTCTTCATCTGCGAGCGCATCGAGCGCTGGTCGAAGGCGCGATCGGCGCTGAGGCCGGCACGGCGGAGCTCGTGGCTCAGGTCACGGGCGACGGTGCCGTCGGTGGCGTCGACGACGAACACGTCGACGGTCGGCGGCGGGGGGACGAACGAGCGCTCGGCGTCGGCGGCGAGCAGCACGCGCTCGATGCCCGAACCGAACCCGACGCCCGGCGTCTTGGGTCCGCCCAGGTCCTCCACGAGGCCGTCGTAACGCCCGCCGCCGGCGATGGCCGACTGGGCGGCCTGCATGGCCGAGCTCTGGATCTCGAACGTGGTGTGCGTGTAGTAGTCGAGCCCGCGCACCAGCCGCGGGTCGAGCGCGAAGGGGATGCCCAACGCGCCGAGTCCCTGTTGGACGCGCTCGAAGTGCTCGACCGCTTCGGCGGTGAGGAACTCGTCGATGAGCGGCGCACCGCTCATCGCCGCCTGGGTCGACTCCTTCTTCGAGTCGAGGACCCGAAGCGGATGGGTGTCGATCTTCGCCTGGTCGGTGGGGTCGAGCTCGTCGTGGCGGTCTCGCAACCACTCCTGCAGCGCGTCGGAGTAGGCGACCCGCGTCGCCGGGTCACCCATCGAGTTCACGACGAGGAGGATCCGCTCGAGGCCGAGGTCGCGCAGGACCGACCAGGCGAGCGCCATGACCTCGACGTCGACGTCGGGGTCGTTCGATCCGAACACCTCGGCACCGAACTGGTGATGTTGCCGGTATCGCCCGGCCTGGGCCCGCTCGTAGCGGAAGTGGGCCGCGGCGTACCAGACCTTCCACGGCGTGGACGGCCGGTGCTGCACGAACGAGCGGGCGACCGACGCCGTGCTCTCGGGCCGCAGCGCGATGTGACGATCGCCGCGGTCGTGGAAGTCGTACATCTCCTTGGTCACGACGTCGGTGCCCTCACCGAGTCGCTGGAAGACGCCGGCATCTTCGAACACCGGGCCGTGGACGAGACCGAACCCCGCTCGCCGCATGTGGCCGTGGACCACACCGAGCAGCCGCATCCAGCGGTCGGACTCGGGCGGGAGGACGTCACGGGTACCGGGGGGAGCCTGGAAGGCCTGCCGGCGGGGAGCTGGTTCGTTCATGGCGTCGCCGAGTGTACGGCGGCGTCATGGCCCCGGAAGGAGTATTGCGGGGCGGTCAGGCCTCGACGGTGTCGTCCGCAGCCGCCGGGCCCCGGCCCGGGAGCAGCCGGTAGACGTCGTAGACCGAGTCGACCCGACGGATCGCCCGCAGCAACGAGTCGAGGTGCTCGGCGTCGCCGAGCTCGAACTCGAAGCGGAGCTTGGAGACGCGCTCCCCGCTCGTGGTGGTCGAGCAGCTCAAGATGTTGAGCCGGTGCTCGGAGAAGATCTGGCTGACCTCGGTGAGCAGCCCCGGCCGGTCGAAGGCCTTCGCCTCGAGCGCGACCGTGAAGGCGCCCTCGTGCTCGTTGTCCCACTCGACGTCGATGAGGCGGCCGGCCTGCCCGGTCGACAGCGACACGGCGTTGGCGCAGTCGGCCCGATGGACGCTGACGCCGCGACCGCGGGTGATGAACCCCATGATCTCGTCGCCGGGAACCGGCGTGCAGCAGCGGGCGAGGCGGACCATGACGTCGTCGAGCCCCTCGACGTGCACCGACGGCTCGGCGCGCCGAGCTCGCTTGCGGTGTCGGGCCACCGTGGTCGGCATGACCTCGGGCGTCGTCGTCGGGCCCTCGAGCTCGCGCGCGAGCCGCTGCGCGATGCCCTTGGCGCCGACGTGACCCTCGCCGACCGCGGCGTACAGCGTCTCGAGATCACCGTGGTGGAGGTCGGCGGCGACCCGCTCGAGCGCCGCAGCGCCCAGCAGCTTCGTCGAGGGCAAGCCCTCACGCCGGAACGCCTTGACCAGCTCTTCCTTGCCGGTCTCGATCGCGTCCTCGCGGCGCTCGCGGGCGAACCACTGGCGGATCTTGTTGCGGGCCCGCGGCGTCGCGACGGTCTGCAGCCAGTCGCGCGACGGGCCGGCGCCCTCGACCTTGGAGGTGAAGACCTCGACGGTGTCGCCCGACTCGAGCTTGGTGTCGAGCGGCACCAGCCGACCGTTGACGCGAGCGCCGATGGTGGCGTGACCGACGTCGGTGTGGACCGAGTAGGCGAAGTCGACCGGGGTCGCATCCATCGGCAGCGTCATCACGTCGCCCTTGGGGGTGAACGCGAAGACCTCGTCCTGCTCGAGGTCGATCTTCAGGTTCTGCATGAACTCGTCGGGATCGGTGGTCTCCGACTCCCAGTCCACGATCCGGTTGAGCCAGGGGACGTCGGCCTTCTCGACCTTCGACTTGTACTGCCAGTGCGAGGCGACGCCGAACTCGGCCCGCTGGTGCATCTCCTCGGTGCGGATCTGCACCTCGAGGATCTTGCCGCCGGGCCCCACGACCGTCGTGTGCAACGACTGGTAGAGGTTGAACTTCGGCATCGCCACGTAGTCCTTGAAGCGGCCCTGCACGGGGCGCCACGTGGAGTGGATCGAGCCGAGTGCGGCGTAGCAATCGCGCACCGACTCGACGATGATCCGGATGCCGACGAGATCGAAGATCTCGTTGAACTCCCGGCCCTTCACGACCATCTTCTCGTAGATCGACCAGAGGTGCTTCTGGCGTCCGGTGACGTTGGCCTTGATGCCGAGCTCGGCGAGCCGCTGCTCGATCTCGTCGACGACGTCGGTGAGGAGCCGATCGCGCTCGGGGGTCCGCGACGCCACCATGTGGTCGATCTCGGCGTACCGCCGCGGATGTGCGGCGGCGAAGGCGAGATCCTCGAGCTGGACCTTGAGCTCCTGCATCCCGAGGCGGTGCGCCAACGGCGCGTAGATGTCGAGGGTCTCCCGGGCGATCCGCTCCTGCTTCTCGGGGCGGAGGGCGCCGACGGTGCGCATGTTGTGCAGCCGGTCGGCGAGCTTGATGATCAGGACGCGGAGGTCGCGGGCCATGGCCACGAGCATCTTGCGCATCGTCGCGGCCTGCTGGGCCTCCTTGGAGCCGAAGTCGAGGCGGTCGAGCTTGGTGACGCCGTCGACGAGGGCGGCGATCTCGTCGCCGAAGCTCACCTGGACGTCGGACAGCGTCATGCGCGTGTCCTCGACGGCGTCGTGGAGCAGGGCGGCCGAGATGGTGACCGCGTCGAGGCCGAGCTCGGCGACGATGAGCGACACCGCCACGGGGTGGTGGATGTAGTCCTCACCGGAGCGGCGCCGCTGGCCCTCGTGGGCGTCGCGGGCGGCCTCGTAGGCCGAGCGGATGAGCGAGGCGTCGCTGCGGGGCCAGCGCTGCTTGTAGCGGGCGATGACCGGCGCGATGAGATCCGCATCGGCGTCGGTGGTACGACGCCAGGGCAGCACCCGGCTCACCACGGCCACGTCAGCCGGCCTCCACCACGAGCGCCTCGACGGGAAGGTCGCCGAGGCGACTTCGTCCGCCGAGGAACGCGAGCTCGATGACGACGGCGAGCGCCGTGGTCGTGGCCCCGAGCCCGTCGACGAGGTCGGTCACGGCTCGGGCGGTGCCACCGGTGGCGAGCACGTCGTCCACCACGGCGACGCGGGAGCCGGCGGTGACCGAGTCGCGGTGCATCTCGAGGGTGTCGGTGCCGTACTCGAGGTCGTAGGTGACCGAGACCGTGTCGGCGGGGAGCTTGCCGGCCTTGCGCACCGGCACGAACCCGATGCCGAGGCGCTGAGCGACGGGGGCGCCGAAGATGAACCCGCGGGCCTCGATGCCGAGGATCAGCTCGGGCTTGGTGGGTTGAATGAGCTCGGCCAACTCCCCGACCGCCCGGTCGAAGACCTTCGGCTGCGCCATCATCGGCGTCAGGTCCTTGAACAGGACGCCGGGCTCGGGGTGATCCGGGATCACCCGGATGTGCTCGTCGAGCCAGGCCGCCATCCCGTCACCGTACCGTCACAACCCGCAGAGCGGGTGACGGAGACGTGGGAGTTGTGCGAGGTCAGCGGCGACGGTTGCGTCGGCGGGGCCGTGGGGCCGAGCCGCGGGCCATCGGATGGTCGACGTCGACCTCCTCCTCCGACGCCTCCCGGAGCTCCGGCGGCTTGCGGGAGCGCAAGGCGACCAGCACCGGCGTGGCGATGAAGAGCGACGAGTAGCTGCCGGCGATGATGCCCACGGCCAGAGCGAGCGCGAACTCCTGGAGGGCGGTCGCCCCGAGCAGGAACGATCCGACGACGAGCATCGACGCCACCGGCAACACGGAGGTGATGGTCGTGTTGATCGAGCGCATCACGACCTGGTTGAGCGACCGGTTGACGACCTCGCCGTAGCTCTCGCCCCCGCGGGCGCGCATCAGCGCGGTGTTGTCGTTGATCTTGTCGAAGACGACGATCGTGTCGTAGAGCGAGTAGCCGAGGATCGTGAGGAAGGCGATCACCGTCGCCGGCGTGACCTCGAACTGGAACAGCGAGTACACGCCGACGCTGACGCCGATGTCGTGGATGAGGGCCACGAGAGCGGCGACGGCCATTCGCCACTCGAATCGCACCGCCACGTAGATGGCGATGGCGATGAGGAACCAGATGAGCGCGGTCCGGGCCTGGCGGGTGATCTCGTCACCCCACGACGGCCCGACCTCTTCGCGGCTGACGTCGGCGATCGTCACGCCGTTGAGCTCGGCGAGCGCCTCCTGCACCTCGGCCTGGCGCTCGAGGTCCTCGGTCGAGCCACGGACCCGGAAGAGGTCGCCGGACAGGCCCGAGACCGTCTGGACCCGGTCGCTGGTGACCCCGAGGCCCTCGAGGAGGGACTCGACGTCGCCGGTCGACACGTCGTCGCCCTGGGGCACCTCCCAGACGACGCCGCCCTCGAACTCGATGCCGAGGCTGAGGCCGCGGAACAGCAGCGATCCCCCGAGGACGACCACGAGCACCGCCGTGACGATGGCGACCGTGCGGCGTGCGCCGAGGAAGTCGACGTCGTTCTCGCCCGAGTACAGGCGACGGAGCAGATCCCTCACGAGGCACCTCCCTGGGCCACGTCCACCCCGATGATGCGGCGCGGCGTCGCGCCACGACGTCGGGCCAGCATCACGAGCGCGGGACGCATGAAGAAGTAGGAGACCACGAGGTCGAGGATCGTGGCGAGGCCGAGGAACAGCGCGAAGCCCCGGACCGGGCCGACGGTGAGCCAGTAGAGCAGCCCGGCACCGATGAGCGACGCCACGTCGGCCTTGACGATCGTCGAGAACGCCTGCTGGAAGCCGGCGTCGGCCGACACTCGGAGGCTGCGGCCTCGACGCATCTCCTCCTTGAGGCGCTCGTAGTACACGACGTTGGAGTCGACCTGGACACCGATCGACACGATGATGCCGGTCGCGCCGGCCAGCGTGAGCGCCAGGCCTTGGCTGTCGCCCAGATAGGCGATGGTCGACCAGAGCAGCGCACCGGACACCGCGAGGCCGAGGATCGAGATGAGGCCGGCGAGTCGGTAGTAGGCGGTCATGAACAGGCCGACCAGGATGAGGCCGACGATGCCGGCGATGACGCCGGCGCTGAGCGCGTCGCTGCCGAGCGTCGCAGACACGGTCTGCACGGTGGCGGGCTCGAGCTCGATCGGGAGGGCACCGAAGCGCAGCACCGTCGCCAGGTCCTTGGCCTCGTCCTCGTCGAAGTTGCCGGTGATGACGGCCGTGCCACCGAAGTTCGGCTGCTGGATGACCGGGGCGGAGTAGACGACGCCGTCGAGGACGATGGCGAGCTGTCGACCCACGGTCTGGGCGGCGAGCGCATCGAAGGCGGGGCTGCCCTCGGACGTGAAGTCGAGGTTCACCTGCCAGTCGCCGAGGTTGAAGGGGTTGAGCTGGGCGTCGGCGGTGTCGACGATCTCGCCGGTCAGCGCAGCCGGTGCGAGGACGTAGAGGAACTCGCCCTCGAAGCCGGGCAGGAGCACGACGGCGTCGGTCGTGTCGTCGTCGCGACCGGTGATGACGGACTCGGGATCGACCGGAGCGAGGGTCGTCGGCGGAGCGAGGGTGGTCTCCGGAGCCGGCTCCTCGGTCGTGTCGGGAGCCACGGTCGTCTCCGGCACCACCGTGGTCGCCGGCGACTCGGTCGTGGTCGGCGCCTCCGTCGTCTCGGACTCCTGGGTGAGCACGACCGGGCGGGCGACCGCGCCCTCGGAGTTCTCGTCGTCGGGAGCGACCGTGGTCTCCGGGACCGCAGTGGTCGCCGGCGTCGTGGCGTCCGGCGTCGTGGCGTCCGGCGACGTGGCGTCCGGCGACGTGGCGTCCGGCGCGATCGTCGTCGCCGGGGGCGCCTCGCCGGCATCAGCGGGCGGGGTGGCGAACAGCTCCTGCAGCGGCTCGAGGCCGGCCGCCGCCTGAGCGGCCCCGTCGGGTGTGTTCGGGAACTGGCCGATCACCTCTCGGAACCGGAGCTCGGCGGTCTGGCCCACGAGCTCCAGCGCCCGCTCGGCGTCATCGACGCCGGGGAGCTGCACGACGATGGAGTCGCCCTGGCGGGCGATGTCGGGCTCGGCGACACCGAGGCCGTCGACGCGGTTCCGGATGATCTCGATGGCCTGGTCGAGCTGGTCGGTCTCGACGTCGCTCGTCGGCTGGAGCACCACGGAGACGCCGCCCTGCAGGTCGAGGCCGAGCAGCGGGCGGTTGCCGGCGATCAGCGTGGCGAGCAGGCCGCCGACGGCCAGCGCCACGATCACGCTCAGCTGGATGACGAGGCCACGCCTCATGGGTTCTCCCCGCCCTCGGCGGGCAGATCCTCGTGGGCCGGTTCCGCGGCGGAGCGATCGATCCGGGCGATCGCCCGCTTGTCGTAGGTCACCTCGACGCCGTCGGAGACCTCCAGCACGACGACCTCGTCGTCCACCTCGGTCACGGTGCCGTGGAGGCCGCCGACCGTCACCACGTCGTCGCCGATGCCGAGCGCCGAGACGAGGTGCTCTCGCTCACGCAGACGTGCCTTCTGCGGGCGCACCAGCAACAGCCAGGTGAGCGCGATCATGGCGATCGGGAAGATCAGGAGCTCCATGGATCCCCGTGGGGTCGGCGAGTGCGTCGGCGAGGGTACCCGGGCGCGGTCTGCGGGCGGGGGCACCGGCCGTGTGACGCTATCGGCTCGGTCGTACGAGCGTCACGCCGGGGTCGCTCACCCCCAGACGGCGAGGACCTCGGCCCGGAGCTCGTCGAACCGGCCCTCGACGATGGCCTCGCGGGCACGGGCGACCAGGTCGAGGAGGAACCAGAGGTTGTGCAGCGTGAGGATGCGACCTGCGGTCGGCTCCTTCACGAGCAACAGGTGGCGGAGGTACCCGCGGCTGAAACGGGTGCACGACGGGTGGGTGCCGGAGGGGTCGAGCGGCTCGTCATCGGTGATCCACCTCGCGTTCCGCATGTTGATCTTGCCGCTGGAGGTCAGCAGCGTCCCGTGCCGGGCCAACCGGGTCGGCAGCACGCAGTCGAACAGGTCGACGCCGCGTCCGATGGCCTCGACGAGGCTCGCCGGGTCGCCGACGCCCATGAGGTACCGGGGCTTCGTCGATGGCAACCCGGCGACCGCTGCCTCGATGGCCGGCAGCATCAGCTCCCGCGGCTCCCCCACCGACAGTCCACCGATGCCGTGGCCGGGGAAGTCGAGCTCGGCGATGACGGCGGCGCTCTCGGCCCGCAGCTCGGGGTCCAGGTAGCCCTGCACGATCCCGAAGAGGGCCTGGTCCTCGCGGCGGTGCGTGGCGCGGGCCCGGGCCGCCCACGCGTGCGTCCGGTCCATCGAGAGCCGGACGACGTCGGGCTCGGACGGGTACGGCGGGCAGACGTCGAGTGCCATCTGGATGTCGGCGCCGAGTCGCTCCTGCACCCGGACCGCGTCCTCGGGGGTGAAGTGCACGACCGTCCCGTCGTAGGTCGATCGGAACGTGACCCCGTCGTCGTCGACGGTCGGTTCGAGCGACATCACCTGGTAGCCACCGGAGTCCGTGAGGAAGTGGCCGTTCCACGAGGTGAACCCGTGGAGGCCGCCGAGCTGCTCGACGACCTCGACCCCGGGCCGCATCATGAGGTGGTACGTGTTGCCGAGCACGACGTCGGGCGCGAGCCGTGGTTCGAAGGCCTCGTAGTCGTTGGCGTCGAGGTGCACCACGGCCCCGCGGGTGCCGACCGGCATGAAGCCGGGGGTCCTGATCGCCCCACGTGGCGTGTGGAGCAGGCCGGTGCGGGCACCACCCTCGCTCGCAGTGATCTCGTGGCGGATGCTCATCGGGATCTCTCGAGGAGCATCGCATCGCCGAACGAGAGGAAGCGGTACCCCTCGTCCAGGGCCGTGGCGTACAGCTCACGCCAACGAGACCCGACGAACGCCTCGACCATCATCAGCAGCGTGGTCCGCGGCAGGTGGAAGTTCGTCATCATCACGTCGACCACCCGCCACTCCCACGGCGGCCGGATGAAGATGTCCGTCCGGTCGGTGATGCCCCGCACGGCGGACTCCAACGACCGGACCGTGGTGGTGCCGACGGCCACGACCCGCGTGGCCCGCTCGCACGCCACCAACACCTCGTCGTCAACCACGAACCGCTCGGAGTGCATCCGGTGCTCGTCGGGATCGTCGCTCGTCATCGGCCGGAAGGTGTCGAGGCCCACGTGGAGCTCGACCTCGGCGACCTCGATGCCGGCGACGCGGAGGTCGTCGAGCACCTCGGGGGTCAGGTGGAGCCCGGCGGTCGGGGCGGCGACCGAGCCCGGCGCCGAGGCGAAGACGGTCTGGTAGCGCCGCTGGTCCTCGAGCGGCCGGTGGATGTAGGGCGGCAGGGGCACGCGTCCGACGTCGGCGAGCACCTCGTCGGCGAGCGCCGCATCGACCGGGTGGCCGTCGTGGTGGAGCTCGACGAGGCGGACGCCGTCGCCGTCGTCGGCGCCGGCGGTGATGTGGAGCGGCCCGGCCTCGAGCGTGGTGCCGGCAGCCACGCGACGGGACGGACGGACCAACGCCCGCCAGGTCCCGGGCTCGGCGGCGACGGGCTCCAGCAGGAGGATCTCGACGCGTCCGCCGCTCGACTTGCGGAGCTCCAGTCGGGCCGCGAGCACCCGGGAGCGGTTGACGACGAGCAGGTCACCGGGGCGGAGCAGCGTCGGCAGGTCGCGGACCCGGTGGTGTTCGGCGGCGTTGCCCGGTCCGCGGTCGACGAGCAGTCGTGCGGCATGGCGCGGCTCTACCGGTGCCTGGGCGATCCGGTCGTCCGGGAGGTCGTAGTCGAAGTCGGAGACGAGCACCGTCCGACGACGCTAACGGCCGGTGGCTCCGGGCCGGGCGGCGAGATATCGATCGGCGTCCTCCACCGACAACCCGCACTCGACGAGCCCGCCCCGGACGAGCGCGAGGTACTCGGGTCCCGGGGTGGTCGGCTCGAGCCGCCGTAGGGGCACGAAGGTCGCGATCGGTCGGCCCCGGTGCTCGCCCAGCACGACCGTGCGCCCGTAGCGGCGGTTCGCGACGATCTGTGCGCCACGGGACCGGAGCCGGTCGAGGTCGAGCTCCACGTCGCCGGGCTCGAGGCCGCACTCCTGCGCCTGGACGTCGGCGAGCTGCGAGACGGAAAGCCCCCAGAGGCGCACGAGCGCCCGATCCGGTGCGTGCGGCACGAGCACCGAGGTCCCGCCCCGCCACCGCAGCGATCGGCCGGCGAACATCATGGAGCCCGGCACCACGAGGCTGGGACCGCTGACGGGTCGCCGGCGGTCGCGGGCCCCCGGGTGGTGGCGCTGGCCCGCGGCCGGCCGGCCCCCGTTCACGTACAGGGCGAAGCGGGAACGGAGGAGGTTCGAGCCATAGGCGGCGTACCAGAGGTCCGGCACGCCGAGTGACGGTAGCCACCCGAGCAGGGCCCTTCGGCCCGACACCGAGCGAGGCGCCGGTCCTACCATCGACGGAGCGCGCGAGCCGGGGGTACGGGGTGCAGATCGCCTTCACGAGGAACGAACGGCCCACGATCGGTGTCGAGCTCGAGCTCATGCTCGTCGACCGGGAGACCGGACAGCTCGCCAACACCGCCTCGAAGCTGCTCGACGAGATGGGGGTCGGCCACCCGGACGGTGTCCATCCGAAGGCGAAGCACGAGCTCTTCGAGTGCACCGTCGAGATCATCACCGGGGTCTGCGACGGCCCCGATGCGGCCCGCGACGACCTCCAGGCGACGCTCGACGAGCTGATCGATGTCGCCGATCGGCACGGTTACGACGTGATCTCGGCCGGCTCGCACCCGTTCGGGCTCGTCACCGAACAGGTCGTGAGTCCCGCCCAGCGCTACGCCGACCTGATCGAGGAGATGCAGTGGGCCGCCCGCCGTCTGCTCATCTTCGGCACGCACGTGCACGTCGGCGTCTCCGACGGCGAGACCGCCATCGCGGTCGCCAACGAGCTCCAGCGGCACCTGCCGCTGCTCCTGGCACTATCGGCGTCGAGCCCGTACTTCGAGAACGCCGACACCGGCCTCGCCTCCGCGCGGACCAAGGTCTTCGAGTCGCTCCCCACCGCCGGACTGCCGCCGCAGCTCGACGGCTGGTCCGACTTCGAGGCGTTCATGCGCACCCTGCTCGAGGCGGAGTGCATCAGCTCCATCCGCGAGGTGTGGTGGGACATCCGCCCGCACCCCGACTACGGCACGGTCGAGCTCCGCATGTGCGACGCCGTCGGCACCCTCGACGAGGCGGCGACGCTGGCCACGATCGCCCAGGCGCTGGTCGTGCAGATCGACGAACGCCGCCGCGCCGGTGAGGAGCTCGTCCGTCCTCGCGAGTGGACGGTCCGCGAGAACAAGTGGCTCGCGGCGCGGCACGGCATGGACGCACGGCTGATCGTCGACGAGGACGGCGCACGTCGGCCGGCCCGCGAGCTGCTGGTCGATCTGGTCGACGAGCTCCGTCCGATCGCCGACCGGTTCGGAGCCGCCGCCCACCTCGATCGAGCGCTGGCCACCGCCGACGACCCCGGGTACGTGCGCCAGCGTCGCACCCTGAGCGAAGGGGGCACGCCGAGCGACGTCGTGACCCGACTCGCCGCTGAGCTGCGGAACGGGCACGCTTCCGTCTCGTGACCTTGGTACCCCACGACGTCGACACGCTCGGCCGGTGGCTCGCCGAGCACACCGAGGAGCTCATCGCCTTCCGCCGGCACCTGCACGCCCACCCGGAGGTGAGCTGGCAGGAGCACGCGACGACGGAGGCCGTCGTGGAGCGACTCGGCGCCGCTGGGCTCGGCGCCAGGGGGCTGGCGACCGGCACCGGCGCGGTCTGCGACCTGGGCGGGCACGACGGTCCGGTCATCGCGCTGCGCGCCGACCTCGATGCCCTGGCGATGGCCGACGAGAAGGACGTCCCGTACCGCTCCCGGGTCCCCGGGGTCGCGCACGCGTGCGGGCACGACGTCCACACGACGATCGTGCTCGGCGCCGGGCTGTACCTCGCCCACCACCTCGGCGAGGACGATCGACGGGTCCGGCTGATCTTCCAGCCCGCGGAGGAACAGGTGCCGGGCGGGGCTGTCACCGCGATCGAGGACGGTGTGCTCGACGACGTCTCCGCCGTCTACGGGCTCCACTGCGATCCCAAGCTCGCCACGGGCCACATCGGCCTACGCCCAGGTCCGCTCACGTCCGCGGCCGACATGCTCTCGATCCGGCTCTCGGGGCCCGGTGGCCACACCGCACGTCCGGACGAGACCGTCGACCTGGTCCCGATCGCCGGCGCCGTCGCCGTGCGACTGCGCGACGAGATCACCAGCCGCATCGGCGATCCGGGTGACGTGCGCGTCGCCTTCGGGGCGATCCGCGCCGGCGACGCACCGAACGTGATCCCGACGGCGGCGGAGCTCCGGGCCTCCGTGCGCACCCCCTCGATCGAGGTGTGGGACCAGCTACCCGAAGTCGCTGAGGCCGCCGTCGCCGCGATCGTCGACGACACCGGAGCCGGCTGGACGATCGACCACACCCGTGGCGTGCCGCCGGTCGTCAACGACCCGATGACGACGGCGCTCGTCGACGAGACCGCCCGGCGGTGGATCGGCCCCGACGCCGTCACCGAGGCGGTGCAGAGCTGGGGTGGGGACGACTTCGCCTGGTACCTCCGTGAGGTGCCGGGCACCTACATCCGCCTCGGCACACGGAACCCGGCGTGGACCGACCCACCGCTCGACCTCCACGTCGGTCGCTTCGACGCCGACGAGGGCGCGATCGGCGTCGGCATCCGGCTGCTGGTCGGCCTCGCGTTCGGCTGACGTCCCGGACGGACCGCCGACATTGCGTCGGCGTCACCGGCCGGACACACCGAGGTGCTGGACTCGCCGTCGTGCACGACCCGCCCGCGCTTCCCGAGCTCCGCCCCGCCGACGCCGCCGCCACGCGGCAACTCGTCGAGCTACTGGGCGACGATCGGGTCGAGCTCGATGAGCGGGTCCGCCGGGAGGCGAGCCTCGACCACGCGTGGATGTCGCCGGTGCTCACCGAGGACCTCCCGGACGTCGTCGCCGACGTGGTCGTGCGGCCCGGGGACCGTGACGACGTGGCCGCCGTGCTGGACCTCGCCCATCGCTTCGGCATCGCCGTGACCGCTCGGGGCAAGGGCACCGGCAACTACGGCCAGGCCGTTCCGCTCGCCGCGGGGATCGTGCTCGACCTCACCGACCTGCGTACCGTCCACGACGTCGGCGACGACGCGATCCACGCCGACGCCGGAGCCTCCTTCACCCGACTGGAGGCGTCGGCACGTGCGACCGGTCGACAGCTGCGGGTCTTCCCATCGACGGTCGGATCGACCCTCGGCGGCTTCCTCTCCGGCGGGGCGGGCGGGACCGGTTCGATCGCCCACGGGTTCCTGTGGGACGGGGGGATCGTGGAGGAGCTCACGGTGCTCCCCTGCGTCGAGGCCCCGTCGCCGGTCGTCCTCGATGCCGAGGCCGCTGCGCCCCACGTCCACGCCTACGGCACCACCGGCGTGCTGACCGCCGCCCGGGTCGCGGTCGAGCCGGCGGTCGAGTGGACGGCGGTCTTCGCCGGCTTCCAAACCGTGACCGACGCCGGCGAGGCGGCGATGCGCCTCGCGACGGGGCTCAGGACGACGCCCCGGAACCTCGCGATCGACGACGCGAAGCTGGCGACCGTGCTCGCGCCTGCGCACCCGGCCATCCGGCCCGGCACGGTCGGACTCCGTGCGATCGTCGCCGCCGACGAGGCTGGGCTCGCCGAGCAGGTCGTCATCGGGGCCGGTGGGACCGTCGGAGCGGTCGATCCCGACGGGGTCGGGGCGTGCGTCTCGCTTAGCTACAACCACGTGACGTTGCGAGCCAAGCGCCTCGACCCGGGCATCTGCCACCTGCAGATCTCCGGGCGGGCGATCGTCGAGCGACCCGACGACGTCGCCGCCGCGCTCCCGGGTGGCATGGTCCACACGGGCGTCGACGGACGAGCCGGTGGCCTGGAGTTCGGCGGGCTCCACCTGTCCCGCTACGAGGGCCGCGAGCGGCTCGCCGACGGGATGGTGGCGTTGCGCGAACTGGGCGTGGAGGTCGTCTCTCCCCACTCGTGGCGACTCGGCGGCCACGGCCCGATGGACGCCACCGTGGCCGCAGCCGTGGTCTTCGATCCGGCGGGGTTGCTCAACCCCGGGAAGCTGCCCCGCTGATCAGGCGAGGTCGATGTCCACGGGCACGGCTCGGGTGAGCGTGTGCCCGACCGGCGACGTGCTGGTCACCTTGGCGTGGAGCTCGTCGAGCTCAGCCTGGTCGGCGTCGGTGTCGAGGTGCACCCGGGCTCGGATCGACTCGAACCCGGCGTTGCCGTCGGTGAGGCCGAGGAAGGTGTGGAGATCGAGATCGCCGTCGAGCTCGATCCGTACGTCGTTCAGCTCGATCCCGAGCACGGTGGCGTTGGCGGCGTAGCCGACGGCGAGGCAGTTGCCGAGCGCGCCGAGCAGCTGCTCCACCGGGTTCGCAGCCGTGTCGGCACCGCCGAGGCCCAGGGGCTCGTCGGACGGCGTCGGCGTGAACTCGCGGATCTGCGCCTCGGACCGAAACCCACCGAGCCAGCGGACCTCGGCGGCCCAGGTCGTCGACGCCTTGCCGGGGTCATCCTGGATCGCTCCGACCAGGGAGCCCACCGCCTCGATCTCCACGTCGTTCAGCTTCGTCTCGGTGCTCGTCACGATCAGCTCGCCTCTTCGGCTCGGGAACGCGACCGATCAGAGCACGCCCGAGGGGAAAAGTCCACCAAACCGATCGGCTTTTACGAGAATCGGGTCGAACGGGGTCGGGCGCGGCTCAGTCGAACAGCCGGGAGTCCGAGGGAGGCGGTGGCGCGTTGAGGTCGAGGTGATCCCACGCCGCCGCCGTGGGGATCCTCCCGCGGGGCGTCCGCTGCAGCAGGCCCTGCTGGATGAGGAACGGCTCGTAGACGTCCTCGACGGTGTCGGGCTGCTCCGAGACGGAGATGGCCAGCGTCGACAGCCCGACGGGGTTGCCGGCGAAGCGCACGCACAGGGCATCGAGGATCGCCCGATCCACCTTGTCCAGACCTCGATCATCCACCCCGAACAGCGTCAGTCCGGAGCGAGCGGTCCGGGCATCGACCCGTCCGGTCCCCCGCACCTCGGCGAAGTCGCGCACCCGTCGGAGCAACCGGTTGGCGATGCGGGGTGTACCCCGGGACCGGCGGGCCACCTCAGCGGCGCCCTCGGCGTCGATCTCGACCTCGAGGAGGCCGGCGGTGCGCTCGACGATCGCCTGGAGGTCGTCGTGGTCGTAGAAGTCGAGCCGGGCGACGAGACCGAAGCGGTCGCGCAGTGGACCGGTGATGAGTCCCGTGCGGGTGGTGGCACCGACGAGCGTGAACCCGGGCAGGTCGAGCCGGATCGAACGGGCTGCGGGCCCCTTCCCGAGCACGATGTCGAGCTGGAAGTCCTCCATCGCCGGATAGAGGACCTCTTCGACCGCCCGGGGCAGCCGGTGGATCTCGTCGATGAAGAGCACGTCGCCGGGCTCGAGCTTGGTGAGGATCGCGGCGAGATCACCGGCCCGATCGAGCGCCGGCCCCGAGGTGACGTGGAGCGCCACGCCGAGCTCGGAGGCGACGATGCCCGACAGCGTGGTCTTGCCGAGTCCGGGCGGACCGGCGAAGAGCAGGTGGTCGGCCGGGGCCGATCGTCGGCGAGCGGCCTCGAGGATGATGCTCAGGTGCTCCTTGAGCTCACGCTGGCCGACGAAGTCGTCGAGGCTGCGGGGTCGGATGCCGACCTCGAAGGTCTCCTCCCCCGGGTCGCCCGACGGATCGAGGAACTCCTCGCGGGTCGCGGTCACGGGGTCAGCCCGCCTCGGCCAGGCGGCGAAGCGCCTGCTTGAGCAGCTCGGAGGCGTCACCGTCGGCGGGCACGTCGGACAGCGCGGCACGGATCTCGTCGGGCCCGTAGCCGAGCCCCGCCAACGCTTCACGAACGTCCTGGAGCGGCGAGGCGGAGGTGGCGACCACACCGGTGGTGGCGCTCGCCGCCACCCCGGCCATCGCCTCGACGTCGCCGTCGGGCAGGTCGAGGCGGGACTTGAGCTCGATGAGGAGCCGGGCCGCGGTCTTGCGACCGACGCCGGGAACCAGACAGAGCGCGTTGAGGTCGTCGGAGGCGACGATGTGACGCAGCGCCGCCGGATCGTGGACCGACAGGATCGACTGGGCGAGGGTCGGACCGACCTTGGGCGCGCCGATCAGCCGTTCGAAGGTCCGGCGCTCGTCATGGGTCGGGAAGCCGTAGAGCGTGTCGGCGTCCTCCTTCACGTGGTGGTGGACGAACACGAACACCTCGTCGCCCACCTCACCGAGCGAGATCGATGTGGTCGGCGACACCTTCACCCGGTACCCGATGCCCCCGACCTCGATCGTCACCTCGTCGTCGTCGCGCACCAGCAGCACGCCCCGCAACGACCCGATCATCGGATCGCTCCGGCCGCCCGCGCCACCAGCGGAGCGTGGGCGAGGTGGCACAGCGCCACGGCGGCGGCGTCGGCCGCATCGGCCGGCTTCGGCGCCCGTTCGAGACCCAGCAACATGCGCACCATCTCCTGCATCTGCGACTTCGGCGCCGACCCCCAGCCGGCAACCGCCTCCTTGACCTGGTTCGGCGTGTACTCGACGACGACCGCACCGGCCGAGACCGCCTCGGCCATGGCCACCCCGCTCGCCTGGGCGACACCGATGGCGGTGGAGGCGTTGACCTGGAAGAACACCCGCTCGATCGCGACCACCGCCGGCCGGTGCTCGGCGATCAGCGACCGGAGCTCGGCCTGGACCGCGGCCAGCCGGATCGGGACCTCGTCCTGCGGCGAGGTCGTGATGACCCCGACCGCCGCCGCCCGCGCCGTCCGTCCACCACGCTGTCGCGGCACGCGCTCGACGCACGCGTAGCCGAGTCGGGACAACCCCGGGTCGATCCCCAGTACGAACACACATTCGATCGTACGCCTCGCGCCGACGACACCGGGGGATGGCTCGGAACGTGATCGGACAGCGGTCGTGACCGAGAACAGCTCCTCCGCGGGAACCGGCCCGTCGGCGACGTCCTCACGACATCGGCGGTCGATCGGCGGTGCGGACCGACCCGGTCCGCCTCACGATCGACGGCGTGCCCCTCGGCTCCCAGGCCCACTCGATCGAGGGGAACGATCACCTGCCAGACCTGGCGAAGCTGCACCGCCGGGGGGGGCGGCGACCTGTTCGTCGTCGACGGCGGTGAGTGCTTCGTCTCGTGGGCCAACACCGGCTTCGGCGTGTGCGACCGCTGGTCGACGTGATGCGGAGGGATCACGACCCGGCTTCGAGGTCCCGGACGGCGGCGACCAGCTCGGCGCTGCGCTTGAAACCCAGGCCGGCGAGCGCCCGGTGGGCGTAGCGGATCACCCCGTCGCCGTCGATCACGAAGATCGACCGGCGCGGGAAGCCGATGGGACCGAGCGAGCCGTACGCCTCGAAGAGGACCTTGTCGGTGTCTGCGAGCAGCGGGAAGCCGAGGCCCTGCGCGGACGCGAACTTCTCGTGGCTGTCGAGGCCCTGCGGGGACACCGCGAGGATCTGCGCACCGACGTGGTCGAACTGGGCGAGGTCGTCGGTGTAGCTCGTGAGCTGACGGGTGCACACCGGGCTGTCGTCGCCCGGATACAGGACCAGCACGATCGTCCGACCGGCGTGGTCAGCGAGGGCGTAGGTGCGCCGCTCCCCCTCGTGGACCCCCTCGAGGGAGAAGGCCGGCGCGGGGTCACCGACGCCCACGGCCATCAGGCGCTCACGGCCTCGAGGACCTCGTCGGGGATGTCGAAGTTGGCCGACAGGTTCTGCACGTCGTCGTGGTCGTCGAGCGCCTCGATCACGTTCAGCACCTTCTTCGCCTCCTCGGACGTGCCCAGCGGGACGGTCGCCGACGGCACCATGAGCAGGTCGGACTCGACGCCCTCGATCCCGGCGTCCTCCAGCGCGGCGCGAAGGCCCGTCAGATCCGTCGGCTCGCAGTAGAGGCGCCAGACCTGACCCTCGTCGAGCAGGTCGTCGGCACCGGCCTCCAGGGCGACCAGCATCAAGTCGTCCTCGTCGACGGCCCTCGGCACGGTCACGGTGCCGCGGCGAGAGAACTGCCAGGCCACCGCGCCCGGCTCGGCCAGCGAGCCGCCGTGGCGGGTGAGCATGGAACGGATCTCGGCGCCGGTGCGGTTGCGGTTGTCGGTGAGGGTCTCGATCAGCAGGGCGACACCACCGGGGGCGTATCCCTCGTAGGTCACCGACTCGTAGGTGACGCCCTCGAGCTCACCGGTCCCCCGCTTGATCGCGCGCTCGATCGTGTCGAGCGGGACCGAGTTGTCGCGGGCCTTCTGGAACATGGTCCGCAACGTGGGGTTGGCGTCGGGATCGCCACCGCCCTCGCGGGCGGCCACCTCGACCTGCCGGATCAGCTTGGCGAAGAGCTTGCCGCGGGCCTTGTCGGCCGCGCCCTTCTTGTGCTTGATCGTGGCCCACTTGGAATGGCCGGACACTGCTCCTCAGACCTCCTCGTCGCGGCCCTGGGACCGGGCCGCCTGGACCTGGTCGAGAAAGAGCCGGTGGATCCGAGGATCATCGGCCAGCTCCGGATGGAACGCGGCCGCGAGCACCCCCCGGTACCGGCAGAGTACGGGATGTTCGCCCCCGTTGGGCCCGATCACGGCCGCGAGCACCTCGACGTCGGGTCCGGCCGTCTCGACCAGCGGCGCACGGATGAACACGCCGGTGAAGGGCTCGTCGAGCCCGGAGACGGCCAGCTCCGACTCGAAGGACGCCACCTGGCGGCCGTACCCGTTGCGGCGCACGGCGAGATCGATGGCCTCGAAGCCCTGCTGGTCGGCCCGACCGTCGAGCACCTTCGTCGACAACAGGATCATCCCGGCGCAGGTGCCGAACACCGGCAGGCCGCCGTCGATCAGCTCACCGAGGGGTTCGCGCAGCCCGGAGGAGCCGAGCAGGAGGGACAACGTGGTCGACTCGCCACCCGGGAGGACGATGCCGTCGAGCCCCTCGAGGTGGGGCGGGGTGCGAACCTCGACGACCTCGGCGCCGGCGTCCTCGAGCACCACCCGGTGGTGCTCGACGTCGCCCTGCAGCGCGAGGACGCCGACCTTCACCACCCGCGCTCGGCCAACTTCGTGTCGAGGGTCGCCATCTCGAGGCCGCGCATGGCGTCGCCGAGGCCGGTGGAGACCTTGGCCACGATCGCCGGGTCGGCGTAGTGGGTGGTGGCCTCGACCACGGCTCGAGCCATCTTGGGTGGGTCGCTGCTCTTGAAGATGCCGGAACCGACGAAGACGGCCTCGGCGCCGAGCTGCATCACGAACGACGCGTCGGCCGGGGTGGCGATGCCACCGGCGCAGAACAGCGGCACCGGCAGCCTGCCGGTCTCGGCCAGCTCCTGGACGAGCGGCAGCGGGGCCCGCAGCTGCTTGGCCCACTCGAACAGCTCGGCCGAGTCGGCCTGGGTGATCTTGCGGATGTCACCCAGGATCGACCGGAGGTGGCGGGTGGCCTCGACGATGTTGCCGGTGCCGGCCTCACCCTTCGACCGGATCATGCAGGCGCCCTCACCGATGCGGCGCAGCGCCTCGCCGAGGTTGGTCGCGCCGCACACGAACGGAACGGTGAAGCCGAACTTGTCGATGTGGTGGGTCTCGTCGGCGGGGGTCAGCACCTCGGACTCGTCGATGTAGTCGACGTCGAGGGCCTGGAGCACCTGCGCCTCGGCGAAGTGGCCGATGCGGGCCTTGGCCATCACCGGGATGGTCACGGCGTTCTGGATGCCCTGGATCATCGCCGGGTCGCTCATGCGGGCGACGCCGCCATCACGCCGGATGTCGGCCGGGACGCGCTCGAGTGCCATGACGGCGACCGCGCCGGCGTCCTCGGCGACCTTGGCCTCCTCGGGGGTGACCACGTCCATGATCACGCCGCCCTTGAGCATGTCGGCGAGCCCCCGCTTCACCCGGAAGGTGCCGGTGGCCGTGTGCTCCTGCGTCTCGGACATGAGCCCACTCTACGGGGAGGACCCTGGTCCACCCGAAGCTGTATTGGCACCCGGTTGGGGCCCCGGAGCCCCAACCTCCTCCCCGAGTCCTCGCCCTGACGGGCTGCGGCCGGGGCCGTACTCGCACCGGACGGCACCCCGGTGGGGCTTCGTAGGCCGCTTGGGCCTACCCGACTTCGTCGACCTGGACGGCGCCCTCGTCGGGCAGGACCACCCAGGTGTTGCCCGGGTCGAGCTGGGCGAAGGAGCCGTTCAGCGCCAGGTACTGCGCAGGGAGGGCCCGGGCCCGCTGGTCCCACTGGCCCTCGATGAGGCGACCGTCGACGAGGAACCAGGCGTCGCCCAGTCCCTGGAGCTGTGCCTCGGGCACGGGGTTGCCGTTGGAGTCGACCGACCCGGAGTCGACGTAGGTGACGAAGCGCACGACGACGTTGGTCGGCGCGACCTGCTCGCCGTCGGTGTCGAGATGGGGCTCACCGTCCTGCGTGCGCAACCAGCCGCCCGCGCCGGCGTCCCAGGTGAAGGTGACGGTGGTGGCGCCGTAGTCGATGGTGATGCCCTCGATCTCGCGGGCGCTCGGCGGGAACGAATCGTCGGCCCGGTAGCGGAACATCTGCCGGGGGGCGACGCCCTGACCGTCGGCGGCGGCGTAGAGCGCCTCGGTCGACGAGAACAGGTGTGACGGCTGGGGCCGGTCGTCTCGGGCCTCGTAGGCGTCGAAGGCGGCCTCGACGCCGACGTCGACCACGTTCGACTGGCGAACGAGCTCGGCGAACGCCGCGTTGGCGCCCGACCAGGCGAACAGCGGTTGGACGAGCGTGGCGAGGATCGGGATGTCGGTCGAACGGGCCGACCGCACCGGACCGACCTCGTCGGTGTCCTGGGAGTGGAAGATCGCGAGGAGGCGGGTGAGCCCGCCCTCGACCCGCTCTTCGAAGACCACGTCGGCATCGTTGATGCCCGCCTGCGGCAGGGCGCTCGGGGCGTTGTCGATCTTCACCGCCAGCGCCGGGCGATCGACGGCTGCGGCGTCACCGACGGCGGCCCCGGTCAGCGGGAACGGCGCGGCGACCTCGGCGAGCTCGGTGGGCGGCGGGGCGCCGTTCTCCTCGGCTCCGGACTGGTCGGTCTCGGTGCCGAGCAGCTGCACCTCGGTCGTCGAGGTGACGACCGCTGCGTCGTCGGTGCCGGCCTCGGCGTCGTCGTCGCTGTCACCGGAGCAGCCGGCGGCGACGAGGCCGACGGCCAGCAACGTGGCCAACAGGGGACGGATTCGCACTGCTGTCTCCTCGCGTTCTTCGCTCAGCGCTCGTCGAGCGCAGCGATCCGCACCTGGACTTCCGCCCGTGCCCGTTCGGTGGGATCGATCATCCAGCTGACCCCGAGCGTCGCACGACCCGGCCCCGGACGGGCATCGGCCCCGACCAGACCGGCGGCGAGCCCCGGCGGGTAGCGGGTGTGGCGCATCGCCTCGGCGTCGAGCAGGAGCTCACGTTCGAGGCCGTGGCGTTCGCCGGCGAGACGGGCAGCAAGACCGTGGGAGAGCCAGCCGACCAGACCGGCCGCCGCGCCCTCGACGAGATGCGCATCGGCTCGGAGACGGTGCAGCTCCCGAGCCAGCACCCCCTCGAGCGCGAGCCGGTCGAGGTGCTCGATCGCGCCGGTGGTGACGATCAGCGCCGACGAGCTCCGCCCCCGGAGCAGGCCCAGGTTGACGCCGTCGTCATCGACGACCACGACCTCGGGCGGGGTGACGCCGACGGTGACGACCAGCCCGTCGACGAGGTTGTGCAGCCGGGGCGCATCGGTCGCCGAGAGCGCTCGCGCGTCGAGCCCGTTCCGCAGCCGCGACTCGCCGGTGAACACGACGGCAGCGACGAGGCCGACACCGAGCAGCAGGCCGATGACCGCGCCGACCGCGCCGAGCACGAGCCACCCGAGGGCGGCGAGGACGATGCCGAGGGCGGCAGCGACGACGAGGTGGAGGCGGAGGACCTGTTGCCGGGCGGCTCGCGCCTGCTCGTCGGCGGCCTCGGCGCTGGTGCTGATCACGAACGTCGGAGTGTACGCGCCAGCCTTCGCGTTCGGCTCCACCGGAGCTCACCCAGACGACCCGGTTGTGACGCTGCGTCGTACAGCTCGAGGTACCGGCCGGCCAGTCGGTCCATCGAGAGCTCCTCGGCGCGGATCGAGCCGGCCTGGACGAGTCGCTCGGACAGCCCGGCGTCGAAGAGGGCCCGGTGGAGCGCCGCGCCGAGCGCGGCCGCGTCGCCGGGCGGAGCCAGGAGCGCGTCGCGGTCGTGGGTGGCCACGTTCTGATAGCCGTCGAGCGAGGAGGCGACCAGGGTGGTGCCCGCGGCCATCGCCTCGAGCAGGACGATGCCGAACGACTCGGAGGCGAGCGAGGGGAAACAGGCCACGTCAGCGCCTCGGAGTCGGCCGAGCTTCTCGGTCTCGCTGATCGAGCCGAGCCACTCGATGCGGCCGTCGCCGGCATGGCGGCGTTGGAGCCGCTCGGTCTCGGGACCGGAGCCGGCCACCCAGACCCGCACGTCGTGGGGCAGGTGGGCGAGTGCGTCGAGCAGCACCGCCAGGCCCTTGCGGGGCTCGTGGCGGCCGAGGAACAGGATCGTCGGTCGGTCGCTCGCGTACGGCTCGGCCTTGGCGAAGCGGGCCAGCTCGATGCCGTTGAAGAGCACCTCGTACTCGCCGCCGAGCGCCTCGGACGCCAGCGCCTTGGCGTCCTCGGAGACGGCGCAGCGGACCCGGAGCCGGTTGGCCAGGTACCGGACCCCGGGGACCAGGTAGGCCTTGGTCGTCCCGGCGGCGTGCCAGGTCCCGATCATGGGTGCGGTGTCGAGCAGGAGGGCGGTCTGGTTGGGCCCCGGCACGAGCGGCTCGTGGAGGTGGATGACGTCGAACTCCTCCTCCCACAGCGCCCGGATGGTGCGGAGCGCGCAGGCCGCATCGGGAGCGATCGGGGCCACCGAGCCGTTGGACGCGGTCGGAATGGAGTCGCCGAGCGGGATCACCCCGGTGTCGGGCGGTGGGCCGTCGCACGGCCCGAGGGCGACCGCCTCGTGCCCACGCGCCCGCAGCGCGCGGGCGAGCCCGAGGACCTGGCCCTGGACACCACCAGGAACGGTCAAGGAGTAGGGAGAGACGATCCCGATCCGCACGCTCTGCAGCGTAGTGGGGCAGGACTGCTGCGTGGCGTGAGGGTTTCGTCAGGATGGGTCGCGACCAGCGCGCTGCGCGGCGAGCCACTCGTGGTCGCTGGGCCAGTTCGGCTGCAGCAGATGCCACTGGTCCGGCGCCTCGCGGATGAGCAGCTCGAACTCCTCCGCGAGGTCCTGGGTGACCCGGGCGACGTCGGCTCGCAGCCGACCTCGTCGTTCGGTGTCGAGTGGGGGCCTGACCAGGCCGTAGTGACCCCCGCCGGGCCGGAAGTAGACCGCCGTCGGGAACACCGGCGCGCCGGAGCGCAGCGCCAACAGCGCCGGACCGCCGGGCAAGGTGGTCCGTTCGCCGAAGAACTCGACGTCGATGCCGCCGCCCTGCAGGTCGCGGTCGGCGAGCAGGCACACGATCTGGTTGTCGGCGAGCGCGTCGAGCACCCGCGCCGCGGCATCGGAGCCGAGCGGGATGACGGTCATCCCGAGCGACTCCCGAAACGACGTGAAGAAGTCGAACACCTCGGGCGGGTCCAGGGGTTCGACGACCACCGAGACGCGGAGCCCGCGCACCTTGGTCAGCCAGAACCCGGCCCACTCCCACCCACCGAGGTGGGGCAGCGCGAGGATCGCCCCCTCGCCACGGTCGAGCGACTCCCACAACTCGGCGGTGCCGGTGGTCGTGATGCCCGCCTCGATCTCGGCGGCGCTGAGGTCCGGCAGGCGGAACGACTCGACGTAGTACCGGACGTAGCTCTCCATCGAGCGCCGCACCATGGCCTGCAGCGCCGGCGCCGTGACACCCGGTCCGGTCGCTCGGCGGAGGTGCCGCTCGAGCATCCCGCGACGGCCGCGCAGAGAGGCCGAGAGCAACGGGGCGGTGGCCACGGGCAGGTCACGGGCCACACCGCGCGGCAAGAGCCGAGCGAATCGCGAACCTCCCCGGTAGGCCCGGGCGACGACGGCGTCGCGGCGGTCACCCACGAATCGTCAGTGGCGCTGGCGCTCGGCGCTGCGGCGGGCACGACGGGCGGCGAAGCGCTCCACGCGGGCGCTTCGGCGCTCGGCACGCAGGCGACGACGCCGACGCCGCTCCTGCGCCCGCGGCGGCAGCGGGACCTCGTCGGACGCCTGTCGCCACACCTTGACGAAGCGTTGGACCATCGTGATGCCGCTCAGGACGAGCAGCACCCACAGGATCGGGACGAGCAGCGACTCGAAGGCCAGGCCGACCGCGAGCACGATGATCCGCTCGGCACGCTCCATGAGCCCGCCCTTGGCGTCGAAGCCGAGCGACTCGGCCTTCGCGCGCATGTACGAGATCACGCTGGCCACGGCCATGACGGCGAACGGCAGGACCGCCATCTGCTGGCCCTCGGTGTCGGCCAGGTACCACGCGATGCCACCGAGCAGGAAGGCGTCGGTGACCCGGTCGGCCGTGGAGTCGAAGAACGCCCCCCGACGGGAGGCCGTGCCCGCCGCCTTCGCGACGGCACCATCGAACAGGTCGGGCAGCGCCGACAGGATGAGCAGGAGCAGGCCCAGCCGGAGCTGGCCGTTGGCGATGGCCACGGCGGTGCCGACGCTGATCACCATCCCGGCGACGGTCAGGTGGTCGGCGGTGACGCCGAGGCGCTGGATGCTGCGGCCGATGGGCCGGACGACCTGGTCGACGCCGTTGCGGAGATGACCGTCGAACATGGATGCCTCGCTGGACGGGGACGGGAGCCATGCGCGGGGTCATCGGGGGATGACCGCCGGGCACGGGGCCAACAGTTTGGCCGCTCCCAGTAAAGACGGTGCGGAACATGCCGACAACGAACCTGGCGGGCGGAGTGTCTGCCGACGGCATCAATGAGGAGACATCGGCATGGCCGACATCGAGAACTCTCTCAAGCGGGCGATGGGCGTGAGCGGTGCGATCGCCGCCTGCCTCGTCGACTACGACTCGGGCATGGCGCTCGGGACCGCCGGGGGCGGCGGTCTCGACCTCGAGGTCGCCGCAGCGGGCAACACCGACGTCGTGAAGGCCAAGCTCCGCACGATGGAGAGCCTCGGCCTCGACGAGCAGATCGAGGACATGCTCATCACCCTCGACACGCAGTTCCATCTCCTCCGGCCCGTGCACAGCAAGTGGGGCCGCGGCCTGTTCCTCTATGTCGCGCTGAACAAGCCCCAGGCCAACCTCGCGATGGCTCGTCGCGAGCTGGCGATCATCGAGGCCGAGCTCGAGCTCTGAGCCTCCGATGTTCAGCGCCGCCACCTCCGCGAACGCCGACCTGATCTTCAAGGTCGTCGTGTCCGGCCCGTACTCGGCCGGCAAGACGACCTTCATCAGCACCGTTGCCGGCCAGTCGCTGGTCACGACCGACGAGGACGTGACCGCAGCGATCGAGGCCGAGCGGAAGTCGGCCACGACGGTCGGCATGGACTTCGGTGTGTTCGTCGTTCCGGACGAGGCGGGCGACATCGAGCTCCGACTGCACGGCACCCCTGGCCAGGAGCGGTTCCGCTTCATGTGGGAGATCCTGGCGGAGGGCGCTGATGCGTTCGTGATCATGCTCGACGGCCGCACCCCCCACGAGTGGGCGGAGGCGAGGAGCCACATCACGACGCTGCGGGGAGTCCAGGACGCCCCCGGGGTCATCGCCGTCAACTGGTACAGCGAGGGCGACATCGTGGATCGGGTGCGCGAGGAGTTCTCCGACACCGGGTTCGCCGTCGTCGCCTGTGATGCCCGTGAGCCAGGCGACGTCCTCGGTGCGCTCGTCGAGGTCCTCACCACCACCCTCGAACGTCTCGAAGCGGAGACGGTTTCCATGGCAGGAGCAGTCGAATGGCACTGACCGAGGCCGACGCCCTCACGACGCTCGAGGAGCGCTTCAGGGCGTTCCGCGACGAGGCCCCGAACATCCACGGAGCGCTGCTCGCGACCGCCGACGGCCACCCGATCCTCTCGTCCCTGACCGAGGTCGATGCGGCAGCGACGGCGGCGATGGTGGCCGCCACGATCGGCATCGGAAGCCGCCTCGCCGGCGTCCTCGGCTCGAACGAGCTCGAGGAGGTGTCGGTCAGGACCCCGAACGGCTACCTCGCCATCTTCGACGCGGGTGAGGCAACCGTCCTCACCGTGCTGACCGGCCCCCAGGCCAACCTCGCCCGCATCAACAGCTTCGCCAAGTTGCACCTGGACCTCCTCCGTGAGGTCGCGATCGAGATGAAGGCAGGCGCGTGATGCGCACGAGCGGATCGCTGCGGCGGGGAACCCTCGCCGAGCTCCTCTTCGAAGCCGAGAACGACGGCATGACCGGCACGGTCGCCGTCGCCGGCCCCGATCGGCGCGGCAAGGTCTACGTGGTCGAGGGGCGCATCGCCCATGCCCGCCAGAGCGGCCAGCGCGAGTTCACCGACTGGCTCGGCCTCCTCGGTCTCGTCCCCGCAGACGACGACACCGTCGCCACGACGCTGGCGTCGCGACTGTCCACCGACCTGGTCCTGAACGCCCCCATGATCCGCCGCCTCGCCCGCGAGTACGTCGACCGCGTGTGCGGCGACCTCCTGCGCGTGGACGAGGGCGAGTTCCGCATCGAGGAGGGCGAGGCCGTCCCCCACGGCGTGATCGAGGCGTGGAAGGTCGCGCAGGTCCTCCTCAACGCCGCTGCGACCGGCCATGCCGACAAGCTCGAGAGCCGCCCGTCCCTCAAGGACGTCCGCCTGCGTGCGACGACCGAGGGGGAGGTCGTGCTCAGCCGAGCCGAGTGGCGCCTCGCCGTCGAGATGGCGCGGCCCATGAGCGCCGAGACGCTGGCCCAGCGCGTCGGTGCCGAGACCCGCAGCGTGAAGCGCGTCCTCGCCGGCCTGCTCGATCGCGGCCTGCTCAGCGCCGGTCCCGGTGCGGCGCTCGTCGCCCCCGAGGCCAAGGCCTTGCCGAGCGAGGTCACGGAGAAGGTCGACGAGCGCAACGCCGGCGACGGTGACGACTCGGACGGCGGTCAGGACGACTCAGCGGACCGAGTCGCCATGAGCGAGGCCTTGCGCTCGCTGTCGGGCGGCACCGTCGACCCGCCCAAGAAGGGCAACGGACGCCGCACCCTCGCCACCGTGGCCGAGGAGCAGGGTGCCACCGATCCGGCGGACGACGATGACTCCGGACTCGAGCTGCTCGAAGGCGACGACGCCGGCGCCGATCGTCGGGCCGGTGCGCTGCGCCGCCTGCTCGGCGCCATGCGCAGCTAGTCGCCCGGGGCGGCCGCTTCGCCGGCTACTCCTCCGACCAGTCCTCGGGGTTGTCCTCGAAGAGGTCGTCGACCACCGTGCCGTCGACGCCGTCGACGAGCACCAGGCCCCGCTTCGTGGGCGGGTCGTCGGCCGAGTAGAGCAGGAGCCGCCACGTCGGCCGGCTGCGCAGTCCTCGCCAGCCGAGCTGGGCGGAGGCGTGGCCGACGGCGAACCCGGCCTGACGGGTGGCGGTCAGCAACGCGTCGTTCTCGTCGACCCGGAGCGGGTAGCCCGCCACGAGCGAGTAGAGACCGAACGCGATCAGCCCGGCGCCCATGACGACCACGCCGGTGTTGACCAGCACGCCCGCGTCTCCCGCAGCCACACCGATGGCCACGGCGATCGCGCCGATCCCGAGGTACAGCAGCGCCGGGATGCGGCGCCGCTTGTTGTCGGGGAACTGGTACGGCCCGACGAACCCGCGGTCGAGATCCTCGGGGAGCTCGTCGCGGAGCTCGGCCGGGTCGGCGGTGGTGGCTTCGGAGGTCTGCTCGGGACGGTCGTCCACGGCGGTGAGGCTACCGAGGCGCGCCGCTCCCCCACGAGCGCACACCGGTGGGCCATGCGTCACGCACCCTCGCCGACGTGGCCTCGGGGCCCTCGGGGATGACCCGGACGCCGCCGACCGTCGTCATGAAGTTCGTGTCACCGCGCCAACGCGGCAGGGCGTGCACATGGAGGTGGCCGGGGATGCCGGCGCCGGCCGCCGGGCCCATGTTGATGCCGACGTTCACGCCACCGGGCTCGTAGGCGGTCGTGATCGCCTCGACCGCCTGCTCGACCTCCGCCCACAGCTCGGCAGACTCGTCGTCGTCGAGCTCGTCGAGCGTGGCGACGTGGCGCACGGGCATCACCATGAGGTGACCGTTCACGTACGGGTACCGGTTGAGCACCGCGACGACCCGCTCGCGTCGGTGCACGACCTCGACGGTCTCGTGGTCGGCAGCCAGCGCGCACAGGACGCAACCCTCGTCGGGTTGGCCGTCCTCGATGACGGTGCTCACGTAGTCGGCCCGCCAGGCCGCCCAGAGCTGATCGTGGCTCACCCGACGGCGGCGGCGGCCAGAGGCCGTGACTCCAACGTCGCGGTGGCGGTGGGGACCGACTGCGCCTTGCGGGTGGCGTACCGGTCGACGTAGCGCTGACCCGTGAGCTGGCGGATCTCGAACATCACCTCATCGATCATCCGACGATGGACGAGACGGTCGGCGCCGGCGTCGAGGTAGCGCCGCGGATCGATCGGGGCGCCGAAGCGGAGCTTCGCTGCGCGGAACGGCCGGGGCATCGGCGTGTCGGGCGGCTGGATCTCGGCGGTGCCGATGATGCCGGTGGGGATGATGGGCACGCCGGCGTCGATGGCGAGGCGAGCAGCACCCGTGTGGCCCTTGTGGAGCTCGCCGGTGCGCGACCGGGTGCCCTCGGGGTAGATCCCGAACAGGCCACCGGCGCGCAGCACGTCGGCGGCGGCGCCGAGCGCGTCCTTCGCCGCCTGGCCCCCGCTGCGGTCGATCGGGATCATCCCGAGCGCCGGGAACAGCGCACGGGTCTTCCAGTCGTCGAGGTACTCGGCCTTGCCGACGAAGGTGATCGGGCGAGGCAGGAGCATCGCGAGGAACGACGAGTCGATGAAGCTGATGTGGTTGGGGGCGATGATCGCCCCGCCGCTCTCGGGCAGGTTCTCGAGCCCGTCGAGCTCGACGCGCCAGAACAGCCTCGTGAGCGGACGACCGATGACGCGCATGTACGGGCTCCAACGCCCGATGTCCTCGACCTTGACGCCCTTGACGGTCTCGACGGACGAAGACGGCGCTGCCGTCTCCGGTGGCGAGATTGTGGTCACGAGGCCCCCCAGCGGTCGCTCATGAAGAGATTAGTACTGAAGTTCATGGACGGTTCAGTTACGGGGGCGTAAACCCCACCCGTTCTGCGGCGGATGTCACATCGAAACCGGCCGCTGCGGCCTCGTCGATGGCTGCGAGGGCGCCCGGGACGTCGAGATCGTCGTCGAGGTGGCGTCGCACGACCGCCGGGTCGAGGACGCCGGACCGCTCCCCCGTCCACCACGTCTCGAGGCGCTGGGCGGCGGCCGCCGGAGCGTCCGCGCGCCACTCCCAGGTCGAGCGGTAGTGATGGTCGAGCACGGCGAGGCGGATGGCCGGGCCCGGCCACCGCTCGAGCAGGTCGCCGACGAAGACGAGGTTGCCGGCCGACTTCGCCATCTTCTCGCCCCCGCTCGTGACCATCCCGACGTGCATCCAGTGCCGGACGAACCGCCCGCCGACGACCGCATCGGCCTGCGCCCGCTCGTACTCGTGGTGGGGATGGAGCAGATCCGAACCCCCGCCGTGGAGATCGATCGGCGCGCCGAGCTCGCTGAGGGCGAGCGACGTGCACTCGACGTGCCAGCCGGGACGGCCATCTCCCCAGCGGGCCTCCCACACCGGCTCGTCGTCCTCGGACGGCTGCCACAGGACGGTGTCGAGCGGGTGCCGACGGCCGGGCGGGTCGACGAGCTCGCCGCGCTCGCGGCCGATCTCGAGCATGTGCTCGCGATCGAGACCGCTGAGCTCGCCGAAGGTCGGGGCCTCGGTCGCGGCGAAGTACACCCACCCGTCGTCGGTGGCGTAGGCCAGCCCCTGGTCGAGCAGCGAGCCGATCACCCGGCGGATCTCACCGATCGCCGACGTCGCACGGGGTTCGCTGGTCGGCGGGAGCAGACCGAGCGCGGCGAGGTCGGCATCGAACTGGGCCAGTCCCCCGGCCGCCAGGTCGAGGTAGTGGATGCCGAGCTCCCGCGCTCGGGCCAGGAGGCTGTCGTCGACGTCGGTGACGTTGCGGACGAAGCGCACCTCGTACCCGCTGTCGAGCAGGTGTCGGTACAACACGTCGAAGGCGAGAAAGGTCGCCGCGTGACCGATGTGGGTGGCGTCGTACGGCGTGATGCCGCAGGTGTACATGCGGACCACCGGCGGCGCCTCGAACGGCCGGACCCCGCTGGTGGCGGAGTCGAACAGCCGGAGGGCCATCGGCTACTGGATGCCGGTGAACTTCAACGCCACGCGGGTGCGGTAGCGGACGTTGAGCTGGAGCATCACCGCCGTGAACGCCTCGATCGCCGTGGCGTTGGAGAGCTCGCCCGAGTCGAGGGCGCGGAAGCCCGGCACCTTGTCGACGATCTCGGCGGTGGCTGCCGTCGCGCTGGCGTGGTCGCTGCAGATGAGGACGTCGCTCTCGACCGGCTCGTTGAGATCGCCGAGCTCCTTGGCCGGCACGTGCTGGAACGCGGCGGCCACCCGAGCGGTGCGCACCGTCGCCTGCACGCTCGCGGCGACCGAGCCACGGGGCGGTATCAGCGGCACGAACTCCTTGCCGACCTTCGCGAGCGCGTTGGCCATCGTGATGACCACCTTGCCGTCGAGGTGGTCGGCGACCGACAGCGACGTCGACGCGGCGGAGTCCCACGGCGTGGCGACCACGACGACGTCGGCCGACGCCGCGTCGACGTTGTCGCCGGCGTCGATGGCGAGGTCGCGGTCGGGCCAGCGCTCCCACAGACCGTCTCGGACCTCCATCGCCCGGTACTTCGACCGAGAGCCGAGCACGATGTCGTACCCGACCGAGGCCAGGCGAGCCGCCAGAGCGCTGCCGGCCGGCCCGGTGCCGCCGAGGATGCCGATCTGCATCTCCTCGACACTAGTTGCGGGCTCGGAGCGGGACCGCATGCGTCCCGGCGCGCGGATGTCACCTCCTGGCTAGGTTCCGGGTCGGAGCATCGACGAGATCGCCCACTGGGCGGCGACGAGACGGGAGACGGCGTGGGGCTGCTCGACGGCAAGCGAATCGTGGTGACCGGGGTCCTGACCGACGCCTCCCTGGCGTTCGGCGTCGCCCGCCTCGCCCAGGAGGAGGGCGCCGAGATCGTGCTGACCGGTGCCGGCCGGGCGCTCAGCCTGACCAAGCGCACGGCCCGCAAGCTCCCCGTGGAACCTCCCGTGCTCGAGCTCGACGTCACCGTCGACGAGCACTTCGCGGCGCTCCACGACGACCTCGCCGAGCGCTGGGGCACGGTCGACGGCGTGCTGCACTCGATCGGGTTCGCCCCGGAGGCCTGCCTGGGCGGCGGCTTCGTGGAGGCCGGCTGGGACGACGTGGCCGTGGCGCTGCGCATCTCCGCCTACTCGTTGGCCCCGCTCGCCACCTCGCTGCGTCCGCTGATGGCGGCTGCCGGTGGTGGCTCGGTGGTCGGGATGACCTTCGACGCCACCGTGGCCTGGCCCGCCTACGACTGGATGGGCGTGGCCAAGGCCGCCCTGGAGTCGACGTCGCGCTACCTCGCCCGCGAGCTCGGCCCCGACGGCATCCGGGTCAACCTCGTGGCCGCCGGCCCGATCAAGACCATGGCCGCCAAGTCCATCCCCGGCTTCTCGGCCTTCGAGGACGTGTGGGACGAGCGCTCGCCGCTGGGGTGGGCCGTCGACGACGCCGAGCCGGTCGCCCGCTCGACGGTCGCCCTGCTCTCCGACTGGTTGCCCGCGACCACGGGCGAGATGCTCCACGTCGACGGCGGGTACCACGCCATGGGCGCCTGACCGACCGCTGGACGCGTCTCGGCGACCGCGAAGCACGGTCAGCGTTCGGGCGCACTACACGGCGCCACCACCACGCACCTAGAGTGACCCTCCCTCACCGACACCGAGTGAAAGATCCTGCGCAGTGACGTCGTCCTCAGGTGGGAGCGACGTCGACGAGACCCTCTCCGGTGCCGCACCTGCCGGTGGAACCTCGTCGGCGCTCGACATCATCGAACCCGACGAGGCGGCTCCCGGCGCCGACGCTACTGCTCCACCCCACCGCCGCTCGCGGATGCTCCCGATCGCGCTCGCGCTCGCGGTGCTCGCCGTCGCGATCGTGGTCGCCGTCGGGCTCTCCCTCACCGGTGGAGACGAGGAGGCCCGCCCGCCATCCCTGGACCCGGCGGTCATCACCGAGTCGGTCGTCGTGCGGGTCCTCACGAGCAGCGTCGAGGCGATCGGCACGGTCGCCGATCGGCCGGCGATCGTCGTCCCGGGCCCGGTCTCCGGCCCACCGGCGATCGTCACCGCCACCCCGCTCGACACCGGCTCCACCGTGGTCGAGGGTGCTGTCGTGATCGAGCTCGACGGACGACCGGTCGTCGCGCTCGAGGGCCCGAACCCCTCGTACCGCGACCTCCGCCCCGGTGACGACGGCCCCGACGTGGCCGCCGCCCAGGCGGCGCTCAGCCGACTCGGCCTGCTCGACGGCGAGCCGACCGGCGTCTTCGACACGGCCACCCAGACCGCCGTCGTCGCCCTCTACGAGTCGCTCGGTTACGAGGCGCTCGGCCCCACCCCGGACGACCTGGCGGCCATCGAGGCTGCCCAGGCCTCCGTCGACGAGGCCCGTCGGGTCCTCAACGACGCCGAGGTCCGCCTGTCCGAGGCCGGCGAGGACCTCCCCCGGGCGACCATCCTCCAGCTCGACGCCGACGTCGCCGCCGCTCAGGCCGCGCTCGCCGACGCCCGCGCCGACCGGGACGCCGAGCTCGCCGCCCCCACCGCCGCCCGCGCCGAGGCCGAGCGGGTGCGCGACGAGCTCAAGGCGACCGTGTCCGAGCTCGAGAAGCGCATCGACGCCGTCACGGCCCTCCTCGAAGACGGCGTCGACAGCGACGGCGACTCGCTCGACAGCGACGGACGGGACGACCTGCTCCGCGAGCTGACCGAGCTCGAGGACGAGCTCGCGGTGCAGCGCCCCCGGCTCGACGTGGCCGAGGTCGTGCTCGTCGATGCCGACGCCGACCTCCAGACGGTCCGCCGCCGTACCGACGAGGTGGTCCGAGCCGCCGAAGCCCGTCTCGGTGCGGCGCAGGCCGCCCGCTCCGCCGCCAACGCCTCCGCCGACACCGCGGCCCAGCGCCAGGCCGTGGACGATGCCGAAGCGGTCCTCGATCGAGCGGAGGCCGATCTGCTCGTCCTCGAAGCCGGCCTCGGTCTCCGTTGGCCCCGCGAGGAGCGCCTCGTCGTCGATGGACTCCCTCGGGAGCTCAGCGCCGTCGCCGACCTCGGGTCGACGGTCGACACCGAGGCGGCCCGGCTGTCGACCGGACGCGTCGACGCCGTCATCGCCGTGCCCCAGGTCGACACCGAGCTCGTCGAGCCCGCGCAGTCCGCCACGATCTCCGGACCGGGCTACGAGAGCGAGGCCGCGGTGACGGACGTCGCCGACGAGCCGGACGCCGACGGACGCATCGCCGTCACGGTCAGCTCGCTCGAGGCGGTGCCGGGGGCAGCGGAGGGCGACCGCGTCCGAGTGGCCATCCCGGTGGCACAGACCCGGGGCGAGGTCCCGGTCGTGCCGGTCGCTGCGCTCAGCCAGGGACTCGGCGGCACCACCCAGATCACGGTGATCGACGCCGACGGGCTCACCCGCCTCGTTCGCGTCGTCACCGGCCTGACCGATGACGGGTTCGTCACCGTCGATCCGGTCGACGACGAGCTGTCCGCGACCGACCGCGTGGTCGTGGGCATCGACACCAGCGGAGCGATCGACGAGGGGCGGCCATGACGGCGATCACCGACACCGAGACCGTCGACGGGTGGTTCGGACAGGGTCCACGCCCGGCGCTGCGCACCGAGCGGCTCGTCCGTTCCTACGACGGGCCGCCCGAGGTGCTCGCCCTCGCTGCCGTCGATCTCGAGGTATCGCCGGGTGAGCTCACCGCGGTCGTCGGCACCACCGGCAGCGGGAAGACCACGCTCATCCGCATCCTCGCCCTCATCGACCGGCCGACCGCCGGCCGCTACCTCCTCGACGGCATCGACGTCGGCGACCTGCCCGACGGTGAGCGGTCGAGCCTGCGCGCCGGCCGCATCGGCGTGTCGCTCGGACCCGGAGCGCTCCTCGCCGACCGCTCGGTGGCGGAGAACCTCGACCTGGCCCTCGTGTACGCCGGCTTCGATCGGGCGGAGCGGATGACGCGGATCACCGATGCCATGTCGCGGGTCTCGCTCGAGCACCGGGCGGCCTCGCCCGTCGGCGAGCTGTCGGTCGGCGAGCGCCGCCGGGCCGATCTCGCCCGGTCGCTGGTGCGGAGCCCCAGCCTGCTCCTCGTCGACGAGCCCACGAGGGAGCTCGACGGCGCCGCCGCGACCTCGCTGATCACGTTGCTCCGAGAGCTGCACCGGACCGGGGTCACCGTGATCGTCACGACCGACGACACCCGGGTCGCTGGCGTCGCGGACCGAGCGCTCAAGCTCGCACGGGGTCGCATCGAGGCGGAGGTCTGATTCGATGACCGACCTGCTCGACGACCGACGTGTGACCGACACCCTGCTCCCCCCGGGCCGGATCGGCTTCGTCGGCCTCGCCCGCGAGGCGCTTCGCTCGCTCGAGACCCGCTCCGCTCGTCCGACCGTCCCGTTCCTGGTGGTCGCCTTCGGGGTCGCCGCCATCGTGATGGCGCTCGGCGTCGCCCGGTCCTCCGGTGACCAGACGATCGCCGCGATCGACGAGCTGACCCCCACCGAGGTGGTCCTGCTCGCCGACCCCGATCCCCGCCCGGGTGGTGACGGGCTGCCGATCGACGCCGCCGAGCGCGTGCGCGTCCTGCCCGGCGTCGTCGCCGCGGGCAGCCTCACCCGCCTCGACGAGATCCCTGCCACGACGGCCGGAACGTCGAGCGAGGTCGACGTCGTCGCCACCTCGCCGGGACTCCTCGACGTCGCCACCGTCGAGGTCACGACCGGGCGTCGCTTCGACGGCGGGCATCTGTCCCGGGGCGACACCGTCGCCGTGCTCGGCATCGACGCCGCCGCCGACCTCGGCATCACCACCCTCGACGGCGATCCGGAGGTGATCGTCGGCGACGCGCCCTTCACCGTCATCGGCCTGCTCGGTCCGGCCGCCGAGCTCCCGGAGCTCGACGCCGCCGTGATCGTGCCCGAGACGACGGCCGCCGAGCGGTTCGGCGTCACCGTGCCCGCCGAGGTCCGCATCGACGTGGCGGTCGGTGAGGCCGACCGGGTCGCGCGGGACGCACTGGTCGCCGTCGGCTCCGGCGCCGACGACGTCATCGTCTCGGTGCCCCGCGACCGCGCCGACATCCGGTCGTCGGTCGCCGCGGACGCCGACCGCCTCGGCACGACGCTCGGCCTCGCGCTCGGACTCCTCGGTGGCCTCGCGGTGGTGGCGACCGTGGTCGGCTGGCTCGCTCGTCGACGCGACGAGCTCGCGCTGCGCCGGTCCTTCGGTGCCCGCCGGGGCAGCATCGTCGGTCAGGTCCTGATCGAGTCGCTCCTCACCGGCGTGCTCGGCGTCGCCGTCGGTGCGGCCATCGGACTGGTCACCGTGGTCGTCGCGACCTCGCTCGCCGGTTGGGACGCCTCGGTCGACCTCCTCTGGGTGGGGGTCACCGCAGGGGCTGCGGTCGCGCTCGTGGTGCTGGTCGCCGTCGTCACCGCCGCGGTGGTCGTGCGTGGTGAGCCGTCCCGGCTCCTCGGCGCCGGCTGACCGGACGCGTCCGGGGCCTCAGCCCAGGTACCGGGGGTTCGCGACCCGGAGGCGGTCGACGACGGTCTCACGGAGGGCGGCGATGAGCTCGTCCTCCCTGGCGTCGAAGTCGCCGGCGCGGACGGCGTCGGCGAGGGCGCGCTCGGTCTCGACACCCAGCGCCGCCAGGCGGTCCCGGTGCGCCCGCTCCTGCTCGGGACCGAGCTCCAGCTCCCGCTGCACGGTGGCGAGCATGTTCATCGCCACCCGCGTGTGGAACCGGAGACGCCCGTCCACGCCGTCGAGCACGTCGGCCTCGAGCCACTCCCGGACGGCCTCGACCAGCTCGGCGGCGGACGGGGCGCCGTGCAGCGCAGAGTCGGGGTACTCGTAGTCGCTCATCGGGCCAGGAGCTCCAGGAGGTCGAGCTCGTTCTCGCAGACCCGTCGGCCGATCGCGGCGAGCTCGTGGGACCGTCGCTCACGCGTGAGGTGGCCGTGCGCCTGCATGATGCAGATGATCCCCCACTTCAGCGTGCCGAGGGTCTCCCACCACCGCAGGGTCTCCAGGTCGATGCGGTGACCACCGGCGTCTTCGTAGGCGGCGAGCAGATCGACGTACGAGCCGAGGCCACCGACCGGCTCAGGGCCGCCGAACCGCCAGGCCTTCACGCAGATCCAGCCGAGGTCCTCCGCAGGATCGCCGATGTGCGCGAGCTCCCAGTCGATGACGGCGGCGAGGTGATCGTCGGCCACGATGACGTTGCCCAGCCGGAAGTCGCCGTGGACGAGCGTCGTGCCGGTCGATGGCGGCCGGTTCCGCTCGAGCCAGCGGAACGCGAGCTCGAAGGTCGGGTGGGGGGCGCCGAGCTCGTCGAGGACCTCCCGGTACCGGGCGATCTGGTCGACGTCCTCGAGGCCGGGCACCTGCGCAGGATCGACGGTGTGGATCTTCGCGACGGCGTGCCCGGCATCGGTGGCGAACCGTGAGCGCGCGAGGGCGTACCGTTCGTCGCGCTGGATCTTGCGGGCGATCGTCTCCCCGTCGACGTGCTCGGAGAGCAGGAACGGGGCACCGAGCGGATCGATCGAGTCGGAGGACGCCAGCAGCTTCGGCACGGGCACACCGGCAGCGTGGGCGGCGTCGATCGCCGCTGCCTCGACCCCCATCCCACTCGACGAGCCCATCTCCGACGAGCCGTCGCGCTGCAGGATCAGCGGTCGTCGGGATCCGTCCGATCCGACGGCGATGAACGACCAGGTCTCTCGTGACGCGCCGCCGGAGAGGCGCTGCAGGTCGGTGACGTCGACGTCGAGATCGCCGGTCGCCCCGGCGACGACCGGCTGCAACAGCTCGACGAGGTCGTTCGTGGTCACGCCGCATGTTCGCGAGACGACCCCCGCCCGAGCAACCAGACGAGCCGGTGACGGCGAGGACGCGTGGAGCGGGTCGGAGCACCAGGCTCCGGGCCCGCCCGGGCAACGACTCAGCCGCAGGCGGCGGAGACGTACGGCGTCGGGTTGACCGCCGCGCCGCCGCCGGGGTGGACCTCGAAGTGCAGGTGGGGCGAGGTCCATCGGGCGTTGCCGGTGTTGCCGACCGTGCCGATGACGGTGCCGGCCTCGACCCGGCCACTCGCTCCGAAGCTGTCGAGGTGGCTGCCGAAGTATCGGTTGCCGTCGTCGCCGTAGAGGAAGTACTGGAGGCCGCCCAGGCCCGAGTTGCTGTGGCGGACCTCGCCCGACACGTGGGCGACGATCGGCGTGCCGCGAGCGGCGAACATGTCGACGCCCTTGTGGCGTCGCCCGCCCGAGCGGGGCGCACCCCAGGTGTCGCTGAACGACGTCGACCCGCTGATCGGGCAGAGGGCGACGCCGGCCGGCGGTGCCTCGGGTTCGGGTGGTGCGGTGGTCTCGGGTGGCGCCTCGTCGGGTGCCTCGCCGTCCGGAGCGTCGCCGGTCTCGGGGGGTGCCTCGCCGTCGGGTGCCGCGGTGGTCGGCGGGACCGACGTGGTGGTCGAGGTCAGCGCCGCCTCGGCCTCGCGCCGCGCCTGCTCCTCGGCGAGCTGACGCTGCCGCTCCTCCTCGGCCCGACGACGGATCTCCTCGAGCCGGCGGCGCTCCTCCTCTTCGAGTCGAGCGACCTCGGCCTCCCAGCGCGCCTCCTCCTCGGCGAGCACGGCCAGCTCGGCCTGGATCGTGTCGAGCTCGTCGATCACCGTCTGCTCGCGTCGTTCGAGCTCGGCGACGACGCCGAGCTGCTCGGTGCGACGGACCACCAACTCGGCCTGGGCGGCGTCGAGGTCGATCCGGGCGGCGCGGAAGCGGTCGATCTCGTCCTCGGTGCCGAAGAGCACGAGCCGCCCCAGCGCCTCGGCGCGGGCTCGAGCGTACGGATCATCGAAGTCCGGCGGCGCGAGCCCGCCGAAGCGATCGCCCTGCACGTACCGCTCGATGGCGAGGTCGGCGACGGCGCCCCGCAGACCGTCGAGCTCGGCGTTGGCCCGGTCGACGCGGTCCTCGAGCGCGGTGATGTCGAGGGCGAGGTCGATGGCGACACCGTTGGCCTCCTCGGCCAGCGCGATCGCCTCGTCGACGCGCTGCTGGGTGGCGTCGACGCGGGCCTCGGCCGCGATGACCCGCTCGGTCGCGGCCTCGGCCTCCTCTCGAGCGCGGTCGATCTCGCCTTGCGCGCCGGCCACGGGAGCCACGCCGAGGGCGACGAGCGCGCCCACGAGCGCGGTCATCAGCAGGCGCGGGAGACGCCGGGCGGAGGCGGGGAGGGGTCGCATGGGACCTCGACAGAGTACCGCCGACCGGCCACCCAGCGTCAGCCAGGACGCCACCATGACGACGCAGGGTGCGAATCGACGGGGCTCCGGGGTCCCCGCCCGGGCACGAGCACGGCACCGGCCGCAGCCCGCCAGGGCGAGGACACGGGGCTCCGCGGTCCCCGCCCGGGCACGAACTCAGCTCAGCGGTTGCGGACGCGAGCGGCCAGGCGGCCGAGCTTGCGGAACGCGGGCTTGTCGTACCGCTGGCGGATCCAGGCCTCGGCAGCCCTGGCGTTGGCGTCGGCGAAGGTCGGGTAGGCGTGCGGGGCCGAGAGCGCCGAGACCTTGGTGCCGTCGCGGACGGCGGCGGCGAGCTCGGCGATCGACTCCCCTGCGGCGGCGCCGACCACGACCGCACCGACGAGTCGCCCTCGACGGTCGGCGATCAGCTCGGTGAAGCCCTCCGGCTCGGCGGCGGTGAGCGACCGGTCGTGGTCGTCGTGGCCGAAGCGGGTGCGCGTCGCACCCGACCCGTCGGCGCCGTCGCCGACGACGGCGATCTCGGGCGAGGTGTAGACGACCGACGGGATCGTGGCCTCGTCGGGTGGCGAGCCGTACCCGAACACCGCGTGCACGCCGACGTGCCGGCCGTGGGCCGCGGCGACCGACGTGAGTGGGCGACGGCCGGTGACGTCGCCGGCCGCGTAGACGCCGTCGGCCGTGGTGCGAAGCTTGTCGTCGACGGCGACGTGGCCATCGGGACGAAGCTCGATGCCGATCCGCTCGTGGCCCAGGCCGGTGGTGCGGGCCCGCCGGCCGATCGCGACGAGGACGCGATCGACGGGCAGGCGTGCCCCATCGTCGAGCACGGCCTCACCGCCCTCGATCCGCTCGACGCGCCGACCGACCCGAACATCGACCCCGTCGGCCCGCAACGAGTCGGTCACGACCGAGGCAGCATCGGCCGGGAACGGTCCGAGCAGCCGGTCGGTGGCCTCGACCAGGGAGACCTCCGAGCCCAGGCGGGCGAAGGCCTGGCCGAGCTCGGCGCCGACGGCACCGCCACCGATGACCAGCAACCGGGCGGGCAGCACGTCGAGCGCCCACACCGTGTCCGTGGTGAGGGGGTCCGCCTCGGCCAGTCCGGGGATGGGCGGGACGATCGGAGCGGAGCCGGTCGCCACGACGGCCTTCGGCGCCCGGATGCGCCGTTCCCCCTCGGCCGTCGTCACCGACAGCGCTCCCGGGGCGAGGAACTGCGCCCGACCCTCGATGACGGTGATGCCCTCGGACCGGAGGCGCTCGGGGCTGTCGACCGGCTCGATGTCGGCCTGGACCGCTCGGACACGAGCCATCACGCTCGCGAGGTCCACCTTCGGTTCGCTCGGCTCGAGGCCCCAGCGGTCGGCTCGCCGCATGCGGTGGGCCGTCTCCGCCGCCGACAGCAGCGCCTTGGACGGGACGCAGCCGGTCCACAGGCAGTCGCCGCCCGTGCGCTCGGCCTCGATGAGCACCACGTCGACGCCGACGGCGTTGGCGACCAGCGCCGACACGAGTCCAGCGGTGCCTCCACCGATGATGGCCAGATCGAACCGCTCGTCGTCGCTCACGGCAGTGTGAACTCACGAGGACGTCGTCATGTTCCGGGAAGCGCGCCGGCCGACATCGGGTTCATGGGTTCCATGCACGACGAGACCGAGATGCCACCGCCCTCCTGGCCGGCCCGATTCGTGCCGGTGCTCGGCCTCGTGCTGCTCATCGCCACGCTCGCCCTGGCCCTCCGGGCCGCCGACGTCACCGGCGTCGACGAGCTCCGTGATCGCGTCGACGACGCCGGTTGGTGGGGCCCGGTGCTCTTCGTCGTGCTGTACGCCGTGCTGACGGTCGCGCTCGTCCCCGGTTCGGTGGGCTCGACCGCCGCCGGCGTGCTCTTCGGCGCCGCAGCCGGGACGGCGCTGACCGTCGTCGGGGCGACGTTGGGCGCCGCCGGCTCGTTCCTGCTCGGACGAGCGCTCGGTCGCTCGACGGTCACGTCGCTCGTCGGTGGCGGCATCGATCGGGTCGATCGCTTCTTCGCCGGTCGCCCGCTGCGATCGGTGATCTCGATCCGCCTGATCCCGGTGCTGCCGTTCAACCTCGTCAACTACGCCGCCGGGTTCACCTCGCTGCCGTTCCGCTCGTACGTGCTGGGCACGGCGATCGGGATCATCCCGGGCTCGACGCTGTTCGTGGCGTTGGGCGCCAGCCTCGATGCTCCGGGCTCGCCGCGGTTCTGGGCGTCGCTCGGTGGCCTCGCCGCCTTCATGGTGCTGGGGGTGGTGCTGGCCCGCCGGACCGATCCCGCGCCCGAGCGGACGCCAGTCGCGACGCAGCCGTGATCCCGACGGCCGCGGCGAACACCCACAGGCCGAGCTCGGTGAGGGGCGGCACGGCGATGATCACGACGTAGGCCACGATCGTCTCGGTGCCTTCGACGAGGCCGGACGCCAACGCCACCGACCGCCGCTCGTCCTCGCTCGGCTGCTCGCACGCCAGCACGGTCACGACGTTCACCGCGATCGCGGCACAGACCATGGCGGCAGCCGGCCACAGGTCCTCGTCGGCGATGGCGAGCGAGATCGGGATGGCGACGTACACGACCATGTCGGCGGTGAAGTCCCACAGGCCCCCGAAGGTGCCGTCTCGGCGGGATCGACGGGCCAGCTCACCGTCGACGCCGTCGAGCAGACGGCTGACCCCGAAGAGGGCGAGGCCCGCCAGTGGCTGTCCGGCGGCGATGAGCCCAGCCGAGCCGAGACCGACGATCAGCGCCACGGAGGTCACCAGATCAGGGCTGATCCGCCATCGATCGAGCGGGGACGCGAGGGCGGCGACGATCGGCGCGAACCAACCTCGGGACCGACGATCGAGCATCGGGCCTCAGTGTGGGGGAACACCCTCCGGATACCCTCATCGGGAGTGCCGGATCTCCCCTCATCGTCGACCAGCGCGATGAGCCCGTGGGAACCGGTCGCCGCGACCACCGGGTACCCCGAGCCCGTCGCCGGGGTCGACCCCGATCCCGAGCGGTCCTGGATGCGGCGCCTCGCCCCGATGGTGCGACCTCATCGGCGCATCATCGTCGTCGCCCTCCTGGCCGCCCTCATCGCCATGGGGGCCCAGGTCGCCCTGCCCCGGATCGTCATGCTCACGGTCGACGACGCGCTCACCTCCGACGACGGCAACCTCGTCCCCTACGTCGCGCTCATGGCCGGCGTCGCGGTCGTGCGCGGCATCGCGACGTTCGGCTATCGGTACGGGCTGTACGGGGCCGCGTACCGGCTCGAGTACGACCTGCGCACGCTGATCCACCGGCACCTCGGTCACCTCTCGTTCTCGTTCTACGACCGGGTCCAGAGCGGCCAGATCATCTCCCGGGCCAACAGCGACATCCGCTCGATCCAGATGTTCGGCGCCTTCGCCCCGATCGTCACCATCCAGCTGCTGACGCTCATCGGCGCCCTCGTCGTGATGCTGACCATCGACCCGCTGCTCACCGCCGTCGCCCTCCTCGGCATCCCCGGCGTGTTCGTCGCCGCCCAACGCCTCCGTGACCTCGTGTTCCCGCTGTCGTGGCTCGTCCAGGCCCGCCTGGCCGACTTCGCGACCGTCGTCGACGAGAACCTCAACGGCGCCCGCGTGGTCAAGGCGTTCGCCGCCGAGGAGCGCGAGATCGAGAAGCTCGCCCGATCGGCCCGGCGGATCCGGTGGGTCTCGGTGGTCCAGATCGACGCCCGGGCTCGCTGGAGCCCGATCGTCGAGGCCATCCCTCGGCTGTCGCTCGCCCTCGTCCTGGCGGTCGGGGGCTGGCGAGCGGCGGAGGGCGCCATCACCGTCGGCGCCCTGCTGGCCTTCAGCCAGTACGTGTTGCTGCTCGCCGCGCCGTTCCGGTTCCTCGGCTTCGTGCTGATCCTCGGCCAGCGGGCCCGGGCCTCGGCCGGCCGGATCCTCGAGCTGCTGGACGAGCGTCCGACGGTGGTCGACCGCCCCGGCGCGGTGGACCTGCTCGAGGCGCCGGGCGAGATCCGGTTCGACGGCGTCGCGTTCGCCTACGCCGACGACGAGCCCGTCCTCGAGGAGGTCGACCTGACGCTCCATCGGGGCGAGACCCTCGCGGTCGTCGGTCGGTCCGGCTCCGGCAAGTCGACCATCGCCCGCCTGCTCCTCCGCTTCTACGACGTCGACGACGGTCGCGTGACGATCGACGGACGCGACGTGCGCGACCTCACCCAGTCCAGCCTCCGCCACCACATCGCCTTCGTCCCCGACGACGCCTTCCTGTTCAGCGCGAGCCTGCGCGACAACATCGCCTTCGCCCGACCCGGCGCGCGCCAGGAGGAGGTCGCCGACGCGGCGAGGGACGCGGCGGCAGCCGACTTCATCGAGGCGCTCCCGGACGGCTACGACACCGTCGTCGGCGAGCGGGGCTACGACCTCTCGGGCGGCCAGCGACAGCGGGTGTCGCTCGCCCGGGGGCTGCTGGCCGACCCAGCCGTCCTCGTGCTCGACGACGCCACCAGCGCGGTCGACGTGAGGGTCGAGGAGCAGATCCACGCCGCGCTCGCCGAGCGGCGCCATCAGCGCACCACGCTGCTCATCGCCCACCGGCTCTCGACCATCGCGCTCGCCGACCGCGTCGCGCTCCTCGACGAGGGCCGGATCGTCGCCACCGGCACCCACGAGGAGCTGCTCGCCCGCGAGCCCCGGTACGCCGAGCTGTTGGCCACGACCGACCGGACCGCCGCCGAGGAGCCGGCCCGATGGTGATGGTCGGTCCCCCGGGCGGAGCAGGCGGCGGCTTCTTCGGTCCCTCGGCCACGAGCACCAGCGCGGCGTCGGGTCTGCCCTTCGCCGGCGTCCCGAGCGAGCTGCGCGAAGGGGCCGAGCGCATCCTCGCCACCGAACCCGAGCCCCCCGAGCCCGACGTCCGATACGAACCAGCCGCCGGCGAGCCGCCGCTCACCCTCAGGGCCCTCGTCGCCCCCGAGCGACCACACATCGCGATCGCGGTGCTGCTCGTGATCGTCGAGACGGTCACCGGGCTGGCCGGCCCCCTGCTCACCGCCATCGCCATCGACGAAGGCGTTGCCGAGCGTCGGCCCGGCGTGGTCTTCGCCATGGCCGGCATCTACGCCGGACTGGTCGTCGTCCAGGCACTCGCCGGCTTCGGTCGGCTGTCGCTGACCGGCCGCATCGCCGAGCGGATCCTCGAGGGCCTCCGCATCCGGATCTTCACGCACCTCCAGCGGCAGTCGATCGACTTCTTCACCCGCTCGCGCTCCGGCGTCCTGCTCAGCCGGATGACGAGCGACGTCGACGCGCTGTCGGCACTGCTCCAAGAGGGCTACGTCAACCTGATCGTGCAGGGGCTCACGGTCGTCCTGGTCACGGTCGTGCTGTTCGTCCTGTCGCCGACGCTCGCCGCGCTCCTGCTGGTCATCGTCGTGCCGGTCTTCGTGGTGCTCACGTGGTGGTTCCGGGGCGCGTCCACGGTCACGTACGAGCGGGTCAGGGACCGCATCGCCGACGTCCTCGCGGACCTCCAGGAGCATCTCGCCGGCATCCGCATCGTCTCGGCCACCAATCGGCGCCGCCACAACGAGGTCCTCCACCGCGAGGTCGTCGGCCGCTACCGGGACGCTTCCCTCGACGGCTCCCGCATCGGGGCGATCTACGGGCCGGCGGCGGAGGTCACCGGGCTGGTCGGCCAGGCCGGTGTCCTCCTCGTCGGCGGATGGCAGGTCCTCGACGGCAACCTCACCATCGGCGAGCTGACCGCGTTCGTGCTCTACCTCACGACGTTCTTCGCTCCGATCCAGCAGCTCGTGCAGCTCTACAACGTCTACCAACAGGGCAACGCCGCGCTCGGCAAGCTCGGCGACCTCCTCGCCGTCGAGCCCGAGGTGAGGGAGCGCGCCGACGCCACCGAGCTGCCCCCCATCGACGGGCAGGTCGAGCTGAGCGGCGTGGGCTTCGCGTACGTCGAGGGAACCCCGGTGCTCGACGACGTCGACCTCGCCATCGCACCGGGCGAGATCATCGCGCTCGTCGGCCCCACCGGGGCGGGGAAGTCGACGTTGGCGAAGCTCGTCGCCCGGTTCCACGACGTCGGCGCCGGCCGGGTCACCGTCGACGGTCACGACGTGCGCGACGTGACCCTCGAGTCGCTCCGACGGCAGCTGGGGATCGTTCCTCAGGAGCCGTTCCTCTTCCACGGCTCCATCCGGGACAACGTCGCGTTCGGGGTCCCCGACGCGACCGACGCGCAGGTGCGCGCCGCGGTCGACGCCGTCGGTCTGGCACCGCTGATCGAGCGGACGGCGCTCGGCATCGACACGCCGGTGCACGAGCGAGGTGTCTCGCTCAGCGCAGGCGAGCGACAGCTGCTCGCCCTGGCACGAGCGCTCCTCGCCCGGCCGGCCGTGCTGATCCTCGACGAGGCGACCTCCAACCTCGATCTCGAGTCCGAGGCCCGTGTCGAGCGGGCGCTCGACACGGTGCTGGACGGCACGACGGGCATCCTCATCGCCCACCGGCTGGCGACGGCGATGCGCGCCGACCGCATCGCCGTGGTCGACGACGGTGGGCTGGCCGAGCTCGGCACCCACGACGAGCTGGTCGAGCTCGACGGCCGCTACGCCGCGCTCCACCGCGCCTGGCTCGCCGCCGGTGGTGCCGAGCGCACCGAGCGACCCCGTCGGTGACGCCGGTCGAGTGGCTCGTCGCCTCGCTCTTCGTCCTCGTCGGAGCGATCGTCCAGGGATCGGTGGGGTTCGGGCTCGGGCTCGTGTCGGCGCCCGTGCTCGCCCTCATCGACCAGCGGTTCGTGCCCGTCACTCCGCTCCTGCTGGCCACGGCGCTCACCGTCGTCGTCGCCTACCGCGAACGGGAGCACATCGCCGGACGAGCCCTCACCTGGGCGTGGATCGGGCGCGTGCCGGGCACCGCCCTCGGGCTCGTCGCCGTCACCGTCTTCAGCGGCGACGCCGCCGCGGTCATCTTCGGGATGGGGCTCCTCGCTGCGGTGCTCATGACCGGCTCGGGACGGCGCCTCGACCACACGCGCCCGACCCTCTTCGGCGCCGGTGTGCTCAGCGGCGTCATGGCCACGGCGGTCAGCGTCGGGGGCCCGCCGATCGCACTCGTGCTGATCGACCTCCCACCCCGCCGGTTGCGCGGGACCCTGTCGGTCTTCTTCGGCGTCGGGGCGACGGCGTCGCTCATCCTGCTCGCGCTCGTCGGCCAGGTGACCCGCACCGCCCTGGTCGCCACCGCAGCCCTCGCTCCGGCGATGGTCGTCGGCCTGATCATCGCCGCGCCCGTGACCGCTCGGGTCCCCGCTCCACGACTCGTCTCCCTCGCGCTGACCGTGTCGGCCGGCAGCGCGATCGCCCTGGTGCTGCGCGGCCTCATCTGATCGAGGGGCTCACCGCCGTCAGCCACTACCGTGCCGACGTCCCACGAGCTGGAGGAGCCACCACGGTGACCGCGCTGGATCTGCGCGACGTCTCGGTCCGCTACGACGATCGGGTGGTGCTCGGCCCCGTGGACCTGCGGATCGAGCCGTGCCAGCGATGGGTGGTGCTCGGCCCGAACGGCAGCGGAAAGACCACCCTCGTCCGGGTGGCGGCGCTGCTGCAGTTCCCGACGACGGGCGTGGTGGAGGTACTCGGGACCCGCTGGGGCAGCACCGACATCCGCGCGTTGCGGGGGCGGATCGGGCTGACCAGCTCCGCGCTGATCGACGAGCTCCGGCCGGCCATCCCGGTCCTCGACGTCGTGATGTCGGTGGCCAACGCCGCGCTCGAGACGTGGTGGCACACCTACGGCGACGACGATCGTGCCGCCGCGCTCGCCCAGCTCGAGAGGTTCGGCGTCGGTCACCTGGCCGACCACGCCTTCGGCACGCTGGCCTCCGGCGAGCGCCAGCGCGTCCTGCTCGCCCGGGCCTATGCCAACGACCCCGGCCTCGTCGTGCTCGACGAACCGACCGCCGGTCTCGACCTCGGTGGTCGCGAGGAGCTCCTGCTCCGACTCGATCGGGTCGCCGCCGACCCGTCCACTCCTCCGGTGCTGCTGATCACGCACCACGTCGAGGAGATCCCGCCGTCGTTCACCCACGCGCTCCTGCTGCGCCGCGGGTCGGTGGTGGCTGCGGGGGCCATCGAGGAGGTGCTCGACGGCTCGACGCTGTCGGCCTGCTTCGGTCTCGACGTCACGCTCGCCCGTGAGGGCGGCCGGTGGTGGGCGCGATCAGCCCTGCGAGAGGACGGTCTCGAGCCGGGGACGTGACTCCTCGATCTCCCCGTCGAGCAGCCTCGACACGACCGGCTCCAGCAGGCCTCCGTCGTAGTCGAGGTCGAACCGGACCGCCGACCCGCGGTCGTCGCCGTCTGCGGCCACCTCGGCACTGAGGACCCAGCGGCTGTGGCGCCGTCCGTCGTGCTCGTGACGTTCGAAGACGACGCGACCGTCGGTGTCGACCGTGCGAACCATGCGCAGGCGCTTGGCCCGCGAGAACCGTCCGAGGCGAGCGCGCAGGGTCACGAACCAGGCCGGACCGGCGTCGTCGGCGTGCGGCGGGGCGGGCTCGGCCCGATCGACGATGGTCAGCCAGTCGGAGTAGGTCGTCAGGTCCCCGATGACCGACCGGACGCGGTCGGTGGGCGCCGCCGTGTGGTGATCGATCGTCCGTCGCATGCGTTCAGGATGCCAACGCCGGCGCCTCGTGACGTCATCCCGGCCGGTGATGATCGCCTTCAGGCGACGTGCTCGGTGCCCAGGCTCGATGGTCCGGCAGGCCCGGACAGGAACATCCGACGACCGATGTCGGCCGGGCTACCGACCGGCGGTGCCGCCGTTCCCGGATCGACCAACGCCGCCGTGTCGGGACGGAACCGGTTGTGCTTGAGCGGCGGGAAGCGCGCGAGGGAGGCATCAGCCGCCTGATCCGGGTCGTTCGACAGGACGCGCGTCTCGAACTGGGTGCGCCGGGTCGACACGCGGCCGGAGTCGGCCGTGACGTCGACGAACTCCATCGGTCGACCCTCGATGACGACGTCGCGGCTGACCACGCCACCGCCCATCGGCTCGATCGGCGCGTCGTCGGCGCGAACGAGCTGGACCTCGCGCCGCGGCGCGACGTACTCGCCGTGCGCGGCCCGGGCTCGATCCCGTCGCTCGTCTCGGTTGTCGTTGGTGTCTCTCCCCGACGGCCGCTCCGGAGGCCGGACAGGTTCGGCTGAGCCCACGGTGGTGACCATGGGCATGGGCCGACCAGTTCCCTCCGGGCCGGCGTGCTGGAGAGGTGCTGCCGCCGCCATGACGGTGCCCTCCTCGTTGCGGGGTTTCCCTCGATCCCCGGTGACCTCGTATCGACGCACCCAGCGCCGATCTTGAGGATTCCCCGGGAGATTTCTCAGCGGATGCCGTCGAGGGGGTCGGGGCCCGCCTCGCGCAGGTCGGCGGCCTGGCGCATCAGCGGATACGGGTTCACGGCCCGGCCGTCGGCGTTGGGATGCACCTCGAGGTGGAGGTGCGGGGGCGTGGTGATGGCATTGCCGGTGTTCCCGACGAAGCCGATCGTGGTCCCGGCCCGCACGTAGGCGCCCTCGGCGGTCACCGCGGCGTAGCCGGAGAGGTGCGCGTAGTAGTACGCCGTTCCGGACTCTCCGAGCAGCCAGAGCTTGATGCCGCCCAGGCGCCCGGTGCCCAGTCGGAACAGCACGCCGTTCTCCACGGCGAGGAGCGGCGTGCCGTGCGGGGCCATGATGTCCACGCCCTGATGGCGGCGACGGCAACCGTCGCGGCAGAACAGGAACGAGTCGATGAACTGGTACGTCGCACCCTCGATGGGGAAGACGATGTCCGGGACGATGTCGTCGATCACGTCCTCGAGCTGGGCATCGGCCTGCTCGGCCTGGTCGCGGAGAGCCGTGCGGGCCTCGTCCAGGTCCTCGAGGTAGTCGCGGACCTCGAAGATCTGCGCTCGCTCCTCGTCGATGCCTCCCGGGGCCTCGTCCAGGGCGACGAGGAAGCGCTCGACCACCTCGTCCTGGGCGGCGTTGACGATCGAGGCCACGATGTGGTCCCAGCGGCTCGCCTCGAGCACGTCGCCGCTGCGGATCGTCGCCTCCAGCGCGGCAGACGGCCCACCGGCGTAGAGGACCGTCACGCGACGCTGGAGATCGTCACGGGCCGCCTGGTACTCCTCGACGAGCCGCTGGTAGTCCAGCTGGGTGCTGTCCAGGGCGTCGGCCCGCTCCTGCACCACGGCGGTCTCGCCGATGTAGCGACGGGTGACCTCCTCCAGCCGAGCGGTCGCGGCGTCGGACTGCTCGACCGCGGCATCGAGGCGCGCCGTCGCCAGCTCCTTGATCCGGCTGCGGATCGCGAACGCCGTGCGTTCACCCTCGGTCCTGGCCTCGACGACGACGATCGGATCGAGCTCCGGCACCTTCGCGTTGTCGGAGTCGAGGCTGCCGCCGGGTCCGTCCGCGCCGTCGCCGCCCTCGAGCGGGATCGATGGCGGCACAGTGCCGTCGGCCGGTGTCGACGTGGTGGGAGCGACACCGTCCTGGGCGAGGGCCGGAGGCCCCAGGACGGCGAGCGCGCCGAGCAGGCACGCGAGGAGGACACGCACGATGGTCCCCGTCGACCGACGCTCCGGCCGATCGAGCGAAGTCACCGCAGCTCTTGTTCGGAGCACGAGGCCGGACCCGGCGTCTCGACGCGACCGCCGCAGCTCAGCGCGATCGCCTCGTACGCCGAACCGGCCGGCGAGATGAAGCCGAGCAGGTCGCAGGCCGAGTCCCCGTCCTCCACGCACGCATCCCACAGCGCGTCGAGCCGCGGGTCGTCGCCGCGCTCGCTCACCCTGACCCGATCGACGAGCTGGTCGAGGAGCGCTCGGGACTCGGCCCGAGAGCCGTCCAGGAGCACGTCGGCGAGCTCGCTCACCGAATCGACGCCGGCGGCATCGAAGGCGGCCTCGAGCTCTGCGATCTCGAAGGTTCGGGCGAGCAGGCCGGCCAGCCGCTCGGGCGGGAGCTGGCGGGGGTCGACGACACGGGGATCGAGGTCGTCGATGACGACCTCGTCGGAGTCGGGGAGACCGAGCGCGCTGGTGGGACGGTCGACGTCGACGGCGCAGCGCGTCGTGATGTCGTCGACGAGGTCGACCCGCAGCTCGGTGACGGCGTCGCCGCCGGCGGCGACGCGCGGCTGGGCCTCCTCCGCGGTCCCGGTGGTCGCGAGGGCGACGAGGTCGTAGCCGTAGCTCGCCAGGGCCTCGTCGGCATCGCCGAGCGCATCGGCGAGGAGCCGCCAGTCGGCGCTCAGGTCGTCGGGAGCGGAGGCGGCCGCCCGATCGAGCGCCTCCAAGACCGCCGTGAGCTGCTCGCGCAGGGCCTGTGGACCACCGGTCGGTTCGAGGAGCTCGTCGTCGAAGGCACCGGCGGCGACGGCCGCCTCGACGTGGTCGCAGTGCGAGGCGCCGTCGGATCCACCGGACGAGCAGCCGACCACGATGAGCGCTGCGGCGACGACGGCTCCCCGGTAACGGGTCGGGGTGCTGCGCACGGCAAGCGACGGTAGCGGAGCGGCCGTTCGGCGGGACTTCGCACCGTAGGGTCGGTTCGTGGCCGACCGCTTCATCGCCGTGGACTGGAGCGCGGCGAATCGACCGGTGAGCGGAGCGGACAGCGTGTGGATCGCCGTCGACGACGGCCGTCCGGACGTGACGCTGTCGAACCCGCCGACCCGACTCGAGGCGATGTCGATCGTGCGGGATGCGGTGCGCGACGCGGTCGATGCGGGCGACCGGGTGATCGTCGGTGTCGACGCCGGGTTCGGCTACCCCGTCGGGACGGCGGCCGCGCTCGGGCTCGCACCCCCCGCCTGGTCGGCGACCTGGCGGCTCATCGGCGACCTGATCGAGGACGACGAGGCGAACCGCTCGAACCGCTTCGCCGTCGCCGCCGAGCTGAACCGCCGGCTGGGCTCGGCACCCGGTCCGTTCTGGGGAGGTCCGGCGGCCGCGACCGATTCCGACCTGGGAGCGAAGCGGCCCCCCTTCCCCGACGCCGCCCGAGGCGGCGAGCTGGTCGAGTACCGGCTGGTCGAGGAGCTGCTGCGCGGCGGAGGGCATCGCCCGCAGTCGGTCTGGAAGCTCTACACGACGGGGAGCGTCGGCTCGCAGACGCTGCTGGCGATCGCCCACCTCGAACGGCTCCGCAGCGACGCGGAGCTGGCCGACCACGTCCGCATCTGGCCCTTCGAGACCAGGGAGGCGGATGACCTCGTCGGGCCGGTCGCACTCGTCGTCGAGCTCTGGCCGAACCTCGCAGCGGCCGAGCTCGACCCGACGATGGTCAAGGACGCGGCCCAGGTCGGTGCGGCCGCCGCGTGGCTGAGGACCCTCGCGGAGACCGACCAGCTCGAGTCGCTGCTGCTCCTGACCGACGTCGATGCGGAACGCCGCGAGATCGCCCGCGCCGAGGAGGGCTGGATCTTCGGTGCCGAGCGAGCGGGAGCGGTGAGCCGGAACCGCCGCTAGGAGACCGTCGGCAGATCGAAGGGCCGGAGCCGTCGGCGGAGCAGCGCGATCGTCTGGTCCCACGCGCGGTCGGCCGCCTCGGCCTGATAGGCCGCGTTGGACGGCTCGGCGAAGCCGTGGACCGTGCCCGGGTGGGTCACGGCCTCGACCTCGACGCCGCCCATTCGCAGAAACGCTTCGGTGGTGACCCGATCCTCCTCGCTCACGAGGTCGTCCTGCTCGGCGAAGTGCAGCAGGACCTCCGCCTCGACATCGTCGAAGTCGAGCGACTGCGAGCCGTAGTACCCGACCACGGTGGAGATCGCGGTCGGGCGACGGGCGGCGGCCCACAGGCCCATCGATGCGCCCATGGCGAAGCCGACGATGGCGATCGGTCCCGTCCGGCGGCCGATGCGCTGGCGTAGCACGTCGATCGACAACATCACCCGACGGGCGAGCACTTCCGGGCTGACGGCGGCGAGCGTGGCCTCGGCCTCGGCCTCGTTCGCCGGGAGCGCACCCTCGAGCAGATCGGGCGCGAGGGCGGCGAACTTCGCCTCGGCGAGACGCTCGCACAGGTCCCTCACCCCATCGTCGAGGCCCCACCAGGAGTGGAGGAGCAGCACCCCGGGCATCCCGGCCGGACGCGGGGGCGCGAGATAGCCGGTGGTCGCGTCGTCGGTCACTCCGGCGTACCGGCGAAGAGCTCCTTCGCCCCGACGTAGTCGGCCTTGCCGTTCGGGGCCCGGGGCACGAGCTCCACGACGCGCAGCTCCTTCGGGAGCTTGTAGCTCGACAGTCGGCCGCGGACATCGGCGAGCACGTCGGCGGCGGCGAGCTCGACACCGGGTTCGGCGGAGGCGACCCCGACGACCCGGTTGCCGAACCGCTCGTCCGGCAGCCCGAACACCAGGCAGTCGCGCACGCCGGCGGTGGCCTTGACCGCCTCCTCGACCTCTTCCGGGAAGACCTTCTCGCCGCCGGTGTTGATGCAGTTCGAGCCTCGCCCGAGGAAGTTGATGACCCCGTCGGCGTCGACCGTCGCCATGTCGCCCGGGAACGACCACCGGACGCCGTCGATGACCCGGAACGTCCGTGCCGTCTTCTCGGGGTCCTTGTAGTACCCGACCGGCACGTTGTCGCAGGTGGCGACCATGCCCACCTCGTCGGAGCCCGCCGTCACTTCGATGTCGTCGTCGCCGAAGACCTTCGTCTTCTCGGTGACCATGAACTTGGCGACCTCGCCGGTCTGGCCGCCTGCGGCGACGCTCTGCCCCATCGACCCCTCGGTGCTGCCGAGCGCATCGATGATGATCACCTGCGGGGCGAACTCCATCAGCCCCTGCTTGGCGTCCGGTGAGAACATCGCCCCGGTGGACACGATGAAGCGCAGCGACGAGAGGTCGTAGGAGCCGCCGCTGTCCGCCTGGTCGCGCAGCGCACGGAGGAGTGGCCGAGCGAAGGCATCGCCGACGATGACGAGCACCGACACACCGCGCGATTCGACCACGCGCCACAGCTCGTCGGCATCGAGCGAGCGGGCCTCCAACAGCGTGACCGTCGATCCGGTGAGGTGGGGCGACATGACGCCCACCCAGATCCCGGTGCCGTGCATGAGGGGGCAGGCGGGCAGCGCCGTGAGGAGCAGGCCCTGGTCGGCCAGCCCTGGCAGGTTCGGGCCGACGTCGGCGGCGGAGTCGAACGGCGGCAACCCGAGGATCGGTGGGGCCTGGTCGAGGAAGAACTTCGTGAACTGACCGACGGGGTACATCACGCCCTTGGGCATGCCCGTCGTCCCGCCCGTGTAGAGCATGTACGTGTCGTCCTCGCTGCGGCCGATGCGCTCCGCCGGCTCGGTGCGGGCGAGCAACTCCTCGTAGGCCACCGCGCCCTCGACCCCCGTGCTGCCGTCGGGGGCGGCGCCGTCGTCGACCTGGACGAGGAGCTTCACGAGCGGCAGTCGCTCCCTCACGCGGGCGATCCGATCACCGAGGCTGGTGTGGAAGACGATCGCCTCGGCGTCGCAGTTCTCGAGCAGGTAGTGGAGCTCATCGTCGAGGTACCGGTAGTTCACGTTGATCGGGACCATCCGCTGCTTGAGCGCGGCGAAGTTGGCCTCGCAGTACTCCGGGCCGTTGTAGAGGAACAGCGCCACCTTGGCGTCGGGCTCCAGCCCGGCCGCGCTCAGGGCACCGGCGAGGCGGGCGGCGCGCTCCTCGTACTCGCGCCAGCTCAGGACCAGGTCGCCCTGCACCACCGCGGGGCGGTCGGGTAGCGCATCGGCGGCGGACTCCCAGATGGTCGCGAAGTGCATCTCCATGTCCCCAGTCTCGCGCCCGACGTCGGGCGTCGCGACGGGACGTTCGGTCATAGGATCGGGGTCGATGCCGACGCCCGACGACGACCAGGCGGCGCCCGACCTCGCCGGCTACATCGACCACACGCTGCTCGCCCCGAACGCGACGGCGGACGAGATCGACCAGCTGTGCGCAGAGGCGGCCGAGCACCACTTCGCCTCGGTGTGCGTGAGTCCGACCTGGGTCCCGCGCTGCGTCTCCGCCCTGCAGCACACAAACGTGGCGACGTGCACGGTGATCGGCTTCCCGTCCGGGGCGACGACGTCGGCCACCAAGGCCGCCGAGGCCGCCGAGGCGGTGGCCACCGGCGCCACCGAGGTCGACATGGTCATCAACATCGGTGCGCTGCGCTCGGGCCACGCCGAGGTCGTGCGCGACGACATCGGCGCCGTCGTCGAGGCGGCGACCGCCGGCGGAGCGATCGTCAAGGTCATCCTCGAGACGTCGATGCTCACCGACGACCAGAAGACCGCCGCCTGCGTCCTCGCGGTGGAGGCCGGCGCCCACTTCGTGAAGACCTCCACCGGCTTCGGTGGCGGCGGGGCGACCGTCGAGGACGTCGCGCTGATGCGACGCGCGGTCGGCGAGGACCTCGGCGTGAAGGCCTCGGGCGGGGTCAGGACCCGGGAGGACGCGCTCGCCATGATCGAGGCGGGCGCGACTCGGATCGGCGCGTCGGCCGGCATCGCCATCATCGGTGGCGGCGCCGGCACCTCCGACTACTGATCGTCCGGGCGCTCCACCGGGTCGCCGTCCCAACGCTCCCACCGGGCGAACGCCTCCACCGGATCGCGCCGCAGCCTCGTCAGCAGCTTCGGCGGCACGCCGAGCGGCAACAGCGCAGCCACGGCGACATCGGGCGGGAACCCCAACAGCTCGCGCACCTCGTCCTCGGCCCGGCTGATGAAGGTGGTCAGCGTCCCCCCGTACCCCCGGGCCCGGGCGGCGAGGAGGATGTTGTGGGCGAACGGGTAGATCGATGCGCCGCTGACGACACCGACCCGGTCCAGCTCCGCGTCGAACGACGCCACCTCCGAGAGGTCGAGCCCGATGACGAGGTGGACGGGTGCCTCGGCGAGGGCATCGACCCAGTCGAGGGGTGGTGGGTCGGCCTCCGCTGCGGCGACGTCGATGCTCGTCGGCGTGATGGTGTTGAACGGCCGCTCGCCCGCCGCCGCCTGGGTCAGGTACACCGCCATGGACGGTCGACCGAGCTCGATCAGTCGGCGGCGGGTCGCCGCGTCGCGCACGACCACGACGCGCCAGCCCTGACGATTGCCGCCGCTCGAGGCGAAACGAGCGACGTCGAGCAGCTCGTGGATGACCGCATCGGGCACCGGATCGTCGGTGAAGGTGCGTGCCGCGAACGTCGAGCGGATGGTGTCGTCGAGCTCGGCCATGCTCAGGCGCCTGCCGCGAACGCCGGGTCGTCGTCGCCCGACGATGCGAGCCCGTTCGGATAGATCTGGTCGAAGGTGGCGAAGATGTCCTCGAGCGGCAGGTCGGCGTAGCTGCCTCGCTGTCTCAGGTACTCCATGTGCCGGTTGCCCGCCTCGTCGTACGGGTGCATCAGCGCATCGGCGCGGCCGTCGAAGTCGAGCACCTTGGTGCCGAAGCGCTCGCACAGCTCGACGTTGAACGCCGATGACGCCTTCCTCCACGCACCGTCGAGGTGCAGCTCGCTGTACCCGTGCCAGGCGAACACGTCGGTGCCCATCACCGCGAGGAGCTTCTCGCTGGACAGGTGGTTGCGGACGTCGGCGAACCCCAGTCGCGCCGGGATGCCGGCCGCCCGCGCCGTCGCCGTCAGCAGGACGGACTTCGGGACGCACCAGCTCGAGCTCGTGTCGAGGATCGCGCTGGCCCGGTAGTCGTCGGGGTTCCGGCTCGTGTCGTACGGGTCGTACCGGTAGCCGTCGCGGACGGCCAGGAACAGGGCGACGGCCCGCTCGCGGTCGTCGGTGGCCGCAGCGCGGTCCATCACGTCCTCGGTGAAGGCGACCACGGCGGGGTGATCGCTGTCGACGTAGTGACCGGGCGCCAGGTCCTCCTCACCGACCGGACGCTCTCCTTCGGACATGTGCTCCCCCTCCGCCGATCCGTGCGAGACGGTACCGGGCCCCGGCCACGGAAGGTGCCGTGTGCGGACCCTCGACGCCGGTCGGTACCACTCTGCGTCGATCGCCACCCACCCACAGCGGGTCTGCGGTATCTTGCGGCCTGATGAACGGCGGAGCAACGCTTCGTCGACCTGGTCGTCCATCTGCTCATCGAGTCGGAAGGTCCCATGCCTGCATCCATTCGCCGGTCGCGCGTCATCGCGCTCCTGCTCGCCGGCCTCACCCTGGCCGTCGTGGCCATCGGCTTCAGCCCCTCGTCATCGGCGGCGCCGGTCGGTTGGCACGAGGGTCGTCACACCCACCGCATCATCGTCACGGTCACCAACGACGCGACCCCGAAGGTCGATGCGCTGGTGGAGGTCGGGTTTCCGACGAACCCCGCCAACCTGCTGCCCGAGACCGTTCGGGTGACCGAGGTGTCGAGCACTGACCCGACGACCAACGTCGAGGTCGAGGCCGACGTCCCGGTCCAGGTCGACGGCGGCGACACCGTGGTCTTCATGATCGACGGCGCGCTCGGCGCCAACGAGACGCGGTTCTTCCACGTCTACTTCGGTTCCGACCGCGCTCAGTCTCCGGGCTTCATCGACACCACCGCCGCCGCGACGAAGCGGGCCGTCTCGGTCACGCTCCTCTCCGCGACGGCGGCCGGCAACCCGTACGGCGTGGCGATGTACGAGATCGAGACCCGCGCCGGCACCTGGTACTTCGACCCGAACGGCGGCGGCTTCGCCGGCCTCGTCGATGCCGACGACAACGACTGGATCGGCTGGGACCCGGACCTGCCCGACGAGGGCGGCGAGTTCCGTGGCATCCCCAAGGCACGGCTCGACACCGCGGAGTACGGAAACGATGAAGGACCGTTCTCGCCCGGCTCGAACGACACCCTGAGCAACATCGTCGATCAGGGTCCGGTCCGGGTCACGTTCCGCTCGCAGAGTCGGGACTTCGCCGACCTCAGCGTCGATGGCAACTGGGTCGCCGAGTTCGCGGTCGGCCCGCGATCCATGACCTTCGAGATGACGACGGCGCAGAGCGGCGTCGAGTGGCGTTCGCTCTACCAGGGCGAGCCCGGCGGTTCGCTCACGAACGCCGACCAGATCATCCTCTCGGGCCAGAACGGCAACGCCCCGACCCAGCTGAACCTGACCAACTTCAGCGGCGCCTCGCTCGGCTCCCCGGAGTGGGCGGCGTTCCTCGACGGACCGACCACCCGCTCGCTGGTCGTCTCGGCCACCACCAACCCCGAGGTCGACCTGGCGACGAGCCGGACCACGGCCGAGGGATCGACGACCATCTTCGGCTTCGGTCGCGCCTCCTCGGCGCAGAACAGCCACGAGCTGACCGGCACCGGCGACGTGTTCACCTACGGCCTCGTCGACTCGAAGACCTCCGGCACCCTCGAGGCCCGCGCCAACGACTTCCGGGCCGGCGCGATCGGTGACGGCGGGGGGACGGCGACGGCAGCGGCGATCGAGGTGAACACCGACGTCGACACCCCGGACGACGCCCCCGAAGCGACGACCACCACGGTGATCACCACCCCCGACACCATCCCGCCGCTGCCGCTCTCGGGCTACCGACTGCTCGACCAGCGGGGCGACGTCTACGTGTTCGGCGAGGCCACATTCCTCGGTGAGGCCCGCGGCGACAACGCCCTCCCGGGGACTCCGGTCGACATCGAGTCCACCCCGTCCAACCGCGGGTACTGGATCATCGACGACCAGGGCAACATCCGAGCCTTCGGCGACGCCACGAACGCCCTCGGAGGCGTGACCACAGCGCTCGATCCGGGCGAGACGGTGTCGACGATGTCGGCCACGCCGACCGGCGGTGGATACTGGATCTTCACCACCAAGGGTCGAGTGCTCACCTTCGGCGACGCGGGTGACTTCCAGGACCTGTTCGACATCACCGACGCCAACGGCAACGTGATCGCGAACATCCTCAACGGTCCGATCGTCGACTCGGTGGCCACGCCCTCCGGCAACGGGTACTGGATGGTCGGCTCCGACGGTGGCGTGTTCACCTTCGGCGACGCCCAGTTCTTCGGCTCGATGGGCAGCACACCCCTCAACCAGCCGGTGAACGGCCTCGTGCCCGACCCCGACAACGTCGGGTACTGGCTGGTCGCCGGCGACGGTGGCGTGTTCGCCTTCGACGCCGAGTTCCGGGGCTCCATGGGCAGCATCCCGCTGAACCGACCCGTGGTCGGCATGGTGTCCTACGGCAACGGCTACCTGATGGTCGGCGCCGACGGCGGCGTGTTCAACTTCTCCGACCTGCCCTTCGACGGCAGCCTCGGTGACAACCCGCCAACGGTCCCGGTGGTGGCCATCACCGCCTGATCGGCGACCCAACCGAGAACGACTCCATCGGGGCGGTGCTTCGGCGCCGCCCCGATGCGCGCCCCTGGAAGCGGTCTCCTCCCCGCTCGGCGACTACACATGTCGCCATGGAGAGGGGCCTGCTCGTCGCCAACCGCGCCGAGATCGCGATCCGCATCGCTCGCACCGCAGCGGAGCTCGGTGTCCGCACGGTCGGTGTCCACGCCGTCGACGAGCCCGAACCGCTCCACGTGCGTCGCTGCGACGACCGCCGGACGCTGCCCGGCGCCGGCCCGGCGGCCTACCTGGACGTCGACGCACTGGTCGCGGCCGCCGTCGATGCCGACTGCGAGGCGCTGCATCCCGGGTACGGCTTCGCCAGCGAGCGGGCTGAGCTGGCAGCCGCGTGCGAGGCGGCTGGCGTCACCTTCGTCGGCCCGACCCCGGACACGCTTCGCCGCTTCGGCGACAAGGGCACGGCCCGCACGCTCGCCCGCGAGCTCGATGTCCCCGTGCCCGAGGGCACCGACGGGGCGACGACGCTGGCCGAGGCGGCCGAGGTCCGGGCCCGGCTGGGCGACCGGCCGATGATGATCAAGGCCATCGGTGGCGGTGGCGGACGGGGCATGCGGATCGTCGGCCCCGAGGACGACCTCGAGTCGGCCTTCGAGCGCTGCGCCTCCGAGGCGTCGGGCTCCTTCGGTGACGATCGGCTCTTCGTCGAGGAGCTCCTCCCGTCCGCTCGTCACGTCGAGGTCCAGCTGATCGGTGATGGCACCGGAGCCGTCGCCGTCCTCGGCGACCGCGAGTGCAGCGTGCAGCGTCGCCGCCAGAAGCTCGTCGAGGTCGGTCCCGCGCCCGGGCTCAGCACCGGCGTCCGCCAGCAGCTCCACGACGCGGCCCGCTCGCTGGGGTCCGCCGTGCAGCTGCGCAGCCTCGCCACCGTCGAGTTCCTCGTCGCCGGTGATCGCATCGCCTTCCTCGAGGTGAACCCCCGCCTCCAGGTCGAGCACACCGTCACCGAGGAGACGACCGGGCACGACCTCGTCGCCCTGCAGCTGGAGATCGCCGACGGCGCAGACCTCGCGTCGCTCGGCATCGTCGACGACGGCGCAGCTCCCGCCGCCGACGGCACGGCGATCCAGTGCCGGGTGCTCGCCGAGGTGATCACCGCCGACGGCTCCATCCGGCCGGCCGCCGGGCGCATCGACGCGATGGAGGTTCCGAGTGGGCCCGGGGTCCGCCTGGACTCCGCCGTCCACGTCGGCCTCGCACCTCATCCGGCGTTCGACTCGCTCCTCGGCAAGCTGATCGTGCACGTTCCCGGCGGCGACCTCGCCGCCGCGGCGCGCCGCGCCGATCGCTCGATCGCCGAGCTCGGACTCCACGGGCTGGAGACCAACCAGGGCCTGCTGCGGGCCGTGCTCCGCCATCCCACCTTCGTCGACGCGGCGAGCACCACCACCTGGTTCGACGTCGCGGTGGCGGAGCTCGTCGAGGCGGCAGCCGGGCTCGCCCCGGCGGCAGCTCCCCAGGTGGGAGGCGGCATCGGAGCCACCGTCGATGCCGTCGATCCGCTCGCCGTGCTCGATCACGGCCGCTCGAACGGCCGCGCGAGCGCCGTGGGATCTCCCGACGCAGCTCAGGAGGGAGACGTCGCCGCACCGCTGCAGGGCACGGTGATCTCGGTGTCGGTGGTTCCCGGCGACGAGGTGCACGCGGGTGCCGAGCTCGTCGTGCTCGAGGCCATGAAGATGGAGCACGTCGTCCACGCCGAGGTGGCCGGGCGGGTCAGCGCCGTGCTGGTCGCGGCCGGGACGACCGTCGCCGACCGCCAGCTCCTCGTCCGGGTCGAACCGTCCGGTCACGATGCGGGCGGCGCGGTCGTCGAGGACGACGTCGACCTCGACCACGTCCGGCCCGACCTCGCCGAGGTCCACGAGCGGCACGACCTCGGTCTCGACCACCGACGGCCGGCCGCGGTCGAGCGCCGCCGACGGACCGAGCAGCGCACCGCCAGGGAGAACGTCGCCGACCTCGTCGACGACGGCACCTTCGTCGAGTACGGGCCGCTCGTGCTCGCGGCCCAGCGACGCCGCCGGTCCGTCGAGGAGCTCATCGAGAAGACGCCGGCCGATGGCCTCGTCGGCGGGATCGGCTCGGTCAACGGCGACCTGTTCTCCGACCGCGACGCCCGCTGCGTCGTGATGTCCTACGACTACACCGTCCTCGCCGGCACGCAGGGCAACCAGAACCACCGCAAGAAGGACCGCCTCTTCGAGGTCGCCGCCCGCCAGCAGCTGCCCGTGGTCCTCTTCAGCGAGGGTGGTGGCGGTCGCCCCGGTGACACCGACGGTCTCGGCGTCGCCGGCCTGGACTGCCTCGCGTTCCGCCTGTTCGGGGAGCTCAGCGGTCTCGTCCCGCTGATCGGGATCAACTCCGGTCGATGCTTCGCCGGCAACGCCGCGCTGCTCGGTTGCTGCGACGTCGTCATCGCCACCGCCGACTCGAACATCGGGATGGGTGGCCCGGCGATGATCGAGGGCGGCGGCCTCGGCGTGTTCCGGCCCGAGGACGTGGGCCCGATGGGCGTGCAGGTCGCCAACGGCGTCGTCGACATCGCGGTCGCCGACGAGGCCGAGGCGGTGGAGGTCGCGAAGCGGTACCTCTCGTACTTCCAGGGTTCGATCGCCGACTGGGACTGCGTCGACCAGCGACGTCTCCGCAGCGCCATCCCCGAGAACCGTCTGCGCGCCTACGACATCCGTCGGGTGATCGCCGACCTCGCCGACACCGGGTCCGTGCTCGAGCTCCGCTCGGGCTTCGGTCCGGGCATGGTGACGGCGCTCGCCCGGATCGAGGGCCGCCCGACGGGCATCGTGGCCAACGATCCGACCCACCTCGGCGGGGCGATCGACTCCGACGGCGCCGACAAGGCCGCCCGCTTCCTCCAGCTCTGCGACGCCTTCGACGTCCCCGTCGTCTTCCTGTGCGACACGCCGGGCATCATGGTCGGCCCCGAGGCCGAGACCACCGGGACCGTCCGCCACGCGAGCCGACTCTTCGTCGTCGGCGGCAGCCTGTCGGTGCCGTTCGTGACCGTCGTGCTCCGCAAGGGCTACGGCCTCGGCGCCCAGGCGATGGCCGGTGGCAGCTTCCATGCGCCGCTGTTCACGGTCGCCTGGCCCACCGGTGAGTTCGGCGGCATGGGACTCGAGGGAGCCGTGAAGCTCGGCTACCGGGACGAGCTCGCCGCCGTCGAGGACACCGAGGAGCGGCGGCAGCTCTTCGAGGAGATGGTCGCCCGGATGTACGAGCACGGGAAGGCGCTGAACTTCGCCACCCACTTCGAGATCGACGATGTGATCGACCCGGCCGACACCCGCCGCTGGATCACGACCGCGCTGGCGTCGGCTCCGCCGCCGGCGCCCCGCACCGGCAAGAAGCGTCCCTGCATCGACACCTGGTGAGAGAGGAGACCCCATGGTCGCCCCGTTGGACGGCGTGAAGGTCGTCGAGATCGCGAGCTGGATGGCGGCGCCGAGCGCGTGCGCGATCCTCGCCGACCTCGGCGCCGACGTGGTCAAGCTCGAGCCGCTCGAGGGCGACCCGATGCGCAACAAGGGCCGCCAACCGAAGGTGGCCGACCGCCCGATGATCGACGAGCCCTTCCAGGTCGACAACCGGGGCAAGCGGGGCATCGCGATCGCGCTCGACGACGCGGAGGGAGCCTCCCTCGCCGCCCGCCTGATCTCCCACGTCGACGTGCTCGTCACCAACCTGCTCCCCCATCGACAGGCCCGCTTCGGGCTCACGCCCGACGAGCTGTTGGCCGCGCACCCGCGCCTCGTCCACGCCACGCTGTCGGGCTACGGCCTCGACGGGCCCGAAGCCACCCGAGCCGGGTTCGACGTCACCGCCTTCTTCGGCCGCGCCGGCCTGTCCGACTCACAGCGCGAGCCGGACGGCCCACCCGTCTTCCCTCGTCCCGCCCAGGGCGACCACACGACCGGTCTGGCGTTGGTGGCCGGAGTCCTGTCCGCGCTCCGCCTGGTCGAGCAGACCGGTGAGGGCCAGGTGGTCGATGTCAGCCTGTTCGGGACCGCCGTGTGGACGATGGCGACGGACCTCTCCGCCACGGTGATCGACCGGCGTCAGCCGCGGCGCCGGGGCCGCCATCAGCTCATCACGCCGCTCGCCAACCGGTTCCCGTGCGGCGACGGCAAGTGGGTGTTCCTCCAGATGCCGGAGGACCGCTGGTGGCCGCGGTTCTGCGAAGCCGTGGGCCGGGAGGAGTGGTTGGCCGACGAACGGCTCCAGACCACGAAGGGCCGCTTCGACAACATGGCCGAGCTCGTCGACGGCATCGACGAGACCTTCTCGACCCGCTCGCGGGACGAGTGGGCGAAGATCTTCGACGATGCCGGCCTGATCTGGGGACCGATCAACGATCTGGCGGACGTCGTCGAGGACCCGCAGGCGGAGGCCGCCGGCCTCTGGGCCGAGATCGAGCATCCCGATGTCGGTTCGTTCGAGACGGTCGCCAACCCCATCGGCATCCGAGGGGTCGACACCGGACCGCGGGGCCGGGCGCCGGCGGTCGGTGAGCACACCGGTGAGCTCCTCGCCGATCTCGGCCTGGACGCCGACGAGATCGACCGCCTCCGTTCGAGCGGCATCGTCTCGTGAACGAGGTCCGGGTCGGCCTCTCCATCACGTCCGCGCTCCCGGTCGACGACCCGCGCGACGGAGCCACCGACCTGATCGCCCGAGCCGAGGCTGCCGATCGGGCCGGCCTCGACCTGCTCTGCATCGGCGACCAGCACACCACCCCGATCCCGTACTTCCAGAACGTGCCCACGCTCGCGCGGCTCTCGGCCGCCTTCAGTGGTCCGCAGCTCGGAGCGCTGTTCCTCGTCCCACTGTGGCATCCGGTCCTGCTGGCCGAGCAGATCGGCACGCTGGCCGCCTTCGCTCCCGGTCGGTTCGTCGTGCAGGCCGGCCTCGGCGGTGGACGCGGGCAGTTCGCCGCCATGGGCATGCCCTACGCCGGTCGAGCCGCCCGCTACGACGAGGCGCTCCGGATCGTCGATGCGCTCCTGGCCGGCGAGACCGTCTCGAGCGAGATGTTCGACGTCGTCGACGCCCGCATCGCCCCGATCCCGGTGGAGCCGGTCGAGTGGTGGCTGGGGGCCGGCGGCGAGCGGGCCCTCGATCGCGTCGCTCGGCGTCAGGCGACCTGGTACGGCAACGCCGACCTCACCCCGACCACCGCGGCGGAGCGGCTGGCGGTGTTCCGCGTGGCCTGCGAGCGCCACGGCCACGAGCCCGAGCGCATCGCTGTCCGGACCGACGTGATCGTGCTCGACGACGACGCCGAGGCCCGGCGGCTCGGCGACGACCTGATGGCCGGCGGCTACCGAGGCCTGTCGGCCGACGCGGTGGCCTACGGGTCACCCACCTCGGTCGCCGAGCAACTGGAGCCGTACGTCGAGCTCGGCTTCACCGACCTCGTCGTGCGGACGATGGCCGTCCCGCCCGAGACCGCGCAGCGGAGCATCGAACTCACGGGAGAAGTGCGCCGACTGCTCCGAGCCTGAACGCCGACGTCACCGTGTGGGCGCCGCCGGCATCGCACCCACGAGCCCGATCCAGTTCTCGTTCTGCCGTTCGAGGATCGATTCGGCCGCTCCGACGAAGGCAGCGGCGTCCACCGCGTCTGCGACGTCGTAGCGGTCGAGCAGCTCGTCGAGCCTCCGGGCGGTCGTCGCGTAGCCGGCCGCGATCTGGGTGTGTCGGGTGGCATCGAGGTGCGCGGCGACCGCCGAACCGATGGTCGTGGCGACGCCGATCCACACCCCGAACGCCGAGGAGTCGAGGAGCGACGCGATCCCGGTGAGGGCGGCCCCGGCGAGGGTCGCGGCCAGCTCGAGTCGTCGAAGCCGGCGGGCCGCGCCTCGGTGCTCGGAGATCTTCCCGTCGTGCCACCTCGCCTGACCCCTGACGCGGAGCTCGACGTAGCTGGCGAGGTCGGACACCGCGGGCAACGGATCGTCCGGACCCTCGACGTCGACCAGCTCGACGTCGAGGGTGCGGACGGTCTCGGCGATGCGCTCGGACACGGTGGCGAGATCCTCGTCGCGACCATGGTCGTCGAACGGTGGCGTGCCGACGAGGTACTCGTGCACGGCCGCCCGGAGCGCCTCGGCCGCGCCGCGCGCCATCGTCCATCGCTCGGCGTGGCCCGACGCCGCCTCCCGCTGCGCGAAGCCGGCGAGGAGCAGCGCACCGGCGCCGGCCGCGCCGACCACCGCGGTCACCGCTCGCGGCAACGACTGCGCGGCGATCGCTCCGAGGAGCGCACCCGTGCCGAGCAGCACGAGGTTCGCCAGCCGGAGCCGGTCGAGCCGTGCCCTGGTCCTCACCGCCAGCCGGTCGTAGGCCTGCTGGCGGGCCCAGACGCGCTCGACGGCGCTGCGGTCGTCAGGAGCCTCGCTCGTGTCCACTGATCCTCCGTTCGCCGGTCCTAGCGCTCGGCGTACACGGCAGTCTCGAGCTCCATGAACAGCTCGACGCTGCCGGGATCGGCGAACGGCAGGATCTGCGACAGGTACGCGCCACCGATGCCGTTGGTGCGGTCGATCCAGAAGTAGCTGTTGGCGAGACCGGCCCACATCAACGTCCCGGCCGGGCGACCCGTCGAGCCCGCCTGCTCGTGGATCTGGAACGTGAGCCCCCAGGACTTCTCCTCGCCCGGGAAGAGCTCGGCGTCGTTGGAGAACGGCGGCATCGCCGTCAGCAGCTCGTTCACCCGCAACGGACCGATGTGGTTGACCACCATGTCGGCCACGGTGTCGGTGCCGAGGACGCGGGTGCCGTCGAGCTCACCGTCGTTGAGGACCATCTGGATGAAGCGGCCGTAGTCGGTCATCGTGCCCTGCAGTCCGCCACCGCCCATCTCGAACTCCGGCGCCTCGGGAGCGGGCAGCTCCATCGGGGCGAAGCTGCCGTCGGGCATGCGGGCGTGCACGCCGCAGGCTCGCTCGAGCATCGACGGGGTGTGGGCGAAGGCCGTGTCGGCCATGCCGAGCGGACCGGTGAGGTGCTCGGCGAAGTACTCCCCGAGGGTCTGCCCGGTGACCGCCTCGATCATCAGGCCGGCCCAGTCGATGCCGATGCCGTACTCCCATGCCGTGCCCGGGTCGAAGGCGAGCGGTGTGCGCAGTGCCTCCTTCTGGAGCGTGAAGAGCGAGAGCGCCCCGGTGGCCTCGCTCCACCGCACCTGCCGCTCGTTCCAGATGTCGTAGACGAAGCCGGAGGTGTGCGTGAGCAGGTTCCGCAGCGTGATGTCACCGACGGCGGGTCGCAGGATCGGCTGGCCATCATCGTCGAGGCCGTCGAGCACCTGTGGATCGGCCAGCTCGGGCAGCACCTTCGACGCCGGAGCATCGAGCGAGAGGTGCCCCTGCTCGACCAGCTGCATCGCCGCCGCACCGGTGATGGCCTTGGTCATGGAGAAGATGGCCCCGACGGAGTCCGGCGTCATCGCGACGTCGCCGCCGATCGCTCGTGCGCCGGCCGCTCCCTCGTACGTCGCTCCGTCGCGGTCGACGACGACGAACGACGCTCCCGGTGCCGCTCCCCGCTCGATCCCCGCCGCGAGCACCTCGTCGAGACGATCTTTCATGGCTTCCCCCTCGTGCCGCCGCGGAGCCTACGCGTGCCACCGATCCGGGCGCTCGGACGGCTGGTGCCGCACGCGCCTCGCCCGAGGCCGAGCCCGCGGGCGGGCTGTTCCGGCCATCCGCCGGCTCGGCCAGACTGCGGGCGTGCCTCGCACGCTCCTCGGTCCCGCCCACCCCTCGTTACCCACCGGGGTCGAGCTCGACGACGAGGGTGACCGTCTCGTCCTCCGCGCCACGGAGCCAGCGACCGACCTCGCGAGCGGAGTGTTCGCCTCGCCCGGCGCCCACGTCGCCTTCCGCGTCGACGAGCTCGCCGGTGGGCCGGTCGAAGCGCTCGGCTTCGCGTTCACCCAGTTCGCCATGCCGGTGCGCACCGTCCTCCCGGCTCCGTTCGAGTTCGCGCCGTCGTCGGCCCTCGCGTCGCCGCCGGCGGTGGTGCCGCTCCTGCTCCGCGCCGGCGGCACGGTGACGCTGCTCGCGCCGCTCGACCACGTCCACGATCACGTGATCGGGGTCGTCCAGGACGAGCGGCACGTCACGGAGCTGCGCTGGGGCTGGCACGGTGACCTGGACGAGGTGCCCGACGGGTACGCCACAACCCTCGGCATCTACGAGGGCGGCTCGGTCGCCGAGGTCCTGACCCGCTGGGGCGCCGAGCTCCAGGAGGCCGCCGGTACCCGGCGGCTCGGTCGCGCCGACTCGCCCCTCACCGAGCAGCTCTCCTACTGGACCGACAACGGGGCGGCCTATTGGTACCGCACGGAGCCGGGGCTCGATCTGCCGACGACGCTCGAACGCAAGCTCGACGAGCTCCGGTCGGCGGGCGTCCCGATCGGCGCCGTCGAGCTCGACTCGTGGTTCTACCCGCACGAGACCAGCCGGCCCGTTCTCGAGGTCGGCTACACCGAACAGGTCCCGCCCACCGGGATGCTCGAGTGGACCGCTCGGTCCGACGTGCTCCCCGACGGGGTGGACGGCCTCGCCGACCGCCTGGGTCGCCCGCCGCTCGTGCTGCACAGCCGCCACATCTCGACCGCCTCGCCGTACCTGGACGAGGGCGAGTGGTGGACCGAGCTCGCAGCGCAACCGGTGGACCCGCGGTTCTTCGCCCGCTGGTTCGACGACGCGGCGAGCTGGGGAGCGACCTGCATCGAGCAGGACTGGCTCCTCTTGTACTGGTGGGGCACGGCCGAGCTCCGACGGATCCCCGGACGGGTCCGCGAGTGGCAGACCACCCTCGATCGACTCGCCGCCGAGCGCGACCAGACGCTGCTGTGGTGCATGGCCACACCCGCCGACCTCATCGCCACCGTCGAGCTCGGCCGCATCGTCGCCGTCCGCACCAGCGACGACTACCGGTACGCCGACGATCCCGCCTTCCTCTGGCAGTGGTACCTGGCGGTGAACGCGCTCGCATCCGCGCTCGGCCTCGCGACGTTCAAGGACTGCTCCTTCACCGCCGGGCTGGAGCCGGGTGACGAGGTGATCGACGGTGACCCGTACCCCGAGGTCGAGGCCGTGCTGCAGGCGCTCTCGGCCGGTGTCGTCGGCATCGGCGATCGGATCGGTCGGACCGACGCCGACGTGGTCGGACGACTCCTCCGACCCGACGGCACCCTCGCCACGTCCGACACGCCGGTCACCGTCCACGAACGCTCGGCGTTCCGCCCGTGGGACGCCGACGGCGAGCTGACGTGGGCGACCGCCTGGTGCGGCGCCCATCACTACGTGCTCGCACTCCACGCCGCGGCGACCGACGCCCCGATCAGCGACGGACTCGACCTCGACGGCGAGTGGCTCGTCTACGACTGGCGCTCCGGGACGGCGAGGCCCAGCGGACGTGTCGACGCCGAGCTCGATCATCGCGGCTGGGCCCTGTTCGTCTGCTGCCCGCTCTCCGGTGCGACCCCCGACCGGTCGGCCGTCGTCGGCGACCCGGACCGCTACGTCACGATGTCGGGCGTCGTCGGCGACGAGCCCGGACTGCTGCGGTGGACCGAGGGCACCGGCCTCACCCGCTCCTGAGCCGGGGCTCCCGTCCCAGGAGTCGGTGCAAGACGCCACGGCGCGGCGGAGCGCTCGCGTCCCTGATGGCCGTGCGGAGGCCGGCCGCGGGTGTCGCTCCGACGAACCGATCGACGAGCTGCCCCTCACGGAAGACCAACAGCGTCGGCACCGACATCACCCGGTACCGCTCGCCGAGCTCGCGCTGCTCGTCCACGTTGACCTTGGCCACGAGGACGCCGTCGTCCCGGTGCTCGGCGGCGACGCGCTCGAGGTCGGGGGCCATCGTCCGGCACGGCCCGCACCACGGAGCCCAGAAGTCGACGATCGCCACGTCGGCGTCGGCGACAGCGGTGTCGAAGTCGGACTCGGTCAGGGGTCGTGCAGCCATCGGGTGACGGAACCCGCCTCCGCCGCCGACGATTCCTCAGGTCGCAGCCCAGGGGCCGTCGACCGGCACCGCCTCGTCGTCGCCGGGCCAGACGGGGCTCGTCGTCCCGACGATCTCGAGTGGCTCGTCACCGTCGCAGCGGAACTGGAACGACGTCCCGACCGGGATGTCGAGACAGCGCTTCGGCACCAGCTCGACAACCTCCTCACCGTCCTCGTCCCGGCGCCACATGCGTCCGCGTCCCGCGAGCACGAACCACACCTCGTCGACGCTGCGGTGCCGGACGGCGGCGGCCACGGCGCCCGGGCCGAGCTCGAAGTGGGCCACCGACGCACCACGAGCGGCGAGCAACACCCGCACGTCACTGCCGTCGGGGGCTGCGACCGTCGGCTCGTCGGGCAGGTCCATCGTCGAGAAGCTCACCCCGCCAGCATGGCCCGAGGCGGCGCCCGTCCCGTATCGACTCCGTCGGGGAACGTGCCCGGCGACGGGTACCGACGAGGGGACGCCATGACCGACCTGGCCGACGCCGATCTGGAACACCTGCGTGGCGGGATCGACCGCACGAAGGCACCCGAGCCGGAGCTCACGTCCAACCCGATCACGGGCGATCGCTACTGGTCGAAGGACTTCCACCAGCAGGAGTGGGACCACCTCTGGACCAAGGTCTGGCTCATCGCCGGCATGGTCGATCAGCTCCGGAAGCCGGGCGACTTCTTCACCTACCAGCTCGGCCGCGAGTCGATCCTGTGCACCCGGGGCGACGACCTGCGGATCCGCGCCTTCTACAACGTGTGCCAGCACCGTGGGAACCAACTCGTGCACGCCGAGTCGGGGTCAGCCGCAAGTGGACAGTTCCAGTGCGCCTACCACGGGTGGCGCTTCGGCGGAGACGGCACGCTGCTGTGGGTCCACGACGAGGAGGACTTCCCGCAGGGCACACCGTGCGGTCAGCGCAACCTGGTCGAGATCCCGTGCGACACCTGGGGCGGGTTCGTCTGGATCAACCTCGACGAGGGGTGCGACTCGCTCGCCGACTACCTCGACCCCGTCGCCGGGCAGCTCGACTGCTACCGGATGGAGCGCATGAAGCGCACCCACTGGGTCACCCTCGAGGGTGACTTCAACTGGAAGTGCGTGCAGGACAACTTCAACGAGAGCTACCACCTGCCCTTCGTCCACCCGCAGACCCTGCCGGTGATGAACGAGCACCACACCGGCTGCCAGTTCGACCTCTACCCGAGCGGCCACTGCCGGATGTTCATGCCGGGCGCCGGTCCCGGCCCGCACTACCGAGGCAAGGCCGACCGCACCTTCCAGAGCATGAAGCAGGAGCTCCAGTTCTGGGAGCTCGACCCCGAGCCGTACCGGGAGGACCTCCCCGGCCTGCGCCTCGCCCTGCAGCAGAAGAAGCGGGAGCTCGGCGCCTCGAAGGGCTACGACTTCTCGTTCTACTCCGACGAGCAGCTCACCGATCACTACCACTACACGGTCTTCCCGAACGTCTCGTTCAGCATGAAGCCGGATGGGTGCATCTTCCTCAAGGCCGACCCGCATCCCACCGACCCCGAGCGGTGCCTGTTCCACATGTGGTACCTGACCCTGTTCCCGGAGGGGTCGACGGAGTACTACTCGAACTCGATGCGCGACTGGGTCTCGGTCGACCACCAGGTCGAGCACCAGACCGGGGCCGTCGGCGAGGTCTCCTGCGGCCCGGGCATCGACCAGGACGTCGCCATCTGGTCCTCGCAACAGGCCGGGCTCCGGTCCCGGGGCTACCGGGGCGAGTACCTGCCGTGGCAGGAGCGACGCATCCGGTACTTCCACGACAACATCGACCGCCACCTCGCGGCCGGTTCGTGAGCCGCACGGCGCAGGCGACCGCCCGCCCGCTGGCGACCGCCCGAGCATGACATGAGCGACGAGGTCGACCTCGGAGACCTGTCCACGCTCGCCGACGGCGAGATGCGGGCGTGCGAGGCGGGCGGCGTCGAGCTGCTGGTGTGCCGGGTGCAGGGGGAGCTGTTCGCGCTCGAGGACGTCTGCAGCCACGCCGACACGCCGCTCAGCGAGGGCACGCTGTCCGGTCACCTCGTCGCCTGCCCGCTGCACGCCGCGCAGTTCGACGTGCGCGACGGCTCCCACACGGGCCCGCCGGCCTACACCGGCGTGCGCTGCTTCGACGTCAGCGAGGGACCGGCCGGTGCTCGCATCGACCTGTCCTCGGGCGCCGACGACGGCGACGACGACGGCCCTCCATCGGGGTACTTCCAGACCCGTTGACCCGTCGTGGCGCCGCGAGCGCTCCAGCAGTGACATCCTCGGGTGCATGGCAGTGGACGACGAGCACGATCTCGTGGACTGGCCGAGGCCGGCGGGACCGGAGCACTACCGCTCCGATGGCCGACTGAAGAAGGACTTCTACGAGCAGGAGATGGCCCGCCTGCAAGAGGAGCTCGTCAAGCTCCAGTACTGGGTGCAGCGCGAGGGACTGCGCGTCCTCGTGATCTTCGAGGGCCGCGGCTCAGCCGGCAAGGGCGGCGTCATCAAGCGCATCAGCGAGCGCACCAGCCCTCGCATCGTGCGGACCGAGGCGCTCCCGAAGCCGACCGAGCGCGAGCAGACGCAGTGGTACTTCCAGCGCTACGTGCCCCTGCTCCCCTCCGGCGGCGAGATCGTCCTGTTCGACCGCAGTTGGTACAACCGTTCGAACGTCGAGTGGGTCATGGGCTTCTGCACCGAGGAGCAGCACCAGGAGTTCCTGCGGACCTGTCCCGAGTTCGAGCGGATGCTCGTCCGCTCCGGGATCATCGTGCTCAAGTACTGGTTCTCGGTCAGCTACGAGGAGCAGAAGCGGCGGTTCACCGCCCGCAACGAGGAGCCGCTCAAGCGGTGGAAGCTGTCCGACATGGACCTCGAGGAGCATCGCCTCTACGTGCGCTACTCGATGGCCAAGGACACGACCTTCCAGCACACCGACATCAAGCAGGCGCCCTGGTACGTCGTGCCGTCCGACGACAAGCGGCGTGCGCGGCTCAACTGCATCAGCCACCTCCTCGCCAACATCCCGTACGAGGACGTGGTGCCGGACCCGGTCGACATCCCCGATCGCGAGGACGAGCCCTACATCCGTCCCCCGCAGTCCGATCAGACCCTGGTCGACCAGCTCTACTGAGTTGCCGTCTACGGCCGGGGCATGATCGCCGGGTCGCCGGGGCGGTACAGCTCGTGGGCCCGACGCCAGCTCGCGAAGGCGGCGAGGATGTGCTTCGGATCGCCGTGGATCTCGGTGAAGCACCCGTTGACCGAACGGGTGTCGAAGTAGGAGGCGTTGACCCCGTCGGCGTACAGCTCGCACGCCGCGTCGAAGCCCTGGTCGAGCAGGCGCTGCCGCTCGTCCTCGAAGTCGTGCACGAGCACGCCGACGTGGTGGAAGCCCTCCTGACCGGCGGCGAACATGTCGCGATAGATCGACGGCGTGTCGTCGTGCTGGACGATGAACTGGATCATCAGGTCGCCGAGGTAGCCGAACGCATAGGAGACGTCGGCCTCCTGGTCGGTCCCCCGGTAGCTGAAGGTGTCGGTCGTGTGGTGCTCGGTCACCACGAACGGTCCGGCACCGAAGAGCCGGTTCCATCCGTCGATGGCCTTCTCGAGGTCGTTGACCAGGTAGGCGTGCTGGAACAGCGGGTACGTCGTGAGCATCTCGGATCCCCTCCTCACGTGGAACCTAGCCTTCGCCCATGGCACGGGTGTTCTTGTCGTATCGCCGGGCCGACGGGCCCTACGCCGTCGGCTGGATCTCCGAACGACTCGCCCGCCTGGACGAGGTGACCGAGGTCCGCACCGCCTACTACGACACCGAGCTCCGTGCCGGCGACTCGTTCCCCGACGCGCTCGACGCCGCCGTCGACGGGTGCGACGTCCTGCTCGCCGTCATCGGACCGGAGTGGGCCGGGCATCGGGCGGACGGCTCCTCGCGCATCTGCGAGCCCGACGACTGGGTCGCACGAGAGATCGGCGCGGCGCTCTCGCGCGAGGTCGTCGTGCTCCCGGTGCTCGTCGATGGGGCTGCTCCGCTCTCCGCGTCGATGCTCCCCGCAGCGTTGGTGCCGTTGGTCGACAAGCACGCGCTCCGCTTCGACGGCACCGACGAGCTGGACACGATCGCCACCCACCTGCGGTCCCACCTCGACGAGATCGATCGGGGTCGTGCGGCGCGGCGAGGCCTCCTCGAGCCGGTGTCGCCGCCGTCGATGCTGCCCCGACGCCGAGCCCTCGCCGAGGCCGGAGCCGCTGCGCTCGTCGCTGGCCTCGTCGCCTGGTTCGTCTTCTCGTGGTTCGCCTCGGGCATCGATGCGGCCGACGCCGACCTCGACGGCTGGGTCACCGCCACCACCCTGCTGTGGTCGCTGTCGGCTGCGCTGGGGGTGCTGGGAGCCGGGGCCGCTCGCCGCTACTTCCGCGACGGCGTGCGGATCCGGTGGCCACCGATCATCACGGCGGCGGTGGCGACCTCCGCCGTGCTCGTGTGGACGGGACTCCAACCGAGCGCCGACCGGGATGCGCGGCTCGAGGTCGGCCAGTGGCTCGGCTCGGCCGGCGGTGTCGTGCTCGCCTCGCCGTGGGTCCTGACGCTCGCCGGCTCGGCGTGGACGACCATCACGGCCGACGAGCGCGACCTCGGAGCCCGCGCGGGCGTCATCGCTCGGCTCGGCCAGGCCTCGCTGGTGTCGGCCGCCGCCCTCGCGGTCGCCGCCTCGGCCGGCATCATCACGACGGCATTCGCCGGTGCGCTCGCGGAACGGACCGGGTTCGGCGAGCAGCTGCGCCTCATCGGACAGGGCGCGCTCTTCGCCGGCCTGCTGGCGGTGGTGCTGGTCTGGAGCCGCACCCGGCTGGAGCGATCGTCGATCGAGCTGCGGACCGACCTCGCCACCGTGCCACCGGAGTACCGGCGCCACGCCGAGCCGGTCCTGCTCACCGAACCGCTCGATCGACGGGCCCGCTGGATCGTGGTGGCGCTCGCGCTCCCCCTCGTCGCCGGAATCGTCGCCGCTGTCACGATCGCCACCTGATCGCTGCCACACCCCGGGCGTAGCGTGCTCGAACATGGGTGAGTTCCGACGTGCAGTCCGACGTGACCGTCCGCAGATGCCCGAGGGGTATGGCGTCCCCGAGTCCGACGACGGGCTCCTGGAGTGGGCCGAGGTCGAGCCCCGGCTCGTGGAGTCGACGCAGTACTGGATGGCCACGACCCGACCAGACGGCCGGCCCCACGTCGTGCCCCGATGGGGCGTCTGGCTCGACGGCGGGCTGTTCTACGACGGTGCGCCGACCACGTTCCACGTGCGCAACCTCGTCGCCAACCCGGCGTGCACGCTGCACCTGGAAGACGGCTGGCAGGCGGTGATCGTCGAGGGGACCTCGGGGCCGACGTCCTCACCGGGGCTCGAGCTCGGCGGGCGCATCGCCGCCGAGCTGACGCGCAAGTACGGCGAGCAGGGCTACTCCCCCGAGCCCGACGCCTGGGAGGGCGACGGAGCCGGCGGTCTGTGCCGCTTCGAACCGAGCCGGGTGCTGGCCTGGTTCGACTTCCCCACCGACATGACGAGGTTCCGCTTCGACTGATGGCAAAGGCCTCAGGGCCGGCGGGGCCTCCCGGTAACCTCGGCCACCATGAGCAGCCTCGAGGAGCGGATCCGCGCCGATCTCACCACCGCCATGCGCGAGCGCGACAAGGGACGCACCAGCGCGCTCCGGATGCTGATCGCCGCCATCGGCGAGGAGAAGGTCGCCGGCGACGCGGCCAAGGAGCTCACCGACGACGACGTCGAGAAGATCATCCAGCGCCTCGCCAAGCAGCGCTCCGAGGCCGCCGACGCCTACGCCGAGGCCGGCCGCGACGAGCAGGCGGCCGCCGAGCTCGCCGAGCGCGAGGTGCTGGCGGTCTACCTGCCCGAGCCACTGGGCGAGGAGGAGCTCGCCGCGCTCGTCGCCGAGGTACTGGCCGCCGAGGGCTTCGACGCGCCGTCACAGATGGGTCAGGCGATGAAGGCCGTCCAGCCGAAGATCGCCGGCCGAGCCGAGGGCAAGGCGGTCGCCGCCGCCGTCAAGGCCCACCTCGCCGGCTGACGACGTGACCGAGGCGGCTCCGGCACCGACCGTCGCCGACCTCCGGCGGCGCCTGGGCGACCTCACCGTCGTCGACGCCGACCGACTCCGCCGGCGCCTCGACCGGGAACAGCGGCAGCCGGACCCCGAAGCGCTCGCCGCGATCGCCGACGATCTCGACGCGGCCGGGGCGCACATCGCCATGCGGCGAGCGGCCGTTCCCGACCTCCGCTACCCCGGCGAGCTCCCCGTCACCGAGCGGCGACACGACCTGCTGGAGGTCCTGCGCGGCAACCAGGTCGTGGTCGTCGCCGGTGAGACCGGATCGGGCAAGAGCACGCAGCTGCCGAAGCTCCTGCTCGAGACCGGCCGAGGCGTGCGGGGGATGATCGCCCACACCCAACCCCGCCGCCTCGCGGCGCGTTCGGTCGCCGAGCGCATCGCCCACGAGGTCGGCACCGACCTCGGCGGGGCGGTCGGATACGCCGTTCGCTTCACCGACCAGGTGAGCGATCGCACACTCGTGAAGGTGATGACCGACGGGCTGTTGCTCGCCGAGATCCAGCGCGACCCGCTGCTACGTCGCTACGACGCCGTCGTCGTCGACGAGGCCCACGAGCGCAGCCTCAACATCGACTTCCTGCTCGGCTACCTCCACCGTCTGCTCCCCCGCCGTCGGGATCTGCAGGTCGTCATCACGTCCGCGACGATCGACACCGAGCGGTTCGCCGAGCACTACGACGCCCCGGTGGTCGAGGTCAGCGGCCGGACCTACCCCGTCGAGGTCCGCTACCGACCGTTCGGGGCCGACGTCGGCGACGACCGCGATCAGGTCCAGGCCATCGGTGACGCGGTGGTCGAGCTCTGGACCGAGGGCACCGGCGACGTGTTGGTGTTCTGCAGTGGCGAACGTGAGATCCGCGACGCCGCCGACCACCTCCGCCGGATGAACCTGCCCGACACCGAGGTCCTGCCGCTCTACGCCCGGCTCTCGGCCAGCGAGCAGCACAAGATCTTCCGGCCGCATCCCGGGCGTCGCCGGGTCGTCGTCGCCACCAACGTCGCCGAGACCTCCCTCACCGTTCCCGGGATCGAGTACGTCGTCGACAGCGGCACCGCCCGGATCAGCCGGTACTCCCGGCGGCTCAAGGTGCAGCGGCTCCCGATCGAGCAGGTCTCGCAGGCCAGCGCCAACCAGCGCGCCGGTCGCAGCGGTCGTGTCGCTCCCGGCATCTGCATACGGCTCTACGACGAGGACGGCTTCCTCGAACGCCCCGAGTTCACCGAACCCGAGATCCTCCGCACGAACCTGGCGTCGGTCGTGCTCCAGATGGCGGCGCTCAAGCTCGGCGAGGTCGACGACTTCCCGTTCGTCGAGCCACCCGACCGCCGCTCGGTCGCCGACGCCGTGAAGCTGCTCGAGGAGCTCGGCGCCTTCGACCCCGACGAGCCCGACCCGAAGCGACGGCTCACCCAGCTCGGCCGTCGCCTGTCCCGCCTGCCGCTCGACCCCCGTCTCGGGCGGATGGTGCTCGAGGCCGAGCGAGAAGGCTGCGTGCGCGAGGTGCTGATCATCGCGACGGCGCTGTCGATCCAGGACCCCCGCGAGCGACCGGCCGACCAGGCCGGCACCGCCGACGAGCTGCACCGCCGCTTCGAGGTCGAGGGGTCGGACTTCCTCGCCTTCCTCCGCCTCTGGGACCACGCCCGTGACCGCCAGCGGGCACTGTCGGGCAACCAGTTCCGCAAGCTCTGCAGGGCCGAGCACCTCCACCACCTCCGGATCCGGGAGTGGCAGGACCTCGAACGTCAGCTCAGGCGGGTGGCCGCCGACCTGGGCATCCGCCACTCGTCGGCCGCCGACGACCCGGACGCCATCCATCGTGCGCTCCTCTCGGGCCTGCTCTCGCAGATCGGCGTGCGCGACGGGGAGTCGAAGGAGTACCGGGGCACCCGCAACGCCCGCTTCTCGATCGGACGGGGAAGCTCGCTGGCGAAGCAAGGGCCGCGCTGGGTCATGGTCGGCGAGCTGGTCGAGACCAACCGCCTGTGGGGTCGGGTCGCCGCCCAGATCCGGCCGGAGTGGGCCGAAGCGCTCGCCGACCACCTGGTGAAGCGCAGCTACGGCGACCCGGAATGGGACGCCGAGGCAGGCCGCGCGGTCACCACCGAGCGCGTCACCCTCTACGGCCTGCCGATCGTGGTCGACCGAACCGTCGGCTACGACCGGGTCGAAGGGGGCATCGCCCGCGACCACTTCCTCCACCACGCCCTCGTCGAGCGCGACACCGAGCTCCGCCAGCGGGTGGTCGAGGAGAACCGGCTGCTGTTCGATCGCACCCGTGAGCGGGCCGACCGCGCCCGGCGTGGCCAGCACCTGGTACCCGACGAGGTGCTGTTCGACTTCTACGACCGACGGGTCGGCGACGACGTCGTCTCCCGTGGCCACTTCGACCGGTGGTGGAAGCGCAACGTCGGCAACGAGGCCGATCTCCTCCGCCTCACCGAGAACGACCTGATCGATGACGCCGACGAGCTCGACTCCGACGACTTCCCCGACCACTGGGCGCAGGACGACCTGGTCCTCGACGTCAGCTACGAGTTCGACCCCGGCTCACCGCACGACGGTGTCACCGTCCACGTGCCGCTGGAGGTCCTGAACCGCCTCCGCCCCGACCGGTTCGACTGGCAGGTGCCGGGACTCCGGGACGAGCTGGTCGTGGCGCTGTTGCGGTCGCTGCCGAAGGTGATCCGTCGCCGCCTGCTGCCCCTCGCCGACCGGGCCGCCGAGTTCAGCGCAACCGCCGGGCCCGACGACGGTCCGATGGTCGAGGTGCTCAGCCGCTTCGTCGCCGGCGTGACCGGCGACCAGGTCTCGGCCGACGACTGGCGGTGGGAGCAGGTCCCACCGCACCTCGTCGTCAGGTTCGAGGTCGATCGCGGCGATGGCACGGTCCTCCGCTCCGAGGACCTCGATGCCCTCCGCCGGGAACTGCGGGGCGACGTGCAGGCCGTCCTCTCCGAGGCCGCCGGCGGCGTCGAGGCGAGCGGGCTGTCGTGTTTCCCGTCGACCCCGGTGCCGCAGGTCGTCGAGACCGTGCGCAACGGCCAGCCCCTGACCGGCTACCCGGCGCTCGTCGACGAGGGCGATGCCGTGTCGGTCCGGGTGCTCGACGACCCCGAAGCGCAGCGTCGTGCGATGATCGCCGGCACCCGGCGGCTGATCCTGCTGGCCCTTCCCTCGCCGCGGAAGGCCGTCGCCGGCCGGCTCGGTCGAGACACCCAGCTGCTGTTGGCCCGGGGGGTCACCGGTCGCCTGACCGACCTCCTCGACGACGCCGTCGCCGTCGCCATCGACCAGCTCGTGCACGAGGCCGGCGGTCCCGTCTGGACCGACGACGACTTCGAACGGCTCCTCGGACAGGTCCGCCCCGACGTGGTCGACCGAGCGGGTGACCTGCTGAGCACGGTCGCTCCCGCGCTCGACGCCGCGAGCCGGGTCCGCGAGCGGATCGACTCCATCGACGACCCGCTCCTGGCTCCGTCGATCGCGGACATCGAGGCCCAGCTCGATCACCTCGTCGGCGAGGGCTTCCTCGGCCGGGCGGGCAGCGAGTGGCTCCCCCACCTCGCCCGCTACCTGGAGGCGCTCACCCAACGCACCGATCGGCTCGTCCTCAACCCTCGGCGGGACCTGGAGCACGTCACCACGGTCGCCGGCGTCCTCCGCGACCTCACCGACGCTCGGGCGAGGGTGCCGGAGCATCGGCTGCCGGAGCTCGACCGCATCGGCTGGCTGGTCGAGGAGCTCCGGGTGAGCCTCTTCGCCCAGCAGCTCGGCACGTCGACGACGGTCAGTGCCAAGCGCCTCCGCCGCTCGATCGCCGAGGTCGTCACATCCTGACGACGACCTTGCCGGCGTAGGCGTTGGCCTCCATCCGCTCGTGGGCGGCGGGGAGATCCTCGAACGCGATGACCTCGTCGATGCCGGCCGCGTAGGTGCCGTCGGCGACGCGGTCGACGACCGCTTGGAGGGTTGCGGTGTCGTGAGCCGCGTCGAGCTCCTCGCTCGAGTAGAAGCCGACGTCGTCCCGAGCGAAGTAGCCGCCGACGGTCGCGGTCTCACCGGTCCCGTAGCTGTCGGCCAGCGAGCCGGAGACGCAGATGCGGCCGCCGTCGGCGAGCAGGTCGAGGTCGTCGGCGAGGCTGACGTCGCTGGCGATGGTGTCCACCACACCCGTGGCACCGTCCGGCCAGCGGTCCCGCACCGCCGCGACGACGGGGCCGTCGGCGACGAGCACCTCGGTGAAGCCCCGCTCGATCAGCCGATCCCGCTTCGACGCCGATCTGGTGACGCCGATGACCTCGCCACCGTCCGCGACGACGATCTGGGCGATCGCCAGTCCGAGCGCCGAGGCACCCGGACGCACGAGCATCCTGACCCCCCGGCCGGACCCACCGGCGACCTGCACGGACCCCCACGCCGTGAAGAAGGTCTCGGGAACGGCGCCGAGCACCTCCCAAGCGAGCGTGGTGTCGAGCGGGAACACGTTCGATCGGGGCACCGAGGTCTCCTCGGCGTAGGAGCCGTCGTACGCACGTCCCATCCCACCCATGGCGGCGGCGACCGTCTGCCCGACGGTGAGGCCCGTGCCACCGGCGTCGAGCACCCGACCGACGCACTCGATGCCGATCACCCGGGGGAACGGCACGGCGTCGCCGGAACCACCGGCCCTGGTGACGGCCTCGGCTCGGTTGAGTCCGAACGCCTCGATGCCGATCCGGACCCGACCGGGTTCGTCGACCGGCCTGGGCACCTCGCCCAGCTCGAGCACCTCGGGCCCACCGGGACGGCTGACGACGAACGCGCGCATCTCAGACCTCGCCGACGACGTGGCTGGAGTTCACCACGATCCGATTGCCCTCGGGATCGGTCAGGTCGAAGATCCGGTGCGGAAACCGGCGGCGAATGGGTGTCGGCTCGGCCCCGAGGCCGGCGACGTGGTCGCGCATGGCTTCGAGGTCGTCGACCATCAGGTCGAGCGTGCCCTCCCCGGCCGGTCCGGAGGTGATGGCGAGGTGCGTTCCACCTCGGACCTCGAGGATGGCGACGCCGGGCATGCGTGCGACCCGTCGCATGCCGAGGTCGACGTAGAAGTCGGCGAGACGACCGACGTCATCGCCGGTGAGCGAGACATGTCCGAAGGCGATCGGCGGACGGCCGTCGTCGGTGTCGGAGGTGCGGGATCGGGAGGCGAGGAGGCTGCGCATGCCCCATTCATATCGAGACGAACCGTCTCGTCAACCTCGGAGCCACGATTTTCGCTACATTGTGACTCATGACCACCACCCGGCCGGTCGGACGTCCACCGGGCCCCCACGAGGACACCCTCGCCAAGATCCTCCCCGTGGCGCTGCGCTTGTTCCTCGACGAGGGTGGCGCCGCGCTCACGCCGACCCGGCTCCATCAGGAGACGGGCGTGGCGCGGGCGACGATCTACCGCAACTGGCCCGACGCCGCCGACCTGATCGAGGTCATGTTGAGTCGGGCCACCCAGCCACCGCCCGACGACCTGTTCACCGGCGAGCTGCATGCCGACCTCCACGCCGCAGCGGAGTTCCTGGTCTGGCGGTTCACCGACCGTCCAGCGCGGGCGTTCTTCGGCGCATGCCTCGACTCCGCCCGACACAACGAGCGCGTCGCCGCTGCGGCCGAGTCGTTCATCGCCGGCATCCTCGATCCGTTCCGTTCGGTGATCACCGATGCGGTCGAGCGGGGCGAGCTCGACGGTGATGTCGAACAGATGGTGAGCGAGATCGCGGGACCGCTGATCCTCGACCACGTCGTGCTCGGCAGGACCGTGACCACGGCCCGCGCACGCCAGATCGTCGACAACGTCCTGTCGTACTCCACGAAGTCGTAGCCACCACCGAGCCTGGTCCAGACTTCACCGGTGACCGATCGAGCCACTGCCGGGGCGGCCGCCGACCATCCGGACATCGACCTCGCGGAGCTCGATCGTGGACCCGCGGCGAGGCAGCGGACAATGGCGGCGATCCGCTCCGCCTTCGAAGACGTCGGCTACTTCTACGCCGCCAACTTCGGACCGTCGCAGGCGTCGGTCGACGCCGTCTTCGAGCAGGCCCGCCGCTTCCACGACCTGCCCGACGACCACAAGCGCTCGGCGTTCCAGGACGCCGACGGATCGCAGCGAGGCTGGATCCCGCTCGGGACCGAGCCGGCCTACGAGCCCGGCACCGTCTCCCGGTGCGAGTCCTTCGACCTCGCGATGGACCTGCCGGCCGAGTCGAGCACCAAGTTCGGCGGGCTCGGCGCCAACGTCTGGCCGGCTGACCTGCCTGGCTTCCAGGAGACCGTCTACGGCTGGTACCTCGAGGCCAGGGCTGCGGCACGTCGGCTGTTCGTCGCCTTCGCCGAGATGTACGAACTGGAGCACGACGCCTTCGCCCGATACGAGAGCGAGCGGGCGTCCTCGATGATGCGGCTGCTCCGGTACCCGTCTCGGGAGGTGGAACACCGTGGCCTGAACGTGGTGGGCATCAGCGCCCACACCGACTACGAGGCGTTCACGCTCATGGCGCAGACGGCGCCCGGGCTCGAGCTCCGCACCCGGAACGGCACCTGGATCGAGCCGCCGGTCGTGCAGGATCGCTTCGTCGTGATCGTCGGCGACATGCTGGAGCGCCTCACCAACGGCGCCCTGCAGGCCACCCGGCACCGGGTCCGGGACACCGAGTGGGAGCGGTTGAGCCTCATCCTGTTCAACGCCTTCGATGCCGACGCCGTGATCGAGCCCTTGCCCGAGTTCTGCGGCCCCGACTCGCCACCCCGCTACGCGCCGACCACGCAGGTCGACCACATCGACGCGGAGGTCAGCGCCGCCGTCGCCAACCGCAGCTGACCGCCGATCCCGTCAGACCGGCCGGACGTCGATCGGTGCATCGACCTGAGCTGCGAGACGGCTGATGTCCTCCTCGTGCTCAGGTCGGTCACCTCAGCCCTCGTCGAGCGCCGCGACGATCCGGTCCAGCGCGGCGACGACCGGGGCCGACGGATCGGCGGCGGTGCGGGCCGCCCAGCGGTCGCAGATCTCCGCCCAGCGCTGCGCGTCCTCCGGTGACAGGGCATCCCGCAGGGCCCCCAGCGCCAGGAGGTTCTGCTCGGCCCGGTCGGTGAGCGTCTGCGCCTCGGAGGCGTAGTGCTCGTCGACCGCCTCGTCGAGCTCGTCCTCGGTCATCGCCGGCACCACCTGGGCGGCGATGCGGGCCATGTTGCGGTACGAGCCCTGGAGCAGGAACGGCGGCGCGACACGGTCCTCGTCGCTCGTCGCCGCCGAGGCGACGTAGGCGCCGTTGACCTGCATCAGGACCGCCTGCGCTCGGCGCACCAGCCGCAGCACCCGCACCGCCTCGTCGAGCTCACCCGGCTCCCACCGGTGGGCCAGCCCGTCGGTGGTGGGGGCCCGTCGGCCGTCGGCCATGGCCACCAGCGGCTCGACGTCGTCGAGGAGCCTGGCGGCGTGCGCCGCCAGCGCCGGAGTCGCCGTCAGGCTGTTCTCGACGTAGGAGAGCGCGAACTCGGCGGCGTACTCGTCGGCGACGTCGCCGAGGTTGTGGACGTCGGCGCGGTTCACGAGCATGTCCGGCAGCTCGAAACGGGCCCCGCCGGTGGAGTACGGGTTGCCGGCCATCACGACGGCGAAGCGCCGGCCCCGCAGGTCGAAGGTGCGGGACGCGCCGTCGACGACGCCCTCGATGCGGCGGGTCGCGTCCGCCAACGGGATGAACCGGGACAGCAGATCGGGACTCGTGAACTGGATGTCGTCGATGAACAGCAGGACGTTGCGGCCCATCTGCAGCGCCAGGTTGATCTTGGCCACCTCGGCCCGTGCGGCGGCATTCGGCGCATCGGCCGGATCGAGCGACGTCGTCGCCGTGCCCAGCGCCGGACCGTTCACCTTGACCATCAGCATCCCGAGCCGATCGGCGACCCACGACATCAACGTGGTCTTGCCGTAGCCGGGCGGGGAGGTCAGCACGAGCAGACCAGAGCGGGCGAGGTCGGTGGCATCGACGGCGCCGATCTGCCGGGCCAGGTTCGTGCCGACGAGTGGGAGCAGCGCCCGGTCGATGAGGCGGTTCCGGACGAACCCGGCCATCACCTTCGGCCGATGCTCGTCGAGATCGACGGCGGCGCGCACCTCCTCGACGACGGCCTTCCGGGCCTCCTGGTAGGCCGGCCAGCGCTCGGCCATCCGCGTCAACTCGCCGCCGACGCGGTCTGCGAGCTCGTCGAAGCGCACCGCGAGCGAGCCGTCGGCGAGCTGTGGATGGTCGCCGACCAGACCCTCGACGGTGACCGTGCCGGGATGGCGGATCTCGCGAACGTCGACCTCGGGAGCGGCGAGCAACGAGGCGGCCTCGTCAACGTCGAACGCGAGATCCTCGAGCCCCTCGGCGCGCACCAGCCCCGCCACCCAGTCCCGGGCCACGAGGAAGCGGTCGACGGCAGCGTCGTTCGCCTCGATGGCGAGCTCGAGCTCGCGACGGCCCTCCTCCCCCAGCTTGTCCCGGAGGCGGCGCACCAGATCGGCGGCGGTCGATGCTGCGGCCACGGCGTCGCCGTCACGGCCGAGCTCGTCCACCAGGAACGCGGCGACTCGATCGATCTCCGGCATGCCATCGAGGCCGGCGAGCTCCTCGACCACCTCGACTCGGAGACGATCGAGGCCGTCGGCGACGCCGACCCGCTCCTGAGCCGCGCGGGCGGAGCGGGCGCGGGCGACCAGCGCCGTGCGCTTCGCCTCGGTCAGCCCTCGCACGGCGACACGACCCCACGCCCGGGCCGCACCGGGATGGCGCAACACCGGATCGGTCGCCCCGCGGGGCAGCACCGCACCGAGGATGCGGGCCGCGTCGTGATCGTGCACTCCGACCTCGTACCCCTCGCCGTGACGGCGCTCGGCCTCGGTCCGGCACCGGGCTGCGATCTGGTCGGGCACCGCGGCCGCCGACACGAGGTCGGCGAGTCCCTCGGCGCCTGCCGCGTCGACCACGGCCCAGGCCAGGTACTCGCCTCGGTAGATCGAGGCCGTCTCGGACGGGTGCGGTCGGTCGAGGAGGTCGGCGAACTCATCGAGTCGCTCCGTGACGTCGAGGCGGAACTCGGTTCCGGTGACCGCGACCTCGACGCCGCCGTCGGACGACGGCGCCAGCACGAGCTCGACCGGTTGCGCGTTGGGGGCGAAGCGAGACCCACCGAAGGCGATCGCGCCGTCATCGGCCACGAGGTCGGCGGTGTCGCGGACCCGGCGTCGGGCCTCCTCTGCGGCCGCGGCGAGGGCCGACCGAACCTCGGCGGCCTGCCCGGTCTCGCCGAGGTCGTCGAGCTCGGTGGCCAGGTCGCGGACGCGGGCGACCATCTGGTCGGCGGCGAAGAAGCCGGCGATGCCGGCCTCGTCCTCGGCTTCGGCGGCACGTCGGGTGATCGTCACCAACAGGCGATCGGCGGCCTCGGCGATGCGGCGTGCCCGCCGGTTGCGTTCATCGACGAGCTCGGACCGGCGCGCGCCGAACGCCTCGTTGATCCGGTCACGGAGCTCCGCCACGCGGACGACGCGCTCGGGGTCGTCGGCGTAGCGGGCGTCGATGCGCTCGGCGTTGACGAGCAGACGGGCGAGCTCGGCGTCGCACTGCTCTGGGGTGGAGGCAGCGACCACGGCGCCGGACAACGTCTGTTCGACCAACGCGAGCTCGGCGTCGAACGCCTCGGCCGACTCGGCGTCGCGGCGGCGACGTTCCTGACCGTCGAGCACCGCCCGGGCGCGGTTGGCGGCGGCGGACACGTCGGCCACTCGTCGGACGATCCGCGTGCGCGCCGTCGGGTCGCCGCCGTCGAGCGAGGAGACCGCATCGACGACGGCATCGAGATCACCGGTGACCTCGTCGAGCCGCTCTGCGACGGCGGCGACCTCGGCGGCGGTCGGCGCAGACTCGCCCTCCGCGACGAGGCCGTCGAGACGGGTCGAGAAGTCGGCGAACGCGGTGTCGCTGTCGAGTACGGACGCCGCCCGCTCGGCCAGCTCGCCGATGGCGCCGTCGAGCCGCTCTACGAGCGCCCCGATCCGTTCGTCGTCGGCCTGCGGAACGTCCAGCAGCAGCGCGGCCTCGCCACGGGATCGCCGCAGCGCACCCAGGGCGGAGACGACCTCGGTCGGCGTCGATGCCTGCCCGGCGGAGTCGACGACGCGCTGCGCAGTGCGCTCGGCGTCGCCGACGGTGGTCTCCGCCTCGGCCTGCTGGCGGCGGACCTTGGCGTACTCGTCGACGATCTGCCCGGCGGTGTCGACCACACCCCGGAGTCCCTCGTGGACGCCGGCAGCCTGCTCGTCGATGAGCCAGAGGTGGGTGTCGAGAGCGCGTCGGGCGGCCGAGATGATCGACTCCCAGGTGCGCTCGGACGGCTCGGCCTCCTCGACCAGGCGGGCGACGTCGTAGGCGTCGCCGAGACCGCGGACGAGGTCGGCGTTCCCGACGCGACGGACCCACGGGTCGCCCTCCTCGCTGCCGACGACCCGGTGGTCGGGATCGGCGAACGCGGTCTCCCACCACTGCACGGGGTGCACCATCGAGGGCTCGGAGTCCTGCGCAGCCGCCCGGAAGAGCACCGTCGTCCCGTCGCCGAACGGTGCGAACCCATGGCACGGGATCAGCTGGGCGATCTCCTTCCGGACGAGGTTGTACGGCGCCAGGAGGTAGTCCCCGCCGTCCCGCTCGTGGAAGACGTACAGCACGTCCTCGCCGTTCGGAGCGACCAACGCCTCCTCGAAGATCATGTCCGTCGCGGCGACGTCGAACAGGCGCGTGCCGGTCGTGGCGAGGTGGTAGCCACCGGGGAACACCACGCCGTCACCGCCCGGGAGGACGCGGCACGCCTCCAGCACGGCGTCGACGCGGGTCACGAGCCGCGTGCGGCGACCCATCACGTAGCAGCGCTCGGGCTCGGCGTAGAGCGCGACACGCACGAGCAGCACCTCGCCGACGACGGCGTAGGCGACCGTGACGTCGGCCAACGACTGCCCGGGCACCTCGACCGCCTCATCGATCTCGATGCGGCCGTCGGGCCGTCCGTCGTCGACCCGCACCTGAAGTCGACCACCGCGAAAGCCGACAAACGCCTCGCCGCTCACCGACACGACCGGATGGGCGCCGGCGACCTGATCCTCACGGGTGCAGGCGATCCAGTCGAAGTCCTGCGCCGGCGGCCAGACGTAGTCCCGATCGCCGCGGGCGTCGAGAAAGGTGACGGAGCCGTCCGGTTCGATCGCCCACCGGAGCACGGTGAGGTCGTCGAGGCGGTCGCCGATGCGGAACGCGGCGAGCAGCTGGCCGCCGGCGACGCGGAGGTCGGCGAAGCGGGCCTTGCCGTAGAAGCGATAGAGCTTGTCGAACTCCTCGCGGAACGCCGGGTCGGTGAGGAAGTTGGCCGGGTCGTCGGCGGCGACGGGCACGAGGTCGGGCGTGTCGCCGCCCGAGTCGACCCGCCGGTAGAGCGCGAGGACGTGCTCGGGCTCGATGCCGGCCAGGTCGAGCGACACGTTGTAGCCGAGCACGAGGAGGTCGCCGACCCGGACGAGGTCACGGGCCTCGCAGGCGACCTCCGTCTGGAGCCGGTCGGAACCGAGCAGGCGCAGCGTCGATGAGCCGAAGGCCTCGGTGCGAAGCGCGTCGATGGCGGCCGCGGCCTCGCTCAGCTCGCGGGCGGTGGTGACGAGGCGCCGACGCAGCAGGTCGTAAGACCCGCCGGTCGGCGCCGCCCCCGGATCGTCGGTGGCGGTGTCGGTCACCGGGCCGTCAGTCGCGGCCGTCGAGGAGCTCGCCGACCGAGCGGTCGCCGAGCCCGCCGTCGGTCACCGCCTGCCGCAGCCGGGTGGCGAGCTCGCCCCCGGACGAGCCGAGGTTGGCGCTCAACCGGGTGACGAGGTCGGCGATGGTGAGGTCTCGGACTCCGGCGGCTCCGACACCGCCCAGTCCCTCGGAGACGTCGCTCACGATGTTGCCGTTCCCCTCGAGATAGGGAGCGAGCAGCCGCTTGCCGGTCGCTCCGTTGTCGACGAACCCGTCCAGCGCCTGGCCGTGACCGGCCGCGGACAGGATCCGCTCGACGATGCCCTCGTCGGAGACGATCTGCATGTCGGCGTTGGACAACGACTCGCCGAGCGCGGACGCCGCCGACTTGGCGACGTCGGCCCGTGCCTCGATGGCGGCGAGGTCGATCTCCCGCTCGACGTCGAGCCGCAGGCGGAACTCCTCGTGGTCCTGCCCGGCGGCGGTCATCGCACCGACACCCTCGGACTTGGCCTTGAGCCCCTCGCCCTCGCCCTCCAATCGGGCCTGGGTCGCGTCGCCCTCGGCGACGCCGAGCTCGCGCACCGCCTCGGCCTGGGCCCGCTGGACCTCGACGTCGGCGAGGCCGGTGGCCCGGATGGCATCGGCCCGCTCGCGCTCGACCTGCACGTCGGCGAGCCCGTCGGCCGCCGACTCGGCCTGCGTGCCCTCGGCCCGCCGCTTGGACGCCTCCATCTCCTGGGAGGCGGCATCGGCCTCGGCGCGGGCGAGGATCGTGCGTCGCTCGGCCTCGGATCCCGCTGCCTGCTTGTCGGCGTCGGCTTCCTTCACCTTGGCGATGAAGGCCGCCTCGGCGGTGCCCTCGGCCGACTTCACCTCGGCGGTGGCGTGGCGCTGGGCGTCCTCGACGACGCGCAGGGTCGCGATCTCCTCTTCCTTCTGGGCGACGCCGAGATCGGCCTCGACCCGACCGCGTGCGACCTCGGCGAGCTCACGGGACCGCAGCTCCTTCTCCTGACCGGCCTCTGCCACCGCGGTGTCGCGGCCGACGACGGCGAGCAACCGGTCGCGCTCGATCTCCTCGGTCTGGACGGCGATCACGCGCTGACGGTTCGCGTCGGCGAGAGCGACCTCGCGGTCCTTGTTCTGCTCGGCGACGCCGATGCCCTGATCGGTCGTGATCCGGGCCTCCTCGGCCAGCCGCCTGGACTCGGCCTCGACCTCCGAGGCCGACGCCTCCGCGCGGGCCTGCACGGTGCGGATCTCCTGCTGCTGGCGCGCCTCGGCCTCGGCCCGGTCGCGCTCCATCTCGAAGACGGCCTTGTCGGCATCGGTCGTCCGCCGGGTGGTCTCCTCGCGCTCGCGCTCCTGCGCGTCGTTGGTGCGGATGTGCTGGTCGGCGGTGCGCTCGGTGATCTTCCGGATGCCGTCGGCGTCGAGGATGTTGTCGGGGTCGAGCGCCTCGATCGGCGTCTGCTCCAGGTAGTCGATGGCGACGTCCTCGAGGACGTACCCGTTCAGGTCCTGCCCGATGATCTCGATGATGGCGTCCTTGAACTCCTGCCGGGAGATGTAGAGCTCCTCGAACTCGAACTGCTTGCCGGCGGTCTTCAGGGCCTCGGAGAACTTGGCGGCGAAGAGGTCGCGCATCGTGGCGATGTCGGAGGCGCGCTCGCAGCCGACCTGCTGGGCGACTCGGATGACGGCAGCCTCGGTCTTGTCGACCTTCACGTAGAACTCGACGGCGATGTCGGCCCGGACGTTGTCCTTGCAGACCAGGCCGTCCTTGCCTCGCCGATCGATCTGGATGTTCTTGACCGAGATGTCCATGGTCTCGGCCTTGTGGATCACGGGGATCACGACCTGTCCGGTGAAGGTGACCACGACGGTCCTCCACTTGGAGACGACGAGCGCCTGGCCCTGCGGGACCTTGCGGAACAGTCGCGTGACGATCAGCGCCAACCCGAGGATGACGACGAGGGCGATCGCGATGGCGACGCCGGCAGCGGTGAGGATCCCATCCATCGGTGACTCAATCTCCTGTTTCCGGGAACATGTCGGACTCGCGGACCACCGTGTAGGTCGACGCCTCCGGGTCGAACTCGACGAGTCGGATGCGGTCGCCGGCGGCGAGGCCGAGCGACTTCTCGTCACGGATCTCGATGCGCGACTGGGAACCGTCCTCCCAGTCGGCGTCGGCGTAACCGAAGCGGCCGTCGACGCGACCGGAGCGGACGACGGCGGGCTGACCGATGAGCTCCCGGCCGTGCGGTGCACGAGCGGTCTCGAGACGATCGCCGAGCGGGCGGGCGATGCGCGCGCCGAGCAGGACGCCTCCGGCCAACGCGACCGCGGCGACCACCAGGCCGACCACGATCGCCGCGGCGCCGTCGAGCGGATCGACCACGACGAGCTGGCCGACGATCGCCAGGAACCACCCGATCAGCGTGACGATGCTCACGACGACCAGCGGGGGGACGCCGGCGACGCCGAGCGACTCGAACGCCTCGTCGAGCGCACCTTCTCCGGCGTCCGACTCGAGGTCGAGGAAGCCGACGATCGAGATCGCCCACAGGACGAGGCAGATCACCAGCGGGACACCGAACACCAACCCGAGCGGACTCGTCGCCGCATCCCAGAACTCGGTCACCGCTCCCCCAGCCCCCGGATGCCACCCGCCATGTCTTCGAAGATACCGACGGCACGGCCCGGTCCGGGCTGGGGACCACCACCCATGGTGCCACCGCCCTCGCAGTGCTCCGGCTGGCCCGACATCGGCGTCCACCCCTCGGGCAGACTGCTCCGATGGCCGGGGATCCGCACGCCGACGTCGAGACCCTCCACCAGTTCGCGTTGACGCTGCCCGAGGCATGGCCCGACGAGCCATGGGGCGACCGGGTCGTCAAGGTGAAGAAGAAGATCTTCCTCTTCGTCAGCGGCACCGACTCCGAACGAGCCGTCGCCACCTGCAAGCTGCCCGAGTCACGCGAGCACGCGCTGTCCTACCCGGAGGCGTTCCCGACCAGGTACGGCCTCGGGAAGCACGGCTGGGTCACGATGTTCGTCGACACGGTGCCGATCGAGGAACGTGAGGTCCTGCTCGACTTCGTCGAGGAGAGCTATCGAGCGGTCGCCACGAAGACCCTCGTCAAGCGCCTCGACGAGGAGCTCGCCGCCGAGAGCTGATCTCGTCGTCCCCGCGCTGGTCTCGCTTCCTCGATGCTCCACCCCACCTCCGGTGGGTCTGCGCATCCGCTCGCTCGACGGGCCGCTCGGGCCCTGGTCAGCTCAGCCTTCGCCGGAAGCGTCCGGCTCCGAGGGTCACGACCCCCGGGGCGAGCCGGTCGATGAGGCCACGGTCGGAGGTCACGACCGTCACCTCGGACGGCACGATGTCGACCAGCGCGTCTTCGACGATCTCGACCACGCGGTCATCGGCGGCGTCGCGTCCCCGCCGGCTCGCGAACTCGACCTGGAGGTTGCCGCCGGCCAGCACCCTCAGGCGTTCGTGCGAGGCACCGTCGTAGACCACCACCACGTCGTCGTCATGGTCTCGCGCCCACACCGCGATCTGCTGGGTCAGCCGTTCGGCCGCGCCGAGCGGGTCGTTCCACCACCCGTCGCCGGCCGCTCCCATCACGTTGTTGCCGTCGATGACCCACACCGGGTCGGGACCCTACGCTGCTCGGTCGTGACGACGCTCGTGACCGTCCTGATCGCCGTCGGCGTGGCGCTCCTCCTCATCGGTCTCCTCGCCATGCGCTGGCTGCGCGGAGCCCGCGCCGGCGCGATCGCCGCCGGTGAGCGGCTGCTCGGCGGGTGGGAACCGGTGGTCGTGGACACCGCGGCCAACTGCTTCGGCCTCGCCTCCTCCGGTCCGGGCCAGGTCCGCGGCAACGGCTACCTCGCGGCCACCGAGGACGTCGTCGTCTTCGTCATGTGGGTGCCGCGCCGCGAGGTGAAGATCCCGCGGCCCCTCGTCGTGGAGGCGACCACGACCCGCTCCCACCTCGGCAAGACCGTGAACCGAGACCTCCTCCACCTCCGCTGGATCGCGGAGGACGGGTCCGAGGAGGACAGCGCCTTCGCCGTCAGGAACCTCGGCGCCTGGCTCGACGAGCTCGGCTGAGCGGGCGGCACCATCGTCGGCCCGGCCGACGGGCTCGACGAGGTGCTCCGCTGCGCCGATCGGGAGATGTACGCCGCCAAGCGGGCCGGCACGAGCCGGGCCGTGCTCGGCGTCGTCTGAGGCAGCCTCCCGGCTACTCGCTGGGTTCGGTCGGCGGTGCCGGCGGCTCGTCGCCGGGGCACGGCGCTGCGAACAGGTGAGCCCCCGGCGTCGGATCGGTGAACCGGCACCCGTAGTCCGGAGCCGCCACGGCCGCCGGGTCGAGGATCGGGTCGCCCTCGGGACGCACGTCGTCCTCGACCCAGGTGACGAGGTCGGCGAAGGCCTGCTCGTACTCGGCGAGGGTGAAGTCGCAGTGGCCCGAGCCTCGGATGGCCCGCTGCACGAGCAGGTGCTCGCGACCCCAGGACGCCACGTCCTCGGCGTAGTCGATCTGCATGCCGAACGGCACGAACAGGTCGCCGAGGTTGTGCAGCGACAGCACGGGGTCCGAGATCCGGCCGGTGATCGCCTCGTTCTTCCGAGCCGAGGGATGGGCCGTCACGCGAGCGATCGCGTCGTTGAAGGCGGCCTCCTCGTCGCTCACCGCAGGGTCGAGGTCGAGCTGGTACACGTCGTGGGAGTTGTCCACGACGTTCTGGCCGCCGCTGTTCGGCAGCGTGCCATCGCCGAGACCGAGGTCGAACAGGAAGTTGCCCGGTCCGGTGCCGTTGTCGGGGAACGTGTTCCAGAAGAACCACGCCTCGTCGAAGTTCGGCCGATCGCCGCCGCTCTCCAGCTCGGCGAACTGCTTGAACGTCTCGCCGGTCTCGTTGAGCACGGTCGGCCAGCCGTCCGGCGCGAACTCGAGCGCCGCCTTGATCGCCGGGACCGTCGCCCCGACGTACGCCAGTGGGTCGACCGGGAAGGCCGACGTTCCGGTGCCGAGCTGCTGGGCGCCGAGGTTGAACGACAGGAAGTAGTCGAAGAGCTCGTAGTCGCCCATGACGCCGCAGACCGGCAGGGCGCCGTCGTAGAGCCAGCGGTAGCGCTCCATCGAGTAGCCGGTGACGTGGCCACCCATCGACGCGCCGGAGAGGTAGATCCGGTCCGGCCAGTGGTCGAGCACACGGCGGCCCATGTACGAGGCCAGGATCTTGGTCGACAGCGCTCCCGAGAGGATGTCGTATCCGTTGCGGTCGTAGCTCGAGGCGGCCCACGCGTAGCCCTGCGACAGGGCGTACTCGCGGAACGGCAGGTTGTCGACGGTCAGCTCGGGGACGTCACCCCGGAACCCGTGCGCCCACATCACGAGGTCGCCGTTCCAGTCAGCGGGGATCTCGTAGCGGTAGGCGGCGCCTCGCCAGACACCCCAGCCCTGCTCGGCGTCCTCGAACCCGGGCAGCGGCTCGAAGGGCAACGTCGACTCGTCGACGAAGAACTGCGGCCCCTCCGGCTCGCCGGTGTCCTGCGCCGACGACGTGCCGACGGCGAGCAGGCTGGCGAGCAGCACCACGGACAGCATGAGCAACGACCTTCGACGCATGGACCCCTCCGTTCGCGACGCCGACACGCTACTGCCCGCCGGACCCCCGTTCGGCCATGCCGTTCGCGGGCGGTGTCGCACGCCATGGCGCACCAGTTCGCAACCACGTGGCGAACGTCTCGCCGTCGACCGCTGAGGCCCACAGCCAACCCTGCGCTCGTTCGCAGCCGAGCGCCGCCACGAGCTCGGCCTGATCCTGCTGCTCGACCCCCTCGGCCACGACGGGCAGGCCGAGCGCCGTGGCCAGGTCCACCGTCGCCGCGACCACGGCGCGACCGGCTCCGGGGCGGAGTCCGCCGAGGAGCAGGCCCCGATCGAGCTTGAGCCCGTCGAGCGGGAGGCGAGCGAAGAGGGACAGCGACGAGTAGCCCGTACCGAAGTCGTCCAGGTAGACGCCCACCCCTCGAGATCGGACCTCGCGGAGCACATCGACCACGCGGTCGACGTCACTGGCCACCGCGGTCTCCGTCACCTCGATGACGACCCCGTGCGGGGGACATCCCGCGTCACCGATCGCTCCGAGGAGCACCTCCATCGCCTCGGCGTCGAGCTCGCTCGGGCTCACGTTCACGTGCACGACGAAGTCGTCGTCGACGAGCCCCGCGACGCGAGCCCGGAAGGCGAACGCCTCCCGGCGCACCACGCCATCGAGCTCGGCACCGAGCCCCGCCTCCTCGGCGAGCGGGAGGAACTCCGATGCCGGACGGAGCTCGCCATCCGGTCGCGCCCATCGGGCGAGCGCTTCGGCCCCGACGATCCGACCCGAGGTCGGATCGATCACCGGCTGGAACCGTGCGCTGAACTCCCCGGCGCTCAGGGCAGCACGGATCTCGATCTCGTCGTCGAGGCGGCGCTGGAGCTCATCGCGGAGACCCGCGTCGAAGACCGCGACCTGGTTCCGCCCCGCGGCCTTGGCGCGATATAGCGCCGCGTCGGCGTGGCGAAGCAGGTCGTCCGGTTCGTCGAGGTGGTCGCGGTCGAGGCTGACCCCGACGCTCGCCGTCATCTTGACCTCTCTCCCTTCGAGGACGAACGGAGCGGTGAACGACGAGGAGACCCGTTCGGCGACCGCGATCGCCTCCTCGGCGTCGGCAAGGTTCGTGAGCAGCACGGTGAACTCGTCGCCACCGAGTCGCGACAACGCGTCTCCCTCACGCAGGAGCGGGCGAACCCGTTCACCCACCTCACGGAGCAACGCGTCGCCCGCGGCGTGACCGAGCGAGTCGTTCACGACCTTGAACCGGTCGAGATCGAAGAAGAGCACGGCGATCGTGGAGCCCTCCCGCCGTGCTCTCGCCATGGCCGTGGTGAGGTGCTGAGTGAACAGCGAACGGTTGGCCAGTCCCGTGAGCGTGTCGTGCGTGGCCTGGTCGGCCAGTGATGCGTTGGCCGCCGCCAGCTCCTCGTTGACCTCGACGAGGCGCTCCCGCTCGCCGACGAGCTCCTCGGCCAGGACGCTCCTCTCGTGGGCGTCGACCGCCGCCCGGACGGTGTCGGCGTGACCCACGGACTGGAGGTGGATCGACACGAGCGCCCCGTAGACGACCACGCCGGCGAGCAGCTGCCCGAACGAACCTGCAGATGCGAAGCCGATCACCGACATCGTGCTCAGGACGAGGACCCCGCTGTAGAACAGCGGCCGGACGGCACCGGAGTAGATCGTCGCCGAGGCGAGCAGCCCGTAGACGAACACGACGAGCAGCGCCTGCCAGCGGGGGTCCTCGGGGAGGGCGAGCAGCGAGATCGACCCCCAGCCGGTCGACGACACGATCTGGCCGACCACGAGCGCTCGTCGGCTGGCTCCCCGACCGTCGCCAGCGGCCATGCGCCGGGCACCGACGGTCTGGATGGTGTTGCCGAGGGCGGCGGCGAACGCCCAGAGCAACAGCCCGCCCTGATCCGCCTTCGTCCAGAACACGGAAACGACCGCGACGATCGTCGGGTAGGCGGCGAGCCCGGCCTGACCGAGCAGCGTCGCCGTACGGCCCCACAGCCGGTCCTCGACCGCCGCGCTCGCCCGATGCTCGGGAGCGTCGGCGCCGCACGGTTCGGACATCATCCCCCATCGGCAGGGCCAGACCGACCGATGAGCACCACGAGGGAGCCGCAGCGTCGGCGGATCCGGATCCGCCCCAGCCGCTCGGGCGTCGCCGCCGAGGTGACCGCTACGCTCCGCGGCGATGACCGACGCACCACTGCCGAACGCATCCCATGATCTGACCGGCCGGGTGGCCATGGTCACCGGTGCCACCTCGGGGCTCGGCTGGCGATTCGCCCAGGTGCTCGCCGCCGCCGGCGCCACCGTCGTCGGGACCGGACGCCGGACGGATCGACTCGACCAGCTGGCTGCCGAATCGGCCGAGCTCGGCACGATCATCGGCGTCCAGATGGACATGACCGACACCGAGAGCATCCTCGGCGGTGTCGACACCGCCGAGGATGCCGTCGGCACGATCGACATCCTCGTCAACAACGCCGGCGTCCCCGACGCCCAGCGGGCGCACAAGATGCCGGTCGAGCTGATCGACCGGGTGATCGACACCAACCTCCGAGGCCCGTACGTGCTCTCGTGCGAGATCGCCCGCCGGCTGATCGCCGCCGAACGACCCGGTGCGATGGTGAACATCTCCAGCGCGTCCGGCTTCCACTACGACGGTCACGGCGCCGCGCTCTACTCGGTGACCAAGGCGGCGATCGCCCGGATGAGCGAAGCGCTCGCCGTCGAGTGGTCTCGCTACCGGATCAACGTGAACTGCATCGCTCCGGGCGCCTTCAGCTCCGAGATGATGGACGGCATGGTCGAACGCATGGGTGACATCAGCCAGCACTTCCCCCGCAAGCGGATGGGAGATCCGTCCCAGCTCGACTCGACCCTCCTCTACCTCTGCTCCCCGTCCTCCGACGCGGTCACCGGTGCCATCCTCCGCGTCGACGACGGACAAGGACCTCGCTGAGATGACGCTCTCGACCGACACCTACCTCGACCACACCCGAACCGGCGGCGCCGCCTTCGCCGACGCCTTGATCGGCGCCGACGTCGATGCCCCGGTGGTCGCCTGCGGCGACTGGACGGTCGCCGACCTCGTCGGGCACATCGGCACCGTGCACCGCTGGGCGGCCGTGGCGTTGCGCGAGGGCCGGCAGCCCGGCCGCGACGACCTGGCCGACGCACCGCCCTTCGACCCATCGGACGCGTCCGGGTGGTACCGGGCCTGTCTCGACGACATCGTCGCCGAGCTCGAGGCAGCCGATCCGGTCGCCTCGTCGTGGCACCCGTTCCCCGTCGAGCAGGTCGCCGGGTTCTGGTTCCGCCGGATGGCGCACGAGATCGCCGTCCATCGCTGGGACCTCGAGCACGCCGTCTCGACGCCGACGACCATGGATCCGGCCCTCGCCTCGGACGGGATCGACGAGTACTTCGAGGTCACGATCCCACGCCTGGTCGTCCAGGGGCGGGACCTCCCGACGAGCAGCTTCCACGTGCACTGCACCGACGTCGAGGGCGAGTGGCTCGTGTGGACCGAGGACGGTGACTACCGGATGGTCCGCGAGCACCGAAAGGGCGATGCCGCGCTGCGGGGTCCGGCCGAGCAGCTGCTGCTGCGGATGTGGAACCGACCGGCGCCGGACGACGAGCTGAGCCCCGTCGGCGACGAGACCGCCTTCGTCGACTGGACGTCCCTCGGCGGTAACTGAGCCCCGACCAAGCACCGGCCCCCGAGCGGGCAGGAACACCGCACGGCCCGGCCGCAGCCCGCCAGGGCGAGGACCTCGGGAGGAGCTCGGGGCACCGGGCCCCCGAGCGGGCAGGAGCACAGCACGGCCCGGGCCGCAGGCCGTCAGGCCGAGGACACCGGGAGGAGGGAGGGGCTCCGGGGCCCCACCCGGGTATCGACTCAGAACACCGTGTAGCCGCCGTCGACGCAGACCTCCTGGCCGGTGTGGAAGGTCTGGGACGGGTCGGCGAGGAAAGCACCGACCTCGCGGAACTCGACGGGCTCGGCCCATCGGCGCACCGGCGTCCGACGTACGGTCGCGTCGCGGAACTTGTCGTTCTCGTAGCCGCCCGACGCGAGCTCGGTGATCGTCCAGCCGGGCAGCAGGGAGTTCACCCGGATCCGGTGGCGGGCGAGCCCGACGGCGAGCGCCCGGACCAAACCGTTGAGCGCGGTCTTGGCGGTGCCGTACGCCTCGTTGTTGGCTGCGCCGTGGATCGCCGACGTGGAGGACACGGCGACGAGGCTGCCCCCCACGCCCTGCTCGACGAGGCGCCGGGCGCCTTCGCGCAGGGTGAGGAAGACGCCGTCGAGATTGACCTCCATGACGGCGCGCCAGTCATCGAGGGTCAGCTCGAGGAACGGGGTCCCCGTGCCACCACGGCCGGCGTTCGCGAACACGCCGTCGAGCCGGCCGAGGTCGGCGATCGAACGGTCCATGGTCTCGATCGTCTGCGCCTCGTCGGCCACATCGCAGACGTAGGCCTCGGCGGTCCCGCCGAGGGAGCGGAGCTGCTCGAGCGCCGCGCCGTTCTTCTCCTCGTTGCGTCCCCAGATCGCGATCGCGCCGCCGGCGAGCACGATGCCCTCCGCCATGCCGAGGCCGATGCCGCCGTTGCCGCCCGTGACGACGAAGACCTTGCCGCTGAGATCGATCATGCCCGGATGCTGACAGGTCGTCGCGACGACGGCACGCTCACCCCGAGCGCGCCGGCCCACCCGTTCCCGATCACCCGAGCGCGCCGGCCCACCCGTTCCCGATCACCCGTGGGTGATCGGCCTACCCGTTCCCGATCACCCGTGGGTGATCGGCCATGCTGTGCGGCATGGAGGTCACCCACGACGAGGCGTTGCGCGATCGGCTCCGACGGCACCTGGCCGACCACGACGTCCGCCGGCACGGCCTCGACGGACGTCGTCACGCAGCGGTCGCCGTGGTCGTGATCGACAGCGACGCGCAGGAACACGGCACCGACCCGACACCGGCCGACGCCATCATCGACCTCAGCATGATCCCCGGGGACGTCGACGGACTCGACGGCCGGGTGGACGGCACCGCTGGTGGCGCGTCGGTCATCCTCACCCGTCGTCAGCCCCGGATGCGGGCCCACGCCGGGCAGTGGGCGTTCCCCGGTGGGCGAGTCGATCCCGGCGAGGATCCGATCGAGGCCGCCCGCCGCGAGGTCAGCGAGGAGATCGGGCTCGACCTCCCGGACGAGGCGCTGCTCGGGCGCCTGGACGACTATCCGACGCGGTCCGGGTACGTGATCTCCCCGTTCGTCTTCTGGGCCGGCGCCGGCGCGGAGCCGGTCGCCAACCCCGACGAGGTGGCGTCGATCCACCGGATCTCGGTGCGCGAGCTGCTGCGCCCGGACTCCCCGCGGTTCGTCGACATCCCCGAGAGCGACCGGCCCGTGATCCAGATGCCGATCGGCAGCGACCTGATCCACGCCCCGACGGGTGCGGTGCTCCACCAGTTCCGGGCCGTCGCCTACGAGGGTCGCAGCATCCGGGTCGACGGCTTCGAGCAGCCGGTCTTCGCCTGGCGCTGACCGCCCACCCGACGAGTCGTCAGCCGACTCAACGCACCGAGGACAACACGAGCTCGATCGCCCAACTCAACGCACCGAGGACAACACGAGCTCGATCGCCCAACTCAACGCACCGAGGACAACACGAGCTCGATCGCCCAACTCAACGCACCGAGGACAACACGAGCTCGATCGCCCGCTCGTAGGCCGCGTCGGCGTCGATGAGCAACGGCGGCGCGAGGCCCTGCAGCTCGAGCATGACGTAGCCGTGGATGGTCGCCCACAGGTGGTAGGCGCGGTCGCCGGCGTGATCGGGTCCGAGCTCGGCGTTGACCATCCGCACGAGCCGGTCGAACGAGGCCAACGACCGGGCGACCGCCTGCTCGCTCGGCTCGTGGCCCGGAACCGCGGACCCGAACATGATCAGGTAGTAGGTCGAGTCCGCGAGGCCCCAACGCCGGTAGGCGCGCGCCTGGGACACGAGGTCGTGATCGGCGGCGTCGAGGGCGGCGTCGAAGCGCTCGAACCCTTCCACGTAGAGGGCGTCGACGAGCCCGCCCTTGCCTCCGAACCAGGTGTAGACGCCGGTCGTCGAGCACCCGGCGCCCGAGGCGACCCGGCGGACGGTCAGCGCGGCGGCCCCGTCGTCCTGCAGGACCGCGATCGCTGCATCGAGGATCGCCTGCCGCTGGTCGGGGGTTGACTCGTCGCTCATCGTGCAACAAAGTTACGCCATAACTTAGTTACGCCCAGTCAGTGAGACGAGGAGACCGTCGTGGCCGACATCACGATCACCGAGAACGCGTACCTCGCGGGCAACTACGCCCCCGTCGAGGAGGAGGTCACCACCCACGACCTACCGGTCGACGGTGAGCTGCCCCGCGAGCTCGAGGGCCGGTACCTGCGCAACGGCCCGAACCCGATGGACGCCCCCGATCCCTCGACCCACCACTGGTTCATGGGTGACGGCATGGTGCACGGCGTACGCCTCCGCGACGGCCGGGCGGAGTGGTACCGCAACCGGTACGTCGGGTCACCAGCGGTGAACTCGGCCCGCGGTCGGAGCGACATCGCCGGGCCGAACTGGAGCGGCACCGGGACCGGACCGAACACCAACGTCGGCGGCTTCGCCGGCACCACCTGGGCGATGGTCGAAGCCGGCGGCACCCCCGTCGAGCTGACCTACGAGCTCGAGAGCATCGCCCGCAACGACTTCAACGGCACCCTCCCGGGCGCGTTCAGCGCCCACCCGAAGTTCGACCCCGCCACCGGCGAGCTCCACGCGATGACCTACGCCTGGGCCCAGTGGCTCGATCACGTCCAGTACGTCGTCGTCGGGCCCGATGCGACGGTGTCCCGCACCGTGGACATCCCGCTGCCGGGCATGACGATGCTCCACGACATGTCGCTCACGAACCGCTTCGCGATCGTCTACGACCAGCCGTGCACCGTCGACCTCGACCTCGCGTTCGCCGGTCGCTTCCCGTTCCGCTGGGACCCCGACTACGGCAACCGGGTCGGGCTGCTGCCACGGGAGGGGAATGCCGAGGACATCATCTGGATCGACGTCCCCAACGGATACTCCTTCCACCCGATGAACGCCTACGACGCCGAGGACGGCACGGTCGTCATCGACCTCTGCAACTACGACGTGATGTTCGACCAGGACATCCTCGGCCCCTTCGGCGACGGCGGGCAGGCCCGGCTCGAGCGATGGGTGCTCGACCCCGACCGCCGCACCGCCTCGATCACCGTGATCGACGAGACAGCCAACGAGTTCCCCCGCCACCGCGGTTCGCTCTCGACCCGGCCGTACCGCTTCGGCTACTGCGTGGCGCCGTCGCCCGATCCGGCCGACAGCTGGCCCGTCGTCAAGCACGACCTGGTCTCCGGTGCCCGTGAGACCTTCGACCACGGGCCCGGCCGGGCCGCCGGAGAGGTCGTCTTCGTGCCGAAGGCCGACGACGACGCCGAGGACGCCGGCTGGCTCGTTGGCCTGGTGCACGACCAGGGCGAGCAGCGCACGGAGCTCTCCGTGCTCGACGCGCAGGACCTCGCTCGGGGTCCGGTCGCGACCGTCCACCTCCCCCAGCGGGTGCCCTTCGGCTTCCACGGCAACTGGGTCTCGGACTCCTCGGTCTCCCCCGACTGAGCCGTCGCTCGGCCGGGGCCGTCCGGACCCACGCCGGGCGATGACGACACCTCTGGCTCGTCCGGGCCCCGCCGGGGACGTACCGTGTGGGCGATGAGTCGGTCTGACCTCGGGCGCCCATGACACAGGCGCCATCCGCTGGACCCGGGGCATCGGGGTCCGGGTGAGCGGCATCTGGTTCCAGCTCGCGCTGGTCGCCGCGCTGGTCTTGCTCAACGCCGTGTTCGCCGGCTCCGAGATGGCGCTGGTCTCGCTGCGCGAAGGCCAGCTCCAGCGCCTCGAGAACGAGTCATCTCGGGGCAAGGTCCTCGGACGGCTCGCCCGCGACCCGAACCGCTTCCTCGCCACGATCCAGGTCGGCATCACCCTCGCCGGCTTCCTCGCTTCGGCGTCCGCTGCGGTCTCGCTCGCCGAACCGCTCGAAGAACCGTTGTCATTCCTCGGCGGAGCGGCGCGCCCCGGCTCGATCTTCGTCGTCACGATCGCGCTCTCGTACCTCACGCTGGTGCTCGGCGAGCTCGCCCCGAAGCGGCTGGCGATGCAGCGCTCGGAGGGCTGGGCGCTGCTCGTGGCCCGGCCGCTGTCCGGGCTGTCCCGGATCGCCCGTCCGGCGATCTGGCTGCTGTCGGTGTCGACCGATCTGGTGGTCCGGGTCCTCGGTGGCGACCCCAACCAGGAGCGCGAGGCGGTCACCGAGGCCGAGCTGCGCGACATGGTCCGGACGCAGGAGTCGTTCACCCTGCAGCAGCGGACGATCATCAGCGGCGCCTTCGAGATCGCCGACCGGCGACTGAGCGAGGTGATGCGGCCCCGCCCCGACGTGGTCACCCTCGACGCCGAGACGTCCTGCCCCGAGGCGCTGGCCGAGCTGGCGGCCTCCGGGCACTCGCGGGCCCCGGTGTGCGTCAACGGCACGCTGGACGAGACCGTCGGCGTCGTCCACCTCCGAGACCTGCTGCTCGACGAGCCCGGGTGCGTCGCCCGCGACGTCGCCAACCCTGCGGTCGTGCTCCCCGAGAGCGCCGGCGTGCTCGATGCGCTCCGCACGATGCAGACCGAGCGGACCCAGCTCGCCCTCGTCGTGAGCGAGCACGGCGGCGCCGAGGGGATCGTGACGGTCGAGGACCTGATCGAGGAGGTCGTCGGCGAGATCCACGACGAAACCGATCATGATCTCGAGGCGCTGCACCAGGAGGCCGACGGCAGCCTCGTGCTGACGGGCCGCTTCCCGGCCCACGAGCTCCCCGAGGTCGGCATCTCGATCCCCGAGGGCGACTACGCCACGATCGCCGGGTTCCTCCTGTCCGAGCTGGGACGGGTCCCGAAGGAGCCGGGCGACGTCGTCGAGCACGGCCGCTGGCGCTTCGAGATCATCGAGGTCGACGAGCGGGCCATCGCATCGGTCAGGGCCACCCAGCTGGAGGAGCCGGACGAGCCGGACGACGACGACGGCGAGTAGCGGCGGCTCGCTCAGGCGGGGACCGACACTGACCTCACCTCGGCCATCCCAACCTGCTCGAGACTACGGATCAGCCACCAGCCGGGATCGACCTCACCCTCGGCGAACGCGAAGTTGGCCGCCGTCGGCCGGTGGTGGTGGTTGTTGTGGAGCCCCTCACCGGCGATCAGCCAGGCGAGCAGCTGGACGTTGGTCGCGCTGTTGTCGTGGGGCCGGTCGCCGAAGGTGTGGGTCACCCCGTTGATCAGGCCGCCACCGGCCACGTAGGCCACGATGTGCGCCGCCATGATCGCGGCGGCCCGCCGCCCTCCGAGCAACCGGCCGAGCACGACCGTCGTGACGCCGAGACCGGCGAGACCGGACCGGAAGACGGTGCGGTCGAGGTGGTCGGGTGGAAGGTCGCGGGTGTAGCGCTCGACCATCTCGGTGTCGGCGGCCGCCTTCCGGTACAGCGCGACGTTCGCGAGCAGCACCCGTCGCCAACCGAGCAGCGCCGGCGAGTGCGGGTCGAGCTCGGTGTCGAGCTTGGCGTGGTGGCGCCGGTGCACAGCGACCCACTCACGCCGGTCGATCCCGGTGGTGAGCCACAGGACCGAGCGGAAGCCGCGATCGGCAGCGGGACGGACCCGGAGGGCCCGATGCGTCAGCGCCCGGTGCAGGTACACGCTGGTGGCGAGGTTTGCGGCGGTGGTCAGCGCTGCGGCGGTCCCGACGCTGGCGAGCTTGCTGCGAAACGACACGGGCGGACCGTAGCCCGGCCATCATGCGCTCGCCTCGGTCCGCTCCTCGAGCGCGCGCCACCACCGCTGCGCGTGCGGGACCAGGCGAGCGCGCTCCTCGGCGAACCGGCGAGCGGCGGAGCTGCCGACCCACCCGTCGGGCAGGAGCTCGTCGGGCAGGTCCGGATCGAGGAACGGGAACCGTCGCCAGTCGTGGACCAGTCGAATGAGGCGCTCGACGGCGCAGTCATCGGAACGAGGGGCGCCACCAGACCGATCGACCTCGGCGAGGAACGACCGGTAGCTGGACGCCAGCGCCGGCAGATCCCAGGCCCGAGCGGCGAGGTCCGCGCCGGTGCCCATCGCACCGACCTCGGCGCGAAACGACATCGCCTCGACCCCGAGACCGGCGAGCGCGGCGACCGCAGCGGCCTCGCGGTCGATCCACGGGCACACCCACAGCCCATTGCCGATCGAACCGAACCCAGCCCAGCTGAGCGCCTGCCCCATCCGGTAACGAGTGGACCGATCACGTTCGGGCACCGTGGCGACCACCACGACCCATCGACCGTCCCAATCCGGCCGGCCCTGGCCGAAGCCATAGATCCGCTCGGCGCCCGCACCGAGCAGCGCTGCCGACCCGTCGGTCAGCCGCCACCGCGTGCGCCGGCCGTGCCGCTCCCGCTCCAACCACCCCTCGTCGGCGAGCCGCGAGAGGGCCTGGCGTGCTGCCTTGTCCCGCACCCCGAGGAGCTCGAGCGCTCCGAGCAGCGGACGGGTCCAGGCCGCACCGCCGGCGGGGAGGACGAGCTCGCCGAGCACCGTGACGAGCAGCCCGCGCGTCGAGTCGGCCTGCGCCGTGCCGTCGCGTCGAGCACCGAGGACGGGGGCCAACGACTCCGTTCGGGGCGACGCCATCACCGCATCATATTCCACAAGTGGTTGACGAGCCACCAACGATACGTAGTATGTCTGCAGGCCGACGGACCACCAGGGGGACCCGTGACCGAACCGATCGTCGAGTTCGACACCGACCCGTCGCGCTACCACCACTGGCGCCTCGAGGTCGACGGACCGGTCGCCACGCTGACGATGGCGGTCGAGCCGGACGCCGGACTTCGCGACGACTACGAGTTGAAGACCAACTCCTACGACCTTGGCGTCGATGTCGAGCTCCACGACGCCGCCCAGCGCCTCCGCTTCGAGCACCCCGAGGTGAAGGTCGTGGTCGTCACGGGCGGGTACGACAAGGTGTTCTGCGCAGGCGCCAACATCCAGATGCTCGCCGGGGCGAGCCACGCTCACAAGGTGAACTTCTGCAAGTTCACCAACGAGACCCGCAACGGGATCGAGGACGCCACGGCGAACTCTCGCCAGACCTGGATCGCTGCCGTCAACGGCACCGCAGCGGGCGGAGGGTACGAGCTGGCCCTCGCCTGCGACGAGATCCTGCTCGTCGACGACCGCTCGTCGGCGGTCTCGCTGCCCGAGATCCCCCTGCTCGCCGTGCTGCCCGGCACCGGTGGGCTCACCCGCGTCGTCGACAAGCGCCACGTCCGCCGCGACCTCGCCGATGCCTTCGCCACCCGCACCGAGGGGGTCCGCGGCAACGCAGCGCTCGACTGGGGCCTGGTCGACCACCTCGCGCCGGCGAGCGGCTGGGACGCGCTGATCGCCGAGCGCGTGGCAGCCCGCCTCGCCGACAGCGACCGCCCCGACCAGGGACCTGGCGTGCCGCTCGGTCCGCTCCAGCGGTCCGTCGACGGCGACCGCATCGACTACGGCAACGTGGCCGTCGAGCTCGACCGCGACAAGGGCGCTGCGACGTTCACCGTCAGCGCACCGGTCGCCGACCAGCCGTCGACCGGCGACGACCTCGTGGCGGCGGGCGACAGCAGCTGGCTGCTCCGCACGGTACGCGAGCTCGACGACGCGATCGTGCGGCTCCGCTTCGACGAGCCCGAGCTCGGCACCTGGGTCCTCCGCACCGCGGGCGATGTCGACCGGGTGGCGCAGGCCGACGCCGTCCTCGGCGCCGAGCCGGATCACTGGCTCGTCCGCGAGGTTCGCCTGTTCTGGTCGCGGACGCTCTCGCGGCTCGACGTGTCCTCTCGCACGCTCGTCACCCTCGTCGAGCCCGGGAGCTGCTTCGTCGGCACCCTCGCCGAGCTGCTGCTCGTCGCCGACCGCAGCTTCATGCTCGACGGCACCTGGGAGGACCTCGACGATCCCCCTCCCCCGGCGAGGGTCCGACTCACCGAGGCCAACCTCGGCTGGTACCCGATGGCGAACGACCTCACCCGGCTCCGCACCCGCTTCTGGGGCCGCGACGACACCTTCGAACGGGCGAGCGCCCTCGCGGGCAAGGACCTGCTCGCCGCCGAGGCCGCCGAGGCCGAGCTCGTCACCTTCACCCCGGACGACCTCGACTGGGACGACGAGGTGCGGCTGACCCTCGAGGAGCGGAACAGCTTCAGCCCCGACGCCCTCACCGGCATGGAGGCCAGCTACCGCTTCGTCGGCCCCGAGACCATGACCACCAAGATCTTCGCCCGGCTCACCGCATGGCAGAACTGGATCTTCCAACGACCGAACGCCGTCGGCCCCGACGGTGCGCTCCGCCGGTTCGGTACCGGCTCCCGTCCCGACTACGACCGCAGGAGAGTCTGAGATGACCATCGTCGACATCGAGGCCAAGATCCCGAACAACGTCGATCTCAAGTCCGACCGACGCCTGCAGCGGGCGCTCGAGCAGTGGCAGCCGAAGTTCATCCGGTGGTGGGAGGAGCTCGGCCCGTCGGCGTTCCAGCGCAACGAGGTCTACCTCCGCACCGCGGTGTCGGTCGGCCAGGAGGGCTGGGCGAACTTCGGGCACGTCGAGATGCCCGACTACCGCTGGGGCATCTTCCTCGCCGACCCGGAACCCGATCGCACGATCGCCTTCGGCGACCATCAGGGTGAGGCCGCGTGGCAGGAGGTGCCGGGCGAGTACCGCTCCGACCTCCGGCGCCTGATCGTCGTCCAGGGCGACACCGAGCCGGCATCGGTCGAGCAGCAACGGCATCTGTCGCTCACCGCGCCGTCGCTCTACGACATGCGCAACCTCTTCCAGGTGAACGTCGAAGAGGGCCGCCACCTGTGGGCGATGGTGTACCTGCTCCACCGCTACTTCGGCCGCGACGGCCGCGACGAGGCCGACGAGATGCTGGAGCGCCACTCGGGCGACGCGGACAACCCGCGGATCCTCGGCGCCTTCAACGAGGAGACGCCGGACTGGCTGTCGTTCTTCATGTTCACGTACTTCACCGACCGGGACGGCAAGTACCAGCTGGCCTCGCTGCGGGAGTCGGCCTTCGATCCGCTCTCGCGGACCTGCGACTTCATGCTGAAGGAGGAGGCCCACCACATGTTCGTCGGTGCCTCCGGAGTGGGCCGGGTCGTCCAGCGGACCGCCGAGCTGATGCGTGAGCACGACACCGACGACGTCCACCCGTACGGCGGCATCAACCTCGATGTGCTGCAGAAGTACATCAACTTCCACTTCTCCGTCTCGCTCGACCTCTTCGGCGCCGAGACCTCGACCAACGCGGCCAACTACTTCGCCGCCGGCCTCAAGGGCCGCTTCCAGGAGGAGCGCCGGGACGACGACCACCTCCTCAAGGACGTGCACCGGCTGGTGCCGGAGTGCACCGAGGACGGGATCGCGACCCGTGAGGTCACCCAGCTCGCCGCGCTGAACGAGACGCTGCGCGAGGACTACGCCGAGGACTGCGCCAAGGGTCTCGTCCGGTGGAACCGGACGCTCGCCGAGGCCGGCATCGACGTCGAGCTCCGGCTGCCCCACACCGGCTTCCATCGGCAGGTCGGCACCTTCCGGGACCATCACCTCAGCCCCGACGGGCGTCTCGTGAGCGAGGCCGACTGGGCGGATCACGCCGACTCGTGGCTGCCCAGCGAGGCCGATCGAGCACACGTGAAGTCGCTCATGGTCGGCGTCGCCGAGCCCGGGAAGATGGCGGGCTGGGTCGCTGCGCCGTCACGCGGGATCCATCAACGGCCCGTCGACTACGACTACGTCCGCGTCTGAGCGGCTGACCCGCCGACGCGGGTGAGGCCGCCCCCGGCGGACGGGGACGGCCTCGGGAAAACGCGAACGAGGCCGGCCCCGGAGGGTCGGCCTCGTCGCCGGGCGGCTCGGGCGGAGCCATGCGGAATGATCAGGCCCAGCTGACGCCCTTGGCCCAGCTCGCACCCTTCGCCCAGCTCGCACCCTTGGCCCAGCTGGCACCCTTGGCCCAGCTCGCACCCTTTGCCCAGCTCGCACCCTTGGTCTGCATCGTCATCGATCCTTCGTCTCGGTGGGCGCTCCGCTGTGGTGTCTCGCAGCGCCTCGTGTGGTGTGACATCACGATGCGACAGATCCCGGCCGAGCGGATCGGTCAGATGACGTATCCGCGACGTACGTCATGACGTAGTTCTGCGTACGTCGGTCCGAGGCGAGGACACTTTCGACCCCTTTCCGTACGTTTTCGTGCCACACCTGTTGCCAGGCTGTTGTGCGTCTACCGCTCAAGTACGGTCAGGGGCACCGGACACCCGAACAAGACTGTCTCGATGCCAGCTGCAGCCCCCGGGGTCGGTGACGAGCTGGTCGGCCGAGAGGCCGAACTGGCCCGCCTCCGCGACCTCGCCGATCTCTCGGTCGAGCACGGGGCCCAGCTCGCCCTCGTGACCGGTGAGGCGGGCATCGGCAAGACCACGATGACCTCGGCGTTCGTCCGCAGCCTCGCCGAGTCCGGCTGGGGCGCCCACGTCGGGCACAGCATCGAGTACGCCGACCGGACCCTCCCCCTCGGACCGATCATCGCGATCGTGAGCTCGGTCCTGCGAGGCGACGCGGACGACACGGACGCCCTCGTCGGTCCCCACCGGGCCGACCTCGCCGCCCTCTTACCCGAGCTCGACTGGGGCGACCAGGGCGTCGATGCGGGCAGCGACGTCGGGCGACTCTTCGACGCCATCACCCACCTGCTCATCGCCGCGGCCCGCCGCCGGCCGCTGGTCCTGGTCGTCGAGGACATCCACTGGGCCGATGCGGCGACCCGTGACGTGCTCTCCTCGCTCGTCCACACCCTGCGGGACGCGCGCGTGCTGATCCTGGTCACGGAGCGGGCCGGCGCGACCAGCCGCGACCACCCGCTCCGGGGCTGGATCGCCGAGATGCGCCGCCTCGTCAACGCCCACGCGCTCGAGCTGAGCGGCCTGACCCGGGGCGAGCTCGAGGAACAGGCCACCCGTCTGCTCGACGAGCACCCCGACCCCGCCCTCATCGACGACCTGGTCGAGCGGACCGGCGGCAACCCCTACTTCTCCCGTGAGCTGGTGCTCACCCGACAGAGCGGCGGCATGGCGCTGCCCGTCTCGCTCGTCGAGTTCCTGACCGCACGGGTGAACCGGCTGGAGGCCGACGAACGGGAACTGCTCCGAGCCCTCGCCGTGGTCGGCGGCGTCGCCGACCACCGCCTCCTCGCGGCGATGCTGCCCGACCTCGACGTCAGCCGGCTGCTCCGCAGCCTCTTCGACGCCTCCATCCTCGAGGTCTCCGGGAACGAGCTGGCCTTCGGCCACGCCCTGCTCCGTGAGGCCATCCTCCGAGAGGTCCTGCCCTTCGAGGCCGAAGACCTCCATCGCAGCGCCGCCGAGGCGATCGAGGCCGACCCACGTCGGGGTGAGTCGTTGAGCGACCTCACCAGCCTGGCGGTGCACTGGTCGAACGCCGGCGACCACGATCGCAGCCTCGCCGCAGCCGTCCGAGCCGCAGAGGCCGCGGCCGCCGTCGCCGCGAGCGAGGCCGCCGCCGAGCTGTCGTTGCAGGCCCTCCACGAGTGGCCGGCGGCCGGCGACCCCGAGGCATTGACCGGCACGACCAGGCTGGAGCTGCTCACCGACACCGCCGACCGGCTCGCGGCGTGCCTCCGAAGCACCGAGGCCCTCGCGATGGTCGACGAGGCGCTGGCCGGGTGGGCCCGCCAGCTCCGTCCGGCCGAGCGAGCCCTGCTGCTCGCGTGGAAGGCCCCCGTCCACTGGCACATGGGCAACCCCGACGAGACGGCTCGCCTGCTCGTCGAGGCCGAGCAGCTGGTCGACGACGACGTGTCGGCCGCCGCTGCTCAGGTCCACCACCGCATCTCCAAGCAGGCGCTCGCCGACGGACTCGTGACGCCCGCGCTGGCCGCAGCCGAGCGGGCCATCAGCATCGCCGAGAGCGAGGGCCCCGAGGTCGCGCTCGTCGAGGCCATGACGGCCAAGGCGTTGGCGGTCGGTGTCACCTCCGACCTGGACGCCGGGGTCGAGCTCGCCCGCGACGCCCGGGCCACGGCGCTGCGCCAGCACCTCGTCCCCCAGGTCGCCAACGCGTTCCGGACCGAGATGCTCATCATCGTGTTCCAGGCGGGCAGGACGGAGGACTCGCTCGAGGTCTCCCGGCAAGCCCTGGCCTACGCCGAGCTGCACTGCGGTCCGAGGTGGCGAGCCGAGCTGCAACTCGACCTCTGCTTCGGCTACCTCGACGCCGGCCGGTACGCTGAGGCCGAAACCCTCCTCGATCAGCTGCTCGAGACCGAGCTCGAGGACCTCGCCAGCCTGACCGTGCTGCAGTCCTCGGCCGTACACGCGCTGGGCATCGGCGACCTCGACCGGGCGGCCACCCACCTCGACCGAGCCGACGAGATCGCCGACCGATACCAGTCCTCGCAGGAGACCGGGTTTCAGGCGCGACTCCGCTCCGAGCTGGCCCGACGACGGGCTCGGCCCGACGAGGCGCTCCACCACGTCGACATCGCACTGGAGCTGCACTTGTCCGGCGACAACCTCACCTACACCCGCGAAGCGATCGTCGAGAAGCTCCGCGTCCTGCGGCTGCGGCGCGACAGCGGGCTCGACGATCCACCCGAGGTGGTGGACGACATCGCCGCACAGGTGGAGGGGTTCGACGACGACGGCGTGGCCAACCGCGCCATGCGAGCCCAGATGGACCTCGAGCTCGCAGCGCTCCGCGGAGACGTCGACGTCGAGCAGGGTGAGGCTGCGGCGGAGGCGCTCGAGGCCGTGGGCTACCTCCACGAGGCGGCGCAGGCGCTGCTGCTCGTCGCCGAGCGCCTGGCGTCGACCAACGACGATGCCGAACCCGTGGTGCGCCGCCTCGCCGACCTCACCGCCCAGCACGGCATGACGGTCCTCGCCGAGCGGACGCGCTCGCTGGCCGCCGTCTCCCGCATCGACCTGACCGACGGTGAGGTCGATCAGACCCCGGCGACCGACGGCGCTCCAGCTCCGCTCCCGCTGCAGTTGACGCCCCGCGAGGTGGAGGTGATGGCGCTGGTCGCCGAAGGCCTCACCAACAAGGCGATCGGCGAACGCCTCTTCCTCAGCCACCGCACGGTGAGCACCCACATCTCCAACCTCCTCGCCAAGCTGGGCGTCGCCAACCGGGGCGAGGCCGCGGCCGCCTTCCACCGGCTCGGGCTCGCCGAGGTCATCGACCTCCGCGACTCCGAGCAGGCGTCCGAGTCGAGGGCGGGCTGAGCCACGACCGCACCTCGGTGAGCTCGAACCATCCGCTGCGCTCGCTCAAGGAGCGCAACGCCCGAGTGTTCTTCGCCGGGCTCGGGCTGTCGGCGATCGGCACCTGGGCCCACAACACCGCCGTCGTGCTGCTCGTGCGGGAGCTCGGCGGCGGAGGTCTCGAGCTGGGCATCGCCGCCGCCTGCCAGTTCGGGCCGATGCTCCTCTTCGGGCTCCACGCCGGCGCGTTCGCCGACCGCTCCGACCGGTTCCGCCTCACGATCCGGCTCCAGATGGCCCTGGCGGTCGTCGCGTTCGGGCTCGGGATCATCGTGCTCACGGACAACGCGACGCTCTCGATCGTCTACGGGGCGACCGTGGTCTTCGGTGGTCTCACCGCCCTCGAGAACCCGACGAGGCGGACCTTCGCCACCGAGCTGGTCCCACCGGAGAACCTCGGCAACATCCTCGCGCTCAACACCTCGGTCATGACCGGCGCCCGCATCTTCGGCCCAGCGCTCGCCGCGCTGCTGGCGGAGGTCACCAGCACGGCCTGGGTGTTCCTCGGCAACGGCATCAGCTACGCCGCGGTGCTGGTCGCGCTCCTCCGGATGGACCAGACCCGCCTGCACCGGCTCGAGCGGGCGAGGCCGAGCGGGTCGCCCGTGCGCGACGTGCTCCGCGAGCTGTGGGGCATCCCGACGCTGCGGATCACGCTCATCGCCTTCGCCGTCATCTCGACCTTCGCCTACAACCACTCGGTCTCGTTGCCCCTGCTCGTCTCCGATCGGCTGCAGGAGGACGACGCCGTCTTCGGGTGGTTGCTGTCGGCCATGAGCGTCGGCAACGTGATCGGCGCGCTGACCGTCGCCCGCTTCGACCGCACACCGAACGCCTGGGTCTTCGGCGCCGCCGGCGCGCTCGCGCTCAGCCTCGGCGCGCTGTCGTTCTCGACGTCGCTCGCGATCGCCATCCCGCTCGTGATCGCCTTCGGCATCTCGGCGACCGCGTTCGTCAACTCCTCGAACAACGTCGTGCAGGAGCGGATCGACCCGACCTTCCGGAGCCGGGCGTTGGCCCTCACGAGCGTGCTCTTCATCGGCAGCACGCCGATCGGCGGGCCGATCACGGGGATCATCGGCGACACCGCCGGGGCGGTCTGGGCGAACCTCTACGGCGCGATCATCAGCGCCGTCGCGGCGACGGTGGGCTGGTTCGTGCTGCGGCGGGTGCTGGCCACTGATGGGGTTGGACGAGGTGCGGTCGGGCACGATGGAGGATCCCAGCGTCCCGTGAGGTGACCCGTGCCCGCATCAGCATCCCGACTGGTCGACACCGCCTTCTGGCAGCTTCCCCTGCACGAGCGGATGCTCGAGATCGAGGAGATGCGGGAGCAGGCTCCGATCCACACGGTGGGCTACGTCAACGAGCTGATCGACGCCCACGAGGAGTTCCACGCGGTCCTCACCTTCGACGAGGCCGTGCACATCTCCAAGAACCCGAAGGACTTCTGCTCGGGCAAGGGAGCGACATCCATCGTCGATCTCCCTGCCGAGATGCTCGAGTACTTCGGCGGGTTCATCAACATGGACGACCCGCGCCACGCACGGCAGCGCACGATCGTCGCTCGGACCTTCACCCCGAAGTCGCTGCAGGGCGTGCTCGACTCGGTCGAGACGATCTGCGCCGAGGTCATCGACGGCTTCTGCGAGCAGGGCGAGGTCGACCTGGTCGAGGCGCTCTCCCAGCCGTTCCCGCTCCTGGTCATCTGCGACATGATGGGCATCCCCCGCAGCGACTTCGACCGGGTGCTGCGGGCGACCAACGTCATCCTCGGCGCCGGCGACCCTGAGTTCCTCGAGGGTCGGGACCCGATGCAGGCAGCGATCGAGTCCGGCATCGAGCTCGTCACGTTGATGAACGAGCTGGCGGCGCACAAGCGGGCCAATCCTGCCGATGACCTCACCTCGAAGCTCGTCAACCAGGAGTTCGACGAGGACGTCCTGACGCCGGAGGAGCTCGGCTCGTTCTTCATCCTCCTGGCGGTCGCCGGCAACGACACCACCCGCAACGCCACGACCTACGCCGTCGATCTGCTCTCGCGGCACCCCGATCAGCGGGCGATCCTGATGGACGATCTCGAAGGCGTCGGGCCGACGGCGGTCGAGGAGATCGTTCGGGCATCGTCGCCGGTCAACTTCATGCGGCGGACCGTGACCCACGACCTCAGCATCGGCGGCCGGGACTTCACCGAGGGCGACCGCATGATCCTCTTCTACGGTGCCGCCAACCGCGACCCGAAGACGTTCACGGATCCGCATCGGTTCGACGTGCAGCGCGACCCCAACCCCCACGTCGGGTTCGGCGGCCCCGGCCCGCACTTCTGCCTCGGGGCCCACCTCGCCCGCCGCGAGGTCAACGTGATGCTCCGACAGCTCTACTCGCGGCTGCCCGACATCGAGACCGCCGGCGAGCCGGTCCCGCTCGAGGCCGCCGGCGTGCCGCTCGTGACCGGCATCAAGCGGCTGCCGGTCACCTTCACGCCGAGCGCGCCGGTCGGCTGACGCGACGGCCGATCAGCCCCGGAGCGCCGCCAGCTGCTCGGTGTGCGCCGGGAGGTGGCGGGTGGCCTGGATCTCGATGGCGATCGTGCCCCACGGCATCGGCTGTTCGAGCACGACCTCGCCATCGCTGACGAAGCGGCAGGGCACGGCCGTCGCTCGCTGATCGGGATCGAGGCGACGAGCGGCGCCGATCGCCTGGGCCGCTGCAGCTCGGGCGAAGGCCAGCAACCCGGCCCGGTCGCCCGCTGCGTCGATCACGGAGCGGAGGACCTCCGGGCGCTGGCACACCTCGTTGTCGAACGTCGGCGACCGCTGGTGGATGAGCGCGTGGGCGACAGCGGTCAGGCTGAGATCGTTCAGCGCGACGTGGGCCAGCACCTCGTCGGCGCCCCACTGGCCCGGATCGGCCGCACCGAACCCGTCGCGGTCGGCCTCGGCGAGGAACGCTTCATAGGCGGAGCGCAGCGGCTCGAGGTCGGCGCCGTCCGCCGGCTCCTCGACCCCGTCGGCGAAGTGGTCGAGCACGTGCCCCCAGGCCGACGGGCCGACGTAGCTGCGGCGATGACCGAACCCGTCCTCGCCGAAGGACTCCCATCCGTCGTGGCGTATCTGGACCCGGGTCCCTGCGTCGACCTGCTCGAAGGTGACCTCGACCCGACTGGACGAGGCCTCGTCGCGCCCCGGGTGCCAGGCGAGCACGAAGCCCGTTGGCGGATCCCAACCGAGCACCTCGGCCCAGATGGCTTGCCGCCCATCCGTGGCCGTCTCGACGACCTGACCGTCGACGAAGCGCACGCCGCCGGAGTCGGCCTGGAAGATCCCGTGGGAGGGCAGGGGCCACCAGGCGCCGATCTCGTCGACGAAGGCCCGGAAGGTCCGCTCGGGATCGCGTGCCACCGTGGCGGTGCGGATGACCGGCGGGGCCGGCTGGATCGTCGGGCTCATGAGGTCGCTCCCGTGTCGTCGCTGGACTCGACGTGATCGACGAAGGCGGTCAGGACGTCGTCCCAGAACGAGTCCACCCACGCCCGAACCTCGCCGAGCGTGCCGAGGTCGACGGAGTAGAGCCGTCGGGTCCCGTGTTCCCGCACTCGAACCAGGCCGGCGTCGTGCAGCACCCGGAGGTGCTGCGACACGGCGGACTGCGTCACCGGCAGGGCGTCGGTCAGCTCGCGCACGGTCTGCTCGCCGTCGCGGAGCAGTCGGAGGACCGCCCTGCGGTTCGGGTTGCCCAGCGCATCGAGCGCCGCTTCATCAGTCACAACTAATGATTAGCATCTACTGATGGAAGGTGCAACCGCCCGACGAGGTGGATGGCGGGTTCCAGTCGGGGGCGATCGAACGCAGGACGGTCCGGGCATGCTCGGCGAGCTCGGTCGCCGGCGCGCTGCGCCTGGCGTGGACCATGAGCCCCTGGAAGGCGAGGTCGACCGAGACCGTCGCCGAGCCGGCGTCGACACCGGGCGCGAGCTGCCCGGCCGCAGCCGCCCGCTCGAACTGCGCGGCGAAGCCGTCACGGATCATCGCGAAACCGCGGGCCATCACATCGTCGAGCTCGGCGGCGAGGGCGGGGTGCTCGGTCGCCGTCGCCGTGAGGAGGCATCCCGTCAACCGATCGCCGTCGGCCGGTGGCACGAGGGCGGAGTCGAGGAAGCGCCAGACGTTGTCGAGGGGGTCGCCGTCGGCGGGCAGGTACCGCTCGATGCGACGGCCGATGACCTGATCGACGTACTGCTCGAGCACGACCCGGGCGAGACCGTCCTTGCTCCCGAAGCGCCGATAGATGGACGGCGCCTTCAGCTCCAGCTCCGACTCGAGCTCGCGGATCGAGGTGGCCGACCAGCCTCGGCGCCAGAAGGCCCGCATGGCGCGATCGACCACCACGTCCTCGTCGAACTTCGGTGCTCTCGGCAGGTGCGCGTCCTTCCCGCTTCCGGTGGTTGACGATGATAGCGAGCGTTACCTAACGTCCGCCACAACGAGCCCGAGGGAGCCCGATGTCCGACTTCGATGCCACACCACTGACCAAGTCCCACGCCACCGTCGACGGCAAGCGCATGGCGTACCACGAGCGCGGCGAGGGCGACCCGGTGGTCTTCCTCCACGGCAACCCGACGTCGTCGTACCTCTGGCGCAACATCATCCCGCACGTCGCCGACCGCGCCCGCTGCATCGCCCCGGACCTCATCGGGCAGGGCGACTCCGACAAGCTCGACGACACCGGACCCGACTCGTACCGCTTCGTCGAGCACCGTCACTACCTCGACGGGCTCCTCGATCAGCTCGACCTGGGCGACCGCGTCACCCTCGTGATCCACGACTGGGGGTCGGCGCTCGGCTTCGACTGGGCCAATCGCCACCGCGACCGCGTCGCGGGCATCGCCTTCATGGAGGCGCTCGTCCGCCCGGTGACCTGGGCGGAGTGGCCCGAGGCGGCGACCGACATCTTCCAGGCCTTCCGCTCCCCTGCCGGTGAGGACATGGTCATCGGCAAGAACCTCTTCGTGGAGGCGGTGCTGCCGGGCTCGATCCAGCGGGAGCTCACCGAGGAGGAGATGAACGAGTACCGGCGCCCGTTCGTCGAGCCCGAGCACCGGCGCCCGACGCTGACCTGGCCGCGACAGATCGCCATCGACGGCGAGCCTGCCGACGTCCACGACATCAAGGCGGCCTACGCCGAGTGGCTGCCGACCGCGCCGTTCCCGAAGCTGTTCGTCAACGCAGAACCGGGCGCGATCCTCACCGGCGAGGTACGGGAGTTCGTGCGCACGTGGTCGAACCTGACCGAGGTCACCGTCGCCGGGAGCCACTTCGTCCAGGAGGACAGCCCGCACGAGATCGGCCAGGCGATCGCCGACTGGATGGGTTGAGGGCTCAGACCACGCGCCGGCGCCGGTCGAGCGCGGTCAGCGCCTCGTCGAGCTGAGCGTTCGTCCAACCCTCGTCGAGGGCTCGCCGGACGATGTCGGCCTGGGTCGCCGGGGCGAGTCCGTCGACCGGCGGGTCGTTGTCGAGGTCGCTGGGGAACGCGTAGCCCTCCGCCGCGGCGCCGAGCGCAGCGCCGACCGCCCGCTCCGACCAGCCGGCGTCGCGTCGACGGCGGAGCGCGGGGTAGATCGCCCGCACGACGGCGGTGCGGTCGACGCGCTCCATCGCCCGCCCGAGCGGACTGGAGACCTGCAGCAGGTTCGCCACGCGCCGCACGTCTGCGCTGCGGTTGTCGCCGGCTGCGTGGAGGAGCGCGGGATTGAAGAACACGGCGTCACCGACGTCCAGCGGGAGCTGCACGAACCGCTCCTCGAACGCCGCCGCCACCTCGGGCTGCCGGTACGCCAGGTACCCGAGCGGGTACTTCTGCGAGTGGGGCAGCAGCTTGGTCGGCCCGGACTCGATCGGCATCTCGCAGTGCGCGACCGCCCCCTGGAGGGTGAGCATCGGCGACATGGTGTGGACGTGATGTGGGAACCGGGCCACCTCGTCGTCGGTCATGAAGCCGAGGTGGTAGTCGCGGTGCGGTGCCTGGGCCGCCCCGCCGGGGTTCACGACGTTGATCTGAGCGGTGACCTGGTACCCCGGGCCGAGCCACGCCTCGGACGCCAGCGCGATCGTCTCGCTGGCGTAGTAGTCGACGAAGGTGCCCGGGTCGTCCAGGGCGAGCTTCTCGAGGGTGTTCCAGGCTCGTTCGTTGGCGCCGGCGACCGCGAAGTGGTCGGCGGCGCTGATGCCCGCCTCACGCTCCCGTCGAAGGATCGTGTCGCAGACCGCGCTGGAGCGATGGACCGCGTCGGGGTCGACCGCACCGCGGAAGGCGACGACGCCAGGCCCGGCGCCGATCGCGTGGGCGATCTCCCCCAGCACGCGCCGACGACGGTCGAGGTCGTCGACGATCTCCTCGACGGCGGCCGCGTCGTAGACGATGACGCCGGACTCGACGCCGATCGCGTGCTCGTAAAGAGACTCGTCGGTGTCGACGTCGACGACGCGGAGGAGGTCGTCGAGATCGACGTCGCTCACGGTCCAGAAGCCGTCGTGGGAGCGCACCCGGTGGTCCATGGGCGGCAGTTTAGAGCGCTCCAACGCGGGCTGCCCGAAAACCGCCGGTGGGGTCGAAGCTCCGGTGCGAGGGTGATGCCATGACGATCGACCCCGCCACCGCATCCGACCTCGGCGCCCGGTTCGCCGAGCTGCACGCCGAGGGCACCTTCCTCCTCGTGAACGTGGCCGACCCCGTCACCGCGGCGGCGGTCGTCGCCGCCGGGGCGCGGTCGATCGCGACCTCCAGCGGTGCCCACGCCGCCCTGATCGGACGCCGGGACGCCGCCGGCGCCGTCTCGATGGACGAGCACGCCGAGCACACCGAGCAGCTCGTCGCCGCCGCATCGACCGTCCCCTGCAACGTCGACGCCGAGAACGGCTACGGCCACGAGCCCGAGGACGTCGCTGCGGCCGTCCGACGCTTCGCGGCCACCGGAGCGGCAGGCATGGGGATCGAGGACTGGTCGGGCGACGCCGACCGAGGCGTGTACGACCGAGCCCTGACCGTCGCTCGCATCGAGGCAGCGGTCGAGGCCGCAGCGGCGCTGGACCGTCCCTTCCTCGTCACGGGCCGGACCGAGGTCCTGCTCTACGACCTCGACGGCGGCATCAGCGAGGCCCTTGCCCGGCTCCAGGGGATGGCCGAGGTCGGCGCGCACTGCCTCTACGCCCCCGGCACGAGGAGCCTCGATTCGGTGCGAACGGTCGTGGCGGACGCCGGCGGTCCCGTGAACGTCCTCGCCGCGCCGTGGCGTGACGGCGCGCCGACCGTCGCCGAGATCGCCGAGGCCGGCGCTCGCCGCATCAGCCTGGGCGGCGCGCTCTTCACCGCCCAGGTGAAGTTCGCCGCAGCCGAGGTCGGGCGCCTGGTCGACGAGCTCTGATGCCCTCGGCCCGACCTCGCCGACCGGTCATCGGGCGGTGTAGCCGGCATCGACGTGGACGATCTCGCCGGTGACGTAGCTGGCGTCGTCCGAGGCGAGGAACGCGACGACCTTGGCGACCTCGATCGGTTCGGCGAGGCGCTTCATCGGGATCGTGGCATCGGCGAGCGCCTGGAGCTCGTCCTCGGTCGGTGAGGTCGGACGGTGCGAGGACAGCATGGGGGTGCGCACCTCCCCCGGGGCGACCGCGTTGGCCCTGATGCCCTGCTCGACGTGGTCGAGGGCGAGCGCACGGGTGAGTTGGTGCACGGCGCCCTTCGAGGCGCAGTAGGCCAGGGCGCCCGCCGACCCGACCGCTCCCCAGATCGATCCGAAGTTCACGATGGCCCCGAAACCGGCGTCGATCATCGGTCCGAGGGCGGCCCTGCAGCAGTAGAAGGTGCCGTCGACGTTGATGCTCATCACCCGATGCCAGTCGTCGTCGGAGGTCTCCGTCGCTCCGGCTCGGTGGATCGTCCCGGCGGCGTTCACGAGCACGTCGAGGCGACCGAACCGCTCCACGACGTCGGCGACCAACTCGTCGCAGAACGCCGACCGGCTGACGTCACCGGTTCGCACGAGCACGCCGGGAGCGCCACGGTCATGGCAGTCCCGCCCCACGGCCGTCGCCCCGGCCTCGTCGATGTCGACCACGACGACCGCGTCGCCCCCTTCGGCGAGGAGGCGAGCCGTCGCTGCCCCCATGCCCGACGCTCCCCCGGTCACGACGGCCACCCGATCGGAGCGGGTCACCCGCCGTCCCTCGCTGCGACCGGATCGAAGAACATCCCGCCGTACGCCTGGCCGGTCGGTTGGAGCTCGATCCGATTGACGTTCACGTGTGGAGGGACGGCGACGGCGTAGTGGATGGCGTCCGCGATCTCGGCGGCGGTGACCTCCTCGATCCCCGTGTCCGTCGCGGCCGCACGTCGGTCAGGATCGCTGATCGCCACGTCGTAGAACTCGGTGGTGACCCGCCCGGGACAGATCTCCGTGACGCGCACGCCGCTCCCGCGCAGCTCCAGCCGGAGGTTCGTGCTCAGCCGGTGGATGGCGGCCTTCGAGGCGCCGTAGAGGGCGTTGGGCGCGGCGTAGAGCGCGGTGACGGAACCGACGTTGACGATGTGCCCGGAACGACGCTCGACCATCCCGCGGAGGACGGCGCCGGTGACCACGAGCAGCGCGGTCACGTTGGTCTCGATGGTGACGGCGATGTCGTCGATCGAGGACTCGGCGAGCGTGCCGTCCATCCGACCGAGACCGGCGTTGTTCACGAGGACGTCGATCCTGCCGATGCCCGCGGCGAGCGCCGACATCGCTTCGGTGTCGCGAACGTCGAGGGCGTGGGTGGTGCACCCGGTGCGCTCGGCGAGCGACGCGAGGCGGTCGACGCGGCGGGCCGTCGCGTGCACGGTGAACCCCTCCGCGGCGAGACGCTCGGCGGTCGCCCGACCGATCCCGCTCGACGCACCCGTGACGAGCGCGACGGGCGACGACGGGCTGCTGCTCGACACGGCGTCACGGTAGTCCGACCGAGCTCGGGTCGAGCTTGCCCGGCCGTGTCTCACTGCTACGTTCGACGCCGCCACGGCGACGGCAGTCGTCGCCCGGACCGAGGAGCGCAGCACCGGTGAAAGGCGACGTCGTCGTCATCGAGGAGCACCACCGGCAGGCCGCGGCCGTCATCGCCCCGGTGGTCGCCCCGGCGGTGAGAGCCAAGCAGGGTCGGTACACGATCACCGTCGCCGGCGAGTCCGGGAGCGGGAAGTCCGAGACCGCCAACGCCATCGCCGAGGCCCTGGCGGCCGAGGGGATGCGCGCGGTGGTGCTGGGCCAGGACGACTACTTCGTGCTGCCGCCCCGCAGCAACGATGCCAGGCGCCGAGAGGACCCAGCCTGGCTCGGGCCGCACGTCGAGGTCCGACTCGACGTGCTCGAGCAGAACCTCATCGACGCGATCGCCGGCGAACCCTCGATCACGAAGCCGTTGGTCGACTACGACGCCGACTCGGTCGAGGACGAGACGCTCGACCTGGGCGGTGTCGATGCCGTCATCGCCGAGGGCACCTACACCTCGCTGCTGCGCCACGTCGACACCCGGGTCTTCATCGCCCGGAACCGCCTGGAGACCCTCGCGCATCGGCAGAAGCGCAACCGGGGCGACGAGGTCGGCGACCCGTTCATCGAGGCCATCCTCGAGACCGAGCACAAGATCATCGCCGGCCACCGGAACCTCGCCGACTTCGTGATCACCCGCGACTACGAGGTGCTCGTCGCTCCCTGATCGGCGGCCGACCAGCGCCGCTCACCGTCGCCGTCGAGGTGGCTGACGAGGAAGGTCGCCGCGGCGAGGTCGGCCTCGAGCCGGGCGGTCGCGCCGTCCCCGGTCCACTCGAGGACGATCTCGTGCTCGTCGGGCGTCTCGACCGACAGCTCCCCCTGGAACGCCGGTGAGGTGTTCCGGAGGCGCAGGAGCTCGAGCTGGAGCTGGACGACCGGGAGGCTGAGTCGTCGCTCGATCTCGTCGAGCGACAGGTTGGTTCGGTTGATCTCCTTGTGACCGCCGGGCCCGGCCCGGTCGGCGGCCTCGACGTCGTTCGACCCGGCGAAGAGGTCCAGGTACCAGACCTGCGGGGTCCCGGGGACGAAGAGGTGGAGCGCGCGGGCGAGGGCGAAGCTGTCGTCGTCCTCGCCCAGGGCGCTGTAGAAGGTCGCGTTGACCTGGTAGTAGGAGATCTTCTGCCCGTCCGGCCCGTAGAGGTTCTTCACGCGGCCGCCCCGTCGGAGCAGGCGCTCGACCGTCGACTCGATGACGTCGTCGGGCAGCAGCCCTGCCCGCTCCTCGCCGTCGGCGGTGGTGCCGCCCCGAAGGTCGATCACCGGGATGCCGTCATGGCAGCCGAGCATGGTGACGGTCTCGAGGTCGCGCCGGATGACCTCGTCGATCCACCGCTTCAGATCCGTGCTCCGCCCGCGATCGATCGCGTCGATGACCAGCCCCGGGAAGAAGAAGTCGTAGACCGGGAAGCCCTCGTCGGCGAGCTCGGTGTGGATGGCGGTGCCGTACTCGGCGTGGATCTCGGGGAGCAGGGTCAGATCGAGCTCGGCAGCCATGTCGGCCAGGCGCCGGAGCTGCTCCCAGGTGCCGGGGCGGTTGAAGAAGTTCGACCGCCCGATCTCCTTGTGGAGATAGGCGAAGGCGTCGAGCCGCACGATCCTGGCGCCGTAGGCGGCGAGCCGCTCGAGCGTCTCCCGGTAGAAGGTCCAGACCTGCTCGGAGCGGGCGTCGAGGTCCATCTGTCCGAGGTAGCGCCGATGGCGGCCGACGACGGCGAGGACCGCCGACCGGTCCACACCGACGCCGAAGTCGACCTCGTCCAGGGGCGTGGCCGTCTCGGCCGCGTCGGCCAACACCGTCGCGACCTCGAACTCGCGACCGACCGGCACCACTCCCGTCAGCGCTCGCGCACCCACCGGCTCCTCGGTGACCTGCTGGTAGAAGGTGTTCCAGTACCAGCGGTCGCTGCCGTCGGGGAACGGGATCCGCAGCACCGGCAGGCCGGGTTTGCGCATGAAGAGGCGTTCGAGGTGCTCGGCGTCGGGAACCACGACGCCTCGCTCATCGGGCTCGCCGTGGCCGGCCCAGAACTCGTTCCAGTCGATGAAGAAGTCCCGGTAGCTCGACTGGTCGCCCAGCTCGACGAGATCACGAAACTGCGGCGACGCCACCGAGAGGTGGTTGAGCACGAAGTCCAGCTTCAACTCGACCCCGAGGTCGGCCAGCGCATCGAGATCGTCCTGCGCGACGAGCTCGTCGTTCATCCCGTAGTCGACGACGGAGAAGCCACGATCGAGATCGCTGTTGAAGAAGGTCGGCAGCACGTAGAAGAGCGAGACGACGTCGGCGAGCTCAGGTCGACGGAGCAGCTCGATCATGTCGGCGAGGCGCTCGCCGACGCTGTCCGGGTAGGCGTTGAGCATCACGCCGGAGGGCAGGCGCTTGGTCACGGTGGGCCTCTCAGATGAGGTCGGCGAGCAGGTCGATCGACCGGAGTCGGTGCTCGGCGGTCGGCCCCGGGTGGGCCGCCATCAACTCGTCGGCGTCGGCGTGCCGGGTGAAGTCGACCAGCTGCTCCCGAAGTGTCGACGGGGACCCGACTGCCGAGTAGGTCATCATCCGCGCCACCTGACGACCCTGCGGCGACGCGACGAGGGCGTCGAGCTCGTCGGAGGAGAACGTGCGGCCTCTGCCGAGGAAGCGAGCGATGCGCTGCCGCTCGACCTCGGTCCGCAGTTCGGCGGCCTCTTCCTCTCGGTCGGCGGCGATGACGTTGATCCCGGCGATGACGTGCGGATCGGGTTGCTGCTCGGACGGCTGGAACTCGGATCGGTAGACCGCCACGGCCTGCTGGAGCGCGTCGGGGGCGAAGTGCGAGGCGAACGCGTACGGCAACCCGAGCACGGCGGCGAGCCGGGCGCCGAACAGCGACGAGCCGAGGATGTACAGCGGCACCTCGGACCCGGCGCCGGGGATCGCCGTCACGCCGGGCACGCGGCTCCGGCCTGCGAGGTAGCCCTGGAGCTCGAGCACGTCGTCGGGGAACCGCTCCGCAGCGGCGGGATCGCGGCGCAGCGCCCGCCAGGTGCGCTGGTCGGTGCCCGGGGCGCGGCCGAGGCCGAGGTCGATCCGCCCGGGATGGAGCGCGGCCAGGGTGCCGAACTGCTCGGCGATGACCAGCGGGGAGTGGTTCGGGAGCATGATGCCTCCCGAACCGACGCGGATCCGTTCGGTCGCTGCGGCCACGTGGGCGATCACGACGCTCGTCGCCGACGACGCGATGGCCTCCATGTTGTGGTGCTCGGCGTACCAGACCCGCCGGTAGCCGCCGGCCTCGGCGCGACGTGCCGCCTCGACGACCCCGGCCAGGGCGTCGCCGGCGGTCTCATCGGGAGCGATCAGGGCCAGGTCCAGGAGCGACACCTCGGTCACGCTCCCGAGCGTATCCCCGCCGTCTTGGCCGCACCTCGGCAACCGGCGCGATGATCATCGGCCGGGGTCGTCGAGAGGGGACGTTCATGGAGCTCGGAGCGGGACAGGTCGCGTTCGTGACGGGCGGAGCCAGCGGGATCGGGCTCGGCCTGTGCCACGAGCTGGGCCGCCGAGGTCTGTCGGTGATCGCCGCCGACATCGAGGCCGAGGCGCTCGGCGCCGCTGTCGACGAGCTGGCCGCGGCGGGGATCGACGCGAAGGGCGCGGTGTGCGACGTCACCTCGATGGAGTCGGTCCAGGCTGCCGCCGACGAGGCGTTCGCCTGGAAGGGCAACGTCGACGTGCTGTGCAACAACGCCGGCGTCGTCGCGTTCGGCGATGCGTTCTCGTCGCTCGAGGACTGGAGGTGGGTGATCGACGTCGACCTGTGGGGCGTCGTCCACGGCCTCCACGCCTTCGTTCCACGGATGCGCGAGTCCGGACGACCCGGCCACGTCGTGAACACGGCCTCGACCGCCGGCCTGCTCGGCTTCCCGCGGATCGCCTCGTACGTCGCGGCGAAGCACGCCGTGGTCGGGTTGAGTCAGTCGATCTGGCAGGAGCTGCGACCGACGCCGATCGGTGCGTCGGTGCTCTGTCCCGGTGTCGTGTCGACGAACATCAACACGAGCGAGCGCAACAAGCCCGGTGTCGAGCCGGGCTCGGTCGAGCTCGAGGAGTTCGGCGCCGACCACCCCGAGCGGATGACCCCGGACGAGGTCGCCGTGATCGTCTGCGACGCCATCGCTGCCGACCAGTTCTGGATCCTGCCCCACGAGCACTACGCCCCACAGGCGGTGGCGGCGGCGCAGAGCATCGTCGACAAGGCGTCGCCCGTGCTGCCGCGGATCACCTGAGCGCCGGGCCTCCGGGATCAGCTGAACGCGGCGCCGAACATCGCCAGGGTGGTGGTCCAGCTGGTCTCGGCGGCGTGCTCGTCGTAGGTCGGGTAGCCGGGCCACGTGTACCCGTGGTCGGCTCCCGCGAAGGTGAGCACCTCGACGTGGTCGAGCTCGGCGACGGCGTCCAGGAACCGCTGGTGCATCTCGATCGACTGCACCTGGTCGGCCTCACCGATGCCGAGGTACAGCGGCTGGGCGAGCTGGCCGGCGGTGACGTGCGGCGAGTCCGGCTCGTCGTCGGCGAGGAACGACGGATGCCAGCCGGCACCGGCCACCACGCGAGCACCGTCACGCTCCATCGCACGCACCACCGCGCGTGCTCCCAAACAGAACCCGATGACGGCGTAGGGCGTGTCGTTCGCGACTCCCGCCGCGGCGAGCGCGGCGTGACCGTCGTGCTGGATCCGATCGTCGGTCATCGAGGCGATCCACCCCATGATCGTCGGCCGGGCATCGGGGTTCGAGGCCGTGTCCTTCGGCTCGAAGTGCAGGAGTCTCCCGTGGCGATGATGCAGGTCGGGCGTCACGACCCGGTACCCGTGCCCGGCGAGCCGGGCCATGAACTCCCGGGTCGCGGGCCGGAGGCCAGGGGCGTCGATGTAGTAGAGGACGGTCGGCCAATCGCCGCCGCCTTCGGGCTCGCCGACCGGCCGGGTGACGACGACGGCCATGTCGCCGTCGTCGGTGCTCGCCTCGATGGTCTCTTCACGCACGTCCACGGGACCGGACGCTAGTTCGCCAGGTCGACGCCGCGGCCCGGCGAGGTGGTTCGGGGAGGCGAGATCGGCACGCCGGCGGGACGCATCGGGACGCGATCGCCGAATCGCCCCGGTGCTGTGGGACCATGGAGACATGCGGACGGCTGCCCCTCGCCGGTGCTGAAGTCTCTCGGCGCCACCGTCGCGCAGGTCGCGCAACGCCTGGGTGACGATCCCTCCACCGGCCTCGCCGCCGGTGAAGAGGTCGCTCGACGGGCGCAACGGCGGCGACGACGGCGCACGGTGCTGGTCCTCCTGCTCGCCTTCGTGCTGATGGTGATCGTCTTCAGCACCGTCTTCCACGAGCTGATGGCCCGCGAGGACCAGTCCTTCTCGTGGCCGAGCAGCATCTACTGGACGTTGACGACGATGACGACCTTGGGCTTCGGCGACATCACGTTCGAGTCCGACGCCGGCCGCATCTTCTCCGTCGTCGTGTTGTTGTCCGGGTCGGCGTTCCTGCTCGTCGTGCTGCCCTTCGTCTTCATCCAGTTCGTCTTCATCCCGTGGATGGACGAGCGCGACCGCCGGCGGGCACCCCGATCGCTCCCGCCGTCGATCAGCGACCACCTGATCCTCACGAGGCTCGGCCCCGTCGAGGAGTCACTGATCGACGACGCCATCCAGGCCGAGGTGCCGTACGTCGTCATCGTCGAGGACGTGGAGGACGCCGGCCGTCTCCACGACGAGGGCCGCAACGTCATGGTCGGACCGCTCGACGACCCCGAGACCTACGCCCAGGCCCGGGTCGAGCAGGCAGCGATGGTCGTCGCCGACAACGGTGACCAGATCAACACCAACGTGGCGTTCACCGTTCGGGAGATCGCGCCGAAGGTCAACATCGTGGCGAGCGCCAACAGCCCGGCGTCGGTCGACATCCTGGAGATCGCCGGCGCCGACCACGTCGTCCAGCTCGGCGAGGTGCTGGGCGCGGCGATGGCGGCCAGGGCCCTCGGGCTCGGCGGCCATGCACAGGTCATCGGCGAGTTCGACGGCCTCCTGATCGCCGAGGCAGGCGTCGTCGGCACCGAGCTGGTCGGGCGGACGCTGGCGGAGGCGAAGCTCCGGGAGCGGCTCGGCATCGGTCTGATCGGTCTGTGGGATCGGGGTGAGTTCACGATCGCCCGCCCGGACTCGTGCTTCCAGGAGTCGTCGCTGCTGATCCTCGCCGGCTCGCCCGACCAGGTCGAGGCGTTCGACCAGCACTACAGCGTCCCTGCGCTCGACGCGCCGCGCGCGGTCATCATCGGCGGTGGCCGCGTCGGTCGGGCGATCGGCAACGCCTTCCTCGCCGAGGGGGTCGACTTCGCCATCGTCGAGCAGCTCCCCGAGCGCGAACGGGACGGCGTCCACTACGTCATCGGTGACGCCGCCGATCGCTCCGTGCTCGTCGAGGCCGGGATCGAGGAGGCCGACGCCATCCTCGTCACGACCCACGACGACAACGTCAACGTCTTCCTGACCCGCTACTGCCGCGGGCTCCGCCCGGACTCGCGCATCGTGTCCCGCTCACGGCTCGACCGGAACGTGACCACCCTCTACCGGGCCGGCGCCGATGCCGTCCTGTCGTATGCCGCGACCGGTGCCTCGGCGATCTGGAACCAGCTCCGCAGCGACGAGACCCTCCTCGTCGCTCACGGCCTCAACGTCTTCCGGTCGCCGGTCCCCAACGAGCTGGCGGGTCGGACGCTCGCCGATGCGCACGTGCATCGCCGCACCGAGTGCAACGTCGTCGCCATCCAGCACGGCGAGGAGGTCAGGGCGAACCCCGACGCGCACACGCCACTGCCGGCCGACGCCGAGCTGCTCCTCGTCGCCACCGACGAGGCGAAGGCGCGGTTCAGCACCGTCTTCCCCCACGCGCGCCGGCGCACGCTCCTCCCTCGCTCCCGGCGCTGACGCCGGCGATGGGGGCGCGGTCGGTGCCCGACCTCTAGGGTCGCGACCTGCGAACATCGAGCGAGGGGGCTGTGATGAGTCGGAGCGGACGCTGCCTGTGCGGCGCCATCTCGTACGAGCTGAGCGGCGATCTCATCGCCACCGCGGTCTGCCACTGCGACCACTGCCAACGCCAGAGCGGCGGTGCGTTCTCGGTGAACCTCATCGCCACGCAACCCCAGCTCGCCGTGCAGGGTGACCTCGCGCTGTACGAGGACCGCGGGCGCAGCGGCGACGACGTGTTCGTGCACCGCTACTTCTGCGGCTCGTGCGGATCGCCGATCTACTCGCTGCTCATGGAGCCCGCCGGCGTGATCGCGGTCAAGGCCGGCACCCTCGACGACAAGCACGACGTCGAACCGACGGTCGAGGCGTGGTGCGACGACAAGCAGGCCTGGGTCGACCTGCCGGAGATGGCCGTGTCGATGGCCCAGGAGTGACGCCGGCCGAGGGGGCGGACCCGCCCGCTGTCATCGCCGTCCACTCCTCGGACGCCCACACGTTCTCCAAGACCACGCGTCCCGAGATCGAGCTGGTGGCCGGGCTCGGCGTGGCCGGTGACGCGCACATGGGCGCACGGGTCCGGCACCGGTCTCGCGTCGCTGCCGATCCCACGCAGCCCAACCTGCGCCAGGTCCACCTCATGCACGCCGAGCTGTTCGACCGCGTGGTCGAGGCCGGCCACGACGTGGGGCCCGGCGATCTCGGCGAGAACATCACGACCCGAGGCGTCGATCTGCTCGGGCTCGCCGTCGGCACGATGCTGCAGGTCGGTGAGGCCCTCCTGGCGGTGACCGGGCTCCGCAATCCGTGCGGACAGATCAACGAGTTCCAGGAGGGCCTGCTGTCCCAGGTGCTGGTGCGCGACGAGACCGGTGAGCTCCGTCGCCTCGCGGGCATCATGGCCGTCGTCGTGCACGGCGGCGTCGTACGACCCGGCGATGCGATCGTCGCGGCTGCACCCCCGGGCCCGTTCCGACCGCTCGAGCGGGTGTGAGGGCCTACTCGATCGTGTAGCCCTCGGGGAGCGTGGCGTCCCCGACGAGCTCGTGGGTCTCGGGGTCCTGCTCGATCCCCTCGAGGTGCTTCCACAGCATCATCTGGTTGCCCCACGGGTCGCGGAACGAGGAGTTGGCGCCGCCGAACTCCTTCCAGAAGTGATGGCGCCACAGCTCGGTGCCGCCGTTGGCCACCGCGGCGTCCATGATGCGATCCATCGAGTCGTCGTCACTCACGAGGAACCACGCCCGGATCGTGCGGCCACCGTCGTGGAGCTGCTTCGGCTCGGACGGACCTCGGGGATCCGGGACGGCCTTGGCCGGGTTGTAGATGCCCATGTGGAGGTTGCCGGTCGGTCCCTGCGTGCCGTCGTCGAGCTTGAAGTTCTGACCCGGGACGATCCGCTTGAACGTGCCGGGGATCCGATCCTCGATCTCCCAGCCCATCACCTCTTCGTAGAACTTCTTGCCGGCCTCGACGTCGTCGACCGGGATGTCGATGAAGACCAGGGCGTTGGGGTATGGAGCGCTCATGCCCGGACCCTATTCGACCCGCGCCACGCCGTGGACGGGGACCGGTCGACACGGGCGATGCCGGTGCGGTAGCACCAGCATCGGGAGGGCGTCATGAGTGAGATCCGGGTCGGGGTCAGCGCAGCCGAGGAGATGCTCCGCGGACCGCTCGACGTGCGGCGTGAGCGCTTCGGTCGTCTCGAGGACGCCGGCATCGATCACGTCTTCGTTCCCGACCACGTGAGCTTTCATACCGGCATCGGCATGGACGGCCTGATCCAGGCGGCGACGGCGGCAGCGTTGTCGGAGCGGCTGCAGGTCCACATCGGCGTGTACCTGCTCGCCCTCCGGCACCCGGTGCCCGTGGCCCGCCAGATCGCGTCGGTGTGCGAGAGCGCTCCCGGCCGACTCGTGCTCGGGGTGGGCGTCGGTGGTGAGGACCGCCACGAGTTCGAGGTCTGCGGGGTCGACCCGGCCACGCGGGGGCGCCGCACCGACGAGTCGCTGGAGGCGCTGCGGGGGCTGCTCGGTGGTGCGCCGACCTCGTTCGCCGGCGACTTCTTCGAGTTCGAGGAGGCGCTCATCGTCCCGGCTCCCGATCCTGCGGTGCCGATCCTCGTCGGCGGCCGCGCGCCTGCGGCGCTGACCAGGACGGCCCGGTTCGCCGACGGGTGGCTCGGCATCTGGAGCACCGCCGACCGGTACGCCCGAACGATCGAGTCCGTCGAGGCGCAGGCCGAGGCGGCAGGGCGGTCCGAGGTGGAGTGGCAGCACGGGCTCCAGCTCTGGGTGGGCATCGACGAGGACGTCGATCGTGGGCGCGCTCACCTGGCCCGACGGATGGAGGGCTTCTACCGGGTGCCCTACGAGCGCTTCGAGCGCTACAGCCCGGTCGGCACGCCTGCCGCGATCGCCGAGTACCTCCGCCCCTACGCCGAGGCCGGATGCCGGATCTTCAACGTGATGGCGGTCTCGCCCTCCACCGACGCCGCGATCGATGGCGTCGCCGAGGTCCGCCGCGTGCTCCGAGCCTGATCGAGGGCGCTCGGGCCTCGGCGGCCACCGGCAGAGAGAGTTCACTTTCCGCGCGCATCCACCTGCGTATAGTCGTAGCCATGGAGGCCGTCGCTCCACCGACGCTGCACGACCATCGCGTGCTCGGCACGGTCGCGGCCGCGATCAGCCTGTTCGTCGTGGTCGCGCTCTCGATCGCCCAGGGCGGCGACTCGATCGCCCAGGGGTCGAGCCTGGATCTGGGGGCCGAGCTGGCTGCCCTCACCGAGCTCGGTGGAGAACCGCTCGCCTCACCGGCCGAGGCCGCGAACGCAGCGGCCAGTGCCACCGGGGTCAACGACCGGCGGACGACCATGGGCGCCTCGCTGCCGACGACGGCTCCGGCTCCGCCGATCGAACCCGGCTACGTGATGGTGCGGGCCGACGGCGCCGTGCACGGCTTCGGCGCTGCCGCGTCGGTCGCCACGGGCGAGGCCGGCATCGTCGACGCCGCCGGCGTCGGCTCGGTCGACGGCACCTGGATCCTCGGCACCGACGGCGTCGTGACCGCGATCGGCGCGCTCACCGACTTCGGCGACGTCGAGACCGGTCTCCTCCTGCCCGGCGAGCAGCTCGCCGCCATCGCTGCTGTGCCCGATGGCTCCGGGTACTGGGTGGTCACCGACGCTGGACGGGTGATCACCTTCGGCACAGCGGCCAACCACGGCGATCTGTTCGATGCGCCCCTCAACGGCTCGGTCGTCGCCGCCGTGGGCACGCCGACCGGCTCCGGCTACTACCTCGTCGGATCCGACGGCGGTGTCTTCGCCTTCGGCGACGCTGCGTACCGTGGCTCGATGGCGGCGGCCGAGCTCAACGCTCCGCTCGTCGACATCGCGCTCGATCGCGACGGTGGTGGCTACTGGCTGATCGGCGCCGACGGCGGTGTCTTCGCCTTCGACGCCGAGTTCCGTGGCTCGCTCAACGATGCGGCGCTCAACGAGCCGATCGTGGCGGCGGCGCCCTTCGGTGACGGGTACCTCCTGGCGGCCGCCGACGGCGGGATCTTCAACTTCAGCGAGCTGCCGTTCCTCGGTTCGCTCAGCGGTCAGAGCGGAGCCGGGATCGTCGGCCTCGCCGCTCGGTCCTGACCCGGCGGAGACCCGCGACAGGGAGCTACCGGCGCTCCGCCGCGATGCCGATCGGCTCGCCGTCGACGATCTGGTCGAGGTACTCGCTCATGCCGATGCCGGTCCGCCCGTCGCACTCGAACCGGGTCATGGCCTCCGTGATCCGGGTGTGCAGTGGCGCACCCTCGGGCGTCGTGCGCCGGTTCCGCAGCGGGATCAGCGAGATGACCTCGCCCTCGATCTCGTACTCCGCCTCGTCGGTCTGCGCCCAGCACCGCATGGCCGTCTGGTAGCCGTCGGTGTCGTAGTCGGACTCGATCCGGCAGTCGCGGATCAGGTGGTACTGGTCCCCTTCGAGCACCATGCCGCTGCGGCGTTGCCGGTCGCCGCCGTCGACGACGCTGAGCATCACGGCGAAGTCGGGCGAGAAGACCATCGGCAACCAGCGGTACCAGCTGATCGCCTGCCAGTAGCGGGGACCCCACGACTTGTCCCGGAGACCCAGCCCGTCGAGGGAGAGGGCGGCGTCGCCTACGGTGATCGTCCCGGTCACGGCCGTGTGCTGCTCGTAGTGGGCCTTCGCGAAGCTCTTCGCGGCGTCGACCTCGACCGGCGAGCCGTCCTCGTACTCGGGGGCGCCGCCGTACATCGGAGAGACCCCACGGACGTCGAGACGGACCTCGCACGCGACGGACGGGTTCGCGCGGAACGCCTCGCGTGGGTTCGCCATCTGGCCGGGCTCCTCGAGCAGGCAGACCTTCCCGTCGTAGGTCACCGTCAGGTGCTCGAAGGGCTCGACGACCTCGATCTCGAGCCCGCCCGCTGCCATGCGGTCGTTCGTGTCGATCTGGGGGCGTTGGTACATGAAGCCGACTCGGCCATCCGGCAGGTACAGGCAGACGGTCATCTCGGCGTAGCCCTCGTTGACCCGGTTCCCGATGCGGAACCAGCCGCCGACCTCGGCCTCGAGGTCGAAGCCGTTGAGGTACATCGACTCGTTGTAGTTGATCGCCTCGTCCGGCTCGTGCGGGTACTCGTCCTGCGGCCGCAGCACGGTGACGACCTTGCGCTCCTCGGTCACGTGTCCCCTCCTGGTCTCCCGACGAGAGGATCCCGCAGCCGACTTCGCGGGTGCCAACCGCTCCGCTCAGACGATCGGATCGCCGCTCAGCGGAGGCGCGACGTTGATGGAGCCGAACTCGGCCCCGAGCTCGGAGAGGACCGCGGCGTCGGTCACGCCGGTCTCGAGCGCTGCGGTCAACCTCCGGAAGTACTCGTCGACGTGCCCGGCCGGCGTGACGAGGAACTCGAGCGTCGAGGGTCCGTCGGCGACGTTGCGGAAGCCGTGCCGCGTGTTCGGCGGGACGATCGCGACGGTGCCAGGCCCGCCGCGATGCCGCTCGTCGCCGATGAGGAACTCGAACTCGCCGTCGAGGACGCGGAAGTACTCCCACTGCTCGAGGTGGACGTGCACGGGTGGGCCCGCCCCCGGCTCGGTCGTCTCCTCGAACGCGGCGAACGTGCCTCTCGTCGCTTCGTGAGAGACCTTCACCGTGTTCCGCACCGCCGTCCCCGGAAGCCGCTCGCCTCCATCGGGTGGCACCACCAAGCCGCTCGGCATCGTCATGTTCGCAGATTAGTTGTGCACACAACTGTTGTCCAGGGAACTATGCTGTTCGAGCATGGTCAGCCCGGACGCCGTCGACGTCCTCCGAACCACCGCGGCGCTGCTGCGGGCCCAGACCACCGTCGGCGCCGCGATCGAGCGAGCGGCGGTCGACCCGTCCGGCCTCGATGCGACGACGAGCGACCTCCTCCTCCGGCTCGGGCTGAGCCCGACCGGCTCGCTGCGACCCGCGGAGCTGTGCCGCCAGATGCAGCTGAGCGCGAGTCACATCTCCCGGCGCGTCGATCGGGCGATCGACGAGGGCCTGGTCGAACGACGGCCCGACCCGGCCGATCGGCGCGCGCAGCTCGTGTCGTTGACCGTCGTCGGCGAGGCGGCGCTCGATCGATTCCTCCCCCGACTCATCGGCGTGGTCGACGCCATCGTCACGGACACCTTCGACACCGACGAGATCGCGCTGATCGTCGAGCTCCTCGATCGTCTGGAGCATGCTGCGCGTTCGACGCTCGACGAGATGAGCTGAGGCCGATCACACCCGCAACCCGCTGACCGCAGCCTGAGGCGCTCAGGCGAAGGCGTCGACCTTCGTCAGCTCCGCGGACAGGGCCCAGAGGCGGTCGGCCTCGTCGTGGTCGATGGCGTGGGCATCGACGCCGAGGAACCGGGCGAAGGGGCTCTCCGGATCGGTCGGGTTCGAGATGTCGCAGTCCTCGCAGTACACCCCGCCCATCCCGTCGAGCTGCGACGACGTCGCGGCCCACACGGTCGTCGACGCCCCCTGCTCGGGCGACTTGAAGAGCTCGTTGACGTTCCCCTCGGCGTCCACCCAGCCTCGCTCGATCATCTCCTCCTGCGGGAGGTGGCGCTGCAGCGGGGTCATGATGCCGCCCGGATGCACGGCGAAGGCCCGGACGCCGTGCGGTTCGCCGCGAAGGTCGAGGCCGACGGCGAACAGGGCGTTGGCCGTCTTGGCCTGTCCGTAGGCGGTCCACTTCTCGTAGCCCTGCTCGAACATCACGTCGTCCCAGCGGATCGGCGACGCCTTGTGCCCGGTGGAGGACAGCGCGACCACACGGCCGCCGCCGTCGGCGACCAGCGGCCAGATCCGGTTGGCGAGCGCGAAGTGGCCGAGATGGTTGGTGGCGAACTGCGCCTCCCAGCCCGGGCCCACCCGGGTCTCGGGGCAGGCCATGATCGCCGCGTTGTTGATGAGGAGGTCGATCGGGCGGCCGTCGCCGAGCAGGGTGTCAGCGAAGGCGGCGACGCTGGCGAGATCGGCGAGGTCGAGCCTGCCGACGGTGATCGCCCCGGGCAGCTCGCCGAGCTCCGCGATCGCCTCGGCGGCAGCGTCCGGCCGCCGCGCCGGCACGACCACGTCGGCGCCGGAGCCGGCGATCGCCCTCGTCGTCTCCAACCCGAGACCCGAGTAGCCGCCGGTGATGACGGCGAGTCGCCCGGTGAGATCGGTGTCTCCGAGCACGTCCGCCGGGGTCGACTCGCGCCCGAACCCCGATCCGATGGCCTGCTGCGATGACGTCATGACCGCAACCTAACCGGCAACGGCGGGAACCGGACCGGACCGAGGCCTGAGCGAGCGCCTCAGCGGCGGGTCACCTGGACCGGGAGGTGGGTGTAGCCCTTCACGAACGACGAGAACGTGCGCTCCGGCTCGGCCTGCACCTCGATCCGCTCGAAGCGCTGCAGGATCTCCTCCCACAGGATCCGGAGCTGCAGCTCGGCGAGGCGGTTGCCCATGCAGAAGTGGATCCCGTACCCGAACGCGACGTGTCGATCGGCGTTCGGTCGATCGAGATCGAGCTCATCGGCGTCGTCGCCGAACACGTCCTCGTCGCGGTTCGCCGAGGCGTACCACATGAGCACCTGGTCGTCCTTGCGGATCTGCTTGCCGCCCAGCTCGCAGTCGTGATTGGCCGTGCGTCGCATGTAGTTGAGGGGGGTCTGCCACCGCAGCACCTCGGGCACCAGCTGCGAGATCCTCGAGTGGTCGGCTTCGAGCTGGTCGTACTGCTCGGGGAACAGGTTGAGCGAGTAGACGCTGCCCGACATGGTGTTGCGGGTCGTGTCGTTGCCGCCGACGATCAACAGCAGCAGGTTGCCGAGCTGCTCGGCGGCGGTCAGGTGCTTCGTCGCATCACCGTGGACCAGCATCGACACGAGGTCGTGGCCCGGGTTCTCCCGACGCTGCTCCCACAGCCGTTCGAAGTAGGCGATGCACTCGAGGAACTCGTCGCGGCGTTGACGCTGGGTCTCGACGAGGCCGCCGGGCTCGGCGATGGCGAAGGAGATGTCGGACCAGCGGGTGAGCTTGCGGCGGTCATCGAGCGGGAAGTCGAACAGCGTGGCGAGCATGAGGGTGGTCAACTCGATCGAGACGGTGTCGACCCAGTCGAAGGTCTCGCCCTCGGGCAGCGAGTCGAGGACCGTGCCGGTCCGTTCCCGGATGATGGCCTCCCAGGTCCGCAGGCTCGAGGTCGACACGACCCCTCGGACCGTCTTGCGCTGGTGGGGGTGCTCGGGCGGGTCCATGGCGATGAACGACGTGAACGCGGGCATGCCCCCCGTCGAGAGCTCGGCACCGACCGGCGGGGTGACGGTGATGCCGTGGGCCGAGGAGAAGTTGGCCCAGTCGCCGTCGACGGCGCGGACGTCCTCCCACTTGGTCACCGACCAGTAGCGGCCGGCCGAGCCCAGCTCGTTGAAGTGGACCGGGTCCTCACGACGGAGCCGAGCGAAGTGCTCCTGCCACCGGTTCTCGCGGAACAGGTGTGGGTTGAGGGGGTTGATGTCCTCGATCGCGAGCTCGTCGGCCGCGGGCACGTCGCCGCCGAAGAGCGCTTGCTCGCGCTCGGGGCTCCGGATCGGCTTCTCCGCCAGCCAGGTCTCGCGGTCGCGCACCACGTCCGTCATCGCTCCCCCAGTCTTCGACGTCCTGGCACCCAGTGTCGCACGCAGCGCCGGACCGGAGCCCGCCACCGAAGAGGTGCGCGACGTCGATCCGCGCGACCGTGGGGTCCGAGCCGTCACCGGAGGAGTCCGCCGTGAGCCAGCCCGTCCACTTCGTCGCCCACTTCACGGTCACCGACGCAGAGCAGTACCGCGAGTACGAGAAGGGCTTCTTCCCCGTGCTCAAGCAGTACGACGCGACGTTCCTGACCTACGACGACGACGTCACCGTGCTCGAGGGCGAGCGCCAGCCAGGACGAACGGTGATCATCCGCTTCGCCAGCGAGGAGGAGTGCCTCCGCTGGTGGAACTCCGAGGAGTACCGGGCCATCGTCCCCCACCGCCACGCCGGTACCGAGACCTTCTCGGTGTCGATGGTGCACGCTCCCCCGGCTCGCTGACAGCGGGCCGCATAGCGTGCGGGCAGCGTCGAGGACGAGGGGGATCCGATGAGCGACGAGCTGACCGAGCTCGATGCCACCGCGCAGGCCGAGCTGGTGCGGGCCGGTGAGGTGACGTCCGTCGAGCTGGTCGACGCCGCGATCGAGCGCATCGAGGCGCTCGACCCGACGGTCAACGCGGTGATCCACACCCGCTTCGACGAGGCCCGCGCCGAGGCGGCGGAGGTCAACCCCGGTGCGACCGCGCCCTTCGCCGGTGTCCCGTTCCTCCTCAAGGACATCGGGGCCACACAGGCGGGGCTGCCGTACTGGATGGGCAACGTCGCCCTGAAGGCGGCCGACACCCGGCTGGCCCATGACACGGTCCTCGGCGCCCGGTTTCGCGATGCCGGGCTGATCACGCTGGGCAAGACCAACCTGCCCGAGCTCGGGAGCACCCCGACCACTCAGCCTCGGAGCTGCGGTCCGACCAACAACCCGTGGGACCTGAGCCGGTCCCCGGCCGGATCGAGTGGCGGTTCCGGCGCAGCGGTCGCCTCCCGCATGGTGCCGATCGCGCATGCGAACGACGGGGGCGGGTCGACCAGGCTGCCGGCCGCGTGGTGCGGCCTCGTCGGTCTGAAGACGACGAGGGGTCGGATTCCGGCGCCGGACACGATCAGCCGGCTGCTGTCGGAGCTCGTCGTGTCCCGCTCGGTTCGTGACACCGCACGCGTCCTCGACGCCGTCGCCGGCCCGACGCCGGCCGATCTCTTCCAGGCCAGGCTGCCCGCCCGACCGTACGTCGACGAGGTCGGAGCACCGGTCGAGGGACTCCGGGTCGGCGTGCTGGCCAGCGCAGGCACGCTCGAGGTCGATGCGGAGTGCGCTGCCGCCGCCCGGGCAGCGGCGGCGTGGCTCGAGGAGCAGGGCCACGATGTGGTCGAGGTCGACGACGAGGTGCTCTTCGGCGGCGACGCTCGCGTCAACGGTCGGCTCTGGATGGCCGGACTGACCCAGCGTGTCGATGCGCTCGGCACGCTCCTGGGCCGGCCGCTGACCGAGGACGAGGTCGAGCCGTTCAACTGGGCCGCGGCCGAGCGGGGTCGATCGGTGACGGTGACCGAGTGGGTCGACGGCCAGGAGCGCCAACACGCGTGGTGCCGCACGGTGATCGAGTGGTTCGCCGACGTCGACCTGCTCGTGACCCCGACGGCCGGATGCCCTCCGCTGACGACGGCCGAGCTCGAGCCGCCCGCCGGGACGCCGTGGAAGGCGGGCCGGACCCATGCTCTGATCGGCGCCTTCACGCTCCCGTTCAACGCCACCGGGCAGCCGGCGATCTCCGTGCCGCTCGGCGAGACCGCCGCCGGCCTGCCGGTCGGCGTGCAGCTCGTCGCCGGGATGGAGCGGGAGGACCTGCTCCTGCGGGTCGCTGCGCAGTTCGAGGAGGCCATGCCGTGGGGCCAGCGGCGCCCCCTGGCGATCGACTGACGCGCCGGCGATGCGTAGCGGTCGCTACGTATCGGTCTACGATGCCTCCGTTGCCCGACCAGACCACGGAGGCCGCGTCATGTCCGACGTCGTGACGACCCAGGTGCGAGACGACGGCGTCGCCGTCATCTCGCTGGACGACGGCAGGAAGAACGCCATGACCGCACCGGTGCTCGCCCAGCTCCGCGAGGCGATCGCGGCGGCGGAAGAACAGGCCTCGGCGATCGTGCTCGCCGGCCGCCCTGGCATCTTCTGCGCCGGCTTCGACCTGGCGACCATGACCGGCGACGATGCGGCAGCGATCGACGAGCTGGCTCTCGGCGGGTCCGAGATCGCGCTCGCCCTGTGGTCCTGCCCGCGACCGATCGTCGCCGCGTGCACCGGTCACGCCTTCACGATCGGAGCCATCTGGCTGTGCACCGCCGACACCCGGATCGGCTCCACGACCCCATCGAAGATCAGCATGAACGAGACGCTGCTCGGCGCCACACTGCCGCCGTGGGCGCTCGAACCCCTGGCCGCCCGGGTGCCGACGCTCGAGTGGATGCGCACGATCGTGCACGCCCACGTCCACGACTCCGAGTCGGCCATCGGTGCCGGTTTCCTCGACGAGTTGGTCCCGGCCGACCGCGTGGTCGATCGCGCCGTCGAGGTCGCGAGCGGGCTGGCTCAGCTCCCGGCCCGCGCGTACGGGATCAACAAGCTCGCGTCCCGCGGCGCCTCGATCGACGTGATGCGGGACGACATCGCACGACTCCGAGGCGTCTGACCTCGGTTCCGCTCAGTCGAACACGATCGGCAAGAGGCGCGGCCCGCGCACCTGGCCGCCGGCCCACTTGACCCCGTCCGGGTCGCTCACCCGGAACTCCGGGATGCGCTCCATCCACACGCGCAGAGCGGTAGTCATCTCGAGCCTGGCGAGGTTGGAGCCGGCGCAGCGGTGGATGCCCGACCCGAACGCGATGTGGCGGTTCCGGGCCCGATCGATCACGAACTCGTCCGGCCGATCGAAGTGCTCGGGGTCGTGGTTCGCCGCCGGGAAG
>JBCDAU010000013.1:2500-135148 GCA_039185015.1 Actinomycetota bacterium
CCCGGTTGTCGACGAGCATCGCCGGCGCCACCGGGTCATCGAAGTCGACGAACCGGCCCATCTGCTCCCGGATGCGGTCGACGTTGGCGGTGAGCTCGGCGTCGGCGAGCAGGTTGCGCTCGGCGGACTTGCCACCGGGGTCGCCGATCATCCCCGTCGCACCACCGGCCAACGCGATCGGTCGGTGGCCGGCGAGCTGGAAGCGCCGGAGGACGACGAGGCCGATCAGGTTGCCGACGTGGAGGCTGTCGGCGCTGGGATCGCAGCCGTAGTAGAGGGTGATCGGTCCCTCGGCCAGCCGCGCCCGGAAGGCGTCGAGGTCGGTCGAGTCCTGGATGAGATCCCGCGCGAGCAGGTCGTCGAGCAGCTCCACGGCACGTCAGGATGGCAGCCGAACGGCCCGATCACGCACCTCGTTGCGGGCCCGAGGGGTGGCCACACTTCGGCGGGCTCCTGCGACACCATGGATCCGTGGCCGGTCGGATGCGCATCGTGGCATTGGGGATGCTCCTCGTGGCCGCCGCGTGCAGCTACGAGATCCCCGAGTTGGCCGCCCCGATCCCGGAGGACGCGCAGTCCTCGTTCGCGGTCGACGCCGACGGCAACGAGCTCTTCGTCTTCCATGGCGTCGAGAACCGCGACTCGGTGCCGCTGTCGCGCATCCCGGCCGTGCTGCAGGACGCCGTCCTCGCCATCGAGGACCATCGCTTCTGGGACCACCGTGGCGTCGACGTCCGGGCGACCGTGCGAGCGCTCCGAGCCAACGTCGAAGAGGGCGAGGTCGTCCAGGGCGGGTCGACGATCACCCAGCAGTACGTGAAGAACGCGCTCGTCGGCGCCGACACCAGCCTCGATCGCAAGATCCGGGAAGCGGCGGTCGCCTTCCAGCTCGAGCAGAAGCTCTCCAAGGAGGAGATCCTCGAGCTGTACCTCAACACGATCTACTTCGGGGCCGGGGCCTACGGCGTCCAGGCGGCGGCCCAGGAGTTCTTCGGGGTCGATGTCGACGACCTCGACCTCGCCCAGGCCTCGCTGCTCGCCGGCCTGATCCAGGCGCCGTCCACCTACGACCCGTTCCGGGCGCCGGAGCTCGCCACGCAGCGGCGCGACCTCGTCATCGACCGGATGGAGGACCTGGGCTGGATCGACGCGGTGACCGCGGAGACCGTGCGCAGCACGCCGATCGAGCTGCGCACCAGGACGGTCGAGGAGCGCTACGACTCGGCCTACTTCGTCGAGGAGGTGCGCCGCTTCCTCCTCACCGATCCCCGCTTCGGCGAGACCTTCGAGGAACGGCGCGACCTGCTGTTCGCCGGCGGCCTCCGCATCGAGACGAGCCTCGATGCCGGCCTGCAGGCCCAAGCCGAGCTCGCGGTGCGCCGAGTGCTCCCGGATCCGGAGGATCCCGACGTGGCGGTCGTCGTCATCGACCCGAACACCGGGTGGGTGCGGGCGATCGTCGGCGGCCACGACTTCTTCGACCCCGAGGCCGAGGAGGCCAAGCTCAACCTCGCGACCCAGGGCGTGCGTCCCACCGGGTCGGCGTTCAAGCCGATCGTGCTCGCCGCCGCCCTCGAGGAGGGCATCACCCTCAACCGCACCTACGACGCGCCGGCGCTGATGGAGTTCGATCTACCCGCAGGCGTCTGGGAGGTCGAGAACTACGGCCAGACCGCCGGCGGCTCGGTCGATCTCGTCGAGGCGACGGTGTGGAGCTACAACACCGCCTACGCCCAGCTGGTGCTCGACGTCGGACCCGACGATGCGACGGCGATGGCCTCCCGCCTCGGCATCACCTCCCCCATGCTCGCCGTCCCGTCGGCGGTGCTCGGCACGAACGACATCTCGCCGCTCGACCTCACGAGCGCCTACGCCACCTTCGCGGCCGGCGGTGTGCACCGGCCGCCGGCGTTCGTGACCCGTGTGTCCGACCGGGATGGCACGGTGCTGTACCGGTGGGAGGACGAGGGCGAGCAGGTCATCGACTCCACCGTCGCCAACCAGGTGACCGGGGTCCTCACCCAGGTCGTCGGCCGCGGGACCGGCGTGAACGCCCGGATCGGCCGACCGGTCGCCGGCAAGACCGGCACGGGGCAGAACTGGGGTGACGCCTGGTTCGTCGGGTACACGCCCGACCTCGTGACGGGCGTCTGGGTCGGGTATGCGGAGGGGCAGATCTCGATGGTGCCGCCGACGACCCGCGAGACGGTCACCGGCGGCAACTGGCCGGCCCGCATCTGGCAGTCGTTGATGACCGACGCGCTCGCCGAGGTGCCGATCAGCGAGTTCCCCACGGCGGTCCTGCCCACCGACGACACGACGCCGCCCGACGCCTCCGATGAGACCGACGAGACCGTGCCCGAGGGGCAGGCGGTCCCCGATGTCGTCGGTGTGCCGGTCGATCCGGCGACCGAGACCCTGGCCCGCGCCGGACTGAACGTCGAGGTCGTCGAGGTGCCTGACGACCAGTACCCGCCGGGGATCGTCGTCGCCACCGAACCAGCGGCCGGCGCCGCACGACCAGAGGACGGCGTGCTCATCCTCCAGGTGGCCAACGGCCAACGGGTCCCCCGGGCTCCCGACGTGCTCGGCACCCTCGCCGACGACGTGCTCGCCGAGCTCGGTGACCGGATCGGGATCGAGGTCATCGTCGAGTTCGATCCCGACGGCGACGCCGCCGCCGAGCGTCCGGGCGTGATCTGGCAGACCGAGCCGGCCGCCGGTGCTCCGCTGCTCGACGGCGAGGTCCTCACCCTCTGGGTGAATCCGGGCTGACGATCCGCGAGACTTCGCCGTGGGGAAATCCGAGGGGGCAGCATGGACGAGATCGACCCGACGCGCTTGGAAGCGCTCATGGGCACCGTCGGAGCGAACGCCGGAGGCGTCATGGCCACGGCGATCGCCTACATGGGCGACCGGCTGGGCATCTGGTCCGCGATGGCCGACGGACAATCGGCCTCGCCGGCGACGGTGGCCGAGCGAACCGGCCTCAACGAGCGCTACGTGCGCGAATGGCTCGGTGGGATGACCACCGCCGGCTACGTGACGCACGAGGCGGCGGACGGCACGTTCAGCCTCTCGCCGGAGCAGGCCCTGGTCTTCGCCACGGAGAACACACCGGCGTCGATGGGCGGCATGTTCCAGATGATCATGGAGGGAACGGTGCCGGCGATCCCGCGGGTGCTGGAGTCTTTTCGGGACGGCGGCGGCGTCCATCAGTCCGAGTACGGCCACGGGCTGTGGGAAGGGATGCATCGAGCGACCGCCGGATCGTTCGAAGGGCTCCTCGTCGACGACTGGTTGAACAGGATCCCTGACGTGCGGGACCGTCTCGCCTCGGGCATCGACGTGGCCGACGTCGGGTGCGGTTGGGGGCGGGCATCGATCGTCCTGGCGAGGGCGTTCCCGGAGTCCACCTTCGTGGGCTACGACGCGTTCGGGCCGAGCGTCGAGCGAGCCACCGCGGAGGCAGCCAAGGCGGGTGTGTCCGATCGGGTTCGCTTCGAGGTACACGACGCTGCGACACCCATCCCGGCCGACTACGACCTCATCACGACCTTCGACGTGATCCACGACGCGGTCGACCCGCAGGGCATCCTCGGCGCCATCCGAACGGCGCTGCGACCGGGCGGGCACTTCCTCTGCGTCGACATCAACTGCTCACCGGAGCTCGACGACATGGCAGGGCCCATGGGGACGCTGTTCCACGGGTTCAGCCTCACCTACTGCATGACGACATCGCTCGCGAACGACGGCGTCGGACTGGGCACGGTGGGTCTGCATCCACCCAAGCTCCGGGAGCTCGGTGAGGCGGCGGGCTACTCCTCGATCGACCACGTGGACGTCGAGAACCCGTTCAACACCCTGTACGTGCTCGCGAAGTAGCCGCTCGGCCAGCAGGAACTCAGCCCGGCTCCGACGAGCGCTCCCACGGGAAGGGCTCACCGTCGGTCAGCAGGTACTCGTCGTCGAGCCGGGACGGGTCGCGCACGTCGAAGCGGGCCGTGGCGAACCAGGCGAAGGTGGCGACCGGTCCGAGCACGATCTGGACGATCACCCAGCCGCGCCGGTCACGACGCGCGGCGACGAACGCCTCGGGCGGATGCGACAGCACGTCGCGGATGCCCCAGACGACGATCCAGATGCCGATCGCCAGCGTCGAGAGGATGACCACGCCGATCCAGCTCACGGGGTCAACGGTACCGGCGGGCGATCGTGCCGCCGTAGTCCGCGAGGCGTCTGGTGGCGTCGTCGAGGTCGAGACCCCCGAGGTCGGCGAGCGGCACCCAGCGCAGGGCCTCCGACTCGTCGTTGCCCTGCTCCTTCGCGCCCTCGGGTGCCCGCACGACGTAGCGGACGTCGAGGTGGAAGTGGGCAGGCTCCTTGGGCGGAGCGACGCGATGCACGTCGATGTCGACGGCCTCCGACCAGACCTCCAGCCCCTCGATGCCGGTCTCCTCGGTCGCCTCCCGAAGGGCCGCTGCGGCGAGATTGGCGTCGCCGTCGACGTGCCCGCCCGGCTGGAGCCACATCTGCAACTTGCGGTGGAACATCAGCAACGTCCGCTCCGCAGCGGCATCGACGACCAACGCCGAGCCGGTCAGGTGCCCGGAGTAACAGGTGCGGTGCAGCGACTCGTCGTGCTGGCGGCACAGGTCCAGGATCTGCTCGCGGGCTGCCCGCTGGACCTCGTCGACCGGGTCGAACGCCTCGACGACGGCGATCGCATCGGCGAGGTCGGCGGTCGAGCCGAGGGCGGGATCATCGGCACGCAGCCAGCTCATGCGGGGATTCCTTGGTCGATGAGGCGCACGCCGCGGCCGGGCGAGCGGTGTGGGTCGTCGGGCACGAGCCATCGCCAGGGCTCGTCGACGGCCTTGGTGATCCCGACTCGCGTCGTCACGGTGGGGTGCGCAGGCGGCGGGGTGCCATCGTCCTCGAGTCGCACGGGCGAGCTCGGGTCGGTGACGTCGACGTCGTCGTGCGAGTCGTCCACGGCGAGGGCAGCGCAGAGCTTCCCCGGACCCGAGCACAGGTCCCGGTCCCGGCGGGCGGCCGGGCGCCGAGCCCGCATCGCCTCGAGACCCTCGATCGGGGCGAGCGCACGGATCAGCACTGCGGCGCCGTGGTCGGACGGGCCCGTCACGACGTTGGCGCACCAGTGGATTCCGTAGGAACGGTAGACGTAGAGCCGTCCGGCGGGCCCGAACATCGTGCCGTTGCGCTCGGTGCGTCGCCGGAAGCTGTGGCTGGCCGGGTCGTCCTCGCGGTACGCCTCGACCTCGACGATCCTGCCCGCAGCGTCCGGCGCTCGGAGCACCTTGCCGAGCAGCCACGGGGCGACGTCGACCGGGTCGCCGCCGAGGTCGGCGGGATCGACGAGCGTCGCTGTCACACCCGCGACCGGTCGATCTCCAGGCGCGACCGGAACCGCTCGATCTGGTCCGCCACGGCGTCGGGACCGCCCGAGCCCCGGGAGACCCGCGCCGCGGCCGAGGCGCCTGGGGCGAGCAGGGCGACCCCCTCCTCCCCGAGCTGCGGCTCGGCGGCGACGAGCTCGGCGAGCGTCCCGTCGCCGGCCAGGGCACCGCGGACGAGCGCGCCGACGATGGCGTGGGCGTCGCGGAACGGCACCCCCCGCCGCACGAGCAGTTCGGCGAGGTCGGTGGCCGCGGCGAGCGGATCGTCAGCGGCTGCGGCCATGCGGTCGTGGCGCAGCTCGGCGGCGGCGACGAGGCCGGTGATGGCCGTGAGCCCGAGGCCGATCTGCTCGACGGCATCGAACAGCGGCTCCTTGTCCTCCTGGAGGTCGCGGTTGTAGGCGAGCGGGAGGCCCTTGAGGGTGACGAGCAGTCCGGTGAGCCCGCCGATCACCCGGCCGGCCTTGCCGCGGGCGAGCTCGGCGATGTCGGGGTTCTTCTTCTGCGGCATCATCGACGAGCCGGTGGCATGGGCGTCGTCGAGGCCGAGGAAGCCGAACTCCTCGCTGGCCCACAGCACGATCTCCTCGCCCATGCGGGACAGGTGCACGGCCACCATCGAGAGGCAGAACATCGCCTCGGCGACGAAGTCGCGATCGCTGACGGCGTCGAGGGAGTTGTCGAACACCCGGGCGAAGCCGAGCTCCTCAGCGCTGAGCTCCGGATCGATCGGCAGCGTGGAGCCGGCGAGGGCGCCGGCGCCGAGCGGCGACACGTCGAGTCGCTCGATGCAGGCGATGAGGCGATCGACGTCGCGTGCGAAGGTCCAGCCGTGGGCGAGCAGGTGGTGGGCGACCAGCACCGGCTGGGCCCGCTGGAGGTGCGTGTAGCCGGGGAGGCGGGCATCACCGGACTCGACCGCCCGGTCGAGCAGCACCTGCTGCAGGCCGACGAGCCGCTCGACGATGCCGGCCAGCTCGCGCTTGCAGTAGAGCCGGAGGTCGGTGGCGACCTGGTCGTTGCGGCTGCGCCCGGTGTGGAGCTTGCCGCCGGCCGGGCCGGCCAGCTCGGTCACGCGCCGCTCGACGGCGGTGTGGATGTCCTCGTCGCCGGGGCCGAAGTCGAAGCTGCCGTCGGCGAGCTCGGCCTCGACCTGTTCGAGGGCGGCGAGCACGGCGTCGACCTCGTCGGCGACGAGGATGCCGACCTGACCCAACATCTTGACGTGGGCTCGGGAGCCCGTGATGTCGTCCCGGAAGAGACGTCGATCGAACGGGAGGCTCACCGTATAGGCCAACAGCTCCTCGGCCGGGCCCCCCTCGAAGCGCCCGTGCCAGAGCGTCTTCGACTCCTCGCCGTCCATCGATGCCTCGCCTCTCGCTCGATCGCCAGGACCGACCGAGCCTACGTGTCGATCCACCCTCCGCCGTCCCTGGTGAGCGACTCGGGTCGGCCCACCCGATTCACGACGGCAGGTCGAGGATCAGCGCAAGGACCGCTCGGATCTGCGTGAGCGTGGTCGCGCCGACGTTGCCACGAGCTGTGTCGATACGAGCCGGCGAGACGGAGCGGACGTGTTGGCACTGCGCCGCCGACTCGGCATCGAGCCCCGTCTCGGGACCCCGCTCCACCTGGATCTCGGTCGCATGAGCGCGGATGGTCGAGGTCCTCCGGCAGGACCAGATGGGTGCTGACCTCCGAGCGCCCTTGGATCAGTGAGACCGGAGGCCGTTGAGCGCGAGGGCGACGAGCTGGTCGGCCATGGCGTCGGCCTCGACCGCCCCGGCCACCGCGTAGCGCTGGACGACGGCGAAGTTGATGCCACCCATGAGCCCGGCGACGGCGTTGTCGATGTCGTCCACCTCGACATCGCCCACGGCGCGAGCCTCGATGAGCAGCTCCCGCAGCGGACCCATCACCGCCCGATCGGCGGTCATCATGATCTCGGACATGTCGGCCATCCGGCCGACGGCGATCATGAGGTTCAGGCACAGGGCCGGGTTGCCGGCCAACTCACGGACGGTCGCCCGGAGCGCGCCACAGAACCGGTCGAGGGCGGTCCCCTCGCCGGCCTTGGCCTTGCCGACCGCCTCGGCGACGCGGCTGAGCTTCTCGGTCATCAGGAACGAGACCAGGTCGTCCTTGCCCGAGAAGTAGTAGTAGAGCGTCGCCCGCGGCACCTCGATGGCCGACGCCACCTCGTCGAGCCGCAGTGCCGCGCCATCGGCCAGGAAGCGATCGCCGTGGGCGTAGAGCTTGCCGGCCAGCTCCTCGGGGACCTTCTTCATGGCTCCACCCTACCAGTCGATCCAGATCAATCTCTAGACAGTCGTCCAAACCTCTGGTAGAGCTGTCGATATCGATTTGGACTGACGTCTAGATCGGAAACTGAACGTCGATCCATCGGAGTCGCACCATGTCCACCCCCGCCGTCCTCACCGAGGGCCTGACCAAGCGCTACGGCGACGTCGAGGCCCTCCGGGGCATCGACTTGGAGGTCCCACCCGGGATCGTCCAGGGCGTGCTCGGCCCCAACGGCGCCGGCAAGACCACCACCGTCGGCATCCTCGCCACCCTCCAGCGGCCGACCGGTGGCATCGCTCGGGTCGGCGGCCACGACGTGGTCCGCGACCCGGCCGCGGTGCGTCGCATGATCGGTCTGACCGGTCAGTACGCCGCCATCGACGAGCACCTCACGGGTCGGGAGAACCTCGCACTGTTCGGCGAGCTCCTGGGGCTGCGCTCCAAGGAGGCCCGCCGTCGGGCCGACGAGCTGCTCGAGCGGTTCTCGCTGACCGACGCCGCCTCCCGGCAGTCCCGGACCTTCTCGGGCGGCATGCGTCGGCGCCTCGACCTCGCCGCCAGCCTCATCGGTCGCCCTGAGATCGTGTTCCTCGACGAGCCGACCACGGGCCTCGATCCCCGCAGCCGACTCCAGCTCTGGGAGGTCGTCCGCGAGCTGGTCGCCGACGGGACGACAATCCTGCTCACCACGCAGTACCTGGAGGAGGCCGACGAGCTGGCCGACCACATCGTCGTCGTCGACGCCGGCGAGATCGTGGCCCGGGGCACCGCGGACGAGCTGAAGGAGCGCCTCGGTGGCCAGGTCCTCACGGCAACGCTCACCTACAGGGACGCCCTCGACGACGCGGCGCTGACGCTCGCCTCGATCGGGGTCGCCGCCGAGGTCGATGTCGCCGCCCGCAGCGTCGCCGCCGCGGTCCCGGAGGCATCGCAGATCGCCGCCGTCGTCCGTGCGCTGGACGGTGCCGAGATCGCCGTCGACCGCATCACCGTCGAGGCGCCGAGCCTCGACGACGTCTTCCTCTCCATCACCGGGAGCGGAGCCGACGACCTGTCGGCCGCCGCCTGACATCGCCCTCATCGAACGAACGGAACGGACCCATGACCACCATCTCTCCCTCCCTCGCCGACACCGCCGCCACCGACCCGACACCGACGACGACGTCCACGGCGCGCTCGCTCGCCGTCCTCGCGCGGCGCAATGTGGTGAAGACGCAACGGGTGCCGACCCTGCTCGTCTTCTCCCTCGCCATGCCGCTGATGATGCTGGTGCTCTTCTCGCAGGTCTTCCGGACCGTGGAGAACAGCCCTGCGTTCCCACCCGGCGTGGAGTACATCGACTTCCTCGTGCCGGCGATCCTCGCGGCTGCCGTGGTGATGGGGGCGTCGAACTCGGGCGTCGGCATCGCCATCGACCTGCAGGCCGGCGTCGTCGATCGGATCCGTTCGCTCCCGGTGCGAGGCTGGACGCTGCTCGCCGCACGCAGCATCACCGACACGATCGTCTCGGTCGCCCAGATGGCGGTGGTGACGGGCGTGGCGATGCTGGCCCTCGGCTTTCGCTTCCAGGGCTCGGCGCTCGACGCGCTCGGCATGTTCGCCCTGCTCATCCCCTTCAGCTACGCCTTCACGTGGCTGTTCCTCTACGTGGGCGCCAAGCTCCGCGATCCGGAGACGACCCAGCTCAGCGGAATGATGATCATGATGCCGCTGATGTTCGTCTCAGCGGCGTTCGTGCCGGTCGAGACCTTCCCGGGCTGGATGGAGGCGCTGGCCAACGTCAACCCGATGTCGCTGACGGTCGAGGCCGCCCGCGGGTTCGCCCTCGGGAACCCGGACGGCGGTGACGTGGCGCGCTCGTTGGCGAGCTCCGGCCTGGTCGCCGCCCTCGGTACCGTCGCCGCCGCCCGCGCCTACCGCACGAGCAGCGCCGCCTGAGGATCAGGCCTGGGTGAGGCGCATCAGCGGGATCTTCCGGCCGCCGGTTCGGTCCTGGTAGACGGCGTAGCCGCCGTACACGTCGAGGGCGAGCTCCCAGACCCGCTCGTACTCGTCGCCCTCGAGCTCCTCGGCGACGTAGTCACCGGAGGCGCCCTTCACGACGAGGCGGCACTCCGGGTTGGCCCGGAGGTTGTGGTACCAGGCCGGGTGCTGCTCGGAGCCGCCGTTGGAGGCCGTGAGCACGAAGGCGTCGCCGTCGGCGGTGTAGGTGAGCGCCGTCTCACGGGCCTTCCCGGACTTGGCGCCGGTGTGTTGCAGGAGCAGCACCGGTGCACCGGGCAGGCTCGAGAGGCGACCGTCGGTGCGCTTCAACAGCCACGGGTCGATGCGGCCGCTGACGTGGATGAAGTACCAGGCACCGCCCTTGGAGGAGGCGAGCTTCTCGACGATGTTCAGCTGACGGTCGGCCATGGCCGGCCAGGCTAGATCGACGGTTCCCGGGTCCGCCTCGGAGGAGCGAGCCTCTCCGCGCTCCGCCGCGTTGGGTGGTCGCCGAGATGGGATGTCACGAAGCGTGACGTCTAGCGTCCCACGGATGCGGGCACCACGAGTTCTCCTGGCGGTCGTCCTGGCCGCCACGTCCCTGGCTGGGTTCGCGGGCGCGAGCCCCGCAGGGGCGGCCGTCCCCGACGCGCCGAGCTCGATCTCGATCAGCGCTGGCGTGCACCAGGTCACCGTCGACTGGGAGGACTCCTCGGGCGCCGACCGGTACGTCGCACGACTGTTCCCGACCGCCCGCCAGATCACGACCACGTCCGGGCCGGTGACCTTCGACCGTCTGGTGGCCGGTGTCGAGTACACGGTGGAGGTCACGCCGGTCGACGACGTCGACGGCGCGGGCGAGTCGATCTCCATCTCGGGGACACCCGCCGACGTGCCGGCGGAACCGCCGGCGCTGATCCAGGTCAGCGCCGGAGCAGACAACAGCTGCGCTGTGCTCGACGACGGCTCCCTCCGCTGCTGGGGGTCCGACCTCGACGGCCAGCTCGGCGACGGCCCGTTCCTCTCCGACGGGGAGCGGTTCGTCGGCGACGACGAGATGGTCGTGGCTCGTCCGGCGGTACCGGTCGGCGCCCGGGTCGTCCAGGTCGATGTCGGCGAGGACCACGTCTGCGCCTTGACCGAGACCGGCGCCGTCCGGTGCTGGGGGTTCAGCAGGGCTGGCGCGCTCGGTCACCCCGGGGTCATCAGCCTCGGGTTCGACGATCTGGCCGCCGATCGCGGGGATGTCCCTCTCGGCGCCACCGCGACGCAGATCGTCGTGGGCGCGGGCCACTCGTGTGCCCTCACCGTCGACGGGGCCGTGCGCTGCTGGGGCGCTGGCTCCAGCGGTCAGCTGGGGACCGGCAGCACCGACGACGTCGGTGACGACGAGGCGCCGTCCTCCGTCGGTGATGTCGCACTCGGCGCCGTGGCTCACCGACTCGCCGCCGGTGCTGCCCACACCTGCGCAGTCACCGAGGACCTCACCCTGAAGTGCTGGGGCTGGGGGCTGTCCGGCCAGCTCGGGTACGGCGGTATCGACGACATCGGCGACGACGAGCTGCCGTCCGCGGCAGCCGAGGTCCCGCTCGACACCTTCGTCGTCGACGCCGTCGCCGGAGGACGGTTCACCTGCGCACTGACCGCCGACGCCGCCGCCCGCTGTTGGGGAGCCGCCGACGAGGGCCAGCTCGGCAACGGCGACGCGTCGCCGATCGGCGACGACGAGGACGCCAGCCAGGCGGCGATGCCGGCGGTCGGCGCGCCCATCACCGCGCTCGCCGCCGGATCCGCCCACGCGTGCGCGACCACCGACGCCGGAGCGGTCCGCTGCTGGGGCCGCAACATCTCGGGTCAGGCCGGTGCGTCCTCGGCGAGTCTCACGGTCATCCCCGTCGGACCAGTCGTCGACCTCGGTGGCGACACCGTCGACATCGATCTCGGCTGGCAGCACACGTGTGCGCTGTTGGACGACGACACCGTGCGCTGTTTCGGCGACAACGGCGCCGGGCAGCTCGGCATCGGCCGTGACACCGACATCGGCGACGACGAGGATCCGGCCGACGAGCCGGCGCTCGACTTCGTGACGGCACCCGGAGCGCCGGGAATGACGACCAGCGTCGGCGAGACCGCCATCGCCGTGAACCTCGGCGCCCCGGCAGAGAACGGCGGCGCTGCGATCACCTCCTACCGGGTGACCGCAGAACCCGGCGGAGCGACGGCCATCCGGACCTCCCCCGGCGTCGTCACCCTCGAGGACCTCGACCCGGGCACGACCTACACGATCCAGGCCACGGCGACGAACAGCTACGGCACGTCGGCGGCGACCAGGACCACAGCGACCACCGCGGGTACTCCGGGCATCACGCCGACCCGATCGGGCTACTGGATGGCGGACGATGCCGGCACCGTGTTCGCCTTCGGCGACGCCGGCGACTTCTCGGCGGTGACCCTGACCCCAGGTGCGACCCTCGTCGACCTGGATGCGACACCCTCGGGCGCCGGGCTCTGGATCCTCGACTCCGGCGGCGTGGTCCACACACTCGGCGATGCGCAGGCCTTCGGCAACGTCGCCGCCGGGGTCACCGGTACGCCGACCACCCTGGCCCCGACGCCGGGCGGCGACGGGTACTGGATCTTCACCACCACCGGCGACGTGTCGAGCCACGGCACCGCGGTCGACCACGGCGACCTGACGAACCTGTCGCTCAACGGGCCGATCATCGCCTCGGCGGCGACGACCACCGGCGGCGGGTACTGGCTGCTCGGCACCGACGGCGGCGTCTTCGCTCTCGGCGATGCGGAGTTCTTCGGTTCGATGGGAGGTGTGCCCCTCAACCAGCCCGTGAACGGCATCACGCCCGACCCCGACGGCGATGGGTACTGGCTGGTCGCTTCCGACGGTGGCGTGTTCGCGTTCTCGGCCGTCTTCCTCGGGTCGATGGGCAGCACGCCGCTCAACGCGCCGGTGACCGGCCTGATCCCCTATGGCAACGGCTATGCGATGGTCGCCACCGACGGCGGGGCCTTCGTGTTCAGCGACGAGCCGTTCCTCGGCAGCCTCGGCGGGCAGGTCCTCGATCGGCCGATCGTTGCGATGACGGCGATCGGCTGACGGTTCAGCCGGGCCGGTACTCGTAGAGGGCGAAGCGATAGGTCAGCGAGGGGCCGTCGTGGTCGGCGAGGAAGCGATCGACCACGTCGCCCTCGAAGAACTCGATCCGGACGATGCGCTCGAGCTCCTCGGGCGAGCTCGCCGCCCAACCGCCGTCCACCTCGTGCCGGATCGCACCCCGCTCGGCCCACCACCTCGCCGTGGCTTCGGGGGCGATCGCGGCGTTGCCGACCGTGGCCATGTCCAGCAAGCGGGCGAAGTCGCCACCCGTCCAGCTGTTGTCGATGGCGACGAAGACGCCGCCCGGGGCGAGGACACGCTCGACCTCGGCGAGCCCCGCCTCGGAGCCGGGGCCGAAGAAGTAGGCGAAGCGGGCGTGGGCGACGTCGACCGAGCGGTCGCCGAGCGGGAGGTGCTCGGCCGAGCCGTGCCTGACGTCGATGAAGTCGTGGTCGGTGACTCGGTCCCCCGCAACGGCGAGGAGGTCGTCGTCGGGTTCGACCCCGATGACCACGGCCGCCCGCTCGGCGTAGCGGGGTAGCCAGAAGCCGGTGCCGCAGCCGATGTCGAGCAACGTCTGGCCACCCCATGGCGCCAGATCGTGCAGCGCCGCGTCGAGCCGTCCGTCGCGTGCGATCGCCTCGTTCTCCAGCTCGTAGGTCGCCGGGTCGCCGGCGATGTTGGGCGCTCGCACCCAGTCCGGCAGGTCATCGGCCACGTCATCCACCTCCTCGCCGACCGCCGCGAACGCTACGACGTGCGGAACGACCCGAACCGCTCCGAGACCGGTCGCGTTCGCTCAGGGGACCGAAGCGTTGTACCGATGGAGGTCGATGACCGGCCCGCGATCGATCGGCGTGCGAGGCAAGCTGGCCCTGCTCGGCACCGTGCCGCTCCTCGTCGCGCTCGTCTCGGTCGCCATCGTGGCGATGCTGCTCGACCGGGACGCCGACGAGTCGCTGGCCCGTGCGGCTGCCGTCCGGGACTTCGAGCGGATCTCCCAGCTCCTCAACGAGTTCGACGGCGAGATCGCGCTGCTCGATGCGTGGAGCCGATCGGGTCGTCTCCAGTCCACCGAAGGCGTCGGCATCGTGGCGCTGCTCGTCGAGGACCAGGCCGGATCCGCGGAGCAGGCATGGGACGACATCATCGTCGCCGGCCAGGACCTCACGCCGGAGGTCGCGGCCGGGACGGAGCTGCTCCGGCGAGAGATCGGACCCCTCCGAGCGGCGTTCGCCGCGAACGACGCCGAGGCGGTCGCTGACCTGATCGCCGAGCTCCGCCCCCAGCTCGACGACCTGCTTCGACGGGTGAACGCCGAGGGGCTCGGACAACCCGGCTCGTCGTGGGCGGTCATGGTCGAGCTCGTCGACCTCCGCTCGCGCCTCGGGACCGAAGCCGTGCTGCTGACCCAGGCTGCGGCTGACGGGGTGACCGACCCAACGCCACTGCTCGATGCTCGAGCAGCATCCGACGAAGCCGTCAGCCGAGTCGAGCGGGCCGCCACCGCCGCCCAGCTGGACGGGCTCCGGACCATGCTGGGGTCTGAGGCCGCAGCGGACTGGGAGAACCTTCGCGACGAGGCGGCACGCCTCTCACCCGAGGAGGCCCTCACCCGCCCGGCGACGATCGCGCTCGGCAGCGTCCTCTCGGGCGCCGACTTCGTCTTCGGGTTCGATCAGTACCTCGCCGACGTCTTCGCCCAGACCGCTCTGGAGGCCGAAGCCGACGGACAGCGGGCGCTGCGACAGCGCGACCTCGCCATCGCCCTCGGCGCGGTGATCCTCGCGTCGGTTGCCGTCCTCGTCGCCTGGGTCGGTCAGCGCCTCGCTCGCCGCATCGGGCGCGTCTCCCAGGTGGCGGAGCGCATCTCCGAAGGAGAGCTGGTTGCCGAGCCACTCCGGATGGACGGCCGCGATGAGGTCGCTCAGCTCGCGGGGGCGATGGACGACATGGTCGCGACCCTTCGTCAGGTCAACGCCCAGGTCGAGGCGCTGGCCGCCGGCCGGACCGACGATCCCTCGCTCGAACAGGAGCTGCCGGGTTCGATCGGCCGCTCGCTCAGCTCGGCCATCGTGGGCCTGGGTCGGTCGACGGTCGAGCTGCAACGGCGAGCCACCCATGACGCCCTCACCGGCCTGCTCGATCGAGATGGCCTGACCGAGGTCGCCCGCCTCTGGGACGAACGACGGCGCACCCGGATCGGGGTCCTGGTGGTCGACCTCGACGGCTTCAAGGACGTCAACGACGAGCTGGGTCACGCTGCGGGCGACGAGGTGCTCCGGGTCGTGGCAGACCGCCTGCTCGCCATCGCCCGGTCGACGGACGTCGTCGCTCGCCTCGGAGGCGACGAGTTCGTCGCCGTGCTCGGGCCGAGCGTCGAGGCGGACGCGATCGAAGGGATCGCCGATCGTGTGGTCGAGCTGGTGTGTGAACCGATCGACATCGCCGGCACCACCGTCACGGTCGGGGCCTCGGTCGGGTGGGTCCTCGCCGAGCCGACCATGACGACAGGAACGGCGATCGAACGAGCGGACGCCGCCATGTACGAGGCCAAACGAGCCGGGAAGGGCCGCGCGATCGGCGCCCCGGTCTGAAGATCGGTCCCACGTCCTCGCGCTAGAGCCCGGCGAGATCCCGCAGCTCGTGGGCGAGCACCGTGGCAGGTGTCGCGTCGGTCACGGCGATGAAGATCGTGTCGTCGCCGGCGACGGTGCCGGCGACGTCGCTGCGCTGGGACCGATCGAGCGCCGATGCGACGACGTGGGCCGAGCCCGGCGGCGTCTTCAGCACGACGAGCGGCGAGGCGACGACCACCGACACGACCCAGTCCGACAGCACGCGCCGGAGGTGATCGTCGGGGGCGTGCCGATGATGGGCGACCTCGGGGATCGCGTAGACCGACTCGCCTCCGGGCACTCGCACCTTGACGGCCCCGAGCTCCTCGAGATCGCGCGACACGGTGGCCTGGGTCGCGTCGATGCCCTGGGTCGCGAGCAGCTCGACGAGCGCCGCCTGGCTGCCGACCGCATGGTCGCCGAGGAGGCGCTCGATCGCGTGCTGGCGCTGCGGCTTGCCCACGACGCTCAGCCCAGGAGGAACGAGAGCAGGCCGCGAGCGGTGTGCATCCGGTTCTCGGCTTGCGGCCACACGAGGCTCGCCCCCGACTCCAACACCTCGTGGGTGACCTCCTGACCACGGTGGGCCGGAAGGCAGTGGAGGAACACCGCCCGGTCCGATGCCTCTCCGAACAGCGCAGCATCGATCGTGAAGCCGTCGAAGTCGCGCAGCCGCTGTTGGGTCTCGCCCTCCTGGCCCATCGACGCCCAGACGTCGGTGTAGATCACGTCGGCCCCGGCGACCGCCTCCTCGGGCACGTGCGTCGACACGACCTCCATGCCCAGACCCTGCAGGTGGTCGATCTCGGCGTCGCCCAGGTCGTACCCCGGCGGCGAGGCGACCCGGCCCTGCATGCCGCACATCGCCGCACCGATCATCAGCGAGCGACACACGTTGTTCGCATCACCGACGTACGCGACGGTGAGCCCCTCGAGGCGGCTGAAGTGCTGCCGGATGGTGAGCAGGTCGGCCAGCGCCTGGAGCGGATGCGCATCGTCGGAGAGCATGTTGACGACCGGCACGTCGACGGCAGCAGCCATGCGCTCGAGCTTGTGGTGCTCGAACACTCGGGCGCAGATCACCGAGTGGTAGCCGGCGAGGGTCCGCGCGACGTCTTCGGCGGTCTCGCGGGTGTCGATGCCGATCTCGTCGGGACGGATCGTGACCGGGTGGCCGCCGAGCTGGACGACCGCCATCTCCATCGAGTTGCGAGTCCGAGCCGAGGGCTTCTCGAACACGAGCGCAACACCCTGGCCGGCGAGCACGGGCGTCGGGTCCTTCTCCTCGGACAGGTCGAGGATGCGGACGAGCTCGTCGGGGGTGAGGTCGTCGACCTCCATGAAGTTGCGCATCAGGCCGCGCCTCCCACGATCCGGTCACAGATCTCGAGCGCTTCGTCGATCTCCTCATCGGAGACCGTCAGCGGTGGCGCCATGCGCAGCGCCGTCGGGGTGATGCCGTTGACGACGAGACCGGCGTCGAGGAGCTGCGCGGAGATCTGGGGTGCGGTCCGCTCGCCCCGAGCGGCCTCGGTGAGCTCGATGCCGAGCAGGAGGCCCATTCCTCGCACGCTCTCCACCCAGTCTCGAGCGAGCAGTGCCTCCCGCAGACGCTCACCCTGCTTGCGGGCGAGGCCGGCAGCGTCGATGTCCTCCATCACCGCGAGCACCGCCCGGGCCGCAGCGGCCGCGAGTGGCTGCCCGCCATAGGTGGAGCCGTGGTCGCCGGGCACGAACGCCTCGGCGGCCTCGCCCTTCGCCCAACAGGCACCGATCGGCATGCCGTTGCCCAGCGCCTTGGCCATCGGGACGACGTCGGGTTCGATGCCGTAGTGCTGGTAGCCCCACCACTCCCCGGTGCGACACATGCCGGTCTGGACCTCGTCGAGCATGAACAGCGCGCCACGCTCGCGGCAGAGCTGCTGCACACCGAGCATCCACTCGGCGTCGCCGGGGTTCACGCCACCCTCGCCCTGGATCGGCTCGATGAACACGGCGGCGACGGTGTCGTCGAGCGCGGCCTCCATGGCGGCGAGGTCGTTGAGCGCCACATGGCGGAAACCTTCGGGCACCGGTTGGAACGGCTCGTGCTTGCTCGGCTGCCCCGTGGCGGCGAGCGCAGCGAGGGTCCGTCCGTGGAACGAGCCGTAGGTCGTGATGACGTTGTGACGACCTCGCCCGCCGAACTTGCGGGCGATCTTGATGGCGCACTCGTTCGCCTCGGCCCCGGAGTTGGCGAAGAACACGCTGCCCTCGCCGCCGTGGAGGCGGCAGAGCGTCGCCGCGACCTCGGGACCGACCGTGGTGCCGAAGAGGTTGGAGACGTGCTGCAGCGTGGTGGCCTGCTCGGCGATCGCCGCGGCGACGGCAGGGTGGGAGTGACCCAACGAGGTGACGGCCAGCCCGCAGAGGAAGTCGAGGTAGCGGCGACCCTCGACGTCCCACAGCTCGGTGCCACTGCCTCGCTCGAAGACGGTGGTGTGCGGCGGGTACGTGTTCATGAGGCTCATGTGAGCTCCTCTCCGTCGGCCACCGGCTCGGCGGTGACCATGCCGTTCGTCACCTTCACGGCGGTGATCATCGTTCCGATGCCGGAATCGGTGAACACCTCGAGCAGCACCACGTGCGGGATGCGGCCGTCGAGGATGTGCGTGCGATCGACCCCGTGACGCACGGCGTGGATGCAGCCGTCGATCTTGGGGATCATGCCGCCGGTCAGCTCACCGGCGTCGACCTTGGCCTGCAGCTCGTCGGCGGTGATCCGTGAGATGAGGCTCGCCGCGTCGTCGACGTCGGCGAGGAGGCCGGCGACGTCGGTCAGGTAGATCAGCTTCTCCGCCTCGAGAGCCGCGGCGATCGCAGCGGCGACCGTGTCGGCGTTGATGTTGTAGGCCTGGCCGCTCGGATCGACGCCGATCGTGGAGATGACCGGGACGAGGTCCTCAGAGAGCAGGCGGTGGATCATCGCCGGGTTCACGGCGCGCACGTCGCCCACGAAGCCGAGCTCAGGGTTGCGAGCCGTCGCCTCGATCAGGCCGCCGTCCTCGCCGGACAGGCCGACCGCCACCGGAGCGAGCGCGTTGACGGCGCCGACGATGTCGCGGTTGACCTTGCCGACGAGCACCATGCGGGCGATGTCGAGCGTCTCGGCGTCGGTGACCCGGAGGCCGTCCCGGAACTCGGGGACCTTGCCGAGCCGGTCCATCAGGTCGCCGATCTGCGGCCCGCCGCCGTGGACCACGACGGGCTTGATGCCGACCGACTGCAGCAGCACGACGTCCTCGGCGAAGGTCCGGGCGAGGTCCGGATCGGTCATCGCGTTGCCGCCGTACTTCACGACGACGATGCGACCGCGGAAGCGCCGGATGTAGGGCAGGGCCTCGACGAGGAGCTCGGCCCGCCGCGTCGCGACGTCCATCCCGCTCACGGCGTTCTCCTGGTCGCCGTCGGGCCGGGCCCTCGGCCCGTCTCCGTGCGGCTCACGGGGCCAGCCCGACCCGGGGCAGCCCGAGCGTCTCATCGTCACCCGCGAGCAGGTTGAGCACCTGGATGGCCTGACCGCTCGTGCCCTTCACCAGGTTGTCGAGCGCCGAGAGCACGATGACCGTGCCGGTGCGCTCGTCGTACCGGGCGCTGAGGTGGCAGGTGTTCGAGCCGAGCGTCGCCTTGGTCGACGGTGGCGTCTCCCGCACGACGATGAACGGCTCATCGGAGTAGAAGGTCGCCAGCGCGTCGAGCAGCGCCTCGGTCGAGGTGTCGCCGGCCGGCTTGGCGTAGCAGGTGGCGAGGATGCCCCGGTTCATCGGGGCGAGGTGCGGTGTGAACAGCAGCTGCGCGCCGATGGCCTGCTCCATCTCGGGCGTGTGCCGGTGCGACACCAGGCCGTAGGCCGAGAAGTCCTCGTCGACGGTGCAGAACTGGGTGGTGTGCTTGAGCGCCCGTCCGGCGCCGGACACGCCCGACGCCGCATCCGCCACGATGCCGGTGGTCTCGACCAGCCCCTGCCGGACCAGCGGCGCGAGCGCGAGGGAGACGGTGGTCGGGTAGCAACCCGGGAGCGCGATGCGCGTGGCTCCGTCGAGCTGGTCGCGGAACAGCTCGGGCAGTCCGTAGGCGAACGTGCCGAGCAGCTCCGGGTGTGGGTGAGCCTCGCCGTACCACTGCTCGTAGACGTCGGCGTCGAGGAGGCGGAAGTCGGCGGCGAGATCCACGATCGTGCCGACCCGGTCGGTCAGCTCGGGCACCACGCCGCCGCTGACCCCGTGCGGCAGGCCGAGGACCACCACATCGAGCCCGTCGAGCGCCTCGGGGTCGTAGGTGTCGAAGACGAGGTCCGGATAGGCGGCAGCGAGGTGCGGGTAGAGGTCGCAGACCCTCGTGCCCGCCTGCGAGTCGCCGGTGGCCACGACGACGTCGAGCGAAGGGTGGGACGCTGCGAGGCGGAGTAGCTCCGACCCGGCGAACCCCGACGCTCCGATGACTCCGACCTTGGTCATCTCCGCAGGATGCACCTTTCTGCATGACTATGCAACGACGTTCTCGTGAGGGGGTTCGGCCGGCCCGGACGTCTGGCAGGGTGATGGTGGCCGAGGAGCGTGCGGTGGGCGGCGAGCGAGGAGGAGGGCGAGCAGACGCCATCCGCTCGCTCTACGACCGGCACGTGGTCGAGCTGTACCGGTACGTGCACCAGCGTTGCCGGGACCGCACGCTGGCCGAGGACATCACCCAGGACGTGTTCCTCTCCCTCGCTCGGAGTGACGAAGACCCCGTCGACCTCGGCATCGGCTGGCTGAAGCGCGTGGCTCGCAACCGACTGATCGACGTGCTTCGACGCGACGACCGACATCGCACTCGACTCCGCCTCATCGGGACGGCACCCGACGCCGACGACCACGGCGTGTCGGTCGCCGACCGGATGGAGATGGAGGCAGCGATGGACGCCCTCGCACCGCACCACCGGATCGTGCTGACCCTGCACTACGTGGACGGCCTGACCGTCAGGGAGATCGCGGACGAGCTCGGCCGCCCACCCAAGGGGGCCGAAGCCCTTCTCACCCGAGCGCGCGCTGCGCTCCGAGCCGAGCTGGAGGCCGCCGATGCGTGACGACGACCTGCGGGCGCTCCTCGGTGTCGTCGATGGCGAGGACCCGACGCCGGAGTTCGTCGAGGCGGCCCGGGCCCGACTCGACGCCGAGCTGGCCGGACGACGCGAGTGGCGCCCCTCGCTCCAGGAGGAAGAGACCATGACCGTGACTCTCGAGTCCACGACCGAGGCCCGCTCCCCGCGGCGTCGATGGCTCCTCGCTGGCGCTGCGGCGCTCGCCCTGTTTGCGGTGATCGGGTTCGTCGTCGCCGCCGACGATGACGCACCCCCACCCGCCGAGGACTCCAGCGTCGAGACCGAGTCCGAGGCCGTCCGCGTCGTACGAGAGTTCGCGACGCTCGCGACGGCCGGTGACGACGCCGGAGCCGGTGCGCTCACGCCAGACAGTGCACTGCTGCTGTCCAGGATCCCGGGCGGCAATGCCAACTACCGGGACACCATCATCGTGCTCGGCGCTCTGGCGCCCGATATCGGCGAGGTCGAGTGCGTCGATCTCGGCGATGGCGTCGCAGCTTGCCTCGTCGCCTACATAGACGACTGGGCGCGCATCATCGACGGTCAGAGCGTTGCCCTGTGGACGGCCCGCGTCGAGGGGGGTCGGGTGGTCGAGCTGCTCGATCTCGAGACCAACGACGAGGCGCTTCAGGCCGGGTTCTACGTGGACTACCTGAACGAGGTCGACGTCGAGCGGCCGACGGGTTGCACGGCCATGGAATGCCTCGCCGAGTTCGCCCGGCTGTACGCCGCCGACTACGCCGCGAGCGAGTTCTTCGTGCCTCGGGTCGAGCTCACGCTTCCCGAGGCCGCCGGCTGACGGCCGCTACTCCACGTAGGCGTCGAGCTCGACCTCGACCAGCCACTCGGGGTCGACGAAGCCGCTGACCTCGACGAAGGTGCAGGCCGGGCGGGCCTCGGCGAACAGCTCGCCGTGGACCCGTGCCGCCGTCTCCCACTCGGCGATGTCGGTCAACATGATCCGGGTCCGGGTCACGTCAGCCACCCCTCCGCCGACATCGGCGAGCGCCGCGAGGGCGACCTCGAAGCACCGACGGACCTGTGCCTCGACATCGTCCGGCCCGACCGTCTCGCCGTCGGGGCCGATCGGTGCGGTACCCGCGACGGCGACGACCGGGCCGGACCTGACGGCGCGGCTGAACCCGATGACGGGCTCGAGTGGACTGGCCGAGGCGGCGTGATGGCGCATGCGCCGAGCCTCGCGCAGGAGCTGCCGCCTACCGGCGGTCTTCCCACCAGACCTTGAGGCGGCGGAAGGCCTCCTCGCGGCCGAGCTCACCGTCGCGACGCTTCTCCTCCAACAGGAACGTCAGCGCCTCGCCGATCTGCGGGCCCGGCGGGAGGTCGAGGAACTCCATGACCTCCTTGCCGTCGATGTCGGGGCGCTCCCGGGCCTTGGCGTCCTCGCGGGCGAGCTCGACGATGCGGTACTCGAGGTCGTCCATCGCCGCCTGCAGGGCCTGCACCTTGCGCGGGTTGCGGGTCGTGCAGTCGCAGCGGACGAGATGGTTGAGGTCACCGAGCAGGTGGCCGGCATCGCGGGCGTAGCGGCGCACGGCGGAGTCGCTCCAGCCGTCGGCATAGCCCTTGAAGCGGCCGGAGAGGTCGACGAGTTGAGCGACGTCGGCGATGAAGTCGTCCTTGAAGCCCATCTCCGGCAGCATCTTGCGCACCATGCGGGCGCCGACGGCCTCGTGGTGACGGAAGGTCACCTCGCCGCGGATGATCCGACGGGTCCGGGGCTTGCCGATGTCGTGGAACAACGCCGCCATGCGCACCAGGAGGTCGTCGCGCGTCTTGGCGGTGACGGCGATCGTGTGGGCGAGCACGTCCTTGTGCCGATGGATCGGGTCCTGCTCCATCCGCAGGGCCACGAACTCGGGCACCAGCTGCGCCATCTCGCCGGCATCGACCGATGCCCAGAGGGCCCCCGCGACGTCGTCGTCGAGGAGGATCTCGGTGAGGCGATCGGCGGGGGTCTGGGTACGCGACAAGAGAGACGATCCTGGCCAGCGGGCGGTCGTCCCAGGCTAGCGACCCGTGGGCCCCGAGCGGAGCGAGTTGGCTCACGGCGGGTAGCGTCGTCGCCCGTGAAGGCACTCCAGATGGAACGCCGAGAGCTCCGGTACGTCGCGGCGAACGTCGCCTCACGCCTGCGACCGGGCGCCGGCGCTGACGTCGGCCCGCTGCGGATGCGTGACCTCGATCCACCGTCGCCACCGACGGACGCCTGGCAGGTGCTCCGCCCCCGCCTCGCCGGCATCTGCGGCTCCGACCTCGACACGGTCGACGGGCACGCCAGCCGCTACTTCGAACCGCTCGTGTCGTTCCCGTTCACGCCCGGCCACGAAGTCGTCGGCGACCTCGACGACGGCAGCCGCGTCGTCCTCGAACCGGTGCTCGGCCACGAGGCCCGGGGCGAGCTGCCTCCCTCACCGCACGCCGCGCCGGCCGACGGGCACGACTACGGCCACCTCGTCTGTGGCCACATCAAGCCCGGCCTGCAGACCGGGTCGTGTGCGGACACCGGCGGCGGCTGGTCGGAGGAGCTCGTCGCCCACCGGACCCAACTGCACGCCGTTTCCGACGACATGTCCGACGAGGCGGCGGTGATGATCGAGCCGATCGCCTGCGCCGTCCACGCCGCGCTCCGGGCGGACATCCAGCCCAGCGACACGGTCGCCGTGATCGGCGCGGGCACGATGGGCCTGGGCTCGGTGGCCGCCGTGCGGCACCTCACGGGTGCGGGCGAGATCCTCGTCGGCGCCAAGCACGGCCACCAGCGCCGGTGGGCCACGGAGCTCGGTGCCTCGGTGATCGTCGAACCGGACGGCCTTCGCCGTGCGGCTCGGCGTCTGACCGGCAGCCGGGTGATCGGGCAGGGCCTCTCGGGCGGCGTCGACGTGGTGATCGACGCCGTGGGCTCAGCGGCCAGCCTGGAGGATGCGCTGTCGATCGTGCGCCCTCGCGGACGGGTCGTGCTGCTCGGCCTGCCCGGCCACGTCGAGCTCGACCTCACCGGGCTCTGGCATCGCGAGATCGAGCTCGTGGGCGCCTACACCTACGGGACCGAGACGATCGACGGCGAACCGCGCCACACCTTCGACATCACCGCCGAGCTGGTCCGATCGGCCGACCTCGGTCGGCTGGTGAGCGCGACGTACCCACTCGACCAGTACCGCACGGCGATCGCCCACGCCGCACAGGCTGGATCGCGCGGCTCGGTCAAGGTCTGCTTCGACCTGCGCGACCAGTGACGGAGGCCACCTCGCCCGACGTCTTCGTCTACGGCACGCTGATGCCCGGCCACCTGCGCTGGCACCACATCGAGCCGTACGTCGTCGAACGCTGGCAGGACAAGGTGAGCGGGCAGCTCTACGACACCGGACGGGGCTACCCCGGGGCCCGGTTCGAGGAGGCCGGCCACATCCCCGGCTGGGGCCTCCGCCTCGACGAGGCGAGGCTCGAGGAAGCCCTCGACCTCCTCGACGAGATCGAGGGGCCGCACCAGTACGAGCGGGTGCTCGTCGACACCGGGGTCGGTCGGCCGGCGTGGTCGTACCGGATGCTGCTCGAGACGGACGGCATGGAACGGATCGCGGCATGGAGCCGGACGGCGAAGGACGAGGGATGATCGAGCCGCACAGCGCGGGCGTGAGCCCGCCGGAAGGCGAGCGAGCATGACCGACAGGTTCAACGGATGGCAACCGGAGGCGGTCGAGTTCTACGAGCGACTCGCCGCGGACAACCGCCGGGAGTTCTGGCTCGAGCACAAGGCCTTCTGGCAGGAGCAGGTCCGCTTGCCCTTCGAGATGCTCGACGCAGAGGTCCGCGACGAGTTCGGTCCGCTCCACCACTTCCGCCCGAACCGCGACGTGCGCTTCTCGAAGGACAAGTCGCCGTACAAGACCCACCACGGTGCGGTGACCGAGGGCGAGGGCGGGGCGATGTACTACGTCCACCTCGACGCCGAGGGCCTGTTCGTCGCCACGGGCTACTACCAGATGGCCCGGGACCAGCTCGACCGCTTCCGGCGGGCGATCGACGACGAGACGACCGGTTCGGAGCTGGAGGGCCTGCTCGCTTCGCTCCCGACGACGACCGAGGTCGGTGGGTCGGCGTTGAAGCGGGCTCCGAAGGGCTACCCGGCCGACCATCCCCGCGTCGAGCTGCTCCGCCACAAGGGCCTCACCGTGTCCCGCCGCTACGCGCCGGCTGGGTGGCTCGCCACCCGCGGCGCCCTGAAGCGCATCGTCGACACCTGGCGCCTCGCCATACCCGTCAACGACTGGCTCGACACCAACGTCGGGCCGAGCGAGGACGTCCCGGACGAGTTCCGCTGAGTCGGGGCCTACGATCGCCGCCGTGATCCGACACGTGGTGATGTTCCGCTGGGCCGACGACACGAGCGACGAGGCGAAGGAGGCGGTGGCCGCCGGCCTCGCCGAGCTCCCCGGGGTGATCCCGGAGATCAAGCGCTATGAGTTCGGTGGCGATCTGGCGCTCCGGGAGGGCACCTGGGACTTCGTCGTGGTCGCCGACTTCGACGACGCCGACGGCTACCGGACCTACAGCGACGACGCCACCCACCAGGCGGTGATCGCCGAGCGGATCGCCCCCAACGTCGTCGAACGTGCGGCGGTCCAGTACGAGCTGCCAGGCTGACCCGATGGGGTTGATGGAGGGGTTCAGGTTGGACGGCCGCGTCGCCGTCGTCACCGGCGGCGGACGGGGCATCGGGCGAGGCATCGCCCTCGGCCTCGCCGAGGCGGGCTGTGACATCGCGGTCGCCGCCCGGCGCACGCACGAGATCGAGGCCGTCGCCGAGGAGGTGAAGGCGACCGGCAGGCGGGCGATCGCCGTGTCGACCGACATCACGGTCGAGGCCGCCAACGACAACCTCGCGACGCAGGCCGTCGAGCAGCTCGGCCGTCTCGACATCTGGGTGAACAACGCCGGCGGGTCCGACGAGCGCATCATGCGCCACATCGCCGATGCGCCCGAGAGCCAGTGGGACGAGCAGATCGGCATCAACCTGATCGGGCCCGTGCTCGGCGCCCGTGCCGCCATCCCGCACCTGCCCGAGGGCGGCACCATCATCAACATCGGGTCGATCGCCGCCGGGCGCGACGCCGTCAAGAACGGCCCGTACGCGGCCGCGAAGGCTGGCCTCGATCAGGTGACGGTGACCCTCGCCGCAGAGCTCGCAGGACGAGGCATCCGGGTGAACACGGTCGCACCGGGTCCGGTACCGACCGAGGTGTTCCTCGAGGCGCTCGGACTCCAGGAGGACCAGCTCGGGCCCGTCGCCGAAGGCGTGCCGCTCGGCCGGCTCGGCACGCCCGAGGACGTGGCGGCCGCCGTCGTCTACCTGGCTTCCGACGCCGCATCATGGGTCACCGGCCAACGACTCGACGTCTCCGGCGGCCTCGGCTGAGCCAGCCGTCCGCTCAGTCGTCGGCGTCGTCCACGAACTCGACGACGTTGCCGTCCGGATCGTTGACCATGCCGATCGTCACGCCGGGGCGGACCTCGGTCACCGGCACGACGATGTCGACGCCGGCCGCCTCGCACTCCGCCATGATCCCCTCGAGGTTGGCGACCCGCATGGTCCAGTAGCGGTAGCCGGTCGCGGCTTGCGGCCCGCCGGGCGGCGCAGCGGCCGCGGGCGTCTCGTCCCAGCAGACGAGCTTGATCAGGCTGTCGCCGCACCAGAGTCGATGCATGACCCCTGACCCCACGGGCATGGGAACGTCGCCTTCGTGCCGGAACCCGAGGAGGTCCCGGTAGAAGCCGAGAGCGCTCTCGGAGTCGGTGACGACGATCCCGAGATCGATGGCGTCCTTGCTGAGCTCGACCGGCATCCGGCGGACGCTAGTCGGCAACCCCGAGCCTCAACCCCGCAGCTCGGCGCCATGGGTCGACACCACCGCGTCGATGCAACGCTGACGCACCGCGCCGATCTCGTCGTCGTCGAGCGTGTGGTCGGGGGCCTGGAGCCGGAGCGCGTAGGCCAGGCTGCGTCGACCCTCGCCGACCTGATCACCTCGGTAGACGTCGAACAGACGCAGATCGACGACCTGGGAGCCGCCGGCGCGGGCCAGCGTGGCCCTGACGTCGTCGGCCGAGATCGACTCCTCGACCACGAAGGCGAGATCGATGTCGCTCGATGGCTGGAGGCTGATCTCCCGGTAGGGGCGATGGCCATGCGGAAGCCCCAGCAACAACCCGAGGTTCAGCTCGACCCAGCCGACGCGACCGGTGATGTCGAAGCGCTCGAGCACCACCGGGTCGACCTCACCGATGACCCCGACGAGATCGTCGCCGGCGGTCACCCTCGCGGCTCGGGTCGGATGCAGGCCGGACAGATCGTCAGCGTTCTCGATGCGGTGGCCGTGGAAGGCCAGCGCACCGAGCAGGGCGTCGAGCGCCCGCTTGGCCTCGGCGGCGTCACGCCCGGCCAGGGCGACGGCGACGTGCTCGCGCTCGTCCGGCAGCTCGTCACCCTCGTAGCCTCGCTGGAACACCTTGCCGATCTCGAACAGGCCGACGTCGTCGTTGCGGTGCGACTGGTTGTAGGCCACTGCTCGCACGAGACCGGGGAGCAACGACGTGCGCAGCGTCGACTCCTCCGATGTCAGCGCGTTGAGCAGGACCAGCGGCTGGTGGTCGTCGAGGCCGGCCTGGAGGTGGGTCTCCGGACCGAGCAGCGGCAGCGGCATGGCCTCGTCGAGCCCGAGCCCGACGAGGGTGTCGCGCACGACGTGACGGTCCTGCTGGTACGAGGACAGGTAGCCGGCGTCCGGGGAGCGGGGCACGGTCCGGCCGAGCGCCTCGTAGCCGTGGTGTCGGGCGATCTCCTCGATCACGTCGATCTCGGTGGCCGAGTCGTAGCGCCACGTCGGGATCTCGACGTCGAGGTCCGGGCCGTTCTCGGTCGTGGCGAAGCCGATCGGCTCGAGCAGCTCGGCGATGCGGCTCCGAGAGAGCGGCGTGCCGAGGAGCTTCCCGACCCGGGCGGTGCGGACGTTGACCGGTCGGGGCCAGGGCAGGACACCGTCGGCGACGATGACGCCATCGTCGACCGACGCGCCGAGCAGCTCGGCGAACCGGTCGCAGGCGGCCTCGAGCAGCATCGGATCGGCGCCCCGCTCGAAGCGCGCGGACGCCTCGCTCCGGAGCGAGTGCCGGCGGGCCGTCCGGGAGATCGAGGGCGGGTCCCACCACGCCGCCTCGAGCAGCACCTCGGTCGTCCCGTCGCCGATCTCGGTGTCCGCGCCACCCATGACGCCGGCCATGCCGATCGGACGGTCGGTGGCGTCGCAGATGAGGCCGTCGCCCTCGGCCATCGTCCGCTCGACGTCGTCCAGGGTCGTGAGCGTCTCCCCCGCCTGGGCCCGCCGGACCCGCAGCGCCCCGTCAGGAACGAGCGCGAGGTCGTAGGCGTGGTTGGGAACGCCCAGCTCGAGCATCACGTAGTTGGATGCGTCGACGACCGAGTTGATCGGCCGCATGCCGCACAGCGTCAGGCGGAGCTGCCGCTGGATCGGCGAGACGCCCACGTCGACACCACGGACGACTCGGAGCGCGAAGCGCCCGCACAGGTCGGGGGCGACGATCTCGACCGAGGCGGCGTCGGTGACCGCCGAGCCCGTCGAGCGGACCGTCGCCGTCGGGATCGAGAACGGCACGTCCAGACGGGCGGCGAGGTCACGAGCGACACCGGCGACCGACATCGCATCCGGGCGGTTCGGGTTGATCTCGAGGTCGAAGAGCGCATCGCCGGCGAGGCCGAGCTGCGCGTCGAGCGCGTCACCGACCGTCAGGTCCTGCGGGAGCAGCATGATGCCCTCGCCGTCGACGCCGAGCTCGAGCTCGTTGGCGGCGCAGAGCATGCCGTTGGACATCTGCCCGCGCATCTTCCGGGCGGCGATCTCCATGCCGTTGGGCATCACGGTGCCCGTGGTCGCCAGCGGCACGAGGTCGCCGGCCGACATGTTGAACGCCCCGCACACGATCTGGAGCGCCTCGCCGTCGCCGGTGTCCACGTCGACGAGCTGCACGCGGTCGGCGTCGGGGTGCGCACGGGTCGCGAGGACGCGGGCGACGATCACACCGGGGTACGCGAACGTCGTGAGCTCCTCGACGGCCATGCCGAGGTCGCTCATCACGTCGCCGAGGTCCTCGGCGGATCCCTCGACCGGCGCGAACTCGCGCAGCCAGGACAGCATCACCTTCATCGGATCGCCTCAGTGCTCACCGGCGCGGGGCGCGGCATCACCTTCATCTCAGGTGCCTTTCGGGGGTCGCGTCAGAACTGACGGAGGAAGCGGACGTCGTTGGCCCACAGCTCACGCAGCATCGTGATGCCGTGGCGCATCATGGCGAGGCGGTCGGTGCCGAAGCCGAATGCGAACCCGGACCACTCCTCCGGGTCGATGCCACCGTTGCGGAGCACGTTGGGGTGCACCATCCCGCAACCGCCGAGCTCCAACCAGCCCGTGCGCGAGCGCGGATCGGTGATGTCGTACTCGGCCGACGGCTCCGTGAAGGGGAAGTACGACGGCCGCAGGCGCGTCTCGATGTCGGCCCCGAAGTATGCCCGAGTGAACTCCTCGAGCGTGCCGGCGAGATCGGCGAACGTGATGTCGCGGTCGATGACCAGACCCTCGATCTGGTGGAAGACCGGCATGTGGGTCGCGTCGGCGGTGTCTCGCCGGTACACCCGGCCCGGGCACACCACGTAGATCGGCGGTTCCTGGGCGAGCATCGTGCGCATCTGCACCGGCGAGGTGTGGGTGCGCAGCAGGGTCGACTCGGGCTTGCCCCAGTCGACGTACAGGGTGTCCTGCATGTCGCGGGCCGGATGGTCGTCGCCGAAGTTCAGCGCCTCGAAGTTCATCCAGTCGGTCTCGACCTCGGGGCCCTCGGCGACGGTGAAGCCCATCCCGACGAAGACGTCCTCGAGTCGGGCGTGCGCCTGCGACAACAGGTGGCGGTGCCCCATCGGGAGCTCCCCGGTGACCTCGGTGAGGTCCATCCGCTCGTCCTCCAGCTGGGCCCGACGCTCGACGGCGGACAACTGGTCGCGCCGAGCCGACAACCGATCGGTGACCCGCGTGCGGGACTCGTTGAGAGCCCGTCCGACCACCTTGCGATCCTCGGGATCGAGGCCACCGAGACCGGCCTTCAGGCGCCCGAAGACCGACGACTTGCCGAACAGGCTGGGCTCGATCGCGGCGAGCGCAGCGGTGTCGGCGGCGGCGTCGACGGAGGCCAGGGCCTCGGTCTCGGCGGCGCGCACGTCGTCGAGGATCTGGTTGGCAGTCATCAGGGCTCCGAGGGTATGTGGTCAGCCCGTCCGGCCGCGAACGACTTGGCGGTAGGACGAGGCCAGCGCGATCGACGCGGCCATGGCCGCGTTGAGGGACTCGACGGCGTCGGTGGTGGCGATGGCGATGCGTGCGTCGAGGCAGGCCTCCATCTCGGCGGACAGCCCGTGGGCCTCCGACCCGACCACCCACGCCACGGGGTCGATGACGTCGTCGATGCCGGCCACCCCGTCGCCGGCCAGACCGAGCAGCCGGAGGCCCCGGTCGTGGCAGGCAGCGATGACCGAGTCGACGTCACCGCTGAGGATGGGCGTCACGGCGATCGCTCCGGCCGAGGCCCGGACGGCCTTCGGGCCCCAGGGGTCGGCCGAGCCGGTGGTCACCGCGACGGCGGCACCGAAGGCCGCAGCGGCGCGAACGATCGTGCCGACGTTGCCGGGATCACCGAGCCGGTCGAGCACGACCGCGTGACGCACCGTCGACGGCCAGGCCGCGTGGCCCCGTTCGACGACCGCGAGCACGCCCTGCGGTGAGCTGCTGTCGGCCACGGAACCGAGGACGTCGGGGTCGACCACCAGCACGGACCGGGCCCGGCCGACGGCGACCGGGGGCTCTGTCCCGTCGGCGAGCAGGACCGTCTCGATCACCGCACCATGTCGGGCGACCTCGTCGAGCGCACGCGGCCCTTCGACCACGTACACGCCCTCCGACGCGCGATCGCCGGCTCGACGCAGGAGCCGGCGAATCCGCTTGATCTGCTGATGCTGGCGAGACACTCGCTCGCCGAGCCCACCGACGGTCATGCCGTCCGAGCACCGCCGCGCGGGCACGCGCCCGCACCGCTCGGCGCCATGGCTAGGCCGCGGCCTCCTGCGCCTTGTTGCACAGGGCCGAGAACGCCGCCGGGTCGTTGACGGCCAGATCGGCGAGCATCTTCCGATCGACCTCGACGCCGGCCTCCTTCAGCCCGGCCATGAGGCGGCTGTAGGTGGTGCCGTTCTGGCGAGCAGCGGCGTTGATCCGCTGGATCCAGAGCCGGCGCATCTCGCCCTTGCGGGCGCGACGGTCGCGGTAGGCGTACTGGAGCGAGTGCATGACCGCCTCGTTGGCGGACCGCACCGAACGACTCCGGTTGCCGTAGTAGCCCTTCGCCCGGCCGAGGACGACGCGACGCTTCTTCTTGGCGTGAACACCACGCTTGACACGAGCCATGTCAGGTTCTCCTCGTCGTCGTTCGGCTCAGTGACCGAGCAGCTTGTCGATCTTGGGGGCGTCGGCCTTCGACACGTCCTCGGGCCCGGTGATGCGGCGCTTGCGCCGCGAGCTCTTCTTCTCGAGGATGTGGTTCTTGTTGGCCTGGCGACGGCGCAGCTTGCCGGTGCCGGTCTTCTTGAAGCGCTTCGCGGCGCCCTTGTGCGTCTTCATCTTGGGCATGGGGGTTCTCCTGTCACGACCCGCCCGGGTCGTGGGGTTCTCAGTTGCTCTCGGGCTCGCCGTCGGCCGCGTCGGCGGTCGACTTCGCCTTGTCCCGTCGAGAGGCGGCGGCGCGTCGGTCGGGCGCCAGCACCATCGTCATGTTGCGGCCGTCGAGACGGGCCGCCTGCTCGACGACGCCGACCTCCTCGACCCGGTCGGCCACCCGGTCGAGGATCGCCATGCCGAGGTCGGGGTGGAAGATCTCCCGGCCGCGGAACATGATCGTGATCTTGACCTTGTGTCCCTCGGAGAGGAACTTCTCGACCTTCCGAGTCTTGGTGTCGAAGTCACCGGTCCCGATCTTCGGCCGGTACTTCATCTCCTTGATGTCGGAGTGCCGAGACTTCTTGCGTGACTCCTTGGCCCGCTGCGCGGCCTCGTACTTGTACTTGCCGTAGTCCATGATCCGACACACGGGCGGATTGGCCTCGGCAGCGACCTCGACGAGATCGAGCTCTCGAGCTCGGGCGATCGACATCGCCTCGGGCAGTGGCTTGATACCGATCTGACTGCCGTCGGCGTCGATCAGGCGGACCTCTCGAGCGCGGATCCGGTCGTTGATGCGCGGCTCGTCATTGGGGGGAGCTATTGCTGGTCTCCAGTGTGCACAGGCGCGGCTTGCCTCCTTCGTGAAGACGAAGCGGCACCTGACGCGCCAAGGCGGTCGCCTCGACGCGACCGCCTCATCGAACCGGGTCGAGCCCGGAACGTGACTCCGTACGCTGACGGAGTCGGACCCGACGCACCTGTTCGTCCGGGGTGGACTGTGGCCGGGTGGGGGCGGTCGGCCCCGCTTGTCCTCGTTGTTCGACCTCGTAGGCTAGCAGCGTTACCTGCGAATTCTCCACGGGAGGCCCCTGCGTGAGCTCGATCTGGACCCCTGGCGGCGAGGTCCCCCTCGGCGACGACGGCGATGACGAGCCGCAGTTCCTCGGCGACGAGGACCTCGATCCCGACGTCGACCCCGACACCTACCAGCAGATGCAGCAGCAGATGGCAGCCGCCCGGGAGCAGCTCATCGAGACGCCGGCGGCCGTCGTGGTCGCCAACCACGTCATGGGGCTCTACGAGCTCGGCGCCCTGCACCTGACCGCCGACCCACCCAACCTGCCGGAGGCCGCGCTCGCCATCGACGCCGTCGCGCTGCTCGTCGACAACCTCGAGGGCCGCCTCGCCGAGGAGGCGACGCTGAAGGAAGCGCTCAACCAGATCCGGATGGCCTACGTCGAGGTGAGCAAGCGCCAGCCGGCAGGCGACTGACCCGGGCCGACCCGGCCCCGGACACCGACCTCGCCTCGCTCGATCGGCTCCGGGTCCGCCGCACGTCGCCGCTCGATGGCGGAGGACGCTAGGTCAGCAGCGTGCGCGGCACCTCGACGACCCGAGCGCGGAGCCACTCCCCCAGGCTCTTCGCCTGACCGTCCTGGCGAGTCGACGCCGCCACGCCCTCCTGCAGCAGACCGTGGACGACGAAGTTGATCGACCGGATCGCCGGGAACCGGTGGCGATCGATCGGGAGGTCGGCGGTCTCCGGGAGGAGCTCGCGGAGCCGCTCGACGGTGAGCGTCTCGTCGAGCCAGGCCCAGGCGTCATCGGTGCGTGCGAAGACGCCGAGGTTGGCGTTGCCGCCCTTGTCGCCTGAGCGAGCGCCGATGACCCGGCCGATGGGCGCCGCCTCGGCCGGGCCGTCGGGCGCGGCGGCGGTCGGCCCCGGCGCGGGATCGACCTGGACGGCGCCTGACGGTGCGACCGACTCGACGACGGTGCGTTCGCCGCCGAGCATCACCACGTGCATCGGTACGAGCTCCGACGGCACCACCGCAGGCCGGTAGACGCCGTACGGTCGAGCGCCGCCCGGTCCGCCCGACAGGCCGTAGAAGCCCGGGATCGACGCCAGCGCCAGCTCGATGTACGCGTTGGAGAACGCCCGACCGATCGTCCGCTCGTCCGGGTCCTTCACCGTGATGCGGAGCTGAGCGGTCGCCTCCTCGTTGCTGGCCGGGTCGGCCTTGTCGGTCCGCACGAGGCGGGTCGACACCGAGGCGATGTCCTCCTTCGCCACGGGGCTCGCCGCCCAGAAGGCCGACTCGAACACCTGGGCCTTCTCCTCGACGTCGAGGCCGGTGAGCGCCAACGTGATGTCCTGCCGGAAGCCGCCCTGTTCGTTCATCGCCACCTTGAGCGTCGACGGTGGCGGCTCGCCCTTGGTGCCGTGCACCCGCACACGGTCGGGTCCGACCTGATCGAGCCGGACCGTGTCGAACCGTGAGGTCACGTCCGGACCGAGGTAGCCCGGACCCCCGATCTCGTAGAGCAGCTGCGAGGTGACGGTGCCGACCGACACCTCCCCGCCGGTGCCGTCGTGCTTGCCGATGACCGAGGAGCCGTCGACGGCGATCTCGGCCCACGGGAAACCGACGCGGTCCATGTCGGCGATCTCGGTGAAGAAGGAGTAGTTGCCGCCGGTGACCTGGGCGCCGCACTCGATGAGGTGACCGGCGACCACCGCGCCGGCGAGCCGGTCCCAGTCATCCCGAGCCCACCCGTGGTGCCAGGCGGCCGGTCCGCACACGACCGCCGCGTCCGTGACCCGACCGGTGACGACGATGTCGGCACCGGCCGAGAGCGCCTCGACGATCCCGAAGCACCCGAGGTACGCGTTGGCAGAGATGAAACGCGACACGTCGCCGACGGGCTCGCCGGTCTCGAAGTGCGCGAGGTCGACGCCGGCAGCGACGAGCTCGTCGAGCCGGTCGAGCAGGTTGTCGCCGGAGACGTAGGCGATGGACGGCGAGAGGCCGAGCTGGTCGGCCACCTCCGCGACGGCCTCGGCGCAGCCGTCCGGATCGAGGCCACCCGCGTTGGCGACCACCTTGATCCCACGGTCGAGGCAGGTCCCCATGACCTGTTCCATCTGCGTCACGAACGTGCGGGCGTACCCGCCCCCCGGCCGCTTGGCCTGGGTCCGGGCGAGGATGAGCATCGTCAGCTCGGCCAACCAGTCGCCGGTCAGGACGTCGATGGGCCCTCCCTCGACCATCTCCCGAGCGGCGGACACGCGGTCGCCGTAGAACCCGGAGCAGTTCGCGATGCGCACGGGCTCGGTCATCGCCCTGCCTCCCCCTCGTCGAGCGAGGACGAACCTATTGGCCGAGCCGTCGCCCACGCCACGTCGGCGAGGCTCAGCTCCGCGCCGCGACCCTGCCCACCCAGGCGTGCACGCCGGCGAGGCCCATCGCCTCCGCCTCAGCGCCCAGCGCCGCCAGCTCGCTCGCAGACGCCGCGCCACGACGAGCCGACAGCTCGGCCACGGCGACGCGGGCCCGCAGGTCGTGGAGCGGCGAGCCGGCCGCCTCCGCTCGACGACGGGTGATCTGCAGCATCTCGACGGCATCATCGTCCCGCCCGACCACGCCGAGGAGCCGTCCGACGTGGTGGCCGACGAAGCCGTAGACCAGGACTCCGCTCGAGATCGTGGCCATGCGATCGGCCCGAGGCCCGAGCAGCTCCAGGAGCTCGGCGGCGGCCGCCCGATCGTCGACCTCGGCGACCGCGTCGGCGAGCATGCACGCCGGCACGAGCTGGAGCGCCGGCTCTTCGAGCGAGGTGAGTCGGTCGAGGCCGATGTCGGTGATGATCTGTCGAGCCTCGTCCTCCCGACCGTGGTCCGCGCACAGCAGCGCCAGGCCGGCGCGCCAGCCGATCGTGCCCGTCTCGTCGATCCGAAGGCGGACGTGGTCCTCGACCTCGTCCATCCGGTGATGCTCGTAGAGCACTCGGGTCAGCTGCAGATCGAGCACGCCGAGGCGGCCGGGCCCGAAGTGCCCGAAGCGGTCGTACGCACCGACGATGGTCGACCGCGCCTCGGCCAGCCGCCCGACGAAGAGATCGATCGTCGCCGACAGGAAGGCCGCGGTGAACGAGATCGCCTCCGAGCCGTGGCGGAGGCCGAGCTCCTCGACCCGGCGCTGCTGCGACCGAGCGGACGGGAGATCGCCGGACTCGAGGCGGTCGACGAGGTGGGACCGCCGAGCGGCGACCACCGAGTCGACGACGTCGTGGTCCTCGGCGAGTCGCAGCAGCTCGTCGGTGAGCGCACGTCGATCGCCGGGACCGTCATCGGCGTCGAGGTCTGCCAGCTGCCGGCGCTCCCGCAACACCATGGCGACGAGCTCGGGCGCACCCACCGCCCGAGCCTGCTCATCGGCGGCCGCGATCGTGGCGCGGGCATCGGCGAAGCGCCCGTGACCGAGCGCGCCCCAGGCCGCAGCCGCCCGGAGCCGCACGGCGTCGGCGGGCGGCAGCTCATCGCCTCGTGCCGCCAGGAGCGAGCGGACCACGCCAGCCGCCTCCGGCACCGGCGACCAGTAGCCGTACCAGGGCGGCAGGGCTGGTCCGCCGGCCAGCGACAGCGCAGCGCGGGTCATCACCGCGGCGTCCCTCGTGCGGAGCGCGGCAGCCCACCCGGAGCGGGCGGCCGCGTGCGCGGCGCCGACATCACCGAGCCGCCGGTTGGCGACCACGAGGTCGCAACAGAGATCGGTGGCGACCCGGTCGCGTCGAGGTCCCGGCGGAGCGTGTTCGAGGGCCTCGATGCCCTGCTTCGCCAAGTGCGCGGCGGCGTCAGACTCGTGGCGACCGAACGCGGAGGCGATCGCCCACCGCGCCGCCTCACCCGCCGACATCGCCGTGCCGGCCGTGGCACCGAGCGCGAGGTGGCGGGCGACGTCGGCGACGACCCGTGGATCCGAGCTCATCGACCGTGCGAGGACGCCACCGATGCGGGCATGCCACTCGGCCCGTCGGGTGCGCGTCATGCCCATCGACACCGTATCGCGGACCAGGTCGTGCCGGAAGGCGAACGTCCCGTCGTCGTTCGGTTCGGCCAGCAACCCGCGCCGGACGGCGGCCTCGGCGGCCGGAAGCAGCGACCGACGGTCGCGGTCCACGACGGCGGCGACCGTGCCGAGCTCGAAGGACGACCCGACCAGCGCGCCGACGGTCAGCAGCTCGGCGGCATCGTCGGGCAGCTCCGCGACCCGCGCCCGGATGACCTCGGCGATCGAGGACGGCGGATCGAGGCGCTCGTAGGACCGGACCGGGTCGCCCGGATCGACGACGCGCAACAGCTCCAAGGCGAAGAAGGCGTTGCCGGCCGTCCGCCGGTGAAGGTCGGCAGCGATCGACCCCGCGGCCTCACCGAGCCGGTGCACGGCCAGCCGCTCGATGGCGTCGACGTCGAGGCCGTCGAGCTCGACCGACGCCGCTCCGGCCGAGCGGCGTAGCTGCGAGAGCGAGATCAGCGCCTCGTGCTCGATCTCCCCCGGCCGGAAGGTCACGGCGACCCCGAACGAGAGCGTCGGACGGGTGGCGAGGAAGGCCAACAGCTCCCAGAGCGGCCGACCCGCCCAGTGCGCATCCTCGACCACCAACACGAGCGGACGACGGTCGGCCAACCGGCCCAGGAGCCGGGCGATGGCATCGAACGACCGGTAGCGGGCACCGTCGTCGGTGTCGTCGTCGGGACGGCCGGTCGGCAGGTGGCCCCAGGTCACGAGCTCGCCGAGCGCGTCATGGTCGCCGGCGACGAGGTGATCGGCATCGTCGGCGCCGTACGCGGCGAGCACGTCCCGGAGCGCCGAGCCGAGGGCGAGCAGACCGGCCGTCCGGCTCGACGGATCGCAGACGACCCGGACCTGCAGGACCGAGTCGGCCAGGGACCGGAGAGCACCGTCGAGCAGGCGCGTCTTGCCGACACCGGCCTCGCCGCTGATCACCGCGATGCTGCGGCGACCGCTCGGGATCGCGGCCATCGTCCCGGCGAGGGTGGCGAAGGCGGCGTCGCGGCCGACGAGCGGCGCCTCGTCGGCACCCGACACCTCGGCCGCTGGCGCAAGCGGCAACGTGGCGTCCATCTGATGGTTCAGGATCCGGTGCTCGAGCTCGCGCAGCTCGGGACCTGGCTCCACGCCGAGCTGTGCGGTGAGGACCGAGCGAGCCCGCCCGTAGGCCCGGAGGGCGTCTGCCTGCCGACCCGCCCGGTACCAGCTGCGCATCAGCAGCGCCCAGCCCCGCTCGTCGAGGGGCTGGTCCGCGACCAACTGCTCGGCGGCGGCGACGGCGTCGGCGGTCGACGAGAGCTCGAGCAGCGCCTCGACGCGCAGCTCGCCCGCCTCGCGCCGCAGTCCGGCGAGTCGGGCCGAAGTGGGACGAGCGAACGGGAGGTCGGCGGCGTCGACCATCGGCTCACCCCGCCAGCGATCGAGAGCTTGATCGACCGACCGGAGACGCAGCCAGGCGTCGAGCGTTCCCCTCGCGCGGTCGAGGTCGTCCTCGAACAGCTCGGCGTCCAGCATTCCGGCAGGCAGGTCGAGCAGGTACGAGTCGGCCCGGTTGACGAGGAGCGACGCGGCTCGGGGTGCGCGATCCGGTTCGAGCAGCGCTCGCAGGTTGCTCGCGTACGCCCGCAGGCTCGCCGTCGGCGAGCCGGGAGGGTCCTCACCCCAGAGGGCGCTGACGAGCCGGTCGACCGGAACCGCGCGTCGGTGCGCGACGAGCAACCGCAACAACAGCAGTCGTTGCTTGCGCGGTCCGGGGTCCACCTCGATCCCGTCCTGGGCCAGGTGAAGCGGCCCCAGGATCCCCACCTCGATACGTGCTGCGCCACGTGCCATCACGGCCTCCCCGCGGCTGACGAGCCCGGTCATCCAACCATCCTCCAACTCATGGAGCCGACGCTCGTCCTGCGGCGGCCACGTGGGGTGGCCACCCATCAGCTTCGAGGGGTGAGACGTTGCGGATGCGAACCGAGGTTCCCGTCTCCGGCGGATTCGTGACCGTGTACGCGAGCTCACCGCTCGGTGAGCCACGAGGGCGGTGTTTGGTCGGTGCGCCGTTCGGGCTGCCGGCATCCGCCCTCGCGATCGTCGAGCGGCACCTCGTCGACGCTGGGTTCTCCGTGATGCGGTTCGATCCGCGAGATCACGTCGGCGCCGGGAGTGGCGAGATGGCCGACTATCGGATCTCGACGGTCACCGAGGACTGCAGCGAGCTGATCGACCTGCTGCAGCCGACATGCGTCCTGGCGATCAGCATGGGAGCGAAGGCTGCGCTGCGTGCGCTCGCCGACGGCGAGCACCACGCCGACGCGGTGCTCGTCACGCCCGTCGTGTCGGTGCGCGACACGCTCCGGGCCATCCTCGGGGCCGACTGGTTCGCGGTCGACCACGGCGAGGTGCCGGACCCGATGCTGGTGCTCGATCACGAGATCCGAGCGGTCCAGTTCCGCCGGGACTGCGAGCTCCACGGGCTCGTGGACCTCGAGGGCACGATCGTCGACCTCCTCGCCACCCCGGGCCGGGTCAGGGTGGTGGCGGGGTCGCACGACCCGTGGGTCGACCGCCATGCGGTGCGCCGGGCGCTGTCGTTGATCGAGGGCCGCGGTCGGATGACGGTCGTCCCCGCCGTGACGCACCTGCTGCACCTCGACCCCGACCTGGCGGTGCGGATGATCGATGCCGCAGTGGAGCAGATCATCGATCTGCACGCCGCACGCCCACCGAGCTGATCGCCACCTGTCGCGTTCACCGTGGACTCCAACCAGATTCCAACAGCACGCTCCGAGACTGCGGCCCGAGCCGGCCACCGATGGTGACGACCGGCGGAGGGAGGCAGACGGGGTGGACACGATCCGAGGTCGAGGGATGGCGGCGCTGGCCCGGTTCGTGACCGGCTCGGCCCGGCGGATCCTGCTGGCGACGACGGCGATCGTCGTCATCGGAGCCGTGTGGGCCGGCGGCGTCACCGAGCGCCTGACGACCGGCGGGAACGAGGTGCCGGGCTCCGAGTCCGTCCGAGCCGCAGAGATCGTCGCCGACCGGTTCGGGGTCGGCTCGCCCAACCTGGTCGTCCTCGTCGGTGGTGGCGACGTCGACTCACCGGCTCAGGCCGGCGTCGGCATCGCCGTGCAGCTCCTCCTCGCGTCGGAGGGGATCGACGTCCTCTCCTCCTACTGGGTCACCGGCGACGAGGCGCTCGCCTCGGAGAATCGCCGGGAGGGCCTGGTCGTCGCTCACCTGCCCGGCGACGACCAGGCCGTGCAACGGCGGTCCGCCGAGCTCGCGCCCCAGCTGCGTGAGCTCGCGACCGACGAGGCGACCGTGGAGGTCGGTGGGACCGGCCCTGCTCGGGCCGAGCTGATCGAGCAGACCGAGGAGGACCTCCTCCGCGCCGAGCTCGTCGCCATCCCGATCACGCTGCTCGTCCTCCTGATCGTGTTCCGGACCGTCGTCGCTGCGCTCCTTCCCTTCGTCGTCGCGATCGTGGCGGTCGTCGGCACGCTGATCGCCCTCCGCGTCCTGGTGGCGTTGATGACCGTGTCGGTCTTCGCCCAGAACGTCATGACGGCGTTGGGCTTGGCGATGGCGATCGACTTCACGTTGTTCCTCGTCGCCCGGTACCGGGAGGTGCGGCCCGACTCCACGACCGCAGCGGACGGCGTCGCCGCCGCCGTCATCGGCGCCGGCCCGTCGATCCTGTTCTCCGGTCTCACGACCGCGGCGAGCCTCGCCGGGTTGCTCGCGTTCGACACACCGATGTTGCGCTCGTTCGCCTACGCCGGCGTGGCGGTGGTGCTCGTCGCCATCGTCGGCGCGCTGGTCGTGCTCCCCGCCGTGATGACGCTGCTCGGCGACCGGATCGACCGCTGGTCGGTGCGAGACGTCTCTGGCGGGCGCTCGACCCGGCAGGGGCGCTGGTACCGCCTGGCCCACGCTCTGATGCGTCGTCCTGGCGTCGTCTCGGGCGCCACGCTGATCGCCCTGTTGGTCATCGCTTCGCCGTTCGCCCGCATCGACTTCGGCCTCAACGACGACCGGGTGCTCCCGACATCGTCCGAGGCACGCAGCGTGCTCGACACCGTGCGCAACGACTTCCAGGGACTCGAGAGCGGGGCGATCACCGTCGTGCCCGACGATCCGGCCTCACACGGGAACGAGGTCGCGAGCCACGCCGGGGAGATCCAGGTCCTCCCCGGTGTGGCCCGGGTCGTCGACCGAGGGGGCTGGCTCCAGGTCATCCCTTCGGTCGAGCCCATCTCCGCCGAGGGCCGGGCGCTCGTCGAGGAGATCCGCGGCCTGGACGCCCCCGTGCCCCTGTTGGTCGGCGGCGAGGCCGCCCGGTTGGTCGACAACACCGACCACGTCACCGACCGACTGCCCTTCGTGCTCGCCGGCATGATCCTCGCGACGGCCGGGCTGCTCGGCCTGCTGTTCCGCAGCGTGCTCGTGCCCGTCAAGGCCGTCCTGTTGAACCTGCTGAGCCTCTCGGCGATGTTCGGGGCGGTCGTGTGGATCTTCCAGGACGGGCGCTTCGCCGCGGCGCTCGGCTACACCCCGACCGGGCTGACCGACGTGACCGTGCCGATGCTGATGTTCTGCGTCGCGTTCGGTCTCAGCATGGACTACGAGGTGTTCCTGCTCTCCCGGATCCGGGAGGAGTACGTGCGCACCGGCGATCCGACCGAGTCGGTGGCGATCGGCCTCCAACGGACCGGTGGTGTGTTGTCCGCCAGCGCCGTGCTGATGGCGGTGGTCTTCACCTCGTTCGCCACCGGCTCGGTCACCCACCTGAAGGTGCTCGGCATCGGCATCACCCTCGCCGTGCTCCTCGACGCCTTCGTGATCCGGACCCTGCTCGTGCCGTCGGTGATGAAGCTCGCCGGCCACGCCAACTGGTGGCCCTCGGCCCGGCCTACGCTGCGCGCCGTCGAGGGGGAGTCGGATGAGGCGATGGACGTCGGGCGAGCTGACGTTGACGACGGTGGTCGAGGCGGAGACGCACGGGATCCCGTGCGCGTTCTTCTTCCCCGACGCGACCCCTGAGGACGTCGGCGTCATCGACTGGCTGGAGCCGTCGCAGATCGGCGCCAACGGCACCATCGGGATGACCGTGCAGTCCTTCCTGCTCGAACTGCCCGGCCTCGTCGTGCTCGTCGACCCGTGTGTCGGGAACCACAAGCGCCGGACGGACTTCGCCTTCTGGAACGACCTCGACCTGCCGTGGCTCGACCGCCTCGCCGAGGCAGGACACCGTCCGGCCGACGTCGGGCTCGTCGTCCACACCCACCTGCACGAGGACCACGTCGGATGGGACACCCACCTCGTGGACGGGGAGTGGGTGCCGACGTTCCCGAACGCCCGGCACGTGTACGTCGGCGACGAGCTCGACTTCTGGCGAGCCGAGCACGAGCGGGACGGGCGCGAAGCGTGGGCCGACTCGGTGCAACCGATCCTCGACGCCGGACTCGCCGACGTCGTCGCCGCCGACGCCGACCTGGGTCACGGCATCCGCCTCGTCTCGACCCCGGGACACACGCCCGGGCACGTCTCGGTCGAGGTCGACGCGGGAGCCGAGGCGCTCTCCATCACCGGTGACCTGACGCACCACCCGTTGCAGCTCGCCCGACCCGACCTCCGCGAGGTCGCAGACGCGGACGCCGAGCTGGCCCGTCGGACGAGGTCGGAGTACTTCGCCCACCACGCGAGGGAGGGCACGATGCTGGCCGCGACCCACTACCCGGGCTCGGCGCTGGGCCGGATCGAAGCAGCCGGGCCCGCGTGGCGATGGGTCGCCGAGCCCGGCGTCGACCCGGCTACGGGATGATCTTGGAGATCGGCAGCTCGAGGATGTCGACGGCGCCGCGCTCCTTGAGCTCCGGGATCAGGGTGTTGATCTCCCGCTTCGGCACGACGGCCTCGACCGCATAACCGGTCCCACCGAAGAGCTCGTTGACCGTCGGTGCCTGCATCGCCGGCATGATCTCGATGATCTTGTCGAGCGACTCCGGCGGGCAGTTGACCTTCACCAGCGTCCGACCCCGAGCCGACAGCACGCCCTCGAGCAGGGTGTGCACCTGCTCCATGGCCTTGCGCTTGGCCGGATCCTCGAAGGACGCCGGGTTGGCGACCAGCTCGGTGTAGCTCGTGACGATCTCGTCGATGATCTTGAGCCCGGCGGCCTTCAGGGCCCGACCGGTCTCGGTCAGGTCGACGACGACGTCGACGATGTCGGGGGCCTTGGCTTCGGTGGCCCCGTAGGACAGCCGGATGTCGGCCGCGATGCCCTTGTCGGCGAAGAACCGCTCGGTCATTCTCGGGTACTCGGTGGACACCCGGACGCCATCGCTCAAGTCCTCGACCCGCTCGATCGGCGAGTCGCCGGGCACGGCGACCACGATCCGCACCGGCTTGCTGGTCGCCTTCGAGTACTTCATCTCGCCCAGCGACACGACGTCGGATTCGGTCTCGGTGATCCAGTCACGCCCCGTGATGCCCAGGTCGAAGAGCCCCTCGGCCACGTAGATCGGGATCTCCTGCGGACGCAGGATCCGCACCTCGTCGATGCGGGGATCGTCCACGGTCGCCTTGTAGTCGACGGACGAGCTGCGGTTCACGGTGAGGTCGGCCTCGTCGAAGAGCTGCAGCGTGGCCTTCTCCAGCGAGCCCTTCGGCAACACGAGCTTGAGCATGGTCACTGACGGTAGCCGGGCCGGCGCCCCCGCCCACCCTCGGATTCGACGGCGACGTAGCGTGTCGAGCAGGAGGTGCGAGGTGAAGATCCTGGCTGGGTTGCTGGGCGGGCTGGTGGCGATCGTCGGTGTCGGGCTGTTGATCGGTGGGGTGGTGATCCGCACCGCGGTCGGCTCGAACGGGGAGATCGGGAGCGACGTCCAGCTCTTCGGCACCCCGTCGCGAGGCTTCGTCACGCGCACGCTCGACCTGGGCGGGGTCGAGGACCTCCCCTTCCTGTCGCTGGACGAGCTCGATCTCACTCTCGACGTCGCGGCGAGCCGGGCAGAGACCTTCGTGGGCGTCGGACCGGCGAGCGACGTCGATGCCTACCTCGACGGGGTCGACGTCGAGCGCATCCGCTCCTTCGAGCTCGACCCCTTCGCCCTCGACACCGAGCGGACCGGCGGCGACGTCGTCCCCGCTCCCCCACTGTCGCTGGACTTCTGGACCACCTCGGTGGTGGTCACGGGCGAACCACTCGCGCTCGACATCGACCTCAGCCAGAGCAATCAGCGCCTCGTGATCATGAACGCCGACGGGTCCCCGGACGTCTCGATCGAGGCCGACGTCGTCGTGGAGCTGCCGTTCCTGTCGACGCTCGCCTGGATCCTGATCGTCGTCGGGTTGCTGTTGCTGGTCGCGGGCATCGCCATCATCGTGAGCGCCGTCAGATCGGCGTCGAACTCCCGCTGGCTGCCGCCCGAGGGTCAGCTCGGCCAGCAGCAGACCTGGAGCCAGGAGCGCTGGGACGCCTACCGGGAGAGCGCGGCGGCGGGGTCGGACCGGCCGACGGCCGATCCGTCGAAGCTCGCACCTCCCCCACCGGACGCCGACGACGCCGGCCGACCGTCGACGTAAGTCCCCGCCATCACCGAGGTCGTGACCGCGTAGGGTCGGCCTCGATGGGGGACGACAGCTACGAAGACCTGACCGAGTGCGCCCTGAGCGAGGAGTTGGAGCAGCAACTGCTGCAGCTCCAGAAAGAGTGCACCTTCATGTGGACCAACAAGGCCGGTGAGGCCTTCGGGGTCATCATGTCGTACCTGGCCAAGGACGGCCGGCTCTGGCTCACCGCCGCCGAGCGGCGGGCCCGGATCTCGGCGATCCGTCGCTTCCCGAGGGCGTCGGTCTGCATCTCGAGCTTCGGTACCGAGCTCGGCAGCGGCAAGACGGTGACCTACAAGGGGTCATGCGTCGTCCACACGGGCCGCGACGTGAAGGACTGGTTCTACCCGGAGTTCTGCCGCCACATCCGGCCGAACGACGAGGTCGCGGCGGCGACGTTCCAGCAGTTCCTGGACAGCCCCGCCCGGGTCGTCATCGAGTTCATCCCGGACGACAAGCTCAGCTTCGACTCGACGATCATGTGGACCCGCTCGCCGGAGGCCGGCCGCAAGAGCTAGCTCGCGTGGGGGTGAGGGTTCGCCTCGCCGACCAGGAGGCGGATGGCGTGGGGGAGGACGTCGGCGATCGCGTCGAGCTGCTCGACGCAGCCCTTGGTGGAGCCCGGGGTGTTGATCACGATCGATCGCCCCGCCGTCCCGGCCACGCCTCGGGAGAGCCGGCCGAGCGGGCTGACCAGCCGCATCGCCTCGGCGAGGCCCGGCGCCTCGCGATCGATGACCTCCTTGGTGCCCTCGGGGGTCAGGTCGCGGTCGGTGAAGCCCGTCCCTCCGGTGCTCACCACGAGCCCCAGGAAGCCGTCGGTCAGCTCTCGCAGCGCGCCGGCCACGTTCTCGGTCCCGTCGGCGACCGACCGCCGCTCGACCACCTGGTAGCCGAGCTCGGTGAGCCGCGCCTCCAGCGCCTCGCCGGACTTGTCCTCCCTGGTCCCGGCGATCACGCCGTCGGACACGGTGAGGACCTTGGCCTGGAGCTGCTCGTCGTCGGTCATGGCGGCCACCCTAGGACGGGACCCGGAAGCGGCAGGCGAACATGCCGTCGGTCCGGTGGTCCTGCGGGAGCACGAGCACGCCGTCGCCGTGCGTCCGCCACCGATCGCCGGGATCGATCGCCTCGACCATGAGGTCGGTGCGATCGACGACGCGGTCGACGACACCCGTGCTCTCGGCGGCGGTCAGCGTGCAGGCCGAGTAGAGCAGCGTGCCGCCAGGGCGCACGAGGGTGCGAGCGGACTCGACGAGGTCGACCTGGAGATCGGCCAGCCGGTCGACGTCGTCGGCCTCGATCCGCCAACGAGCGTCGGCGCGGCGGCGGAGGGCGCCGAGCCCCGAGCACGGCGCGTCGACGAGCACCCGGTCGGCGACGCCGGTTCGTAGCGGCGGACGCCGACCGTCGGCGGTCACCGCTGCGACCCGGTTGCCCGTGCGCTCACCTGCCGCCCGCACCGAGCGAGCCCGGTTCGGGTGCAGCTCGACGGCGACGACCTCGGCGCCGGCGGCGCGCAGACCGGTCGACTTCCCCCCGGGGGCGGCGCAGAGGTCGACCACAAGATCGCCCTGCCGGGCCTCGACGGCGTCGACGACCCACGTGGAGGCCGGGTCCTGCCGATACCCGTCGGCCCGGGCCGGCGTCGGAACGGGCACGTTCATGTCCGAGAGGGCGGCGAGCGCGTCGTCCTCACCGAGATCGGCGGCCAGGCGGTCGACGATCCACTCCGGGTACGACAACCGCTCCCCATCCGTCGCCCATCTCGGCGTGCCGGCGTCGGCGACGCGACGCAGGACGGCGTTGACGAGACCGCGTGCCCGCTTCGGAGCGAGGTCGACCGCCTCGGACACCGCAGCGTGCGGCGGGGTGCGCTGATCGAGCAGCTGGTAGGTGCCGATCCGCACGGCCACCCGCACCTCGGGATCCAGCTCTCGACGGATGAACGGCGCGGCCGCGGCGTCGAGCGCCCGTCGACGCCGGGTGACGCCGTAGGCGAGGTCGGTGGCGAGGGCACGATCGCGTGGCTCGAGGTCGCTGCGTCCGAGCTCGGCGTCCAGCACCGGCGCGATCCACGCGTCGTCGGCATCGACCCGGATCAGCACGTCCCGGGCGACGCGCCGGGCGGTGGTCACTCGCCGAGCCGCTCGTCGGCGCCGGGCTGGGCTCCGTTGCGCCAGGCGGCGGCCGGCATCCGGCCCTTGCCCTCGGGCTGGACGTCGACCAGTTCGAGGACACCGTCGCCGGTACCGACGCGGACCCCCTCGAGGTGGCCGAGCTCCGGCCCCGAGCCCTCGACGGGTCGAGCGGCGTGGACCTTGAGCCGCTTGCCCCGGAAGCTGGTCCACGCACCACCGATCCGGACGACGCGGTCGAGCTGCTCGGCGGGCTCAGACCAGTCGAGGTGCCGGTCGCCGGCGTCGAGCTTCTCGGCGTAGGTGACCGGGCCGTCCTGGGGCTCGGGATCGCGCAGTCCGTCGGTGAGCCCGTCGACGAGCAGCTCGGCCGCATCGGCGGCGAGCGCCTCGGCCAGCCCGGCGGACGTGGTGAACGGACCGATCGGCCGGGTCGACCGGCGGTAGACCGGGCCGGTGTCGAGACCCTCCTCGAGCCCCATCAGACAGACGCCGGTCTCCCGGTCCCCGGCGAGGATCGCCCGCTCGACCGGCGCGGCACCCCGCCATCGGGGCAGCAGCGAGAAGTGCAGGTTGATCATGGGGACGGCTTCGAGCACCGAGCGAGGCACGATCCGCCCGTACGCGACGACCACGCCGAGCTCGATGCCGGTGTCGACGACGTCGTCGAGGCGGGCGGTGACCGGGAGCCCGAGCTCGAGCGCCACGGCCTTCACCGGGCTCGGCGTCGGCTCGCTGCGCCGGCCCCGGCGCTTGTCCGCCCGCGAGACGACGAGGGCGACCTCGATGTCGGACGAAGCGAGCGCCCGCAGGCACGGCACGGCGATCTCGGGCGTGCCGAGGAAGGCGACCCGCCGGGGAAGCTCGGGCGGGTCGGGCAGCGGTGCAACCATGTCGGTCAGGGGAGCTGCAGTCCGCCCGTCGACGGCGCCGCCCGCTGGACCGAGCGCTGGAGCTCACGCTCGCGCAGCTGCTTCATGGCCCACTTTCGGTCGTCGTCCTCGAGGTGGTCGAGCATCAACACGCCGTTGAGGTGGTCGAGCTCGTGCTGGAAGAGCCGGGCCAGCAGCTCGTCGGCCTCGACCTCCACCTCGTTGCCGTCGAGATCGCGACCGCGCAGGTGGACGATCTTCGGGCGGACGAGCTCGAAGGAGAGCCCGGGGATCGACAGGCAGCCCTCTTCGTAGACCCACTCTCCCTCGGACTCGACGATCTCCGGGTTGATCAGGGTCCGCTGGTCGCCGTCACCGAGGTCGTACACGAAGAGCCGTTGCTGCACGCCGATCTGCGGCGCGGCGAGGCCGATGCCCGGCGCTTCGTACATGGTCACGAACATCTGCTCGGTGAGCCGCACGAGGCGTTCGTCGACATCGGTGATCTCGGCGGCCTTCTGCCGCAGGACGGGGTCCCCCACGGTGCGAATCTCCATGTCAGTGGAGGGTAGCGGGACGGCGTCGGCGCTCCCCTGTCAGGCCGCTGCTCACGCTCGCCACGGATCGACCTCCACCCTCACCCGCTCCTCGGGTCGGGGCAGCCGCGAGAGCTCGCCGCCGAGCTGGAGCGGATCGTCGGCCCGCACGAGGTAGGTGCCGTCCTCGGCGGGGCCGAGCACGTCGAGACCCAATGGGACATCGGAGAGGTAGGCCTCGGCCCCCGCGCCCGACACCACGGCGGCGCCGACGGCAGGCGGGAGTCGGAGCAACTCGCGTCGGGCCCGCTCGGTCGGGACGAGGCGGGCGGGGTCGGCGTGGACGGCGGCGTCGAGCACCTCGTGGTCGGGCACCCGGGTCTGCACCACGACTCGTCCACCCGTGCTCCGACCGCCGACGAGGCGAGCCGCACGGGTCAGCAACCACATCGCCTGCTCGGCGGCACGGAAACGGGGGGCGAGCAGCTCCTGGTCGGCATCGAGGAGGACGACGACATCGGCGCTCCGGACGCGGTGCAGCACCGCCTCGGTCCCCACGACGATCCGCGCGTCGCCAGGCGGGGTGTCGCCGTCGCCGGTCACCTCGGCGACATCGGTGCGGGCGAGCGCAGCGATCTCCTCGGCCACCCGGGACACCCCTGGTCGGAGGCGGACCATGCCGGTCGCACCGCACGAGAGGCAGATCGTCGGACGGCGAGCGCCGCACCGCCGGCAGACGAGCTCGTCGTCCGGCTGCTCGACGGCGGCACCGCACCGCTCGCAGGTCGCCGTCGTGTGGCAGGTCCGGCAGCGGAGCAGACCGGCCCGACCCTTCCGGTTGAGCACGCACACGACGCGAGCGTCCGAGCGCACGATCTCGACCAACCGCTCGGAGTACAGGCTCCCGGGCCCGGGAGCGTCGGCGCGACGGTCGACGACCTCGACGGTCGGCCAGGCGGCCCGCTCGTCGAGGCGGCCCGGTTCGACGAGCGGGAGCTGATCGAGGGCCTCGAGCGAGGGGGCGGCCGACGTGAGACGGATCGGGACGCCGGCCCGGCGGGCCCGCTCGATCAGGAGGTCGCGGGCGTTCCAGGTCGGCTGCCGCTCGGATCGGAGCGCCTCGTCGTGCTCGTCGACCACGACGATGGCGGCCAGGTCGGCCACCCGGGCCCACGAGGCCGCCCGGGTGCCGACGACGACGTCGACGCCCCCGGCCGCCGCGGCCCAGTCGTCGGGCCACCGGGCGACGGCGAGGCCGTCCCGTCGCAACCGCCGGGCGAGCACATCGACCTCGCGCTGAGCGGGCACGACGACGAGCGTCGGGCCGGCTGCGGCGGCGGCGAGCACCTCGGTGATCCTCGGCGTGGTGGGCGGGATCCGCACCACCGCCGATTCCGGGGCGGCACTCGGCGCGACGGTCCGTCGAGGCGACGGCAGACGGGCGACCCGGCGCGGGGCATCGGTCGTGCGGAGGAACTGGGCCCGTCGCCCGACCCACCGGACGGCCGCCCACTCGGCGAGCTCGATCAGGTCAGGCGACGGGCCCCGCCCGCTGAGCTTCGAGACCGGCCGGGCCTGGACGCCGTCGGTCGCCTCGGCGTCGACCTCGAGGATCCAGCCACCGACGCGGCGGGGACCGAGGTCGATGCGCACGACGTCACCGACCTCCACCGGAGCGTCGTCCGGGACGAGGTAGTCGAAGACCCGGTCGATCGCCGGCTCGTCCGGGAGCACTCGCACGAGCCGGCCGTCCATCCTCACGATTTTGCCCGGACGGTGAGTGGAACCGGCGTACCCGGACGCGACACCGGCGGAGACCGCTGGCCCCCGCCGGTTCGCGAACACGACCCGGGCCGTACCCCGTCGGGCGAGGACACCGGGAGGAGGATGGGGCTCCGGGGCCCCATCCGAGGCGGGTCAGAGCCCGAGGCTGCTCGTGATCGCGTCAACGCGGTTGAGCTGCTCCCACGGGAACTCGTCGCGACCGAAGTGGCCGTAGGCGGCCGACCGGCGGTAGATCGGCCGCTTGAGGTCGAGGTCACGGATGATGGCGGCGGGGCGGAGGTCGAAGATCTCGCTGACGCAGGCCTCGATCTTGGCCCGGTCGACGTTCTCCGTGCCGAAGGTCTCGACCATCACCGACACCGGGTGGGCGACACCGATGGCGTAGGCGACCTGCACCTCGATGCGGGACGCGGCGCCGGCGGCGACGAGGTTCTTCGCGACCCAGCGGGAGGCGTAGGCGGCCGAGCGGTCGACCTTCGACGGGTCCTTGCCCGAGAAGGCACCGCCGCCGTGGCGGGCGGCGCCGCCGTAGGTGTCGACGATGATCTTGCGGCCGGTGAGGCCGGCGTCGCCGACCGGGCCGCCGATCACGAAGCGACCGGTCGGGTTCACGAAGACCCGGTAGTCGTCGTCGGCGTAGGCCTCGGGGATGACCGGCTTGATGACCTGCTCGATGAGGTCGGGCCGGATCATCGTGTCGCGGTCGATGCCGTCGTTGTGCTGGGTGGAGATCAGGACCGTGTCGAGCGAGACCGGCTTGTGGTCCTCGTAGACGAACGAGACCTGGGTCTTGCCGTCGGGGCGGAGATAGGGCACCGAGCCCGACTTGCGAACCTCGGCGAGGCGCTCGGCCATGCGATGCGCCAGGTGGATCGGCAGCGGCATGTACGCGTCGGTCTCGTCGCACGCGTAGCCGAACATCATCCCCTGGTCGCCGGCGCCCTGCTTGTCGAGCTCGTCCTCCTCGCCGGCCTCACCGGAGCGGAGCTCCTCGGAGTCGTCGACGCCCTGGCCGATGTCGGGGGACTGCTCGTCGATCGAGACCATGACGCCGCACGTGTTGCCGTCGTAGCCGAAGGACTCGCGGTCGTAGCCGATCTCGTTGATCGTCTGACGGACGATCGAGGGGATGTCGACGTAGGCCGCCGTGGTGATCTCGCCGGCGACGACGGCGAGGCCGGTCGTGACGAGGGTCTCGCAGGCGACGCGGCTGTGGGGGTCGCCTGCGAGGAGGGCATCGAGGATGGCGTCGGAGATCTGATCGGCCATCTTGTCCGGGTGACCCTCGGTCACCGACTCGGACGTGAACTTCCAGGTGGTCACCCGCGTGCTCCTTGTGAGATTCGGACCGTTGGCCACGGTACCCAACCACTTGTCGTGGCACCAGGGCCCATGTCAACTACTTTCTGAGTTCAGTTCCGCCACGCAGCGATGGAGTCGAACACGGCGCGAGCGATCTCACGCTTGTCGGCCAGCGCCACCTCGGTGGCACCACCCGCCGCGTCGGAGATCGTGACCGCGTTGGTGTCGTGGGCGAAGCCCACACCGTCGACGCTGACGTCGTTGGCCACGATCAGATCGAGCCGCTTGCGCTCGAGCTTCGACCGGGCGTTGCCGGCGAGGTCGTCGGTCTCGGCCGCGAACCCGACGAGGGTCTGCCCCTCCGGCTTCGCCGCACCGAGCGCGGCGAGGATGTCGGGCGTCGGTTCGAGGACGACCTCGGGCGCACCGCCGGCCTTCTTGATCTTCGAGTCGGCGACCGAGGCCGGACGGAAGTCGGCGACGGCGGCGGCCATCACGACGACGTCGCACGTCGGCGCGTGCTTGGTGACCACGTCGTGGAGCTCCTGAGCGGTGTCGACCCGCTCGACCTCGTCAACGCCGACCGGGGCCTCGCGATCGACGGTGGTGGCGAGGACGACGGACGCCCCCCGAGCGACCGCCTCGGCGGCGAGGGCGTAGCCCTGCTTCCCCGACGAGCGGTTGCCGATGTAGCGCACCGGATCGATCGGCTCGCGGGTCCCGCCCGCCGTGACGAGCACCCGGAGGCCGGTGAGGTCGCCGGGACCGAGGATGCGCTCGGCCGCGGCAACGATCTTGGCGGGCTCGGACAGCCGGCCGTGTCCCACGTCGCCGCCGGCGAGTCGTCCGCCCTCGGGACCGACGACGTGGACGCCGCGCCGCTGGAGTGTCGCGAGGTTCTCCTGGACGGCGGCGTGCTCCCACATCTCGGTGTGCATCGCCGGCGCGACGAGGACCGGCGCCCGGGTGGCGAGCAGCGTCGCGGTGAGCAGGTCGTTGGAGATCCCGGCGACGTAGGTGCCGAGCAGGCGGCACGTGGCCGGTGCGACGATGACGAGGTCGGCGCTCTGCCCGAGCCGGGTGTGCGGGATCGGCTCGGGCTCCTCCCACAGCGAGGTACGGACCGGCTCCGACGCGAGGGCGGAGAACGTGGTCTCGCCGACGAAGCGGAGCGACCCCTTGGTCAGCACCGGCGACACGTGCGCTCCGGCGTCGACGAGACGTCGACAGACCTCGACGGCCTTGTAGGCGGCGATCCCCCCGGTGACACCGAGGACGATGCGGGCCCCCTCGAGCGGGGACGTCACCGGCGGTTCCTAGGAGGCGCTGTCGCTGTCGCCCCCGGCGCCACCGTCGAGGACGGTGAGGGCGGCGGCGGCAGCTTCGGCCTCGGCGGCGGCCTCGGCCTCGAGCCGGGCGATCTCCTCCGGATCGATGCGCTCCCAGCCGATCTTCTCGGCCGAGATCTCCTCGAAGGCGATCGACAGCGGCTTGCGGGCGATCGACGCCACCTGCGGTGGCACGATCGAGCCCAGGCCCTCGCCGAGCTGGTTGAAGTACGAGTTGATCTGCCGCGCCCGCTGCGAGGCGAGGGTGACCAGGGTGAACTTGGAGTCCACCTGCGGGAGCAGTTCGCCGATCGGCGGGTTCATCATGGAGTCGTGGCGCTGCACGCGTGAGCCTCCGAGAAGCGTGGGGAGAACAGCTCAACGCTACCAGCCACGCCCCGCCCCGCCTCGGACGGCCAGACTGTCCGCCGACGGAGGGAGACGATCATGACCGCGCTGGGGCTGTTCGGCATCAACATCGGCCGGCTGGCCGATCCGGAGGCGATGCGGACCGTCGCGGTCCACGCCGAGGCAGCGGGCTTCGAGTCGGTCTGGACCGGTGAGCACATCGTGCTCCCCGACCCGCAGGTGCCTCCGTCCCCCGCCCCACCCGAGACGCCGATGCTCGACACCGTCGCCGCGCTCACCTGGGTGGCGGCAGCCACCACCTCGGTGCGGCTCGGCACCGGCATCATCATCCTGCCGCAGCGGCAGCCGGCGGTCCTGGCGAAGTCGCTCGCCGGGCTCGACGTGCTCTCCGGCGGCCGACTGATCTTCGGCTACGGCGTCGGGTACATCGAGCAGGAGATGACGGCCTGCGACACCCCGATGGGCCGGCGCGGCGCCCGGGCCGACGAGTACGTGGCGGCGATGCGCACGCTGTGGTCGGCCGACGCCGTCTCGTTCGAGGGCGAGTTCACGAGGTTCGAGTCGGTGAGCGCCAACCCGAAGCCGGTCCAGGATCGGGTCCCGGTCGTGGTCGGCGGGCACAGCGACGCCGCTGCTCGACGCTCCGTCGCCCTCGCCGACGGCTGGTACGGGTTCATGCGCGATCTCGAGACGACCGCTGCCGATCTCGAGCGCCTCCGGCGGGCAGCCGACGAGGTCGAGCGCCCGGCCGAGCTCGGGCCGCTGGAGATCTCGATCACCCCCGCCGGCCGGCTCGACGCCGCGACGATCGCCGCCTACGCCGAGCTCGGCGTCGATCGCTTGATCCCTCAGCCGGGCGGCCACCGCGCGGCCGACGAGGTCCTCGCCTGGATCGACCAGCAGGCTGCCGCGCTCGCCGAGGTCGGCTGACGGAGCTGCGGGTACTACGTCGAGCGCCGGGACGGTTCCCTGCGGCTCGACGCGCTGCGGGTCGACGGACGCGTCGACGCCCGCCCCCGGATCCGAGCGGATCGGGAGCGGGCGTCTGACGGAACCGATCACGACGACCGGCATCTGACGAGCGGTCGGGCCGCTCGGCTCAGATCAGGAAGCTCGAGATCACGTCCTGGAGCACCGCCTCGTCGAAGTCCTGCATCTGCAGCTCGACGAGGATCAGGACGTCCTCGGGGGTGTTGGTGGCGGAGATCACGATCGCCTCGGTGCCGCTGCCGCAGTCGTTGTAGCGGTTGAGGACCCCGTAGTAGGCGCCGTCGTTGTAGGGCTCGGCGTCGACGAAGGTGCACTCGCTGCTGGCGGCGGTCAGGCCGATCGCCGCCACGAGGTCGGGGCTCTCGGCCACGTCGATGGCAGTGATCTTGACGCCGTCGGCGGCCCAGCTGTTGTCGTAGCCGGCGACGTCGGGGGCGACGACGAGCACCCGGGCACCGTCTGCGTTGCTGGACCGCTGGTCGAACCAGGTACCGGGGACGGTCACGGTGATGTCGCTCAGGTCGTCGACGACCGCACGGGTGTCCACCGGCGTCGGCGCAGCATCGAGGGCCAGGAGCTCGGCCGCCAGGCCGGCGGCGTCGCCCGGGATCGCCGAGGCGGGCACCTCGCACACGTCGACGAGGTACTCCTCCATGAGGCCGGCGATCGTCTCGATGGTCTCCACCTCGTCTCGGAGCGCCGGATCCGCGGAGAGCGACTCGGCGTAGCCCACCGCAGCGGCGGCCCGGTCCAGCTCCCGAAAGGCGACGAGGAAGGCCTGCGGCGCCTCGGCGAGGGAGGCGTTCGGGGCGACCCGGATGGCGGCCTCGGTCCGGTCGATCACGGTCGAGAAGAAGCCTTCGACGGCTCGTGGACCGGCGTCGGCCGGGAGCTCGTTGCCGACGATGAACGCCTCGGCGACGGCGAGGCTCGCGCCGCAGAAGGCCGGGCTCGACACCACGACCGCATCGGCGGACGAGGACTCCGTGGTGGCCGGCGGCTCCTCGCCACCGATCGGCTGCTCGGTGGTCGACGACTGGGTGGTCTCGGCCGGCACGGTCTCGGCGGCAGCGTCCACATCGTCGTCGAGCAGGTCGGCGATGCCGCCGCCGTTGAGGAGGCAGTCGGTGGTGATGCGGGTGACCGACTCGAGGACGGCCGGGTCAGGGGTGTCGGAGGCGAATGTGGCGAGCTCATCGAGGTCGTGCTCGGCGAACGCGCCGTCGGCGATGCACTCGGCGTCGTCACGGGGGATGCCCTCGGCGACGATCCCGTCGACGATGAAGCTCCGGATGCCCGCTTCGGAGGTGTCGCTGTCGCTGTCACCGCCGCAGGCGCCGAGCAGGACGGCGGTGGCGACCGCGCCGCCGAGCAGCGTGCGGCGGACGCGTCGGGGGCGTCGGTTCGGGGTGGTGTCGGTGATGGGCTGCTCGGTCATGGTCCGCTCCGGTGTCGTGGGTGTCGGTTCCGTCGACGACCACGATGCGAAACGGACCTTGAGCGGTCCTTGGAGAGAAGTTGGAGCGGCGATCCGACTGGGGGACCACCCGGGTCGGCGGCCTACCCGGGACGGTGCTCACGCCCGACGCGAACGCCGCGGAGGAACGACCGGACGATGTCGGTGGCCTACTCGGGCCGGTGCTCACGCCCGACGCGAACGCCGCGGAGGAACGACCGGACGATGTCGGTGGCCCGCTCGAGCTCGTCGTTGACCACGACGAGGTCGGCGAGGGCGATACCGACCTCCTCCTCGGCGTCGGCCTTGGCCAGACGCCGCTCGATCAGCTCGGGGTCGTCCCCGCGACCCCGAAGTCGGCGCTCCTGCTCCTCGCGAGTGGGCGGGCGCACGAAGATCACGACGGCTTCGGGCAGGCGCTCGCAGACCTGTTGCGCGCCCTGGACGTCGATCTCGAGGATGACGTCGCCGTCGTCGCGAGCCTCCGGCATCGGGGTCCCATAGAGGTTGTCGAAGACCTCGGCCCACTCCAGGAAGCCACCTTCGTCGATGTGGCGACGGAAGGCCGCCGCATCGACGAAGGTGTACCAATCCGGTGGTTCGTTGGGGCGGCGTGCTCGGGTCGTCCACGACCGGCTCAGCCGCAGGCGCTCGTCGCGCTGCAGGAGCCGCTGGACGATGGAGCCCTTGCCGGCGCCCGAGGGGCCGGCGATGACGAGGACGAGCCCGACGCCTGCCACCGCGGGGGTGCTACTCGGCGAAGGCGTCGAGCAACGCCTTGCGCTGGTTGTCACCCAGCCCGCGGAGTCGACGACCCTCGGCGATCCCGATCTCCTCCATCGTGCGCCGGGCGCGGACCTTGCCGACGCCGGGCAGCGACTCGAGAACGGCGAGCACCTTGGTCTTGCCGACCAGGTCGTCGGACTCGGCCTGACCGAGGACCTCGGAGAGGCTGAGCGAACCCATCTTGAGCTTCTCCTTGAGCTCGGCTCGGGCTCGACGGGCCTCGGCAGCCTTGGCGAGGGCGGCCTGGCGCTGCTCGGGGGTGAGCTGTGGTGGCGTGCTCATGTCACGGACCTCCAGTGGTTCCGGTCGCGCCCGCTGTGTGATCAGACGGGCACGGTCTGTCTACGACGCTACCGAAGCTCAGGCCGTTGAGCAGGCATCTTCGACCACCGAACGTCCTGGCCGATCACCCACCGGTCTGAAGCTCCGACCCGGGCGGAGACCCGGAGTCCCGCCCTCCGCCCGGTGTCCTCGCCCCTGACGGGCTGCGGCCCAGGCCGTGAGCTGCTGTTCTGCCGTCACAGCTCAAACGCTGGCCGTGGCCGCGGTCACGGCTCCGGCGATCTCGTCGTGGATGGCGGCGGCGGCCGCCGCCGGATCGTCGGCCTGGCGGATGGGCCGGCCGACGACCAGCAGGTCGGCGCCGGCGTTGATGGCATCGGTCGGTGTGGCCGCCCTGGCCTGGTCGTTCCGCTCCGATCCGGTCGGCCGGATGCCGGGCACCACCACCTCGAGCCGCGGGCCGTAGTTGCGGGCCTCGGCGGCGTCGTCGACCGCGCACACGATGCCGCCGGCACCCGCGGTCAGGGCGACCATCACGCGCTTGGGAAGGATGTGCGGCGGCGCGCCGTCGTCGCTGGTCAGGACGGTCACGGCGAGCGCGGTGGGTGGCGGCAGGTCGGCGCGACGCGCACCGTCGGCCAGGCCTTCGACGCCGGCGGTGACCATGTCGACCCCGCCGAAGGCGTGGAGCGTCAGGTAGCTGGCCCCGAGCGAGCCGAGCACCCGGGCCGACTTCTCCACCGTGTTGGGGATGTCGTGGAGCTTCAGATCGAGGAAGACCTTGAACCCCATCTGGGCGAGCGTGCCGACCGCATCGGGGCCGACGGCGCTGTACAGCTCGAGGCCGACCTTGGCCACCCCGACGTGGGGCTGGACCGCTCGGGCGAGGCGCTGGGCGACGACCAGATCGTCGACGTCGAGCGCGATCGCCAGTCGGTCCTTTACCGGTCGATCGTCGGCGAGCATCAGGCCTCTTCTCTGTCGTCGTGCACGGGACGGTGGACGGCGCCGATCACCTCGTGGATCGACCTCACCCCGTGCCGCTCACACCAGGAAACCAGATCGTCGAGCACCGTCGTTGGCGCGTCGGGATCGGCGAAGGTGGCGGTCCCGACCTGGACGGCGCGGGCTCCGGCCATCAGGAGCTCGACGGCGTGCTCCGCCTTCGCCACACCGCCGACGCCGACGACCGGCAGGTCGGGATGCTCGGCGACGGTGTCGTGGATCGCCTGCACCGCGACGGGGCGGATGGCCGGACCGGACAGCCCACCGCCGCCGGCGCCGAGCACAGGCCGCCGTCGCTCGGTGTCGATGACCATGCCCATCACCGTGTTGATGAGCGTGACCGCCTCGGCCCCGCCGGCGACGACGGCGTCGACGATGGGGCCCAGATCCGTGACGTTGGGCGACAGCTTCGCCCACCGGGGCAGTCCGCTGGTGGCCGTGGCCTCGATGACCTCGCGTGCGGCATCGGGATGGTGGGCGAACATCCGGCGTCGGTCCTCGATGTTCGGGCACGACACGTTGACCTCGACGGCGACGATCCCGTCGACCCCGGCGAGCGCGCCGGCGGCCGTGGCGTAGTCGTCGACGGTGAACCCCCAGATCGAGGCCACCACCGTCACGCCCCGGTCGAGCAGCCCGGGCAGGTCGTCAGCCAGCCACGCCTCGACACCGGGGTTCTGGAGCCCGACGGCGTTGATCATCCCGGCATCCGTGGCGTGCGCCCGAGGGGCCGGGTTGCCGGCCCACGGCTCGGCCGACACCGACTTCACGACCATGGCCCCGAGCCGCGAGGCGTCGAGGTAGGCCGCCAGCTCGTCACCCGTGCCGGCCGTGCCCGCCGCGGTCATCAGCGGGTTGGCCAGCGCGACCGACCCGACCGAGGTGGTGAGGTCGACCGTCACCGGTCGAAGGTCAGCTGCAGCGACGGCTCGTGGAGCTCCTGGAGGCAGCGCACCTCGAGCGGGTAGGCCCGCCGGTCGGTGACCCCGTGCACGGCCGCCAGCGCGGCCGACATCGTCGTGATCACGGTGACGCCCTGGGCCGTCGCCGCGGTGCGGATGTAGGCACCGTCGGCTCGCGCTCCACGGCCTCGGGGCGTGTTCACGACCATCACCACGCGGCCCTGCTCGATCAGGGTGGGCGCATCGACCCGCTCCCCGGCCTCCTCGCCGATCTTGGCGACGTCGACAGCAACCGGGATGCCGGCGGCTCGGAGCGCGGCGGCGGTGCCGTCGGTGGCGGCGATCTCGAAGCCGAGGCGACGCAGGCGGCGGGCGACGTCGAGCCCGGCCTCCTTGTCTCGATCGGCGAGGGAGAAGAAGACGAGCCCGTCCTCGGGCAGCTCGCCGCCCGCAGCCGCCTGCCCCTTGTCGAAGGAGAGGCCGAAGGTGGTGTCGATGCCCATGACCTCGCCGGTCGAGCGCATCTCCGGGCCGAGCATGGCGTCGACCTCGGGGAAGCGCCGGAACGGCAGCACGGCCTCCTTGACCGCCACGTGGCCCATGCGACCGGGCTCCTCGTAGAGCCCCTCGGTCCGCAGGTCGGCCAGCGACGAGCCGAGCATGACCCGCGAGGCCACCGCCGCCAGCGGCAGCCCGGTCGCCTTGGCCACGAACGGCACGGTGCGGGACGCCCGCGGGTTCGCCTCGATGACGAAGACCTGGTCGTCGCGCACGGCGAACTGCACGTTGAGCAGCCCGATCACCTCGAGCTCGGTGGCGAGCACGGTGACGTGAGAGCGAAGCTCGTCGAGCGTGTGCGGCGGCAACGTCTGCGGCGGCAACGTGCACGCCGAGTCGCCCGAGTGGACCCCTGCCTCCTCGACGTGCTCCATGATCCCGCCGATCAGCACCTCACCGGTGTGGTCGCGCACGGCGTCGACATCCACCTCGATCGCGTCCTCGAGGAAGCGGTCGATCAGCACCGGACGCTCGGCGGAGAGCCCGCCTTCGCGGCCGAGCGAGCCGGCAGCTGCGAGCTCGGCCATCGCCGAGACGAGCTGCTCGTCGTCGTAGACGATGGTCATCGCGCGACCACCGAGCACGTACGACGGGCGCACGAGGACGGGGAAGCCGACCTGCTCGCAGACCGCACGCGCCTGCGCAAGGTCGGTGGCCGTGCCACCCGGGGGCTGCGGAATGCCGAGGCGCTCGCACAGCTTGTTCCAGAGGTCGCGATCCTCGGCCGCGTCGATCGAGGCCGGCGGCGTACCAGCGACCAGCTCGGGTGGCAGCTCGTTGGCCAGCTTCAGCGGGGTTTGCCCACCGAGGCTCACGACGATCTTGTCGGGCTGCTCGACGTCGATGATGTTCTGCACGTCCTCGAGCGTGAGCGGTTCGAAGTAGAGCCGATCGCTGGTGTCGTAGTCGGTCGACACCGTCTCGGGGTTGCAGTTGACCATGATCGTCTCGTAGCCCGCCTCGGCGAGCGAGAAGCTGGCGTGTACGCAGCAGTAGTCGAACTCGATGCCCTGCCCGATGCGGTTCGGACCGGAGCCGAGGATCATCACCTTCGGTCGGTCGGACGGGGCGATCTCGTCGGTGTCCTCCCAGGTCGAGTAGTGGTACGGCGTCTTCGCCTCGAACTCGGCGGCGCACGTGTCGACCGTCTTGTACGTCGGCGTCACCCCGGCGGCGACGCGGGCGGACCGCACCTCCTCGATGGTCGTGGCCCACAGGTAGGCGAGCTGGGCGTCGGAGAAGCCGAGCCGCTTGGCCCGGCGCCACTCGGCCCGGCTGAGCGCGCCTGCCGACCGCTCGGCGAGGTGCGCGCGCTCCTCGGTGATCATCAGCATCTGGTCGAGGAACCATGGGTCGATGCGGCACCGGTCGTACACGACGTCCGGGTCGATGCCACGCCGCAGCGCCGCCTCGACCTGGAAGAGCCGATCGGGGGTGCCGACGGCCAGCGCGTCGAGGAGCGCGTCGTCGGAGAGCTCGTCCATCAGCGTCTCGGCGGGATCGCAGTTGAGGCCGAGGCGGCCGAGCTCGAGCGACCGGCACGCCTTCTGCACCGACTCGGTGAAGGTCCGCCCGATCGACATCACCTCGCCGACCGCCTGCATCTGTGTGCCGAGCACGCCGTCGAGGCCGGGGAGCTTCTCGAAGGCCCACCGCGGGATCTTCGTGACGACGTAGTCGATCGTCGGCTCGAAGCTCGCCGGGGTCTCGCCGGTGATGTCGTTGGTGATCTCGTCGAGCGTGTACCCGACGGCGAGCCGGGCGGCGATCTTGGCGATCGGGAAGCCGGTTGCCTTCGATGCCAGCGCGGAGGAGCGGCTCACGCGAGGGTTCATCTCGATGACGACCTGCCGGCCGGTGCCGGGCTCGACGGCGAACTGCACGTTGGAGCCGCCGGTCTCGACCCCGACCCGTCGGATGCAGGCCAGCGCGGCGTCGCGCATCTCCTGGTACTCGACGTCGGCGAGGGTCTGGACCGGGGCGACGGTGATCGAGTCGCCGGTGTGGACACCCATCGGATCGACGTTCTCGATCGAGCAGATGATCACGCAGTTGTCCGCGCGATCGCGCATGACCTCGAGCTCGTACTCCTTCCAGCCCGCGATCGACTGCTCGACCAGGATCTCGCTGATCGGCGAGGCGTCGAGGCCGTTGGCGCAGACCTTCTCGAACTCCTCGGGCGTGGAGGCGATGCCGGTGCCCCGCCCGCCGAGGATGTAGGCGGGCCGGATGATGACCGGCAGGCCGAGCTCGGCGATGACCTCGCGGGCCTCGTCCATGGTGTGGGCGATGCCGGAGCGGGGCACGTCGAGGCCGATCTCGAGCATGGCCTCCTTGAAGCGATGCCGATCCTCGGCGGTTTCGATGGCCTCGGCGTCGGCGCCGATCATCTCCACGCCGTACCGCTCGAGGATGCCTGCCTTCTGCAAGTCCATGGCCAGGTTCAGCGCCGTCTGACCGCCGAGGGTCGGGAGCAGCGCGTCGGGCCGCTCCCGCTCGATGATCTTCTCCAGCACCGGCACCGTGAGCGGCTCGACGTAGGTGCGATCGGCGAAGTCGGGGTCGGTCATGATCGTCGCCGGGTTCGAGTTGGCGAGGATGACCTCGTACCCCTCCTCACGGAGCACCCGGCAGGCCTGGGTTCCCGAGTAGTCGAACTCGCAGGCCTGGCCGATGACGATCGGGCCGGAACCGATGATCAGCAGTCGGTGGATGTCGTCGCGGCGGGGCATCTAGGCGGTCCTCCCGTGCACGCTCTCGAGCAGTTCGACGAAGTCCCCGAACAACGCCTGGGCGTCGTGGGGCCCCGGTGAGGCCTCCGGGTGGTGCTGCACCGCGAAGGCCGGCACGTCACGGCAGCTGATGCCGGCGACCGTGTGGTCGTTGAGGTTGACGTGGGTGACGTCGGCGCCGGGCACGGAGCCGTCGACCACGGCGAAGTTGTGGTTCTGGCTCGTGATGGCGACCGTGCCGGTGCGGTTGTCGCGCACCGGGTGGTTCGCTCCGTGGTGGCCGAACGGCAGCTTCGTGATCTCGCCGCCGAGGGCCAGGGCCAGGATCTGGTGGCCGAGGCAGATGCCGAAGATCGGTACCTCGCCGATGAGCTGGCGCACCGCCTCGGGAGCGCCCTCGACGGCCTCCGGATCTCCGGGGCCGTTCGACAGGAACACGCCGTGGGGCTCCATGGCGAGCACGTCTGCGGCGGGCGTGTCGGCCGGGACGACCTCGACGGTCGCGAACTCGCCGAGCAGGTTGGCGATGTTGCGCTTCATCCCGAAGTCGTAGGCCACGACCCGCCAGGGCCCGTCGCCGACCGTGTACGGCTCGGGCGTGGTGACGGTGGCGACGAGATCGACGCCGTCGGTTCCCGGCTCGGCGTTCGCTGCGGCGAGCAGCTCGCCCTCCGAGGCCGTGCCGAAGGCGCCGACCATCGCTCCGGAGTCGCGGAGGTGCCGGGTGAGTCGGCGGGTGTCGATGCCGCCGATGCCGGCGAGGTTCCGCTCCCGGAGGTAGGTGTCGAGGTCACCGTCGGCCCGCCAGCTGCTGCGGCGGCGGGCGAGCTCTCGAACGATCACGCCTCGGCAGGCGATGCCTCGGGACTCCTCGTCGTCGGGCGTGACGCCGTAGTTGCCGATGTGCGGGTAGGTGAAGGTGATGATCTGCCCGGCGTAGGACGGGTCGGTGATGATCTCCTGGTAACCGGTCATCGCGGTGTTGAACACGACCTCGCCGGAGCTGATGGGTGCCTCGGCACCGATCGCTTCGCCCTCGAAGACCTCGCCGTCGACCAATACCAGCGCTCCGTCTCTGATGGTCATCGATGCTCTCCGTTCGCCTGCTGGCCGGCCCGCCGGGCCGTCTCCGTGCGGCTCATCGGGTCGCCTCTCCGTCGTGGAACACCAACTCGCCGTCGGCAACCGTATGGATGACCCGGCCCCGCAACTCCCTCCCGGCGAAGGGGGTGTTGCGGCTGCGGCTGACCGCCTCCATCGGGTCCACCGTCCAGCTCGCCTCGGTGTCGATCACGGTGAGGTTCGCCCGGCGCCCGGCCTCGATCACGCCGTGGTCCTCGGCGCCGAGCAGGCGGGCCGGGGTCCAGGAGAGGCGATCGAGCACCGTCTCGAGCGGGAGGTCGAGCTCGGTCCAGGCGACGGAGAAGGCCGTCTCGAGACCGATCATCCCCGGGGGTGCCTCGTCGAAGGGCAGGTCCTTCGTCTCTGGCGTGTGAGGGGCGTGGTCGGTGGCGATGCAATCGAGCGTCCCGTCGCCGAGACCGATGCGACAGGCGTCCACGTCGCCGCTGGTGCGCAGCGGGGGGTGCACCTTGAACACGGCGTCGTAGTCGCTGCAGCACTCGTCGGTGAGCGCCAGGTGGTGCGGCGTCACCTCAGCGGTGATCGGGATGCCCCCGGCGCGGGCGGCACGGATCATCGCGATGGCACCAGCTGTGGAGACGTGCATCACGTGGACCCGAGCGCCGGTGAGTCGGGCGAGCGCGATGTCGCGCATCACCATCAGCTCCTCGGCCTCGGCCGGCTGGCCCGGAAGGCCGAGGCGGCTCGAGACCGCGCCCTCGTGCATGACGCCGCCTGCTGACAGCGCCGAGTTCTCCGCGTGCTGGGCGAGCACGACCCCGAGCGGCAACGAGTACTCCATCGCCAGCCGCATGAGGTGGTCGTCCTGCACGCCGGTGCCGTCGTCGGTGAACCAGCGCACGCCGAGCTCGGCGAGCTCGGCCATGGGCGTCAGCTGCTCCCCCGCCCGGTCGACGGTGATCGCCGCCGAGACCTCGACGTCGCACAGCGCACGCCGTCCGAGCTCCTGTACGTCGCGCACGACCGACGCGCAGTCGATCGTCGGCGTCGTGTTGGGCATGGCGAGCACGCAGGTGTAGCCACCGGCGACGGCGGACCGGGAACCGGACTCGACCGTCTCGGCTTCCTCCTTGCCCGGCTCGCGCAGGTGCGTGTGCAGGTCGACGAAGCCGGGGGTGACGACGCATCCGGTGGCGTCGATCTCGATCGCTCCGCGCAGACCCTCACCGACGGCCTGGACGGTGCCGTCCTCGGCGACCAGCACGTCGCCGGCACGGGAGCCGTGCTGGTCGACGAGGGTTCCTCCTCGGATCACGAGCTCAGGCATCGATCTGTCCTCCCAGCAGCCAGAAGAGCACCGCCATGCGGGTGGCCACGCCGTTGCGGACCTGGTCGGTGACGATCGACCCGACGTGGCGGGTGGCATCGTCGGCGATCTCGAGGCCCCGGTTCATGGGGCCGGGGTGCATGACCGTCACGCCGTCGCCGAGGCGCCGGGCGCGGGCGGCCGTGAGCCCGTAGTGAGCGGTGTACTCCCGCAACGATGGGAGTAGCCCGGCCTCCATCCGCTCTCGCTGGAGGCGGAGCAGGTAGACGACGTCGACCTCCGCGAGCGTGGCGTCGAGGTCGTGGGAGACCCGCACCGGCCAGCCGACCAGCGACGGTGGGAGCAGGGTCGGTGGAGCGACGAGGGTGACCTCGCCGCCGAGCAGCGTGAAGGCCTCGATGTCGGAGCGAGCGACCCGGCTGTGCCGGATGTCGCCGACGATGGCGACCTTCACGCCGGACAGATCAGGGGTCTCGCCGACCTGGCGACCCCGCCGCTCGAGCAGCGAGTAGCAGTCGAGCAGCGCCTGGGTCGGATGCTGGTGCCAGCCGTCGCCGCCGTTGAGCACCGAGACCGGCCGGTCGAGGTCGGCGTCGTCGCACCACCGGGCGACCTGCCAGGGCGCTCCGGACGAGCGGTGGCGCACGACCATCGCGTCGACGCCCATGGCGAGGATCGTCTCGACGGTGTCGCGCAGCGACTCGCCCTTCTTGAGCGACGAGGATCCGGCGGCGAAGCTCATCACGTCGGCCGACAGTCGCTTGGCAGCGGTGTCGAACGACATGCGGGTGCGGGTCGAGTCCTCGAAGAACATCGAGACGACCGTCTTGCCTCGCAGCGCCGGCACCCTCGGGATCTCGCGCTGGCCGACCTCGACGAAGGTGTCGGTCAGCTTCAACAGCGTGCGCAGCCCGTCCGCCCCGAGCTCGCCGATCGACAGCAGGTGCCGGGGGCGGGCGGTGGTGGGCGGCGCGTCCGCGGTCTGCTCGCTGACGCCATCCACATCGTTCGCCTGCTCGTCGGCCCTTCGGGCCGCCTGCGTGCGGCTCACCGCTGCCCCTTCGCCTTCTCGTCGGCCCTGCGGGCCGCCTGCGTGCGGCTCACCGCTCCCCCTTCGCCTTCTCGTCGGCCCTTCGGGCCGCCTGCGTGCGGCTCATCGCTGCATCTCCCCGATCGTGACCTCGTCGAGTGAGACGTCGACGACCTCGTCGCGACGGGTCGGCAGGTTCTTGCCCACGAAGTCGGGGCGGATCGGCAGCTCGCGGTGGCCGCGATCGACCATGACGGCCAGCTGCACCGCTCGGGGGCGGCCGTAGTCGTGGACGGCATCGAGCGCCGCTCGGATGGTGCGCCCGGTGAACAAGACGTCGTCGACGAGGACGACGATGCGTCCGTCGATGTCGACCGGGATCTCGGTCACCGCCTCGGGCAGCACCGGTCGCAGGTTGATGTCGTCGCGGTAGAGCGCCACGTCGAGACGCCCGACGGGCACCTCTCCCTCGATCTCCCCCAGGAGCTCCCCGAGCCGCTCGGCCAGCGGCACGCCGCCGGTCTGCAGGCCGATCAGGAGCACGCCCTCGACGCCCGAGTTCCGTTCGACGATCTCGTGGGCGATGCGGGTCAAGGCCCGCTGGATGTCCTCGGGAGCGAGGACCTGGGAACGGGGCACGTAGGTGCCCCCGAAGGGTGGCGCGAGTCGTCGCTCGCGTTCGGCCACGCGTCTCCTCTCGTCCGTACGGGCCTCACAGGACCCACTTCACGGTCGAACGGCGACCCTATCGCGGGCTCGGAGACGAGTCGCGAACCGCCAGGTCAGGGTTACCCGAAGGGCCCCTGACGGAAGCGTCCCCACATCGCGATGCTGTAGCCGGAGCTGGACTGGATGTTCACGAACAGGGTCTTGAAGTCGTAGCTGAACGTCGCGCCGGCGAACTCCTGGCCCTCCTGCTCCGGGTCGGCGTTGCGGGCGAAGTCGAAGAGGTCACCGCCGCGGGTGAGGCCGCGGAGGAAGTTGTCGCCCCGACCGTCCTCGCACAGCACGAGCGCACGCGACCGACTGGCGACGACGTTGTCGGGGAGGTCGAGCACGGCCGACCCGGGGGACTCGTAGACCATCTTGAGCTTCCCGCGGCGGTCGTCGAGCCGCCACACCTGGCCACGGCCGTCACCGAAGCCGAAGGGGGCCTCGTCGGGGGCGACGGTGGCACCACCCTGAGTCGACACGAAGTAGACCTTGCCGGCGGCGAAGGTGCAGCCCTCGAGGCGGGAGAACACCGCGGCGCCCTGCGCCCGACCCTGGTCCCCGACGGCGACGATCGCCTCGTCGTTGGTGGTGCCGGGAGCGAACGTCGGATCGGGATCCGGGATCGGCACCCACTCGATGTCGTAGGTGACCCCGGAGGGCTGACCCTCGTTCAGCGCAGCCCCGTCGATGCCGACGACCTTGAGCATCTCCAGCACGCCGCCGTCGAGCACACGTCCGACGCGCCGCGGGTTCTGCGGTGCGCGGTAGCGGTAGAGGCCAGACGGGAAGTTGAAGTTGTCCTCGGTGAGGTAGATGTAGCCGGTCTTGTTGTCGACGGCGGCGGCCTCGTGAGCGAACCGGCCCATCGAGCGGATCGGCGTGGCGTCGCTCGTACCGCCGGCGGGCACCTCGAAGACGTAGCCGTGCTTGGCGAGGCCTTCGTTGGACTGGTCGGTGAAGTCGTTGCCGACGTCGTCGCCGTTGACCGTCTCCTCGCACGTGAGCCAGGAACCCCAGATGGTCCGGCCGCCGGCGCAGTTCATCTGCGTGCCGTTGAGCGAGATCCAGTCGTCGAGCACCTCGCCGTGGCGGCTGACGACCGTGGTCACCGTGCCGCCACCGGTCATCGGGTCGTACGCGGTCGCTGTGTCACCGAAGGCGCCGACCGGTCCGTTCACCTCGTGGTTGCGGACGAGGATCGTGGAGCGCCGCGGGCCGCGGAACGCGGCCATGCCGTCGCCCCGGCCGGGGATCGGGGTGCCATCGGTGAGCGGCGTGCCCGCCTGGTGGAACGAGCGGTAGTGGAAGCCCTCGGGCAACTCGAGGCGGACGACCCCGTCGCGCTCGTCGGGCACCGGCATCAGCGGCCCGTAGTCGGACCGGCCCGACGATGCTCCCGCCGGTGCGACGAAGCCCGCGTACGGCCCGGCCGCAGCGACGGCTCCGGCGGCGACGGCGCCCTTCTTCAGGAACGAGCGACGGTTGATCTCGGCCATGGTCCCCCCCAAGTCGACCGGGGGGACGCTACCTCCTCGTTACCTCACGTTCACCTGAGGTTCACCTAACGCAGAGCGGTGAGACAGCCCACCGCGAGGTCGACACCGGACCCCACGTCGCCCGTGGCGCCGGCCGCCACGAGGGCGCCGAACGAACCGGGCCCGAGGGCGTCCCTGGCACCCGAGGCGAGGCCGAGCGGATCGACTGCTCCCCCCGGTCGCTGCGCTGACGCCGCGCCCAGCAACGTCGCTGCGGACTCGTGATCGCCGAAGGCGACGAGCACGCCGGCGGTGTAGTCGAAGAGGGACGCCACCAACACCCGGTTCGGTGCGAGTCGTGCCGTCGCGAGACCGGCGACCAACCGGTCGATCGCTGCGGACGCGTCACCGGTGGTCAGCAGCACGCGGGCGGCGTAGGCGTGACCGAGCGTCTGGATCAGATGGTCGCCGAGCGCGTCCGCGACGGCGATGCCTCGGCCGATCTGCGCGAGCCCGGCGTCGAGATCACCCCGGTCGCACTGGACGCGGCCCAGGTTCAACGTCGGCAGCAGCGCTCCGAAGCGGTCGCCTCTCGCCGTGAAGTCGGCGAGCGCTCGCGCCGACAGCTGCTCGGCCTCGTCGAGTCGGCCGGCACGCCGGGCGAGCAGTCCCTCGACGGCATCGGCCCAGGAGGCGAGCCACTCGTCGAGGTCGTCCCCCGCTCGGGCGTCGGCCAGGAGGCGCTCGGCCTCGTCGGTGTCGTCGGCGAGAACGTACGAGAACGCCGCCACGACCCCCGCCTTCGCCGCCCGGCGATCGTCGCCGGCCTCGCGGAGCGCCGTGACGGCCCGGTCGGCGATCCGGTCGAGCCGTTCGTAGTCGCCGGAGAACAGCGCGTGCATCGCTCGGAGGTCGAGGGCGGCCGCGGCGTTCGGGCCGTCGCCGGCTCCCAGCCGCTCGAGCCACGAGGCGACCGACGGTGGGAGGGCCAGGCGGTACATGTGGATGCCGACGCCGTCGAGGAGCTCGATGCCGAGGTCGTCGTTGCCCGTGTCGATGCACCACAGCAGGGCGGCGCGCTGATCGGCCCGGTCACCCGGTGCCGACGGCCCACGACCGGCCTCGGCGGCGAAGTGGTGGGCGTGGGCGGCCGCGAGCGTGTCGGCGAGATCCCGCGCTCTGGCAGCACGACGCGTATGGGCACGGATCGTCTCGAGCAGCCGGAACCGGGTGACACCGTCTTCGCTGCGCGGCGACAGCAGCGACCGCCCGACGAGCGCGTCGAGGAGCATCAGCCCGTCGCCGTCGAAGGAGTCGGCCCACACCGCTGCGGCGACGGCCTCGAAGGCTGCGGGGGTGAACGGCCCGGCGAACACGGACGCCGTGAGCAGCGCGGCGTGCTCGTGCTCGGTCAGGCGGGAGACGCTCCACTCGATCACGTCGCCGAGCGTGCGCTGGCGCAGGTGCGGGCTGCGGACCGGCCGGGCGACGTCGGGTTGGTCGACGAGCCGCCGGCCGAGGTCGTCGAGGGTGTACATCCCGGCGAGCGGTGCGACGAGCTCGATGGCGAGCGGGAGCCCGTCGAGTCGGGCACAGATCGTCTCGACCGCCCGGAGCTGCACCGGGTCGGCGAGGACCGCACCGGTGTCGACCCTCCACCCGGCATCGACCGCCCGGGTGACGAAGAGGGCTGCGCCGTCGGATGGTTCGCCGCTGCCGGACGCATCGATCCGGACGGTCGGCATCGGCGGGAGGGGCACGACCCGCTCCCCCGGCAGGTGCAACGCCTCGCGACTCGTCACCAACACCCGCAGCGAGGACGCCCGCTCCAACAGCGCGACCGCCAGCAGGGCAACGGGCTCGAGCACGTGCTCGCAGTTGTCGAGGACGAGCAGCAGATCGTCGTCCAAGCCGACGAGCTCCGACGCGAGCTCGTCCGCCGACCGGGCGGTCGAGCCGACCGACCCGGCGACCTGCTCGATGACTCCGCTCGTGTCGCCCTCGGCGACCTCGGCCAGCTGGGCGAGCGCGACCCCACCGCTCGGCCCGACCCGTCGGGCGACCTCGCGGGCGAGACGGGTCTTGCCGCAGCCACCTGCGCCGACGACGGTCACCACCCGCGAGGCGGCGATGGCCGCGGCCAGATGGTCCAGCTCGGCGGTACGCCCGACGAAGCTGGTCAGCTCGGCGCCGAGCTCGGGAACGGCGATCCTGGACGGAGGTGCTGAGCTCGCGGTCGGCGCCGGCCTGGCGAGCGAGACGACCTCGGGGTCGTGACGCAGGATGCGGCCGTCGAGCTCGGCCAGCTCGGGCAGCGGCACGTCCCCGGACCGCTCACGGAGCAACCGGACGAGGTCGGCGTACACGGCCGAAGCTCGCTCGGGCCGGCCCGAGGACGCGTAGGCCCGCATCAGCCGGGCCGCCGTGCGCTGGTCGGCCGGGTCGCGAGCCAGGGCCGCCTCGAGATCGGGGATCACGGCGGCGGGATCACCCGATCGCATCGCGAGGTCGACGGCCTGCTGCTCTGCCCACTCCCGCAGCGAGGTCAGCTCGACGACGAGACTGCGGGCGTCGAGGTCGTCGATCAGCTCGGGGAAGGCGGCCTCACCGCGCCAGAGCTCGAGAGCGCAGCGCAGCTCGGTGCGAGCGGCGTCGAGCTCGTCGGTGCGGACCAGCTCACGGGCGGCGGCGACGTGGGCCCGGAAGTCGAGGAGATCACAGGTCGCGCCGTCGGGCTCGGTCGGGGCGAAGCGGATCCGGTAGCCGCGGCCTCGCTCGTTGGCGATGACCCCGGACCCGTCGCCCAGCGCCGACCGGACGGCCCGGACGTGGGAGTGCAGGGTCGAGGCGGCCGCGGACGGTGGCTGATCGCCCCAGAGCCGGTCGACGAGCTGCTCCACACTGACGAAGTCGCCCTGGGCGGCGAGGAGCACGGAGAGCAGGTGCTCGGGGTGTCCGGGCCGGATGCGCGCGGGGTTGCCGTCGACGGTGACCTGCAGGGATCCGAGCACCGAGAAGCGCACGGCGCCCGGGTCGGTGGCATCTCCCATCCGAGGTGCGCTCCCTGGCCGTGTGGAAGGACGCGACGTTAGCTCCCGGCCCCTCACTGGGGGCTCCTCCTCCTCGGCTGCAGCTTCGTTGCAGGTTCGTGCGAGGCGGCCGCGGCCAGATGTGTCCCATCGAGACCAGGGGTGGATCCGATGGACACGACGACAGCGATGCCGAGGGGACAGCGAGACGGCGACCCGACCGCCGACGCGCTGGCTGCCGCGGTCGCCGAGATCAGAGCGGGGCGCAACGAGGCCTGGGCCGAGCTGTGGCGCCTGCTCGAGCCGACGGTGTCGAGCGTGGCCCGGGGCGGGTTCCGCCTCGGTCGCGACGACGCCGCCGACATCGGCCAGGAGGTGTGGCTGCGTCTGCAGATGCACCTCGATCGCATCGACGAGCCCCGAGCCGTTCGTGGCTGGGTGCGCACCACCGCGCACCGTGAGTGCCTGCGGCTGATCCGCCGTCAGGGCCGCGAGACGGCGGTCGACGACAGCCGCCTCGCCGACGAGATCGACCTGACCGACGGCCCGGAGCAGGCTGCCGAGCGGGCCGAGGTCTGCCAGCTGGTCCGGGAGGCCGTCGATCGCCTCTCCTCGCGGCGTCGCGAGCTCGTGCGGATGCTGTTCGCCGAGGGTCGCGACTACGCCGAGATCGCGGCGGCCCTGTCGATGCCGATCGGCTCGATCGGTCCGACCCGCTGCCGGCTGATCGACGGCCTCCGAACCGAGCCGTCCCTCGCACGGCTCGGTTGAGCTCAGTAGCAACGGACAGCACGAGGACAGCGCCCCGGCGCATGATGGAGATCTCACCGCCCGCCGGCGACCGTCTCGCCCACCACGACGACCCGTCGAACGAGGAGTGCAGCCATGCCCGGTCCGAAACGCCCCAAGAAGGCCGACGTCGATGCGGCGTCGGCAGCGCTCGATCAGGTCCGCCACGGGTGGATGCGCCGCCCGGGCGTGACCGCCGTCGACGTCGGGTTCAAGATCTCCGACGGTCAGCTCACCGATGAGGTGGCGCTGCGTGTGCACGTCGAGCGGAAGCGACCGGTGAGCGCCCTCGCCGCCGAGGACGTCTTCAACGACGGCGACGGGCCCAACGCCGAGGTGGACGGGTTCCCGGTCGACGTGATCGAAGCGGACTACGCACCCTCTGGCACGTCCGGCATGCTCGACCTCGCCGACCCGGAGGCCATCGAGTCGGTCAACCGCAAGAGCGTCGTCACCCCGCTGCTCGGTGGGATCAGCTGCGCCAACGAGCGGGTCACGGCCGGCACGCTCGGCTCGATCGTGTTCGACACCGACACCGGCGACCCGATGATCCTGTCCAACTGGCACGTGCTCGCCGGGGACACCGCAGCCGCCGTCGGTGAGTCGATCATCCAACCGGGCCGCCTCGACGGCGGAACCGCAGCGAACCGTGTCGCGACATTGACCCGGATGGAGCTCGACAGCCGCATGGACGCCGCGGTCGCCACGCTCGACGGCTCCCGCGCCCACACCCGCGACATCCTCGGCCTCGATCCCATCTCCGGGATGTCACCGGCCACGCTCGGCACGACGGTCACCAAGTCGGGTCGCACGACCGGCGTCACCACCGGGGTGATCGACGGGGTCTCGATGAGCGTCGCCATCAACTACCGGAGCGCAGGCCGGGTCAACTTCACGAACCAGATCCGGATCGTCCCGCTCCCGCCATGGCCGGCGCAGGACATCGAGATCAGTCGCGGCGGCGACAGTGGCAGCGTCTGGATGACCGAGGGACGCAACGCCGTCGGCCTCCACTTCGCCGGCGAGACCAATCCCGCGCCGACGGCCGAGAACGCAATCTGCAGCCCGATCGAGCCGATCGCCCAGGAGTTGCGGTTCTCCTTCTCACCCGTGATCCAGCCGCCGCAGCCACCGGCACCGCCCGAGGTCGACATCTGGCGCCGACTGATCTGCCTGCTGTTCCCGTCGCTGTGCAGCGGTTCGGCGCCGAGCGATCGGGAGGCCGCGGTGGCCGGCGCGATCGCCCAGGCGCTGACGGGCCCGACCGCCGCCTCCCCGCAGGCGGCACCGGCCCGCACGGATGCCGAGATGCTCGAGGCGATCCGCCAGCTCCTTCGATGAGCCGTCGGTCGTGACCATCGATCCCGAGCAGGTCGAACACGCTCAGGCGGCGCTCGACGACGTCAGGGACGAGTGGCTCGCACGCCACGGTGTGATCGCCGTCGAGGTCGCGCGCCTCTGGCGTGACGGCCAGCCCGTCGACGAGGTGTGCATGCGGGTCACCGTGGAGCGGTTGCTGCCTCCGGAGTCGGTGCGCACCGGTGAGCTGTTCCCCCGGCACCACGAGGCGGTACGAGTCCAGGTGGTGGAGGGCCACCCACCATCCCCACAGTGAGCGCGCACCCGCGCCGATTTGTGCTGAGCGCCCTTGTTGCAGACTCCCTCGGTCTCTACGTTCCGTGATCTCCCGCACCGGTGGGTTCCACCGGTCGGGCGGGCGAGGACGGGAGACACGAATGCGACGGTTCCGAGTGCTCGGCACGCTGGCGGTGGCGGCGATGGCTGCGACCGCCGTGATCGCGGTCCCGGCCGCTGACGAGGCCGCGGCGTTCACCGGTGTCGTGTTCATCCCCGAGGCCGAGATCGGCTCGCAGATCGACGCCGACTTCACCGAGACCACCCCCGGCACCTGGGTCGGCGCGGTCGACTCGTCGACGGCGTCGGGCCGCCAGGTCTCGCAGGTCACGGTCAACGCCGACGGCTCCTATGACGTCGACGTGCTCGGCGCGGTGTCGGCGCTCGACGACGCCGTGCAGGTCCACACCGACGGCTCGGTCGCCTACGTCGATGACGACGGTGACCGCCACCTCTTCTCCGCGTTCGACGCCAACGGCAACCGCTTCTTCGGTCCGACCGCGTTCGGCTTCGACTCGAACTTCAACAACAACGTCAGCATCGGGTTCCTCACCGACGGGCGCCTCTTCGTCGTCACCGTCGAGGACCAGACGAAGACGACCGAGCTCACGGTCCGGATCATCGACCGCGCCGGCAACCAGGTCACCTCCTGGACCACCGAGGAGGGCTTCGGCCCGTTCGTGCGGGCCCGCACCGCTCCCGACGGGCTGATCTTGTCGAAGACCGGCCGCTCCTACCTCTACTCCCCGACCGGGACGCTGATCCAGACGCTGCCCGGCATCGGCTTCAACACCCTCCGCTCGGGCTCAGCACCGGGTGGCGGACTGTCGAACATCACCGATGCGAGCTTCATCGCCTACGACTCGGCGGGCACCCAGGTCGGGAGCTCGGCGCGGGTCTCCGGCTACATCCACACCGACGTGTCACCGACGGGCGGCTTCGCCGAGGCGACCGATCCGAGCAGCGGCATCGTGCGGCTCAACTTCTACGACGCCGCCACCGACTCCGTCGGCTCGGACACCATCGATCTGGGCGACGTCTTCTACTTCAACGAGGGCGTGTCGCTGACCCGTCCGGGCCGTGGCGTGTTCACCGCCTCCCGCAACGCCGTCGACGCCGCCGAGCGGGGCATGGTGATCGCCGAGGTCGAGGCCTTCGTGCCGCCCTCGCCCCCGACCACGACCGGCTACTGGATGCTCGCCGCCGACGGCACCGTCTACGCCTTCGGTGGCGTCGGCACCGTGATCGCCACCGGCACCAGGGCGCCGGTCACGACGCTGGCCACGAAGATCCTCGAGCACCCGGCCGGCATCGGCGCCTGGGTCCTGGAGGAGAACGGCACCGTCCACGCCCTCGGCGGAGCGGTCGACCTCGGTGACATCCAAGGGGTCCTGGCCGACGGCGAGCGGGCCACCACCATGGCCGCCACCCCGACCGGACAGGGGTACTGGATCTTCACCAGCATCGGACGAGCCCGTGCCTTCGGCGATGCCGTCGACCACGGCGACCTCGTCGCACTCGGCGTGAACCCCGTGGGCGGCATCATCGACTCCACCGCCCTCCCCGACGGCAGCGGCTACTACATGGCCGGCGCCGACGGCGGCATCTTCGCCTTCGGCGCCGCCGAGTTCCACGGCTCGATCCCCGGGGTGCTCGCCCCCGGCGTCACCCTCAACGAACCCGTCGTCGGCATGGTCACCGACCCCGACAACGTCGGCTACTGGATGGTCGCCACCGACGGCGGCGCCTTCGCCTTCGAAGCCGACTTCGTCGGCTCCCTGCCCGGGCTCCTCGCCCCCGGCCAGCGCCTCAACGCACCGGTCAATGGCATGGTCCCCTACGGCAACGGCTACCTCATGGTCGCCAGCGACGGCGGTGTCTTCAACTTCGCCACCGACCTCGAGTTCCTCGGCTCCCTCGGCGGCCAGGACATCCCCTCGCCGATCGTCGGCATCGCCGCCTTCGCCGTCGGGTAGTCCGAGGCCCTTCGGTCGCCGCTGCGCCTACCGCCGAGGGGTCGGATCGACGATCGCCACCCGTTCGCCGGGGCCGGTCACCCCCATCCGCCGGAGGAAGTCGCGGGTGCCGCCCGGGCCATCGCCCTCCTCGCCGTTCCAGACCACGATCGCCCGGGGCCCGGCCTCGCCGGAGGCGTCGCGGGCGAGCTCGATCATCCGGCGGTTCGCCGCGTCGTGCATGCCGACGCCCGGGTCCGACGATGCCGGGTCGAGCACGTGCACCTCGCTGGCCCGTCGCCGCGCGGCGTCGAAGCGGTCTCGCCACGACGGGTCGCTCCCGTCGACCGAACGACGGACGAAGCTGTCGACGTCCTCGGCGAGCACGAGCACCACCCCGCCGCCGCGCTCGAGGGCCCCCTCGGCGCAGATCAGATCGGCACCGCGGGCGCCTCCCGTGATCAGCGTCGTGCCCTCGCCCACGCCCCACGAGTCGAGGATCCGGGCGATGTCGAGCTCGACCCGACCCACCTCGGACTCGGGGAACCGCGGCTGGGGTCGGTCCGGAGCGTCGGTCAGGTGGCCACTCGCCACGATCACGGTCGGGGTCATGCCGGTCGCGCCCCGGAGTAGGCCTCGAAGCGGGCACCGAGCCGCGCGAAGTCGTCGGCGTCCGCCGTGAGGACGAAGGTGCCGAGCCGCTCGGCGGTCACGACGAGGTGGGCGTCGACGACGTCAGCGGTGCCGCTGTCGGCGAGTCGGCGGCCGACGGACACCGACTCGTCGAGCGGGTGCACCTCGAAGTAGCGCAGCGCTCGGGCGAGGTTCGCCTGCCGCGCGGGGTCGCGCCAGACCTGGCAGAGCACCGGGTGGGTGGTGTGGAGCTCCTCGTCCCGCTCGGCTGCGCGCTTGACGAGGGCCCAGAGGCGGGAGTTGACCCGTCCGCCGTCCACGATGAGTGGGCCAGCGTCGATGATCACCGATCGACGCCCTGGCGATCGAGCACGGCGTCGGCCCAGTCGAGGTGCTGCCGGTCGATCGGGCCGTCCTCTGCCTCCCACGACTGGAGCAGGTCCAGCAGCGCCTGGCTCCGCCGCCGGCGCTTCACCTCCGCGAGCAACGACCGCTTGATGGCCAGCTTCTTCGTGCCGTCGACGGCGACGAGCTCGGCCAGCGCCGCTTCCATCTCGTCGTCGAAGTTGATCGTCGTCTTCGCGGCCATACCTGCACGGTAATCGACCCGTACTTATATGGCCACCCGTTCTTCGACCCTCGAGAGGACGTTTCGCAAACGGCGACACTTGACACCATCAACAGCCGCACAACAGCACTTTCCAGTATATTTCAGTTGTCCTGACTGATTGCCCCCGACTACGCTCCGTCGTCGATGCGGGCGAACATCACCGAACGTGACGAGGCGCGCTCGCCCTTGCTCGAGATCGAGCGGGCGGTGCAGGGCGACGCCGAGCGGCTGCAGCTCGACCCCAGCGCGCCCGGCGACCGCGAGCGATTGACGGCGCTCATCCGGGACCACATCGCGGCCTGGAACGACGACCACCGCCGCGGGCGACGCGACCGTCCGATCGGCGACACCGAGGCACTGGCCGAGCGAGCCCGCCGCAACCTGCTCGCCTACGGCCCGCTCACCGGCCTGCTCGACGATCCCGACGTCTGGGAGATCATGGTCAACGCTCCCGACCAGATCTTCGTCAAGCGGCATCGTGGCAGCAGCGGGTACCACCACGAGGTCTTCCACGACGACGACCACGTCGCCCGCACGATCACCAAGCTGCTCGACGACAACGCCGTCTCGCACCGCAAGCTCGACCCGGCCGAGGGCCTCCAGGACGCCCACCTCGACGACGGCTCCCGACTCCACCTCGTCCACCGGGACCTCACCAGGGGCGGCCATCTGGTCGCCAACATCCGGCGCTTCACCGGCGTCGGGTTCCGCCAGCTGGACCAGCTGGTCGAGACCGGCACGCTCGATGCCCACGCCGCCGCCGTCCTCCGAGCGCTCGTCCGAGCCCGCCGGTCGATCGTCGTCGCCGGCGCCCCCGGTTCCGGCAAGACGACGCTGCTCTCCTGCCTGTGCGCCGAGCTCGACCCGTCGCTGCGGGTCGTCGTCGCCGAAGAGGTCATCGAGGCCGACATCCCGGTCCCGAACGTCGCCGGCCTCCAGACCCGTCCCGCTCGCGGCGAGCGCGAGCGGGTCGATCTCCGGCGGCTCGTCGCCGGCTTCCTCCGGATGGCACCGGACGTCGCGATCGTCGGCGAGGTCCGCGACCGTGAGGCGCTCCCGCTGCTCCTGACACTCAGCTCCGGCGTCACCGGTTACACGACGATCCACGCCGCCTCGGCTCGGCGGGCGCTGACCCGCCTCCGCTTCGTCGCCCAGCTCGACCCGGCCGCAGCGCAGCTGTCGGTCGCCGCGCTGAACCACCTCGTTGCTGACTCGATCGACGTCGTCGTGCACCTCCGCCGCCTCGACGGTCATCCGAAGGTGACCGAGATCCTCGCCGTCGAGGACCTGGCGACGGCCGACGCGGCCTCGACGTTCACGGCGACCGAGCTGTTCCACCGACCGACCCCCGACGCGCCGCTCTCGTGGACCGGGCAGGTGCCCGTCCGGCTCAGCCGTCTCGCCAACGAGTACGGCGTCGACCTCGCCGACGTGCTGCGGGCCGGGTCGTGATCTCGGTCCTGGCGGCCCTCCTGGCAGGCGCAGGGGTGTGGCTGCTCGTCATGCCGAGCGCTGGTGCGACATCGGATCGGACCGAGGCTCGATCCGTGGAGGATCGCGCTCGCACGTGGCTGCGACAGGCCGGCCTGGATGACGTCGGACCCATCGAGTTCGCCACCACCTGCGCCGGTGTCGCGCTGATCGGTGGCACCGTCGGTTGGCTCCTCTTCGCTGGCGTTCCCGCCGCGCTGCTGACAGCAGGTTTCGCCGCCACGGCCCCGGCCGCCGGCTTCCGCAATCGACGACGCCGACGGCGAGAGCGAGCGCGAGATGCCTGGCCGCGGGTCCTCGAACAGATCCGCCTCAACGCCACGAGCCTGGGCATGTCGCTGCCGAGAGCGGTCTTCGAGGCGGGCCGAGGTGCCCCGCCCGGGCTCAGCGAGGCCTTCGTCCGCGCCGAGCGCGTGTGGAAGGTGAGCGGCGATTTCGGCCGAGCGCTCGACGTGCTCAAGCACGAGCTCGGCGATGCGACCGCCGACGCCGTTGCCGAGACGCTGTTGGTCGCGCACGAGGCAGGCGGGACCGATCTCGCCCCTCGGCTCCTCGCTCTTGCCGAGGATCGACACACCGACCTCCGAGCCCGCCGCGACGCCCGGGCCCACCAGGCCGGCGCCCGCTTCGCCCGGGCCTTCGTGCTCGTCGTGCCGGTCGGGATGGCGCTCGTCGGCCTCACGATCGGCGAGGGCCGCGCGGCCTACGCGACCGCAGGCGGCCAGCTGACCGTCGTCGCTGCGCTGGCAGCCCTCGGCCTGTGCTGGATGTGGTCGGGACGGATCCTGCGGCTGCCGGAAGACGAGCGGGTGTTCGGCGCATGAGCCGCTGGGTGGTCCTTGCCGTGGTCCCGATGTGGGCCGGCTCGGCGCTCCTGTTCGCGACGCTGCCCATCATGCGACGTGGCCCGCTCGGCCGTCGTCTCCTCCCTCACGTCCCGGGCGCCGTCGTGCCCACGAGCAGCGCAGGTTCAGGCTCGCTCCTGGCGGTGATCGAGCCCATCGCCGCCGACTGGAGCGACCGGTTCGCACGGACGCTCGGACTCGGCGACGACCTCCGACGACGACTCGACCTCGTCGGGGACCGGCGACCGCCCGCCGCCTTTCGCCTCCGTCAGCTCGCGACAGCGGTCGCTGCGCTGCTCGTCGTCGCCGCCATCGCTGCCACCGCCGGAGCGTCAGGTCTCCTGGTGAGCGGCAGCGCGATCGCCACCGGACTGCTGGCGTTCCTGGCCGTCGACGAGGCGCTCTCGCAGCGGGCCCGTCGGGAGCAGCGACGCCGGAGGGACGAGCTGCCGGTGGTCGCCGAGCAGCTCGGGATGCTGATCGCTACGGGGTACTCGCTCCCCGCCGCCATCGGCCGCCTCGGGGAGCGTGGACGGGGTCGGACGAGCGACGACCTCCGTCGCGTCGCAGCGAACATCGCACAGGGCGTGGACGAGACCGTCGCGCTGCGCGCCTGGGCCGACACCGTCGAGCTCGACGGCGCGCATCGGCTCGTGTCGATCCTCGCGCTGCATCGCTCGACGACCGACCTCGGTCGGCTGATCTCGCAGGAAGCACGCACGATCCGCGACGAGCTCCACCGCGAGCTGCTGGCCTCCCTCGAACGGCGGACCCAGCAGGTCTGGATCCCGGTCACGGTGGCGACGCTCGTGCCCGGCGTGATGTTCCTGCTCGTGCCGTTCCTCGCCGCCGTCCGTTCCTTCACCGACCTCTGAACAGGAGACACCGATGTCCGACCACCTGCTCCGCGCTGTCGCCCTCGCACAGGCGCACCTTCCCGAGCTCGAGCGCGACGAGCGGGGCGAGGGTGTGATCTCGGCCGCCATCGTCGTGCTGATCATGGCGCTGCTCGGCGCCGCCATGTGGGTGGCGTTCAACGGCATCTTCACCGACGCCACGAACCGAGCGGGCAACGAGGTCGGCCGGATCGGTGGCTGACGAACGGGACGACCGCGGCGGCGGCCAGATCAGCGCCGCCGTCGGTGTCACCGTTCTGCTCCTCACCCTCCTGCTCACCGTCCACGTGCTCCTCGGCGCGTGGGCGTCGAGCCGCCTCGGAGCCCTCGCCCACGAGTCAGCTCGGCTCGTCGCCGAGTCACCGGATCCCGGGACCGGCGAGGGCCGAGCGCGGGCGATGCTCGCGTCGATCGAACCCGACGCCCGCCTCGAGATCCGCGTCGTCGCCGGATCCCCGGCCACCGTCGAGGCGACGGTGACGATGCCGGGCCCGACGCTCGCCGGCACCGTGGCGCCCTTCGCCACGATCGAGCGCTCCGCTCGACTGCCGATCGAGGCCGTCGGATGACGACGCACCGCGGCGACCGCGGCGAGGCCGGCGTGGTCCTGCTGCCCCTCGTGTTGCTGGCCGTCTACGGCTTCGGGCTGCTGGCCATCGGCGTCTGGCGGGTGAGCGAGAGCGCCGGTGCGGTCACCGATGCCGCCCGCGCCGGCGCCCGCACCTTCGTCGAGGTGCCCGCAGCGACATCCGCCACACAGGCTGCCGGCGCCGCTCGCGCCGCAGCCGAGTCATCCGCTCGCGCCGGCGGTCTCGATGACGTGAAGGTCACCATCGACGGCGACGGCAATCGATCCCGATGCTCCGTCGTCGAGGTGACCGTCACTGGCCGGGTGCCCGCGCTCAGCGTGCCGTGGGTCGGCGAGATCGCCGCCACCTCGGTCAGTGCGACGCACCGGCAGACCATCGACCCGCTCCGCTCCGGCCTCGAGGGGGAGGCGACGTGCCTCGGGTGACCGACGATCGCGGCAGTGCGGTGCTGCTGGTGCCGGCTGCGGTGCTGATCGTGCTCGGCCTCGCGATGTTGACCGTGGATGGCAGCCGGGCGTTGCTCGCCCAACGCCGAGCGGCCGCGGCGGCCACGGCGGTCGCCAACGACCTGGCTGCCCTCGGTGTCGACCGCGCCGGGTTCCAACTCGACGGCGAGCTCCGGTTGCTGCCGGAACCGGAGCTGCGGGGGCTGGCGACGGCGCTGGTCGCCGACGGCGTCGTGACGGTACGGAGGGTCGACGACCGCTCGGTCGAGGTCCGCGTCGAGATCACGGTGACGCCGTGGTGGGGACGAGGCGCGCTCCCCGGGCTCGGCGAGCTGCGCGTCGGAGCAACGGCCCGCGGCGACCTCGAGGGTGACGTGTGAACACTTTTCGTGTAGTTTCATGTATCTTCGACGAAGGGAGGGCGGGATGCCGGTCCAACTGCGGATGATCGATGGGCGAGCGACGGCGGTGAAGACGCGGCCGGGGCCAGATGGTCCTGCGGCCCTCGCAGCGGAGCTGTCGCTCCTGCGTTCCCTCGATCTCCCCGGAGTGGTCCGGCTCGCCTCCGAGGCGCTCACCGACGAACCGGCGCTGCTCCTCGACGGATCGGGGACGTCGACGTTGGCGACCACGACGCCCGATCCCGAGCAGGTCCGGATGATCGGTCGACACCTCCTCGAGACCGTGCGAGCGCTGCACGAGTCCGGCATCGCCCACGACGCGATCGAGCCGTCTCACGTGCTCTGGGCCCCCAACCGCGAGCCGGTGCTGTGCGGTTTCGGCGCTGCGACCTCGGATGGCGACCAGGACGCCGACATCGAGGCGCTCGCCGAGATGCTCGCCGACCTCCTCCCCGAGGGCGATCCACTCCGCGCCGAGCTGGCCCGGGTCGACGGCGACCTCGCTCGACTCGATGCGGCGCTCACCCAGTCCGCCCGGCCGCCTTCGGGTCCGCGACTCCCCGCCCCGGACCGGCCGGCGTCCGATCCTGCTGGACGACGCCGCCTGGTGATCACGTCCGGCGCAGCGGCGCTCGGGCTGGTGGTGCTGGTCGTCGTCGCGCTGCTCGCAGGACCCTTCGGCGGCCAGGCCCCGTCGACGAACACCGTCGCCGAGCCACCCCCAACCGAACCGCTGCCGACGACGACCAGCGCGGTGCCCGAGCCGACCCGGTCGGATCCCCTGGTGTGGCCCGAGCCGGCGAACGAGGCGATCGCCTGCAATAGCCGGAGCGGCACGCTCGGCTCCGCCGACGTCGACGGCGACGGCTGCACGGAGCCGATCGATCGCGACGGCGACGTCGTCAGCGCGGGCGCACGCCGGTGGCGAGTCGGCGAGACCGGCGACCACGTCGCGTTGGGCGACTGGTGGTGCTCGGGCTCGACCACGCTCGCCCTCGTCACGGCGACGAGCGGCGACGTGCACGTCTTCTCCGGCTGGCCAACCGACGAACCGGCGACGGTTCCTGCGACCACGACGGTGGGACCCGCCTCGGGTGTGCAGGTGGCGGCTGCCGACGGCTGCGACGTGCTCGTGATCGAGCTCGCCGACGGATCCGTGCGGGAGGTGACACCGTGAACCACCGACACGGCCCCGCCATCGGGATGCTCGCCGGCGGCTCGCTGGCGGTCGCCATCGGGCTCACGGCCGGCCGATGGACCACTCCGGACGATGCGGCGACCGAGTTGGCCGGGGTCACGATCCGCGCCGCGCTGGTCGGTATCGGCTCCTACGCCGCGCTCGTCGGCGCACTCGCTCTGACTGCGGTGGTGTTCGGCTGGGGTACGGCTCGGGTTTGGGCGGTGCGGCTCGGCGGTGCCCGGTGGGGGCTCGCCGTCAGCCTCGGTGTCGCTGCGATGGCGAGCTCGCCGACGATGGCGGGCGCCGCGACCGAGTCCGTGCCAGCTCCGTCGACGCAGAGTCTCACTCCCCTCCCGACGACGCCGTCGACGTCGGGACCCGCGCCGCTGGCGTCGTTGGTACCGCTCCCGGTCGACGAAGACGACGCTCCGATCGTCGACGCCGTCGACCCGGTCGTCGCGGCGACGGACGCCGCCATCGCCGAGTGGACCGTCGGACAGGGCGACCATCTCTGGTCGATCGCCGAGCACGTCGTCATGGAGGAACAACCCGACGCCGACGACGCGGCGATCACCGGGTACTGGCTCGCGCTCATCGACGCCAACCGGGAGCGGTTGGTCGTGCCCGACAACCCCGACCTGATCGTGCCCGGCCAACAGCTCGTCCTGCCGCCCGTGAACTGAGGCGCCGGAGACATCGGGCTCTCGGCGGCCAGGACGTCCCCTCACCCACCGCCGGCATCGTCGCCTTCGCCAGCAGCTCGAGCACCGCTTCGTACCACCATCGACCGGGCTCGCCGCTACGACGGGCGATCTCCGTCGACGACGACGATCGTCTTGCGTGGCTGTTGACCACGCGTAGTGGCCCACTCGGGAGACGCCGAGACGTCGAGCCCTAGGTTCAGCTCGCGAGACAGCGGGAGGGGTCGAGGATGAGTCGTTGGTACCGGACGATCGCGCTCACGACGGCGCTCGGACTCCTGGCGACGCTCACGATCGTCGTCAACACCATCAGCCGCCCCGAGCCTGCGGCCGCCTTCGATGGAACGGCCGCGTTCAACGACACCGCGGTCGGTGAGGGAGCCCTGTTCGTCGTTCCCGACGGCAACGGCGGCTGGAAGGGCGCTCTCGCCGGTGCGGACATCGGCGGCGACTTCCCGTTCGCGTACCTGTTCGCGGCGACGATCGACGCGAACGGGCAGACCACCAAAACGCTGGTCTGGCAGAACAGCGTCGAGTTCGGTGGGTTCATCGACTCGATCGCGACGAACAGCAACGGCGACTTCGTTGCGGTGACCGTCGACAACTTCGACCAGCGAACACTGCGGGGCTTCACCGCAGCCGGAGCACCGCTGTTCTCCGTCGGCCTGGCAGAGGGGTTCTACGAACTCGGTTGGATGAGCGACTCGATGTTCTACGCCGCCCAACGGACCTTCCGTCGAGGGGACACGCCGGCGAGTGCTGAGGTTCGGACGTTCAACGCTGATGGCAGCCCGATCGCCGGCCCGTTCGCGGTCACCGCCGGTGACATCTGGCAGACAGCACCCGGGGATGAGGACTTCGTCGTCCTCGCCGGCCCGAACGAGGTCGACGGGACCCCGACCCTCACCCGGTACAGCGCCGGGGGGACCGTCGTCGACGCTGTCACCGCTCCGGCGAACACACGGTTCGTGCACCCGCGGGGAAGGCTCGGCTGGTTCCTGCGTGCCGGAACCGGTCTGGTCGGCTCGGGCTGGCAGATGTACACGGTCGACACCGAGCTGGCCGTCAGCGAACCCATCCAGTACACGAGCCCGGACTCGACGCTGTCCTCCTACCAGTTCGCGACCGGTCCCGACGGCTCCGGGATCCTCAAAGTGCCGACACGGTCGTTCACCGAAGCGATCGTCCAGCACGTCTCCCCGAACGGTCAGCCGTTCGGGGATCCCCTCACCGTCGACGTCGAAACCGGCGATCTGTTCTTCAACTTCTGCTGCAGCTTCAACGTCGGCGGCCTCGGACAGACCCTCACCGGGTTCACGACCGGCACCGCAGCCCGCAACGGTCGCGACCTCAACCTGTACGTCGTCGACACCAGCATCGACGCCGTCCGTGCCGTCATCGACATCGAGCAGGACTTCGACAACGAGATCCTCTTCGTCGACCCGACCCCCGCAGGGGCGTTCTACGAGAGGATCCAGTTCATCAGCGACAACTCGTCCGCTCCGGCCGACGACCCGATCGTCGATGTCGAGTGGACCTGGGAACGAACCGACATCGACGACGGAGCCGACCCGGTCGATCTCGGAGGTGGCACCGAGCAGTCACCGTTCATGCACTTCGTCCTCCCACCCGGCGAGCTCCAGGACTGGGAGGCGACCTTGAAGGTCACCACTCGGTCGGGTCTCGAAGCCGAGACGACCGAGGAGTTCTACCTCGCCGGTCCCGCCGCCAACGGTTTCGATGTCGTCGTCTTCGACGACCCCGACATCACCTACCCGGACACGCTTCGAGGTGGGGCGTACCCACCGAGCGGACACACCGACACGGTCGTGTTCGAGCATCGCTCTGTGCAGCACACCGGCGGCTCTGCCTCGACACTGGCAGTCACCCGGGTCGAGTGGTCCGACCCGTCTGCGGTCACCGTGACGTCGGTGACCGGCAGCCCTGACGTGAGCCCGCTGGCACCCTACGAACCGATCCTGAACTGGGAGGCGAGCACGCCGACGCCGGATCGCACCGAGTCGCGTCACGAGTTCGAACCCCTCGCGGCCGGCGAGTTCGAGGTGACGTTCACCGCCGACATCATCGATCCGGTCTTCAGCCAGTTCGAACGGCAGGTCACCGCGACCCAGACGGTGTTCCTGATCGGGGCTGACGTCGCCGCGGGCGCTGATGGGTTCGACGACCCCGAGAACCCCGGAACGGTCGCAGCTGGGCTTCCCGGTGAGATCCTCATCGAGTACGCCAACGACGGATTCGGTGACGGTGAGGTCGAACTGACACTCCCCGAGATCGACGGCTACGAGCTCTCGATCCCGGAGGACCAGCAGACGTTCACGGTCGCCCCGGAAGAGACGGCGACGGTTGCGCTGACCGTGACCACGAACCGGGCCGGTCCGGTCGTCATCCCGATCGAAGCGAAGGTGACCGACACCGCGACCGGGCAGCTGTCCGACCCGGCCGACATCGTCCTCCAGGTCAACGTGATCGCCGGGTTCGAATGGGAAGCCCCACCCCGCCTCGAACGTCCCGAGGGGCGGGAGATCCCGAACCTCCCCGACGATGACACGTTCGAGGATCAGGCCCTCGTGCAACACGCCGACTACCCGATCGACGTGACCCTCACCGACGTCGCCGACTGCAACACCGAGATCATCTGGGATGTCGTGGAGCTCGTCGACCATGACGACGACCCGACGACACCACCGATCCGCGAGGAACTCGAGATCGACCCGGAGATCGTCGACGCCGCGCTCTGCGAGTTCCGGTTCAGGTTCGCCAACGAAGGCGACTTCGAGATCGACGTCACCATCGACGACGAACAGGTCGCGTTCGGTGGTGTCACCGTCGAAGACGTGCTCTACGTCATCATCGGCGACAGCGTCGCATCCGGCGAGGGAAACCCGGACATCCCCCTGTCGATCCAAGGTGACGACGAGTGGGTCAACGCCGAGTGCCGCCGGTCGATCAACAGCGGTGCCGCCCAGGCCGCGTACGACCTCGAAGAGGAGTCCGACTTCTCCACGGTCACCCTCGTCCACGTCGCGTGCTCCGGGGCGACGATCCGCAACGGCGTCCTCGGGCAGCAGGCATCCACCAGCGGAGACGACAGCTTCGTCGGCCCGCCGGTCCCCGGACAGCTCGACATCGTCGAGTTCCTCATCGGTGACCGTGACGTCGACGTCACCGTCCTGCAAGCCGGAGCGAACGACCTGCTGTTCGGACCGGTCCTGCTGTTCTGCATCGAGAACGGCGAACCGCGCACCGACTGCCAGGACATGGGCTTCTCGGAGAACACCGACTGGGAGTTCAACAACGTCCAGTTCTCCGAACGCGAAGGCAACCCCGAACGTCTCTACCCCTACGAAGGGCTCCTCTGCGCCGACTACGGGGCCGGGACGACGCGGTTCAGGACCTACCCGGTCTCGGCGAACGCCAACATCAACCAGGGCCGCGAGTGGGACGTCGTCATCAACTCCGAGGAGACCGACTTCTCCGATCGTCTCCCCATCGGCAGCGAGGACCTCGGACCCGGAGCGAGCGGTGACGAGGAACACACCCCCGAGGAGATCGTCGGTGACACCACCTGCACGGAGGTCGCGTCGACGAGCACCACGGACGGATTCGCCATCGTTCTCGACGACGACGACCGGTTCAACGGACCCGGATCCGCTCTCGAACAGAACCACTACAACCTCTACACCAGCGAGGGCACCGAGGCCGTCGACGTCAACCCACGCGACATCGACTCCGAGGACCTCACCTGGGTGAGCGCGACCCCTGACACCCTCGACGAGCGGATGGCAGTCCTCGTCAATGGTGACCCCGACGATCCGGACTCTGGTCTCGCCTACGGCTACGACCTCCTCGATGCCGAGCTCGACCGGATCGGGATCGACCCGTCGACCGTGCTCGCTGTCGAGTACTACAACCCGCTGAGCGGACCGGTCGTCGAGACCAGCCGGGGACCGACCTCCACCTGTCAGCGGATCCCCGACATCCCACTCATCGAAACCGGGAACGAGGCGATCGACGCGCAAGCCGCAGCGTCCGGCGTGATTCTCGGGACCGAAGCCGACTGGGCGATCACGGACATCCTGAACCCCCTCAACCGAGAGTTCCGGGCCGCGTCGGAGCGTCACGAGTGGAACTTCATCGGTGGTGTCGCGAACGCGTTCCAAGGGAACGGGTACTGCTCGGACGCGTCGACGTCGATGATCGTCACCATCGGTGACGCCCTCAACAACGGCACACCGAGCACCGGGCCGATGCATCCGAACGCCCGCGGGCATCAGGTCATCAGCGAGTTCATCCTCGGCTACGTCAACGACAACATCCTCGAGGACCCGACCGTGTTCGACGAACTCGACCCGACCGTCGCCGGTCAGATCGCCCGAGCGGCCGAAGCCGGCTCCCGGGTCGTGGAACTCATCCTCCGTACGGCCACCGACAACGGGTTCGCCGCAGCGGAGACGGCTGTCCCGTTCCAGGTCGGTGACTGGGTCGTCGTCGGTGCGGGCCGCGACGAGGTCGTGTTCAACGGTGAGGTCGTCGTCGGAGGACCCGAGCTCGTCGAGGTCGTGGCGGTGGACGCCACCTCGATCACCGTCGAACCGGCCCTCGAGTACGCGCACCGACCCGGCGAGCAGGTCGTGACCGTGCCGGACCGCACCCGCCGAGGCGTCGAGGACCCCTTCGTCGAGGCCGTGGGCGACGACGATGCCGGCTACGCCCTCGTGCAGGCCGATGGCACCGTCACCGAGTACGGACCCATCGCCGACATTGCCTCGTTGACCACCGAAGGCAACACCGTGGTCGACGTCGACACCATCCCTGGCGGCGACATCCTCTGGGCGTTGCTGTCCGACGGCACCGTCATCACCACCAACGGCAGTGGCGTCCGCGCGACGGTCCCCACTTCGCTCACCACCGGCGAGGCACCGGGCGCCGTGGTCGGCCATCCCGACGGCAGCTCGTACTGGGTCATCACCGACACCGGGCGGGTCATCGCGTTCGGGAACGCACCGGCCATCACCGGCATCGACGACCTGCCGTTGAACGGACCGATCCTCGACGGCACGGCCACTGCCTCGGGCAACGGCATCCTCGTCGCGGCCTTCGACGGTGGCGTGTTCGCGCTGGGCGATGCGGTCTTCGCTGGATCGATGGGAGCCACCCCACTCAATCAACCGGTGGTCGGCATCGCCGCGGACCCCGACGGTGACGGCTACTGGCTGTGGGCCGGGGACGGTGGCGTGTTCGCCTTCGACGCCGACTTCAACGGCAGCGTTCCGGGCGTGCTCGCTCCCGGCGTGTCCCTGAACGCACCGGTCATCGGTGGGGTCCCCTGGGGCAACGGCTACGCCATGGTCGCCAGCGACGGCGGCGTGTTCGTGTTCTCGAACCGGTCCTTCCTCGGCAGCCTCGGAGGCAGCCAGGTGACCTCGCCGATCGTCGGCCTCGCGCCACTCGGAGGAAGCGGCTGACCGAACGCTCAGTACGCCTCGAACCGGACCCCGAGCCGGGCGACGTCGTCTGCGTCGGTCGTGGAGCCAGCGGCTCCTAGGCTGCGGCTCCGACGAGGGAGGGGTCACGGATGGACGTGCAGGGAACGGTCGAGAGCGGGTTCGAGAAGGTGGCCGACGCCTTCCGGGCCAACTTCACCGAGCAGGGCGACGTCGGGGCAGCGTTCGCGCTGCACGTCGACGGTGAGCTCGTGGTCGACCTCCGGGGCGGCGTCGCCGATCGTTCCACCGCTGCGCCCTACACCGACCGCACGCTCCAGCTCGTGTACTCCACGACCAAGGGCATCGCCGCGATCTGCATCGGGATGCTCGTCGACCGTGGCCTCATCGACCTCGGCGCACCCGTGGCGCAGTACTGGCCCGAGTTCGGAGCGGAGGGCAAGGAGGCGATCACCGTCGCGCAGATGATGAGCCACCAGGCCGGTATCCCCGCCGTCGACGTGAAGCTCACCCTCGACGAGGTGCTGGCCGTCGACCCGATGGTCGAGGCGCTCGCCGCCCAGGCACCGCTGTGGGAGCCGGGCACCAAGCACGGCTACCACGCCATCACGTACGGCTGGCTGGTCGGCGAGCTGGTTCGCCGGATCGACGGTCGCCGCATCAACCAGTTCCTGCAGGAGGAGATCTGCGGTCCGCTCGGCGTCGAGTTCTGGATCGGCCTGCCCGAGTCGGAGGACGAGCGGGTCGCCCCCTTGCTCACCGCTGCCCCGCCGACCGACCCCGAGGAGCTGCAGCTCATGTTCGCCGTCGCCGGGCCGGGCACGCTCGGAGCCCGGGCGCTGTTCCTCGACGGGCTCTTCGCTCCGGGCACGGGCGCCGGCTTCAACTCGACCGACGTGCACCGCACGGAGATGCCCGCTGCCAACGGCATCACGACCGCTCACTCGCTGTCGAGGATCTACGCCGCCACCGTCGCCGAGGTCGATGGTGTCCGTCTGCTCAGCCCCGAGACCGTCGACGCCATGCGCGCCGAGCAGGTGAACGCCCCCGATGCCTGCCTCGTCGCCACGACGCGCTTCGGAGCCGGCTTCATGCTCCACGGCGAGCTGCCCCCGCTGCTGGGTGACGGTTCCTTCGGACACGCCGGCGCCGGTGGCTCGCTCGGCTACGCCGACCCGGAGACCGGGGTGGGCTACGGCTACGTGATGAACCAGATGGGCGGCGGCATCGCCGGCGATCCGCGCACGATCACCCTCAACGACGCGGTCAGGGCCTGCCTCTAGCCATCTCGACGGGGCGACGACCAGGCGCTCAGTCGGCCAACACGGGAGCGGGCTGGATGCTGCGGCGCAGGGCGAGGGTGAGGAACAGCACGCCCATCTCGATGCCGATGAGAGCCCACGTGATGCCGGACGGCGTCCCGACGTCGGCGATGGACACGAGGCGGCCGACGCCGCCGAGGAAGATCGCACCGGCGACGAACAGCAGCGCCTGCACGCGCTCCTCGATCCTCGGCACGCACCACAGGGCGAGCAGCGCGATCCCGAGGTAGACGCCTCCGAGGTACCGGTAGGTGTTGTCGAACGCGACGTCCACGTCGGCGGCGTCGACGAACCGGCGAGCGCCGAGAGCGAGCGTGATGCTCGAGGTCGTGGTGGGGATCAACGCCAGCAGGAGGATCACCGCTTGCCACACCCGACGATGAGGCAGGTGCGGACGGGTGGCGAGGGTCGGTGAATGTGGACGATCGGTCACGTTCATCTGGTGAAGATACGACCGATCGTTCATGTTCCACAACCCGTTGGTACGCTCTGCCGCCGTGGCACTCGACACACCCGGCGTCGTCCGGGCGCCCCAGCAGGACCGGAGTCGGCGCGCCGTCCGGCGTCTGCTCGGCGCAGCCGAGGAGGCCTTCGCCGAGCTCGGCTACGACCGGGCCAGCGTGCGAGACATCGCCGCACGAGCCGGGGTCTCCAAGGGCAGCCTCTACCAGTTCTTCCGGAACAAGCAGGCGCTCCTCGACGCCGTCGTCGCCGACCTGATCGACGAGGTCGATCGCACCTTCGACGATCTCGCCGCCGTCGAGCTCGACCCGGAGCGGACCGGTCGGACGGCGCTCGAGTCGATGGTGGACCACGTCGTGGGCCGGATCCTCGAGCTCGCCACACGTCGCCCGGCGTTCCGGACGATGTTCTCGGGGTTGGCCGCCGCGGGCCCCCTCGCCGATGCCGGTGTCCGCCTCCGAGACCGCCACCGGTGGCACATCGAGGGATTGCTGTCGACGGCTGACCCAGCACCACCGGTCGGCTACGAGCAGGTGAGCACCGTGTGCACCGAGATGGTCCGGGGACTCCTCCCCCGCATCGTCGACGCGCACGGCACGGTCGACGATCAGCTCGCCCCCGAGCTCTCCTTCGCCGTCACCTCCTACCTCGCGTCGGTCAAGGCGCGCACCGAGGCCGGCTGAGCCTCAGCCCAGCAGGAAGCCCTCGGCGAGCTCGTCGTCGGGATCGAGGACGAAGACGTGCTCGCCGGTGCGGTGGGCCGTGCCGGTGACGACCGGGATCCACGCCCGCCGACCGCCGAGGTCGATCTGCTCGGTCACCCGGCCCTCGAAGCGGCTGCCGATGATCGAGTCGTGGACGAGGATCGGCCCGCCCGGCGCCACCACACCGTCGTCGGCGAGCACGGCGAGCCGAGAACAGGTGCCCGAACCGCACGGTGACCGGTCGACCTCGCCATCGGCGAAGACGGTGACGTTCCGCTGGTGGCGGTTGCCGTCGGCGTCGACGCCGAGATCGTCGTAGAGGATCGTCCCGTAGATCCCGCTCAGCCGGTCGTCGGTCGGGTGCCGGGCGACCTCGCGATCGTTGAGCGCCCACTTGATCTCCCGGCCGATGGCGACGAGGTCGTCGATCCGGTCGGGCTCGACGGCGAGTCCGACCGATCCCGCCTCGACGTGGGCGTAGATCGCTCCCCCATCGGCCACGTCGACGATCACCGACCCCAGCGAGGTCTCGACCTCGACGCCTCGGGCGAGGACCGACGAGGCGACGTTCACGAAGTCGACCGACCGCACCCGCTCGCCGTCGTGATGCACCCGGGCCACCACCCGGCCTGACGGCACGTCGATCCGCAGCTCGGTGATGCCGGACGGGTCGGCGGCGACGACCCCCTCCTCGATCGCCCAGACGCCGATGGCGATCGTGCCGTGACCACAGGCCGTCGAGAAGCCGTCCTTGTGCCAGAAGAGCACACCGAGATGGGCATCGTCGTCGTCGGGCGGCACGAGGAACCCGCCGTACATGTCGACGTGCCCGCGGGGCTCGTGGCAGAGGAACCGTCGCAGGCGATCGGCGTCGGTGTCGCCGACCGCCCGCACCCGACGATCCGCCACCGAGGATCCCGGCAGCTCGATCGGCGGTTCGGCGACGAGGCGGAACGGCTCGCCGGCGGTGTGGAGGTCGACGGTCCGAACGTGCGGAGCAGCGGGCACTAGCCCTGGCGGACCGGCAGCCCCGCCCGACGGCGCAGCACCCGCTCGAGGGCCTTGGCATCGTCGGGGCGGAGGTCGGCCCAGCCACCGACCGACGGGATCGTCGCCTCGAAGTGCTTGCCCTCGGGACGGACCACCGCCACGGCCCAGTGCGAGCCGTTGGTGCCGATCTCGCCGTCCGCCACCTCGGGCCGACGCTTGCCGACGACGACGTCCTTGGCCCCGGTGAGGCGCACGTCGCGATGCCGGGAGCCGGTGGTGACCCGGAGGACGCCGTCGGGGTTGACCCGCAACACCCAGCGGAACGGCATCCGGAAGATCCAGTCGACGGCGGCCGCCATGGCCAGCAGGACCACGCCGACCCCGATGCCGACGGCCGGCGGGATCGCGCTCAGATCGTCGCCCCAGACGGCGATGGCGGTCGCGACGGCGACGGCGACGACACCGACCCCGAAGGCGAACCGGATCCGGCGACGGATGCGGGCGATCTCGGCGAGTCGGGGGTGACGCCACTCGAAGCGAGACCGGTCGCGACCACGTGGCGCCTCGGGGAACTCGGCCGCACGCGGCGGCTTCTGCCGGGCGCCGTGCGCGCCGGCGGCCTGGGTGAGCTCGGTGACGACGGCCTGGGCCTCGGCCTCATCGGGGTTGAAGCACCCGGCGAAGGCGGGCAGCTCGTGCACACCGACCTTGCCGGCGGCCGTGCGGATCTCGACCGCCCACCGCCAGGCCGTGCCGAACCGGAAGCCTCCCTGGGACCGACGACGCAGCGACACCTCGGCCCCCTCGAGGGGCACGATCTCACGGCGGCCTCGACCATCTCCGATGATCAGGTCACGACGACTGTTCACGGCCAGCCGATAGTCGAGCGAGCCCGAGCGCTGCTGCCAGATGACCCCGGCCGCGGCGAGCAGCGCCGCCGGGATGGCGTAGACCCGCAGCTGCGTGCTGCCGAGCAGCGCCCCGCCGGCGACGATCACGGCCGTGCCCACGAGCGCCAGCAGGAGCAGCTGGACGGTCCGGAGCTGCGCGGTCGAGGGCGCGAGCTGCCACTCGTAGACCGTCCACTCCTGATCGTCCACAACCCCTCCGGTCGGGTGCAGTTCTGCCAGCCCGTGCCCTGGCCGGTGGCGCCTAACGACCGCCACCGGTGAGTGCAACCGAGAGAGTTTCGCGCTCGGTCACCGCCGATGGAAGCCCCCAGGTCGCCCACCGCGGGCGGTGACCGATCAGGCCACGGCCAGTGCTATGGCGAGCACAAGTGGTCCGATGACGATGAGCAGAGCCACGCTGACCGCCGCCCAGGCCGCCAGGCTGAGTCTCGGGAGCAGCGCTCCCAGCCGGGTCGGCGACAGCGCCCCAAGCACGTCGTCGACGTCGCCGGGCAGCTCCGTCGCCAGCTTGCGCAGCCCCCACAGCGACCGCAGGCGCCCGCGACCCTTCAGGCGGCTCGAGATCAGCTCGGACGCCGACTGCACCCCGTCCGCGACCGACATCGACGCGTCGCCGATCCGCTCCCGGATCGCCGTCGCGCCCTCGCTCGTCTCGGCCCGCACGTCCGACGCCCACGACCGCAACCCACGACCAGCGCTCCAACCGACGAAGACGAGCAGTACGCCGACCAGCAGGCCGATCCACCACCGGCCCAGGACGATGCCGACGAGCGCGGCGAGCACGCCCCAGCCGATCCCGGCGGTGCGCAGCGCCGAGGCACCCCAGTCGGCGGCCTTGGCCGCGACGTCGCCGGCCCGCTGCAGGACCGGGCCGGCGGAGCCCATCGGATCGGCATCGGTCGGCACGGCCACAGTCTGCCCCGGCCCGGTCGGCGCCGCAGGCCGCTCCGAAAGGCGACCTGGCCGGTCGGCTTTGTGCTCGGTAGGGTCTCCTCTCGGACCCGACTGGGAGGACCACGATGAGCAGCGAGGCCTGGGGCTTCGAGACCAAGATGATCCACGCCGGCCAGGAGCCCGATCCGGCCACCGGCGCACGGGCCGTGCCGATCTACCAGACGACGTCGTACGTCTTCCGCGACTCCGAGCACGCCGCCAACCTCTTCGCCCTGGCGGAGATCGGCAACATCTACACCCGCATCATGAACCCGACCCAGCACGTGCTCGAGGAGCGCGTCGCTGCGCTCGAGGGCGGTGTCCGCACCGCGGTCGGCCTTCCGGGCTGCCTCGCCGTCGCCTCCGGCCAGGCCGCCGAGATGCTGGCCATCATGAACCTCGCCGAGACCGGCGACCACGTCGTGTCGGCCGCCGCGCTCTACGGCGGCACCTACAACCTCTTCCAGCACACCCTGCCGAAGATGGGCATCGAGGTCACCTTCATCGACGACCCCGACGATCTCGACGCCTGGGCCGCCGCCGTGCGTCCGAACACCAAAGCGTTCTACGCCGAGTCGATCGGCAACCCGAAGAACAACGTCATCGACATCGAGGGCATCGCCAAGGTCGGCCACGACAACGGCATCCCGCTGATCATCGACAACACCGTCGCCACGCCGTTCCTGCTGAACCCGATCGCCCACGGTGCCGACATCGTCGTGCACTCGGGCACCAAGTTCCTCGGCGGGCACGGCACCTCGATCGCCGGTCTCATCGTCGACGGTGGCACGTTCGACTTCGCGGCCAGCGGCCGGTTCCCGAACTTCACCGAGCCCGACCCGAGCTACCACGGCCTCGCCTACTTCCCGGCCCTCGGGCACGGTGCCTACATCATCAAGGCCCGGGTCCAGCTGCTGCGCGACCTCGGCTGCGCCATCGCACCGATGAACGCCTTCCTGCTGCTGCAGGGCATCGAGACGCTCTCGCTCCGCATGGAGCGCCACGTCGCCAACGCGCAGGCGGTGGCGCAGTACCTCGAGTCCCACGACCAGGTCGAGTGGGTCGCCTACGCCGGCCTTCCCTCGTCCGACTGGCACGCCGCCGCCCAGAAGTACACGCCGAAGGGTCCGGGCTCGGTGCTCGCCTTCGGCATCAAGGGCGGCAAGGAGGCCGGGCAGAAGTTCGTCGAGGCGCTCGAGCTCCACAGCCACGTCGCCAACATCGGCGACGTCCGCAGCCTGGCCATCCACCCGGCGACCACGACCCACAGCCAGCTCACCGAGGACGAGCAGCGCTCGACCGGCGTCCTGCCCAACCTCGTGCGGCTGTCGGTCGGCATCGAGTCGCTCGGCGACATCATCGATGACATCAACCTGGGCTTCAAGGCCGCCCAGGAGTAGTTGTCCGTATCGGTGAGGGGGCGCCGCCCCCTCACCGATACGGTCGGTTCATGAGGACGACAGGCACCCCACTGGCGGCCGCTCTCGTGGCGTTGGCGATGGTCGTCGCTGCCTGCAGCGACTCCGACGACGCCGACCCCGTCGCCGCCGACACCGCCGCTCCCCCGACGACGGCCGCCCCCGCCGACACGGCAGAACCCGCTCCAGAGACGACCCTCGCCGCGGCTCCGGAGACCACGGCGGTCGCGACCCTCGACCCGCAGGCCACGCTCATCGCCGTGGACGAACCGGCGCTGGCGGGCATCGCACCGGTCATCGAGGAGGCGATCGCCACCAACGGCCTCAACGGCGCCGGACTGATCGTCGTCGACGCCGACGACGGCGTGGTCCACCACCAGCACTGGGGCGAGCTGTCCGAGGACCGCATCTCGCTGATCGCGTCGTCGTCGAAGATGATCACCGCCGGCGTGCTCCTCCACCTCGCCGACGACGGCCTCCTCGACATGGACGCGCCCGTCGCCGAGGTCACCGAGTGGGGCGCCGGCCAGCCGGACATCACGCCCGCCCAGCTCCTGTCGAACAGCTCCGGCCTGCCCGGACTCATCTCCGGACCCTCGCTCGAGGAGTACCTCTGCATGTTCGACTCGGCGTCGACGCTGCAGACGTGCGCCGAGACCATCTTCACGACACCGGTCGACGGCATCGGCTCGCCGGACACGGCGTTCGACTACGGCGGCGCCCAGTGGCAGGTCGCCGGCGCGGTCGCCGAGGCGGCCAGCGGCCAGAGCTGGGCCGACCTGATCGAGGAGATCTTCGTCGACCCCTGCGGCCTCGACACCCTCGCCTTCGGGAACCACTTCGGCCAGTTCCCCGGCTTCTCCTACCCGGACGGGTTCGACGGCGACCCATCGATCCTCGCCGCTACCGAGAACCCGAACATGGAGGGCGGTGCCTATGTCTCGACCGGCGACTACGGCGAACTGCTGCTGATGCTGCTCCGGGACGGTCGCTGTGGCGACACCCAGGTGCTCTCGTCCGAGTCGATCACCCTGATGACGAGCGACCGCATCGCCGAGGTCTACGGGGGCGACGCCGGCGAACCGACCTCGGGCTACGGGATGGGCTGGTGGGTCGACCGCGACGACGGCTACGTCGTGGACCCTGGCGCCTACGGCAGCGTGGCGTGGCTCGACCTCGAGGACGGCTACGGCGCCTACCTCGTGATCGAGGACAGCGGCGACGTCGGTCAACCCCTTGCGGAAGCGCTGCGCCCCATCGTCGACACGGCGATGGCTGCGCGCGGCTGAGCCCGGCGCCCCGCCCCTCCAGGCAGGACACCGGGCTCGGACACCGACGGCTCAGCGCAGCCGGTAGAAGCGGAAGAAGTCGTTCTCGATCGGGAGGACCTCGACCGAGTCGAAGCCTGCCTGGGTCGCGTACCGCTCGAAGGTCGGACGGCGCATGACCGTGCCGGTCGCCACCGACTCCTCGGCGTTGCGACCGTCGGGCAGGCAGCAGATCAGGCTGAAGCCGTAGAAGATCTGCTCGACGGGGTCGTCGCTCGCACCCGTGAAGACGTCCGGGACCCGCTCGTCCATGACGATCACGGCACCGTCGTCGCCGGCCATCGCGCGCATCGAGGTGAGGACCGACACGGGGTCGGGCATGTCGTGGATGCACTCCAGGGCCAGCACCAGGTCATAGCCGCCCTCCTCGAGCTCCCCGACGTCCACCGTGTCGAACCGGACCCGCTCGCTGACGCCCGACTCGGCCGCGTTCTTCCGGGCGTGGTCGACCGACGGCTCGTCGATGTCGAAGCCGTGGACGACCGCAGCGGGGAACGCCCGAGCGATCCCGATCGACGACCACCCCATGCCACAGCCGACGTCGGCCACACGACCACCGGCAGCCAGCGCGTCGGCGACGTCCGGGATCGACGCCAGGTACTCGTTGGCGAGCTGGTGGAGGAACATCGGCCGGTTCGCCGCGGCCTGACCGCAGCGAGCACCGTCGCCGTGCTCGTGCCAACCGATCCCCTCACCGGAGCGATACACGTCGACCAGGGCGTCCATGCTCTTCCCCAGAGCGCTCACGAACGTGGCGAAGGGCGCCATGAAGGCGAGCGAGTCGCGATCGGCCATCACGGCCGCCCCGGCCGGCCCGACGGAGTAGCGGCGCAGCGTGCCGTCGTCGCTGGCCTGCTCGAGTCGCAGGTACCCGGTCACGGTCTGTTGCTCGAGCCACTCCCGGGCATACCGCTCATCGGAGTCCGTCGCAGCGGCCAGCTCGACGCTGGTCATGGAGTCGGCGGCGGCGAGGGCGTCGTACCAACCCAGGCGGACGCCGAGGGTGATCGCGGCCACGTTCATGGCGCCGAGCACGTCGCCGAAGACCTTCTCGGCGTACGCGTCGACATCGAGCTCATCGGGGGTGTCGATGACATCGGTCATGGTTCTGGTCCTTGTTCGTGTGGTGATTCGGTCAGGAGGTCGGGAGCAGGAGCGCGGGGTCCTCGAAGTCGACGAGGCCGAGGCGACCGCCGCCACGCTCGCCCGGGTCGTAGGCCGCGAAGCCGAGTAGCTCCTGGGCTCGTCGGGGCAGCGCCGCCGCGGTCGCGGTCGGGATGCTCAGCGCATGGGCCTCCTCGCTGCGGAGCCAGCCGAGGAGGAAGCTGAGGTGGACGGCCCACCGCCAGTCGTCGACGGTGAGGTTGGCGCCGCCGCCGTGGATCGTCTTGCCGGAGAACAACAGCGCCGAACCGGCGCTCATCTCGGCGGGCACGGAGGCTGCCGCCTCGAACAGCTCAGGTCGGTCGGCCTGCCGGTGGCTCCCTGGGACGATGCGTGTGGCGCCGTTGGCCTCGGTGAAGTCGGTCAGCGCCACCATGGCGATCACGATGATCTCGGGGCCGTCGGGCAGGAGCTGGTTGAACCACGGCCAACCGCTCTGGTCCCGGTGGAGGTACTGGGCCTCTTCACCGGGGCCGATGGCGATCAGCTGGGTGTCACTGATCTGGATCGGTCCGCCGACCGCCGCCATCCGATGATCGGCGACGCCGAGGATCGTGTCGTCCAGACAGACCTCGGTGGCAGCCGCGCTCTTGTCCACGAGGCCGTTGACCCGCACGGTGCGGTGCCCATGGAAGAGCTCCCACTCGGGATCGCCGCTGCGGCTGCCCGGTCCGGTGCGCTCGACCCACGGGGCGAGGTCGTCGCGGAGATCGGCCAGCTGCTGCGGTCCGACGAGGTCGGCGACGATCACCGCGCCCACCTCGTCGATCGCTGCGTCGAGCTCCTCGATGGTGGCGTGGCGTCCGAGGGTCGGGATGGTCGACATGGGGGCTCCTGGTCGGGGCCGGGCCACGGTCGGTCCGGCGTCGACGCCATCATCCGGAACCGCTGGGTGAGGAGCTTGAGGACAGACTGAAGAACGCTGAGGATCGCCGCCGAGGTGTGAGCGACAATGGCGACGTGTGGCGATTCGACCGAGTGGCGGTGGACCCGGCCGCCCGGTCGGTCGAGCTCGACGGCGAGGCGCGCCATCTCGAACCGCAGGCCTTCGACCTGCTCGTCTACCTCGTCGAGCACCGCGATCGCTTCGTCCCCAAGGCCGAGCTGCTCGATCAGGTGTGGGGCGATCAGTTCGTGTCCGAGTCGGCGCTCACCACTCGGGTCAAGGAGGTTCGTCGGGCCGTTGGCGACGACGGCACCCGGCAGGCCGTGATCCGCAACGCCCGCGGCCGTGGCTACCGATTCGTCGCCGAGCTGTCCGCGGCGGAGCCCCCGGCCCGCCGAGAGCAGATCGCGCTCACCAGCGCGCTGATCGGTCGTGACGACGACACGACCGACGTGTTGGAGCTGCTGGACCGATCGGCCATCGTCACGCTCGTGGGCCCCGGAGGAGCCGGCAAGACCTCGCTGGCCCGGGAGGTCGCCCGTCGGGCACGGGGTCGCTACGCCGACGGCGTCCGCACCGTGCACCTGGCGACGATCGACGAGCCCGGCGACGTGGTGCCGGTCCTCCGGTCGGGGGCCGGACTCGACGGGGCCGAGCGCGGTGAGGCCGGCGTCCTGACGGCGTTGGCCGAGCTCGACGCCCTCGTCGTGGTGGACAACTGCGAGCACGTGATCGACGAGACGGCCCGGCTGCTCGCGCTGCTCGCGGACCACACACCCCGGGTTCGGATCCTGGCGACGAGCAGGGAACGCCTCGGCATCCGTCCCGAGCGGGTCTGGCCGGTCGGCCCACTGGACGCCGCCGCAGCGAGGCGACTGATCGTCGAACGCGTGACGGCGATCGCGCCCGATTGGGAACCGGAGCCGGACGAGACCCTCGACCAACTCGCGGAGGTCGTCGACCGACTGCCGCTCGCGCTCGAGATGGCGGCGTCACGCCTTCCCAGCCTCGGCGCCGAGGAGTTGATCGGGTTGTTGGGAGAGCGCCTCGATCTGCTCCGCACGACCGACCGCGCCGCCGAAGAGCGTCATCGCACCCTCGGCGCGCTGATCGAATGGTCGACCCAGCTGCTCGAGCCCGAGCCTCGCTCGTTGCTCGCCGACCTCACGGTCTTCGCCGGTGCGGTCGGTGCCGAGGACATCGCCGCGGTCGTCGACACCACCGCCGCCGAGCTCGTCGCCGGGCCGCTCGGCGATCTGGTCGATCGCTCGTTGGTCGTCGCCGACCTCTCGGCCCAGCCCACCCGGTACCGCCTGTTCGAGACGGTGAAGGCAGGGGTGGTCGATCGACGTCGACCCGACCTCGAGGAACGACACGCCCGGTACGTCACGGACGAGGTCGAATCGGCCGATCGCCTGCTCCGGGGCGCGGAGGAGCCGATCGCCCGGCATCGCCTCGACGCCCTGCGCAACGAGATCCGGGCTGCCCATCGGTGGGCCCGTCTCCACGACCGCGAGCTCTCCGCGCGTCTGAGCGCCGCCCTCCTCCACTACGCGCAGGAGCGACTGTGGGCGGAGCCGGCCCGCTGGGCCGCTGCTGCGCTCGACGTCGAGCATCCCGCGCCCGCCCACGCCGCCGCCGTCGCCAACGACAGCGCCAACCGCGGCGACTACGACGAGTCGCTCCGGCTGGGCGAGCTCGCGCTCACGAGCGGCGATCCCCGAATCGTCGCCTCCGGCCACGATTCGATCGCCAACGTCGGGCTCTACCGAGGTGATCTCGCGCTGGCCGAGGAGCACGCACGGCAGCTCCTCGCTCGGTCCCTCGACGACGGCGATCCGGTGGCCTGGATGCTGGCCCAGGCCAACGTCGTGCTCTCGCTCGTCTACGGCGGTCGCCTCGACGAAGCCCGTGTGGTGTTCGAGACGGGCAGCCCGCCCACCGACCTCAACGTCACCGGACGGGCGTGGATGGCCTACGTCGCCGGGGAACTGGCCATCGCCGACGACCCTCGAGCGGCCGTCGCGCGGTTCGACGAAGCCGCCGCGCTCGGACGATCGGTCGGCAGCTCCTTCGTCGTCGGCGTCAGCGAGACCTCGGGACTGGCCGCCCGGGCCCGACTCGACGACACCGCCGATGCCTTCGACCGCTTCGCCGCCGTCCTCGCGGGGTTCCGGCGATCGGGCAGCCACACGCACGCCGTCACCGCACTCCGGAACCTCGTCCTGCTGCTCGTCCGCTCTGGCAACGACCAGCTGGCGGCGGAGCTGTTCGGGGCGCTGTCAGGTCCCGGCGTGAAGTCCACCTACGGCGTGGAGCTGGAACAGCTCACCGACGCACGGGCCGAGCTGGTCGACCGGCACGGTGACGAGCAGGTCGATCGGTGGCAGGCGGGGGGCTCGTCGCACGGCGTGCGATGGGCGCTCGATCACGCGATCTCGACCCTGAACGACATCGAGGCCGGCCGCTCGGCAGCTAGCTGAGGCGCACCGCGACCTCGTTGGCGAGCAGCCTGCCGTCTCGGGTGAGCCGAGCCCGACCGTCGAGGCCGACCTCGGTGAGGTGCTCCACGTCGGCCGGGACGGATCGGGCGGGCACGCCGTCGCTGGTGCGGATGCTCAGCTGCAGCCCCTCGACGCGGCGTGCCTCGGGATCGAGCTCCTCGGCGCCTCGCTCGGTCGAGGTCCCGGCCTCGACGGCGGCGATGTAGCGCTCGGGCGTCCGCACGTTCCACCAGCGTCGTCCGGCCCGGTGGGAGTGAGCGGCGCAACCGAACCCGACGTAGTCGCCCTGGCGCCAGTACAGGAGGTTGTGGCGGCACTCCTGACCGGGACGGGACCAGTTGGAGATCTCGTAGTTCTCGAACCCGGCGGCGGACAGCAGCTCGTCGGCCACGAGGTACTTGTCGGCCTGGTCGTCGTCGTCGGGGAACCGGGCGGGATCATCGGCCAGCGGTGTTCCCGGTTCGATCGTGAGGGCGTAGGCGCTCACGTGGTCGGGCCGGAGGGAGACGACGGCCTCGACGGTCCGGCGCCACTGCTCGACCGCCTCACCCGCACCGCCGTAGATCAGGTCGAGGTTGACGTCGAGACCGCCGAGCTGACGGGCGAGGCCGACCGCCCGCTCGACGTTGGCCCGGTCGTGCGAACGGCCCAGCGCCTGGAGGACCAGGTCATCCATCGACTGCACGCCGAGCGAGATCCGGTTGACGCCGCCGGCCCGGTACGTCGCCAGCAGGTGCGCCGTGACGTCATCGGGGTTGCACTCGACGGTCACCTCGGCGCCATCGACGAGCTCCAGCCGAGCCAGCGCTTCGACGAGGCGCTCGGGCGGGACGAGCGACGGGGTGCCGCCACCGACGAACACGGTGGCGACGGGACCGAGGCCGCCCTCGACCGCTCGCCGAACGTCGAGGGCGAGCGCGTCGAGATAGGACTCGATCAGGTGCTCCCGGTCCGTCCACGTGGCGAACGCGCAGTAGTCGCAGCGTCGACGGCAGAACGGGATGTGGACGTACACACCGACGGGCTCCACGCCCGCCAGTGTGCCTGGTCCGGTTGGTGTCGACCCGCGTCGAACGGTGTTGTCCGCTCGGGCCTGGGCTAGCCGCCCAGCCGGAGGCCGCTCTTGTCCGCTCGGGCTGAGCTTCCTCGATGCTCCGCGCCCCTCACGGGTCGCTCCACATCCGCTCGCTCAGCGGGCCGCTCGGGCCTGGGCTAGCCGCCCAGCCGGAGGCCGAGGTCGGCCAGCTTGGTGGTCGACATCTCGACGGAGGTGTCGAGGATGCAGGCGATGGCCCGCAGATCGTCCCGTCGGATGGTCAGCATGCGGCCATTGAAGTCCTGGCGCTGCATCTGGACCATGTGGAGGTAGCGACCGAGCATCGCCGCCTCCGGACCCGAGAGCGACTCGAGCCGGGTCAGGTCGATGGTGACGTTCGACTCCTCGCGGAGATCGATCACATCGAGGTCGGCCTCTTCGTCGGTCCGGGGCAGCAACTGCGACACCGGCACGTTGTAGAAGCGGGCGAGGCGGTGCAACCGTGGCACCGAGATCGCGCGCTCTCCGCGCTCATAGGCGCCGAGGACCGACGCCTTGAACTCGTGGGCCGACTCGGCCTCGACATCCTGCAGGGACATGCGCTTCTGCCGCCGAATGGCTCGCAGGCGCTCACCCACCCGCTTGCCGTAGACCGACTGCTGCTCGTCCGTTTCGTCCATGCGCCTCTCTCCGCCGCACCCGGGGACCGCCCCAACCCACGCTGGGCACTCCTCTCCGTATCGCCGGGCAACCTAGCAGCACTCTCCGTGGCCCCACAACTGGTGTCAGCCGAGGGTCGTCAACGACACGGCTGCGGCGAGCGCCGCCGTTTCCACTCTCAGCACGTTTCGACCGACACAGATACGACGAACCCCGAGCGCACGCTCCGCGTCGCTCCACCCACCCTCAGGTCCGATGAGGACCGTTGAGGTCGACGCGTCCGGCGCCTCGCCGCTGCGATCGGCCAGCGCGACGCCCGGCTCGCCGACCACGTTGCGCAGTGGAACCGGGCCCTCCAGTTCGGGCAGACGCACCCGCCGGCTCTGCATCGCGGCCTCCCTCGCGATGCGGCGCAGACGGTCGAGGTGCTTGGTCGCACGGTCCCCGGACCACCGCACGACACCTCGCTCGGTCTCGAGCAGCACGATGCGGTCGACCCCGATCTCGGTGAGCTTCTGGACCGCCCAGTCGGGACGCTCCCCCTTCACCGGTGGGAAGCCGATCGTGATCGGTCGGCCCGCCGGCACCACCTCGACGGCGCCCGTGGGCTCGGGCTCGTCGCCGAGCTCGCAGGCCCGCCACCGACCCGCGCCATCGGAGATGGTGAGGGGCTGTCCGGGACGAAGCCGCAGCACTCGGACGAGATGGTGTCGGTCATCGGGATCGAGGACCGGGTCGTCGAGGTCGTCCACGAAGACGTGGGGCCCGCCACGACCATCCGGTCCGGGGGCCGGATCGCTCACGTGCGGAACGCGGACCGGAGACGACCGAGGATGCCGGGATCGGGATCGGAGACCTGTTCCCCGCGCAGCTCGGCGAGCTGTCGCAGGAGCGTCTCCTGCTCCTCGTCGAGATCCGTCGGGGTCACGACCCGCAGGGTCACGATGAGGTCACCGCGTCCGCGTCCCCGCCCCTCGAGGCGATGCACGCCGCGGTCCCGGAGCCGGATCACGTCGCCGGTCTGGGTGCCGGCCGGGATCTTCAGCTCCTCGGTGCCGTCGAGCGTCTCGTACGAGATCGACGTGCCGAGCGTCGCCTGCGTGAGCGGCACCGACAGGACCTCGTGGAGGTCGATGCCGTGGCGTTCGAACCGCTCGTGAGGACGCACCCGCACATGGACGTAGAGGTCGCCGCTCGTGCCACCCCGCGGCCCCACGGCGCCGCGCCCGGTGAGGCGCAGCGTCGCGCCGTCGTCGACACCGGCGGGGATGCGCACGTCGTAATCGACCTCGGTCACGATCCGTCCCTCGCCACCGCAGTTGGCGCACGGATCGGAGATCGTCTGGCCGACGCCGTCGCAGGTCGGGCAGACGACCTGCGACACCATCTGCCCGAGGAAGGATTGGCGCACCTGGCGGACCTGCCCGACGCCGCCGCAGGTCGTGCACGTCACCGGCGAGCTTCCCTCCGCCCCGCCGGTACCGTCGCACACGTCGCAGCGGATGGCGCTGCGCACCGACACGGTCGCTTCGCCGCCGAAGACCGCCTGTTCGAACTCGACGTCGAGCGCGACCTCGAGATCGGGGCCACGCGGCGGTCCCGAGCGTCCCGGACCGCCGCCGAATCCCCCACCAGCGCCGGCGCCGGCGCCGAAGAAGGCCTCGAAGATGTCCTGGACCGATCCGAAGCCGAACCCGTCGGCGCCGCCCCTGCCACCGGGGCCTGCCGACCCGAACCGGTCGTACTGGGCGCGCTTGTCCGGGTCGCTCAGGACCTCGTACGCGGCCGAGACGTCCTTGAACCGGGCCTCCGCCTCGGCATCATCGGGGTTGGCGTCCGGATGCAGCTCGCGGGCGAGCTTGCGGTAGGAGCGCTTGATCTCGTCGGGGCTGGCCGTTCGATCGACCCCGAGCACCTCGTACAGATCCGCCATGTCGGAGCACCAGGATACGGGGCCGGTCAGCCCTCGCCGAGGCTCCTACCGAGTCGCCGGCCCACGACGGCCACGGCGGCCAGCGCCTGTGGGTAGTTCATGCGGGTCGGACCGAGCACGCCGATGGTGCCCGCTCGCTCGCCCTCGACCTCGTAGGGAGCCACGACGACGGCGCAGTCGGCGAGGGGTTCGACCCCGGTCTCGCTGCCGATCGCGACCGACACGCCCCTGTCGAGCAGCTCGCCGAGCAGGCCGACGAGGACGTACTGCTCCTCGAGGATCGACAGGACCCGGCCCACGCTCTCGACGGCGTCGAACTGCTCGGCGACGGCGGACGTGCCGCCGATGAACAGCCGCTCACCGGTCGCCTGCCCGCTCGCCGCGGCCACCGCGTCGGCCGCCACGCGGTCGAGGTCGGTGTCGCCGAGCGGCGCAGGGTCGTCCAACGCTCCGCCGGCGTGACCGAGGGTCGCCTCGGCGACGGAGGCCTGCACGCGGCCCACCTCGTCGTCGTCGAGCTCACGTGGGATGTCGATCGTGTGCTTGTCGACCACGCCGGTGGACCAGACCGTGACCACCAACATCAGCGTGGGGGTGAGCGGCACGAGCTGGACCGAGGCGATGCGGGAGAGCTCCGCTCGTGGCGGTACGACGACAGCGGCGAGGTGGGTCAGGTCGGCGAGCAGCGACGACGTCTCGCGCAGCATGCCCTCGAGCTCGCGATGGGCGTGCGAGAAGAACGCCCGGACCGTCTGGGTCTCCTGGGCGCCGAGGGTCCCCGGCGGGATGTGGTCGACGAAGAACCGGTAGCCCTTCTCGGTCGGGACGCGGCCGGCGCTCGTGTGCGGCTGCTGGAGGTAGCCGTCCTGCTCCAACGCCGCCATGTCGTTGCGGACCGTCGCCGAGGAGACCGGTGACTCGAGACGCTGCGCGATCCGACCCGAGCCGACCGGCTGGTCGGTCTCGATGTACTGCTCCACGATCGCGGTGAGGATCGCGGCCTTCCGTTCGTCGAGCGATGGGTCGGTCACAGGATGCTCGCGAGTCCCCCGGATCGGTTGGTCAGGACACCGATCGTACCGAGGCGGCGTCGGCGCCTCCCAGTCATCCGCGACCGCTCAGGGTCCGTAGTCCCGCCGCTCGCTGCGCCGGGTCAGGCCGCGGTCGATGACCCGTTCCCAGTCGGCCGGGAGCGGTCGAGGCGAGGTCGCCAGCCAGATCACCATGCGGTGGAACTCCTCTGGCGAGGCGAGGAACTCGATCTCGCGGAACAGCGTCTGACCAGCGGACTCCACCTTGAAGGTGGCGTAGTTCAGGTACTCCCCCACCAAGCCGTACGAGAGGGCGACGTCGGTGACGCGGCTGATCGGGAGCGTCGCCTGCCGACGGGAGAAAAAGCCCTCGGTCTGGATCAGGCGACGGTTGGTCAGATAGAGCACGCGGAAGAACCGCCAGCGCAGCAGTCGGATGGTGAGGCGGCCGGTGACCCAGAGCAGGACGAGGAGCGCTGCGGCCCAGACCCGGTAGACGACACCCACCACGGCGACGAGGACGAAGAACGGCAGTGCGCTCCGGATGGTCTTGTTGAGGTCGCGGAGGTCGGAGTCGAGCACGGCGAGCAGCAGCCCGAGCGAGAGCACGGCGATCGCGATCGTCACGACGGGTCCCGACACGATCGGGAGTCCGGGGGTCAGGGCGACGGCGAGGAGGACCGTGCCGACGAGCTGGAGGAACGGCTTGATGATCTCCGCGACGTGGCGGCGGGACTTGTAGTAGATCTCCTCGTCGACCAACAGGAGCGCGTCGTCGGTCGGCGGCAGGAGCGAGTCGAAGGCCCGGTCGACGAAGTCCTGGAAGACGGTCGGCAGCCGGTGGTAGATCGGCCGGAGCGTCCGGCGGAACCAACTGACCTCATCGTCGTCGAGGGGCCGATACGGCTCCATGGTCAGCCCACGTCGGTGACGGTGGTCGTCGGCGGTGGCGCGTCGTCGCCGAACAGCTCGTCGAGGAAGTCGAGCGCGTTGCCGAGGCCGTCGCCGAGCCAGCCGAAGAAGTCGCGACCCCACTCACCTGCGGTCGACGGGTCGGTGACGACGAAGAAGATCGCGAAGAGGATCAGGAGGTAGATGCCGACTTGTTGGGGTTTCACTGCCATGGCTCCTTGCTCACCGCGACCGGAGGTGGGGTCCGGACGCGGCCGGGGACACCTGGTCCATCCGCGACGGTACCGGCGCGATGACCACGGTGGGTGGACCCCCGCGCGGGGCGTGAGATCCGGCGAAACCCGGTCGACTCCGGTCCGGGCCGGTCGCGACCATAGGACCGTGGACGACCTGGTGGTGCGCGCCTACGACCCCGAGCGAGACGCCGACGCGGTGCACCGCATCTGGTGCGAGATCGGCTGGATCAGCGCCGACAGCGATCGCGAGCGGGAGATGCTGCTCGACCACTTCTACCGCTCCGGTCGGGCCATCGTCGCCGAGCTCGACGGCCAGGCCGAGTTGGCGGTCACCACCGCCGACGGCACCCTGCGCCACGGCGCCACCGACCTCTCGATGAGCGCGGTCACCTCGGTCACGGCCAGTCATCTCGCCCGGCAGGGCGGCCTCGCCTCGTCCATGACGGCCCGAGCCGTCGCCACCGACGCCGCCGCCGGACTCCAGACGGCCTCGCTCGGCATCTTCGACCAGGGCTTCTACGACCGGCTCGGTTTCGGCACCGGCTCCTATCTCCGTCGCTACCGGTTCGACCCGGCGACGCTTCGGGTACCCCGCGGCTCGCGCCGCCCCGTCCGCCTGAACCGTGACGACGCCGAGGAGGTCCACGCCAACCGCCTCGCGACCGAACGACGCCACGGCGCGGTCACGATCACGTCCGCCGAGTTCTCTGCGGCCGAGATGGGTTGGGAGGACAACGCCTTCGGTCTCGGTTTCCGCGACAGCTCCGGCGCCCTCACCCACCACGTCTGGTTCTCGGCCGACGAGATGGAGGAGGGCCCCTACAACGTCGAGTGGCTCGCCTATCGCTCGGCCGACGACCTCCGCGAGCTCTTCTCGCTCATGCGCTCGCTCGGCGACCAGGTCCAGCGGGTCTCGGTGCCCGAGCCGCCGGGACTCCTCGTCCAGCACCTCCTCGACCGGCCGTTCCGCTCGGCGAGCTACACGTCCGACAAGCAGGCCCTCGGGGGACGAGGTCGAGCCTGGTGGCAGTGCCGGATGCTCGACGTCGAGGCCGGCGTCGCCGCCGCACGGTTCGTCGGTGACGGCGTCGGCTTCGTCCTCGAGCTCGACGATCCGATCGCGACGCACCTCCCCGCCGAGCTTCCCTGGCGGGGCGTCGGTGGCCGGTACGTGGTCGATCTCGGCGCCTCGAGCTCGGCGCAGCGTTCCGACGGACGGACGGACCTCCCCGTGCTGCGGTGCAGCGTCGGGACCTTCACCCGGCTCTGGCTCGGCGTGGCCCCGGCGACGCGCCTTCCCCTCACCGACGAGCTCGACGCCCCCGACTCGCTCCTCGAGCAGCTCGACGACGTCATCCGGGTGCCGGAGCCCTTGCCGAACTTCCCGTTCTAGGCGACTCAGTCGTCGAGGCGGAGGGCGGAGACGAAGGCCTCGTTGGGCACCTCGACCCGGCCGATGGCCTTCATGCGCTTCTTGCCCTGCTTCTGACGCTCGAGCAGCTTGCGCTTCCGGGTGATGTCGCCGCCGTAGCACTTGGCGAGGACGTCCTTGCGCTTCGCCTTGACCGTCTCGCGGGCGATGATGCGGCCGCCGATGGCGGCCTGGATCGGCACGTCGAAGAGCTGACGCGGGATGAGCTCCCGCAGCTTCTCGGCCATGCGCCTGCCGTAGTCGTAGGCCTTGTCGCGGTGGACGATCGTGGAGAACGCATCGACCGCCTCGCCATTGAGGAGGACGTCCACCTTCACCAGCTTGGCCTCGTTGTAGCCGTCGGGCTCGTAGTCGAGGCTGGCGTACCCCTGGGTCCGGCTCTTGAGCTGGTCGAAGAAGTCGGTGACGACCTCGGCGAGCGGGATCTGGTAGCGCAGCTCGATCCGCTCGGGCGACAGGTACTCCATGTTCGTCATCTCGCCCCGCCGCGACTGGCAGAGGTCCATGACGGTCCCGGTGTACGAGGACGGCGTGATGATCGAGACCTTGAGCGTCGGCTCGGCGATCGCCTCGACCTTGTCCATGGGCGGCAGCTCGGAGGGGTTGTCGACCACGACCTCGGAGCCGTCGGAGATCGTGATGTGGTACTCCACCGACGGCGCGGTGGCGATGAGGTCGAGGCCGTACTCGCGCTCGAGCCGCTCCCGGACGATCTCCATGTGGAGCAAGCCGAGGAAGCCACAGCGGAACCCGAAGCCGAGGGCCGCCGAGGTCTCGGGCTCGAAGGTGATCGATGCGTCGTTGATCTTGAGCTTGTCGAGCGACTCGCGCAGATCGGCGTACTGGTCGCCGTCGATCGGGTAGAGCCCGCAGAACACCATCGGCTGCGGATCTCGGTAGCCCTCGAGTGGCTTCTCGGCGCCCTTGCGGGACGTCGTGACCGTGTCGCCGGACCGGGCCTCGCCCACGTCCTTGATGCCGGCGATGAGGTAGCCCACCTCACCGGGGCCGAGCCGGTCGACCGGGAGGTTGTCGGGCGAGCGCACCCCGATCTCCTCGGCCTCGCGGTCGGTGCCGCCGTGCATGAAGCGCAGCTTGTCACCGGAGCCGAGCACACCGTCCATGACCCGCACCGACGACACGACGCCCCGGTACTGGTCGAAGACCGAGTCGAACACCAGGGCCTGGAGCGGCTCGCTCGCATCGCCCTCCGGCGCCGGGATCCGGTCGACGATGGCGTCGAGGAGGTCAGGGACGCCCTCGCCGGTCTTCGCCGAGATGCGGCAGATCTCGTCGGCGGGGATGCCGAGGACCTGCTCGATCTCGCTGGCATACAGGTCCGGATCGGCGGCGGGCAGGTCGATCTTGTTCAGCGCAGCCACGATCTCGAGGTCGTGCTCGAGCGCCAGGTAGCAGTTGGCCAGCGTCTGGGCCTCGATGCCCTGTGCGGCATCGACCACCAGCACGACGCCCTCGCACGCGGCGAGGCTGCGGCTCACCTCGTAACCGAAGTCGACGTGACCGGGGGTGTCGATGAGGTGGAGGACGTGGTCCTTCCAGCCGACCCGGACGTTCTGGGCCTTGATCGTGATGCCCCGCTCCCGCTCGAGGTCCATCGAGTCGAGGTACTGGGCGCGCATCGCTCGCTCGTCCACGGCACCGGTCAGCTCGAGGATGCGATCCGAGAGCGTCGACTTGCCGTGGTCGATGTGGGCGATGATCGAGAAGTTGCGGATTCGGGAGAGGTCCATGGGGGTGGGCTCAGGTTACCGAGGCGACACCTCGGACCCCGAGGCACGCCGGCAGGTGTGTCCGACGGGCACCCGCTGCTAGCCTGACCTGGTTGTCCGGTCGGCCCTCGCGCCGCCGGCCCGACCCCACTGCGACATCGCCGTCGCATCGACGCGCACACGAGGAACGATCACCCCGATGGCCAACATCGCCAGCCAGATCAAGCGGAACCGTCAGAACGAGAAGCGCCGCCTGCGCAACCGGGCCGTGCGCTCCGAGGTCCGCACCCGGATCAAGGCCGCCGTCGAGGCCGCCGGCACCGACGAGCAGGACGAGGCCATGCGAGCCGCCATGAAGCGGATCGACAAGGCCGTCTCCAAGGGCGTCATGCACAAGAACACCGCCGCCCGCACCAAGTCTCGCCTCCACGCCCAGGTGAAGGCGGCTGCAGAAGCCTGATCGTCAGACGCCTTCGCTGAGGAGGCGTTCGAGCGCCCGGTAGGTCCGCTCCAGCTGGGAGCGATCGACCCACTCGTCCTGCGTGTGCGCCAAGTGGGAGTGACCGGGGCCGAGGTTCACCGCCGGCACGCCGAGCTCGGCGAAGCGCGCGACGTCGGTCCACCCGAGCTTCGCTCGCACGGGCAACCCCGCCTCCTCGCGCAGCCAGCCGAGCAGCGGGTGACCGAGCCCGGGCGGAGCGGCGACCGAGAGGTCGGTGCGCTCCCACTCGTCGGGGTCACCGAGCACGTCCAGCAGGTGCTGCGTGGCCTCCTCGGCGGTTCGATCCGGCGCGTAGCGGTGGTTCACGGTGAGGCTCACGGCGTCGGGCACCACGTTGCCCGCGACACCACCCTCGACGCCGACGGCCTGCACCGCCTCGCGGAACTCACAGCCGTCGATGACCGGGCGACGCTCCTCGTAGGCCTCCAGCCGCTCCAGAACCGGGCCGAGGCGGTGGATGGCGTTGCGACCCATCCACGGACGAGCCGTGTGCGCTCGCTCGCCCCGCCACGTCGCGCGGATCCGGAGCGTGCCCTGGCAGCCGGCTTCGAGCTCGCCGTTGGTCGGCTCGCCGAGGATCGCCGCGTCGCCCCGCACCAGCTCGGGTCGCTCGCGGATGAGCTCCCCGAGACCGTTGTGCTGGGCCGGCACCTCTTCCCTGGCGTAGAAGATCCAGCCGACGTCGACCATCGGGTCGTGCACGTGCTCGGCGAGCGCGAGGAAGACGGCGAGGCCACCCTTCATGTCGGAGGCGCCGAGCCCGCTGACGACGTCGCCGTCGATCACGGCGCGCTCGTTGTCGTTCGCCGGCACCGTGTCGGTGTGCCCGACGAGCAGCAGGCGGTGCGGACGGCCGAGATCGGTGCGGGCGACGAGGTTGTCCCCCACCCGCTCGACGGCGAGGTGGTCGAGCCGCCCCAGCCGCTCGGCGAGCAGCTCCACGAGGTCCTGCTCGTGGAAGCTCTCGGAGCGGACGTCGATCAGCTCGCCGGTCAGCGCGACCAGGTCGACCGGCAGCGTCGTGGTGCTCACGTCGACACACCGTGATCCCGCAGCACGTCGTTGAGGGCGGCCTTCTCGTGGCGCTCGCCCTCGGTGAGGCGCTTGATGACGAGCACGCACGGCATGCCGAACTCCCCGCCGGCGAAGGTGCGAGGCCGGGTGGCGGACACAGCGACCGACCACGGCGGCACGATGCCGCGGGACAGCTCGTCGCCGGTCTCGGCGTCGATCACCGGCACGGAGGCGGTCAGGACGCAGCCGGCGCCGAGGACGCTGCCCTCGCCGACCCGGGCGCCCTCGGCGACGATGCAGCGGGAGCCGATCAGGCACTCGTCGCCGATGATCACCGGCGTGGCGTTCGGCGGCTCGAGCACGCCGCCGATCCCGACGCCTCCGGAGAGGTGGACGTTCTTGCCGATCTGGGCGCACGACCCGACGGTGGCCCAGGTGTCGACCATGGTGCCGGAGCCGACGTACGCGCCGATGTTCACGTAGCTCGGCATCATGACGACGCCGCGCTCGAGGTGGGCGCCCCAGCGAGCCGAGGCGCCGGGCACCACCCGGACGCCCTTGGCCTGGTAGTCCGACTGCAGGGGGATCTTGTCGGCGTACTCGAAGGGGCCGAGCTCGAGGGTCTCCATCCAGGACAGCTTGAAGAGCAGGAGGATGGCGAGCTTGGTCCACTCGTGGACCACGACGTCCCCGTCCACGACCTCGGCAACGCGGGCCTCGCCGGCGGTGAGCGCGTCGATCGCCTCGCTCACCGTCCCGTAGGCGTCGCGATCGCCCTGGCTGAGTTGGTCGCGACGAGCCCAGAGCTCCTCGATGCGTGCTGCGAGATCGGCCATGGCCGCCGAGGCTACTGGCGCTCGATGGTTCGGAGGTTGTCCGAGCCGACCGTGCCGGTCGACCATCGCGGCCAGTAGGTTGAGATGTCATGGCACGGCCCAACAAGACGCTGCGGAGGGCCCAGGAGCTCGTCGGCGATCCGATCCAGGGCTACTTCATCGGCGCTCGGGTGCATCCGCTCGCGGCGTTCCTCCCGACGTTCATCCTGATGTTCGCCTTCCTGACCCAGCAGATCATCCTGCAGCTGGCCGCGACCGTGCTCGTCGTCTTCGCGCTGTTCCTGACCCTCGGTCGGTCCGTGGCGGTCACCGCCCACGACATCGTGATCATGCAGGGCCGTCCGCCGCTGTGGCGCCCCGCCAAGGTCGTGCGGCGGATCGACCGCAAGCTCGTCCCGGTCGAGAAGAAGCGCCTGTACTGGAAGGTCACGATCGACGACGAGTCGCTCTGGGCCAACCGGGCCTTCACCGACTCGATCAACCTGATCTCCCAGACCCCGCTCGACGGTGCGCAGACGTCACCCGGCGAGGGCCACGGTGGCACGACCAAGTCCGAGCAGGCCGCCGCCAACGCCAACGCCGAACGACGCGAGCGTCAGGTGATCAGCTCGACGAGCCGGGTCACCCCGAAGGGCTCCCGCAACCGCAAGCCCAAGAAGTACCGCCGCAGCTGACGGCGGACGCGACCCCGATCGGCTAGCCGGGTCCCGCCGCCACCACGAACGAGCAGTTGGTCGTGGCCGAGCCGCCGACGTTGTAGGTCGCGACGCGGCGCGCACCGCCGATCTGGTAGTCGCCCGCGGTCCCTGCCACCTGCTTCGACGCGTCGAGCAGCATCCGGACCCCGGTCGCTCCCACGGGATGGCCGAGGCCCATCAGCCCGCCGGACGGATTGACCGGCAGCTCGCCCTCCCTGTTGATGCGACCGTCCTCGACCGCCTTCCACGCCTCGCCAGGCGCCGTCAGGCCGAAGTGTTCGATGGCCATGTACTCGTTAATCGTGAAGCAGTCGTGGGTCTCGATCGCGTCGAGCTGCTCGGGCCCGGCGATGCCGGCCCGACGGTAGGCATCGGTGATCGCCCGGCGCACCCACGGGAAGACGTGCTCGGCCGAGGCGCTGTCGCGGAGCTTGGTCTCGAGCAGCATCGGCGCGGTCGTGTGGCCCCACCCGTCGATGCGGGGAACGGTGTCGAGGTCCCGACCGGTCCTCGCCGCCCACTCCTGTGCGGCCCGTGCCGAGGCGAGCACCACGACCGCGGCGCCGTCGGTGATCTGGCTGCAGTCCTGTCGCCGCATCCACCCGTCCACGACCGGGTTCGCCTCGTCGTCGTCGGTGAAGCTCTCGGGAGTGAACGACCAGCTCCGCGTCTGGGCGTTGGGGTTGTGCTTGGCGTTGCCGAAGTTCTTCTCGGCGATGCCCATCAGGTGCACGTGGTCGAGTCCGTACCGCCGGTCGTACTCCTCCGCGAGGTCGGAGAACATCGCCGGCCACACGTAGGGCCGGTCGATCGCTTCTCGACCCACCCACACCGCAGCACCCAGGTGCCGGTTGGCGTCGAGCCCGCTGACGTTGCGCATCAGCTCGACGCCGGCGACACACGCGATGCCGTACCTGTCGCTCTGGAGGTCTGCCATCGCGGCGAGCGCAGCGAGAGAACCGGACGCGCACGCTCCCTCGTGGCGGCTGGCCGGCGTCCCGGCGAGGTCGGCGTGCACGTGGCCGAGCCAGCCTCCGAGCATGCCCTGGCCCGTGAACAGCTCGGCGACGAAGTTGCCGACGTGTGCCACCTCGACGTCGGCGGCATCGACGTCGGCTGCGTCGAGCGCGCCGAGCACAGCCTCCGACAGCAGGTCGAACAGGGTGAGCTCGGCCCGAGTCCAGTGCACGGCGAAGTCGGTCTGGGCACCGCCGAGGATGAAGACCGGCTCGTTCACGATCCCGCGTCCGCGTACTCGCCGGTCGCCGCCCACGTGGCGTGGGTGCCGCTCGAGATCTGGTGCGGCAACAGGATGCGGCAGATCGGCCCCGCGGCGAGGTCGCGGGCGTCGATGATGACGCACTCGGAGCGCCCGGCCTCGACATCGGTGACGAACGAGACGAGGTAGCCGTCGTCCTCGGCGGTGGCCCCGTCACGGGGCGCGAACGGCGCCTCGGAGCCGAACCGGTTGTCGCCGAGGTACAGCGACTCGGAGTCGCCGGTCTCGAGGTCGTGCTTGACGATCCCGTCGAACAGGAACCAACCGGGTGCGGTCGTGGTCGAGTACAGGTACCGGCTCTTCTCGCCCGCGTACCGCTGGTTCCAGGTGCCGAACTCGAGCAGCCGTTCGTCGAGGTGCTCCTCGGTGGTGGCGCCGGTGTCGAGGTTGAACCGCCAGCGGTGGAGCCGCGGGCGAAACGAGTGCTCGTCGATGGTCGCCATGATCTTGGCGAGCCGCGGATCGACGCCGGGGAGCTCGAGCGGTTCAGGGTCGGGGTTCTCCTGGAAGTACCCGTCGAGGACGATCTCGTTGCCCTCCTCGTGGGCGTTCATCCAGTGGAGGACGAACGTCGGGGCCGCCTCGAACCATCGGATCTCGGTCGGCGAACCGTAGCGGGGCACGATCGCGAAACGCGTCGGCAGGTGGTCGTGGAACGTCGGGACGTGGAAGCCCTCGGCGAGCAGCTCTTCGTGCCAGAAGAAGGGCAGGTCGGCGAGGATCGAGAAGTTCTTCGTGAAGGCCATGTCGTGGGGCAGACGCGGTCCCGGGAGCTCGATCGGGATGAGGTGGCGCAACTGCCCGTCGGCGCCGACGACGCCGTACTGCATGTACGGCGCCTCCTTGCCGTAGTTGAAGAAGAGGAGCTCGCCGGTCGCGAGATCGACCTTGGGGTGGGCGGATACGCCGTCGGGCGGGACCCAGCCGGCCGTGCCGAGCTGCTTCATCGTCATGGGGTCGAACCGGTAGCCCTCGCCGCACATGTAGTGGGTCGAGAGGACCTCGCCGGCGTGCACGACGACGTCGGTCGAGGAGGCGTCCTTCATCCGGCCCCGGGCACCCCATCCCTCCCGGAGCGACTTCGCCGGATTGGCGCTGATGCCGGTCCAGAGCGCGTGACCGGCCTCGGCCTCGGCGAGGAACCCCTCGGTCCGCACGAACCGGTTCCGATAGGTCGCACGACCGCGGTCGAAGCGCATCGAGTGGAGCATCCCGTCGCCGTCGAACGGGTGGTACACGCCGATGGCGTCGTGGACGGGGTTCTCGGTGTTGCGCACGTACATGCCGTTGAGGTCGGTCGGGATGTTCCCGATGACCTCGAGGTCGGTGGCGTCCACCTCCTCGTGCAGGGGCGCCCAGGCCCCGTTGAGGTACGGATGATCCGACCTCGTCAGCGTCGGCGTGACCCGGTTCACGATCTCGGTCGGCATGCCACAAACTTACCATCCGAAGGAATGTAAGTGAGATGTCGCGAGTCCCCGTCGTTGGCGAGGGGCGGACCTACGATCGCCCGGTGGCGACCCAGGAGGAACGGCGCCGGTCGACGCAGGCCGCGATCCTCGAGTCGGCCTTCGGCGCCTTCGTCGAGCACGGCTCCCCCGATGTGGCCCTCGACGTCATCGCCGAGCGTGCCGGGGTGACGAAGGGGTCGATCCAGTATCACTACGCCAACCGCGCGGGTCTGCTCGGCGCCGTGGCCACCTGGGCGTTCACCCAGATCGAGCTCCGGGTCGGCGACGAGACGACGACGCCGGCCTACCTTCGGGCGATCCTGACCGAGCAGGCCGGACCGACGGGCCGCGTGCTCTTCACGATCGCCGACGAGCTGGCCCGGTCGGGCAGCCTGCAGCCCTTCGACCCCTACCCGTACCTCTGCGAACGGCTGGCCGAGCTCGGCTTCGACGGCCCCATCTCCGTGGCCGCCGCAGCGACCGTGCAGTTCGGCCGACACCTCGCCTTCGGCCTCGTCGAGGCCGACGAGATCGACTCGATGGTCGAGCAGCTCGTCTCGTTGGGCTGAGCCGGGCGGGCGGCGACCAGACTGGCCCGATGCGCACCACCGATCGACCGCCCCGCCTCGCCGTCTACGGGATCGGTCGCTACGGGACCGACGTCGTCCGCATGGCCACCGCGAAGGGGTGGGAGATCGTCGCCGCCTACAACCGGGCCGGCGACAAGGTCGGCCAGGACGTCGGACGGCTCGCTCACCTCGATCGCGACCTCGGCGTGCCCATCGAGGACTGCGACGCCGCCGACTACTCGGCCCTCGGCGAGCGCGCCGACATCGCGGTGGTCGCCACGACCGATCGGCTGGTCGACAACATGCCGTGCTTCGAGCGGCTCCTCGGCGCCGGCGTCAACGTGCTCTCCCACAACACCGAGTCGTACCTCCCGCGTGCGGCGGATCCGGCGCTCGGCGCCCGCCTCCACGAGCTCGCGGAGACCTCCGGTGTGACCTTCACCGGTTCGGGCATCTGGGACATGTCGAGGATCTGGTCCGGGATCCTCACCGCGGCGCCGTGCGTGGAGATCACCTCGCTCCGCCACGAGAGCCGAACCAACCTCGGCGTGTCCTCGAAGGTCGCTCACCTCGCCGGCATCGGCTTCAGCCACGACGAGTTCCGCTCGGCACTGGTCGAGGAGCGGGGCCCGATCGGCGAGCTCTACAAGCTGATCCCCTGGCACGTCACCCAGGCGCTCGGGTACGAGGTGACCGAGGTCGTCGAGCGGCGCGAACCGGTCCTGCTCGACGAGCCGATCCACGCCGCCGGGCTCCGGCGTGACATCCCTGCCGGGGAGCCCGCCGGTCTGCGCATCGTCGTCGACGTCTCGACCGCCGAGGGCGTGTCGGCCCACGCACGGATCGAGCTCCGCGCCGTCGAGCCCGGCCAGCAGGACTTCATGCGCTGGACGATCGAGGGCGAGCCGACGTCCACGATCCACGTCGACCGCCAGGTCGGTCCGCCCGGCTCGGCCACATCGCTGATCAACCGGGTCGAGGACGTCATCGCCGCTCCGCCGGGCATCCAGGAGGTCCACCGGCTCGGCCCGCCCCGACACAGCGCCCTCGCCCTCCGATGAGCTGGCCCCATCGGATCGAGGGCACGGCCGAGGAGCTCCTGGCCGAGGCCCGGCGGACGACCGAGATCGACCTCGACGACGAGGGCGCGCTCGAGCCGCTGTCGATCCTGCTCGACGCCTACAACGCCTCCGCCCGCTTCACCGCCGCCGGTGCGGTGATGAAGCGAACCTACGTGCTCCGCATCCTCCGGAATCGCCTGCGGATGGCCCGCGACCTCGCCGCCCATCCGGAGATCCTCGACATCGAGCTGCGACCGCCGCTGCTGATCAACGCGCTCCCACGGACCGGATCGACCAAGATGCAGAAGACCCTCGCCGCGACCGGTGACTTCAACTTCCTGCCCTACTGGATGTGCATCAATTCGGCGTCGCACACGGGCCGACCACACGAGGACGTCACGCCGAGGATCGCCGAGATCCAGGCCTACGCCGACTGGTTCGGCACCGTCTCACCCGAAGCGAAGCTCGGCCACGACATGTCGCCGCACGAACCCGAGGAGGAGGCCTACGTGCTGATGCAGAGCCTCCGGTGCCGGGCACTGGCCGGGTTCGCCAACGCCGACAGCTACGTCGGCTGGGTCGGCGATCAGGACCCTGCGCTCCAATACCGGTACCTCGACGACACGATGCGGTACCTGGTCTGGCAGGGCCTGGCCGATCCTGACCGGCCATTCCTGCTCAAGTGCGTCGTCAACCTGGGCATGGAGGCCGAGATCCGCTCGGCGATCCCCGACGTTCGCATCGCGATGATGCACCGCGATCCGGTCTCGGTGGTGCCATCGGCGGCGAAGCTCGGGCTCGTGTTCCGGAAGGCCTACTCCGACGCCGTCCCCGACCTCAGCCGATCGCCGGCTCGGTTCTCCGCGCAGATGCGGACCACGATGCGGCATCGAGGCGCTCATCCCGACGAGGCGTTCCACGACATCTCCTACGAGGACGTCCGTCGCGACGCTCGCTCGGTCCTCGACGGCATCTACGAGTTCGCCGACGTCGAGCCGACGGCAGCGACCTACGCCAACGTGGCTCGCTGGGAGGCCGACAACCCGCAGCATCGTCACGGCTCCTGGACCTACTCGGCCGAGGACTTCGGCTTCACCGACGACGACGTGCGGACGGCGTTCGCTGACTACTACGACTGGGTCGAGGCCGAGGGCATCGCCGATTGGCGGTCGTGATCCGCTGATCAGAGGTCGGGGACCAGCCCGAGCCGTCGGGCCTCGGCGGCCGCAGCCGTGCGGTTGTCGACCCCGAGCTTGTGCAGGATCCGAGACACGTGGACGCTCACCGTCTTCGGACTGATGAACAGACCCTCCCCGATCTGCCCGTTGGTCCGACCTGCGGCGATGAGCCGCACGACGTCCCGCTCACGCGCGGTCAGGCCCGCGTCCGCCGCCGCGGATGACGTGTGCTCGCCGCCGATGATCCGACCGGCCCGCTCGACCAGCGGTGTCGCGCCCAGCCGACGAGCCGCCTCGGCCGCGGCGGCCAGCTCGGAACGTGCGGCGCTGCGGTCAGCCGTCTGCCAGAGCGCTTCGCCGCGGCGCACCCGCGCGGCGATCGGTTGCCAGGCGAAGCCGCCGAGCGCCCAGTGCTCCGCCGCCTCGCCGAAGCGGATCGCGACCTCGGCCGGATCGGTCGCGGCTCGCGCCCGAGCCTCGGCGATCCACGCTCGGGCCCGATGCAGCGGTGCGTCCGGCTGACCGTCGAGGAGGGCGGCGAGCCGCTCGACCTCGGCGAGGTGCGCGTCGACCCGCGCCCGGTCGGCAGGGTCGGCCGAACCGGCGTACCGGTCGATGACCCGTGCGTGGAGTCCGAGTTGCTGGAGCCGGGTTCCCGGGGCCGCGAGACCGTGCTGCAACGCCGTTCGACCGGCGTCGTCGTCGCCGAGGAGGAACGCGATGTCGGCACGCTGCGCCCAGTGCTCAGCGGCGAGCTGCGGATCGAACGCGCTCGTGTCGAGCTCGCCACCGTCGATGACCTCCTGAGCGGCCTCCAGGTCGCCGGTGCGGATCGCGCGGTCCGCGCGGGCCGGTGCCAACCAGCGACGAGGCAGGTGGCCCTCGGGACGCCGCAGCTCGGCGGCGAACGAGTCGGCCTCCGCCCATCGGCCGAGCTCGCACAGGATCTCGAAGCGGTTGGCGGCGATGAAGAAGCCCGAGCTGCTCTCGAGGCCGAGCTGCCTCGCCAGGTCGAGTCCGGCGACCGCTCGGCGTTCGGCCTCGTGGAGGTCGCCGATCATCGACAGCCCACTGACCAGGTTGACGATCGCACGAGATCGCTCGACGCCGTCGCCGACCTCGGTGGCGATGTCCTCCGCCTCGGCGAGGAGGCGGCAGCCCTCCTCGTACTCACCGTCGTGGAGCAGGATCGAGCCCAACGAGTTGCGGGCGTGTCCTTCGGTGAGCCGTTCGCCGACCAGCCTGGCCATCTCGGCGGCCTCCGACACCGCCGCCTTCCCCTCGTCGTACCGGATGGCGAGCATCAGCTGCTGTCCGTATCCGGCGAGCACGACGGCACGCGCCGCCGAGGGTTCGGCGGGCACCAGCTCGACGGCGCGCTCGTACGCCGACAACGCAGCGTCGGGCTTGCCCCCGGCCTGGAGACAGCGGCCGAGCGACACGTGCAGCAGCGCCTGCGTGGCCGGCGGCTCCGCGTCGGCGGCGGAGATCGCCGCCCGCAGGTAGCGCGCCCCGCGGAGGAAGTCGCCCGCATCGCGCGCCAGGCGCCCAGCCGACTCCAGCAGGTCGAGATGGGTGGTCCCGGTCGCTCGCTCGGGATCGGCGAGGTCGTCCCAGAGATCGAGGACGGTCTCGACGTGGCCGAGGGCTTCGGCGAACGCGAGGACGCCCTCGGCAGCTCGGGCCGCGTCCATCGAGGCCTGGACGGCGGCTTCGACCTCGCGCGCCTCGCGCAGGTGCCACGCCAGCTCGGCGCTCGCGCCGACGAGCGTGGCGGCGAGGTCAGGACGCTGCTCGAGCGCGGCTGCGTACCGCGCGTGGATGCGACGACGCTCGCCGGGGAGGACCGACCGGTAGATCGCCTCCTGCATCAGGGCGTGGCGGAAGCGGAGGCGCCCGTCGGTCCCCACGACGCAGACCCGCGCGTCGATGACCTCGGGAAGCGCCGAGAGCCGAACATCGTCCTCGCCCAGCACCTCCTCCAGCACCTCGTCGCTGACCGACTCGCCCCCGACGGCAGCGACCTGGAGGAGCGCACGCGCCACCTCCGACAGCGACTCCGCACGGGCGACGATCAGGTCCTCCAGTTCCGGCCGGACGGTGGTCTCGCCGCGCTCGATCGCATCGAACAGCTCGGCGGCGTAGAAGGGGTTGCCACCCGACCGATCCGCGACCTCGTCGAGCACTCGAGCCGGCGGTGGTTCGCCGAGTCGAGCAGCGGCGAACCGGCCCAGCTCGGAACGGTCGAGGGGCGCCAGCGTCAGGTGCAGCACTCGGGGGCTGCGATCGAGCTCGACGAGCATCGGTCGCAGCGGATGGCTCCGCGACATCTCGTCGGTGCGGTAGGTACCGAGCAACGCCACCTGTCCGGGCTCGACGTTGTGGACCAGGAACACGAACAGCTCTCGGGTCGACGGGTCGGCCCAGTGCAGGTCCTCGATCACGACGCAGAGCCGTCGACGCCGGGCGACGATGGCCAGGAACGACGCCACCGCGTCGAACAGTCGCAGCGCGGTGCGTCCCTCTTGCGCCGGATCGCTCGTGCCGCGCTCGGGCTCGACCTCGGGCACCAGGGTGCCCAGCTCGGTCCGGACGTGAACGGGGAGGTCGTCGGACGAGAGCCCGGCGGCGACCCACATCGACCGGAGTGCCTCGCTGATGGCGACGTAGGGCAACGACGCGTAGGCGGTGTGGATGCACGAGCCGGTGACGACGAGCACGTCGTCGGGGTCGAAGTCGTCGGCCAGCTCGCTGACGAGCCGGGTCTTGCCCATCCCGGCGTCCCCGCCGAGCAACACGGCCGCGATCCCCTCTTCGCCGCCTCGCACGACGCCCCGGAGGCGGGCCAGCTCGTCGGCCCGACCCACGAGCTCGTGCTCGACCGGCGAGCTCACGCGGCGGCAGCCTCCAGCCGTCGCTCGACGAGGTCGTACGCCTCGTCGGGCCGGACCACGGCGATGCGGACGCGATCCGCAGCAGCCCGGCCGTAGAACTCACCGGGGCTGACCAACACACCGAGGTCGCGCGCCAACCGCTCGGTGAAGGCCCACGCGTCGCCGCCGGGCACCCTCGGAAAGAGGTAGAAGCCACCTCTCGGCAGCTCGGCGTCGACCCCGAGCGTCGCAAGCACCGACCGCATGCGCTCGAGGCGGCGGCGGTAGCGGTCGCGCTGGTCGTTCACGTGTGCCTGGTCGGCGAGCGCAGCGACCGCAGCCGCCTGGGCCGGCCCCGGGCACATGAAGCCGGCGTGCTTGCGCACCTCCGACACCCAGCGCACGAGGTCGGCGTCCCCGGCGTAGAAGCCCACCCGCACGCCGGCGAGGTTCGATCGCTTCGACAGCGAGTGGACCGCGAGCACGCCCTCTGCGCCGTCAGCGAGGATCGTGCGGGGTGCCCCATCCCAGGTGAACTCGGCGTAGCACTCATCGCTGATGACGGGCACCTCGTGGCGGCGCCCCCACTCGGCAGCGGCTTCGAGGTCGTCGAGCGCGCCGGCCGGGTTGCCCGGCGTGTTGACCCAGAGGCACAGCGCCCTGGCGGCGTCGGCGTCGTCGACCCGATCGAGATCGATGCTGCCGTCCGCCGCTGCGGGCACCGGCACCGGGCGGCACCCGGCCAGCTCCGCTCCCATCGCGTAGGACGGATAGCTGACCTCCGGGTACAGCACGGTGTCGCGCGCGGGGCGGCGAAGCCGCAGCCAATGCGGCAGTCCGGCCACCATCTCCTTGGAGCCGATCGTCGCCGCGACCTGGCCGGCGTCGATCTGGACACCGAGGCGGCGATCCATCCACTCGCTCGCCGCTTCACGCAGGGCGGGTGTGCCGATCGACGGCGGGTAGCCCCGCTCGGCTCCGCTCCCGGCGAGCGCTTCCACGACAGCTGTGGGGGGCGGGTCGGTGGGCGTGCCGACCGAGAGGTCCACGATGCCACCCTCGTGCTCGGCGGCGACGGCCTTCAGGGGGTCGAGTCGGTCGTAGGGGTAGGGCGGGAGGACGAAGCCGCTCACGGCACCACCCGCTCGGGGGCCGCCCACGCGGCGAACCGAGCGGCGCCGGCGTCGTCGACCCGCACTCGGATCACGGTGCCGCCCTCGTCGTGACGTTCCTCCATGACCTCGCCCTCGCGGTGCGCCGCGGCGACGATGTCGCCCCGCTCGTAGGGCACGATCAGCTCGATCACGCGCGTCTGGGCCCGAAGCCGGGCGCCGAGGGCCTCGAGCAGCTCGTCGATGCCGTCGCCGGTGTGGGCGGACACGGCGCGGCTGTCGGGCACCGACGCGAGGAGCCGCTCGACGACCCCCTCACCGACGGCGTCGGTCTTGTTGAACACGACCAGCTCGGGCACCTCGCCGGCACCGATCTCGGCCAGCACCGAGCGGACGGCGACCATCTGCCCCTCGACGTCGTGGGCCGACGCGTCGACCACGTGCAGGAGGAGATCGACCTCGCTGACCTCCTCGAGCGTGGACCGGAACGACTCGACGAGTTGGTGGGGCAGCTTCTTGATGAAGCCGACGGTGTCGGACATGAGCACCTGCTCGCCGCCGGGCAGGGCCAGGCGCCGCGTCGTCGCGTCGAGCGTGGCGAACAGCCGATCCTCGGCGAGGACCCCTGCGCCGGTGAGCGAGTTGAGCAACGTCGACTTGCCGGCGTTGGTGTAACCGACCAGCGCGGCGGCGTGGAAGCGGCTCCGACGCCGGTTCTTGCGCTGCGTGCGACGGGTCGACCGCAGGCCACGCAGATCGGTCTCGAGCTTGTTCATCCGCCGCTGGATGCGACGCCGGTCCACCTCGAGCTGGGTCTCGCCGGGGCCTCTCGTACCGATGCCACCGCCCTGCTGGCTGAAGCTCCCGCTCCCCCGACGAAGGCGCGGCAACCGGTAGCGGAGCTGGGCCAGCTCGACCTGGGCCTTGCCCTCCAGGGTGGCGGCGTTCTGGGCGAAGATGTCGAGGATCACCGCCGTCCGATCGAGGGCCGAGCGCTTGAGGATCCGCTCGAGGTTCCACTGCTGGGCCGGCGTGAGCTCGTCGTCGAACACGACGGTGTCGGCGTCGACGAGATCGGCGAGCTGACGCAGCTCCTCTGCCTTGCCCTTGCCGACGAAGGTCGCCGGGTCGGGGGCGTCACGGCGCTGGAGCTCGCGGGCGACGACGTCGGCTCCGGCGGTGTCGACCAGCTGGGTGAGCTCCTCCAGCGCGTCCTCGACCCGGTCGATGGGCTCGTTGCCCCGCTGCATGCCGACGATGACGATCCGCTCGCGAAAGCTGCGCTCGATGAGGCCGGAGCTCTCGCCGCCGAACTCACCGAATCCGCCGCGGTGCGTCTGCTGGAGCTCGTCGCTCATGCGTGCACCTCGAGGTCGGCGACGTGGGTGGCGGGCCCCTCGAGGACGAGCGGTTCTCCGACGAGCACGGTCGCCGTGCCGCCGGGCATCACGACCCGGACCCGATCGGCGACCAGTCCGAGCCGACGGGCGGCCCACGCGGCGGCGGTCGCTCCGGTGCCGCAGGCCTCGGTTCGACCAGCCCCGCGCTCCCAGATCGACATCGTGAGCTCGTCGAGGCCCGAGACGGCCACGAGATGGACGTTGACTCCCCCGGGCACGAGCGCCTCGACGGCCGGGCCGACCACCCCGGGGTCGGCCCCGGCGGCCTCGCCACCGACGAGCACGATGTGCGGGTTGCCGACGTCGACGCCGGCCTGCGCCTGGCTCGGCGGGGTGACGGCATCGAGTCCCTCGGGGAGCGCCAGCTCGGCCGCCGTTCCCATCTCGACGGCGAGCACCGCGGTGCGGTCGTCGATCCGCTCGACGAGCCGAAGCTGCCGCGGGCCCGCGTCGGTCGAGACGACGTGGTCGTCACCTGCCCAACCGGCCCGCACGAGCGCCTGCCCCAGACAGCGCAACCCGTTGCCGGACAGCTCGGCCCGGCTGCCATCGGCGTTCCAGAGCAGCATGCGAGCCGCGGCGCCCTCTCCCGCCGGGCGCGCCACGATCAGGCCGTCGGCACCGACGCCCCGCCGCCGGTCGCACAGCGAGCGGGCGAGGTCGGCGCCGACGTCGAGATCGCCGTCGGCATCGAGCGCGACGAGGAAGTCGTTGCCCAGACCGTGGTGCTTCGAGAGATGCATCAGGAGGTCCAGTCTGCCGGTCGGGACCGACCGGCACGACCTCATTGGTCGTCGCGCTGGGCGGCGGCCCGGATCGCCGCCTCGTAGTCCTCGGTGCTGTTCGTGCGCGGGTAGGGCTCGTCGGGAACCGGCACGCCGAGCGCGGCGCACAACGGCGCCCACCCGTCGCGGGGGTTGATGACCACGAGCCGCTCCGGCTCGACGGTGGCTCGCACTCGTCGGTTGTGCTCGTCGTACTGCGTCATCATCGCCTCGGGATCGTCGACGGTTCCCCAACCGACCCGTGCGATGAGCGCTCGGATCATGTCGGGCAGCGCCGAACCGGGTGCCTCGGCGAGCGCTCGACGCATCGCCTGGCCCACGGTCGAATCGACGCTCTTCCACCACTGCGCAGCGTCGTCACGGACGGAGTGGACGACGACCGCGTCCGGGAAGTCGGCGACGAGTCGCTCCCAGACGGCGCTGCCGGGCCAGTCGACGATCGCTGCGAAGTCGTCGAGGAACGACCAGTCGGTGGCCCCGCCGTCGGCGATCGCGGTCCACTGCGGGGCGTGCTCATCGGCCCGGGGGATGCACTCGTACATGTGGTAGCACGGCGCCTCGATCAACTGCTCGATCGCAACCTTCAGGCTGTTGGTGCCCGTCCGCGGCAGCCCCGTCCCGACGATCTTCATGCGGGGGATCGTGCCAGTCCCGCGACGATCGCGTCGAGCGTGTTCGCCACTTCAGCGGGAGACTCGTCGTAGCCGAGCCAGCGCCATCTCGGATCTCGACGAAACCACCGCTCCTGTCGCCGGGCGAAACGCCGGGTACGCCGCACCGCCTCGTCGACCGCCGCATCGAGGCTCGTCTCGCCGCGCACATGGGCGGCGAGCTCGCGGTAGCCGAGCGCTTGCCCGGCGGTCCGACCCAACACCGGGAGGAGCTGTCGGACCTCGTCGACGAACCCCTCGGCCAGCTGGGTCTCGTAGCGGCGGGCGATGCGCTCGTCGACGACGGATCGAGGTGGTGCCAGCCCGACGAACTCGAGACCCGGCCGATCGGGGTGGGTGTCGAGTCCCGGTCCGTAGGACGAGAACCGCCGCCCACTGCCGATGGTGACCTCGAGCGCCCGGAGCACGCGACGGCGGTTGTCCGGCTCCATCCGGGCGGCGGCCGTCGGGTCCAGCTCGATGAGGCGAGCGTGAAGCGCGGCGGTGTCCGGCTCGGCCTCGAGCTCGGCTGCGACATCCGGGTGGCGGCCCGGCAGCTCCAGCCGATCGACCACCGCACGGACGTAGAGGCCGGTCCCGCCGACGAGCAGCAACGGGCGGTCGGCTCGGTCGAGGACCTCCAGCGCCCGGTGCTGGTGCTCGGCGACGGTCCACTCCGTCGCGGGGTCGACGAGGTCGATCAGATGGTGGCGGACTCGATCCTGTTCGGCGCCGGTCGGCTTCGCCGTGCCGATGTCCATGCCCCGGTAGACCTGCATCGAGTCCATCGACACGATCTCCAGGCCGTGGCGCTCGGCGGCCTCGAGGGCGAGCGTCGACTTGCCCGACGCCGTCGCGCCGACGAGGACGAGGTGTCGGGGCTCGCTCAGCTGGCTGCGACCGGGATGCGGATCTTGTGCTTCGGTGCGGCCACGACCTCGCGCAGCTCGCCTCGGAGGGAGTGGGCACCGGCGCCGACGACGCCGACGATCGCGACGGTGCCGGTGCGCAGCACCTGCTCGCTCGGGAAGTGCACCAGCTTGTTCTGTCGGGTACGGCCCGTGAGCAGCCGCTCGTCGCGCTTCGACGGGCCCTCGACGATGACCTCCTCGACGCGACCGACACGTGCCTCGTGCTTGGCCCGCGCCGAGCGCTCGATCACGGTGAGGAGGCGGTCGAAGCGCTCCTGCACGACGTCGGCAGGGACGAAGTCGGCGACCATCTCGGCCGCCTCGGTGCCGGGGCGGGGCGAGAACTGGAACGTGTAGGCGCTGTCGTACTCGGCAGCAGCTGCGACCTCGAGCGTGGCGTCGAAGTCGTCGTCGGTCTCGCCCGGGAAGCCCACGATCAGGTCGGTGGTCACCGCGAGGTCGTCGATGCCGGCTCGGGCGGCGCGAAGCCGCTCGAGGTAGCGCTCGGCGGTGTAGCCCCGGTGCATCGCAGCGAGGACCCGGTCGCTGCCCGCCTGCAAGGGGAGGTGGAGGTGCTCACAGACCGACGGTGTCTCGGCCATCGCCGCGATCGTCTCCGGACGGAGGTCCTTGGGATGCGGACTCGTGTAGCGCACCCGTCGGATGCCCTCCACGGCGCCGACCGCACGGAGCAGGTCGGCGAACAGCGGACGGATCCGGACGTCGTCACCGTCGCGGCGGGCAGCGAGCGTGAGGTCGCGTCCGTAGGAGTTGACGTTCTGGCCGAGCAGGGTCACCTCGACGACACCGTCGTCGACCAGCTCACGGACCTCGCCGACGAGCTCGTCGAACGGACGGCTGATCTCGACGCCGCGCACGGCCGGGACGATGCAGAACGCGCAGTTGTTGTCGCACCCCATCTGGATGGTCACCCAGGCGGCGTGCCCGGCCTCACGCTGCACCGGGAGCGCCGAGGGGAACTCGTCGGACTCCTCGACGATCTCGGTGATCGGACCGGAGAGGCGCGACTCCCGCAGCAGCTCGGCCGCCCTCCCGACGTTGTGGGTGCCGAAGACCACATCGACGTGGGGTGCCCGCTCCTGGATCAGATCGCGGTCCTTCTGCGCGAGGCAGCCGGCGACGGCGATCTGCACCTCGGGCCGGCGGTCCTTGAGCGCCTTGAGGTGGCCAAGGTGCCCGTAGAGCTTGTTGTCGGCGTTCTCCCGGATGCAACAGGTGTTGAGCACGATGACGTCGGCGTCGTCGACCTCCGTGGTGGCCTCGAGGTCGTCGTCGTCGAGCAGACCGGCGATCCGCTCGGAGTCGTGCTCGTTCATCTGGCACCCGAAGGTGCGCACGAGGTACTTCCGGGTCACGACCGGCCAGGCTACGAGCTTTCTCGTTCACCGTGGCGAGCGGCCCGCTGACACGACCACTACCTTCCGTGGCAGATCCGACTACCTCCCGTGGACCACGCAACGTGGAAAACCTGCCGCTCGGAGCGCGATCATGACGGACTCGCCGTCAGACGGGACGTTGGATGCCCCTCGCCAGGAAGCTGCTCCTCGGGCTGCTCGCTGTGCTCGCAGTGGTGACGGTGATCGGCGCGCTCACGATGCGGGCGGCCACGGACCGGCTCGAAGAGGCGGCCCGCTCGGGGCTCGAGGTCAGCGGGCGGCTGGAGGCGGCCCGGATCAACGACCGCCTCGACGTCCTCGAGGGCGAGTTCGACGATCTCGTCACCAACCCCACGCTCAGCTCCGCCGTGGACGACGGCGCCGGGTCCGAGTCGCTCCAGGAGAGCACGGTGGTCGCCGTGCAGACGGTGCGGGCGGTCGGCAACCAGGTCCAGTCGCTCGCCATCGTCACCCCGGAGGGCGAGGTGCTCGGCGCCAGCGACGCGGTCCCCCCGCTCGACCCGGCGTTCCTCGAGCAGGCGTCTCGCAGCCTGACCTACGGCCCTGCCCGTCGGGTCGCGGCCGGCGATGACCGCCTGCTCGTCGCACAGCCGCTGCCGACCTCGACGCCGGTCATCGCCGTCGCCGAGTTCGATCTGGAACCCTTCCGCCGCCTCGTTGCGGCGCACAACGGCATCGGTGAGACGAGCGAGGCCCACCTCGCCCAGAACCTCGGCGGGAACGCGCAGTTCCTCACACCGCTCCGCTTCCGGCCCGAGGACATCTCCTTCGATCTGACGGTCTCGCAGGCGCAGGTGGCGATGCCGATCGTCCGCTCCCTCAACTCGCCCCAGACCACGGTGATCTCCGCAGCCGACTACCGGCAGATGGACACGCTCGCCGCGATCACGACCATCGATCGCACCGGCTGGGGCCTCGTCGTGAAGCTCGACGAGTCAGAGGCGCTCGCCTCGGCCGCGTCGGTCACCCGCCTCCTGGTCGGCGGCTGGGCCCTCGCGGCGGCGCTCGCCTCGGCGACGATGCTGGTCATGATCCGACAGCACCGCCGGCGGGTCGACACCGTCAAGAGCGCGGCGATGGCGATCGGTGGCGGTGACCTCGATCGCCGGATCGGGCCGATCGGCGGCGACGAGATCGGCCAGATCGCAGCGGCGATCGACCACATGGCCAGCGACCTGGCCGCCGACCGCCGACGCCGCGAGGAGGCCGAGGCGTTCCTCAGCCACCAGGCCCGACACGACCAGCTGACCGGGCTGCCGAACCGCGCCGCCGCGCTGGCCGAGGTGCACGCCTCGCTGGTCGCCCGCGAGCAGACCACCGCGCTGCTGTTCCTCGATCTCGACGGCTTCAAGGCCATCAACGACCGCTACGGCCACGACGGCGGCGACCAACTGCTCGTCACGGTCGCCGACCGGCTCCGACGCACCGTGCCCAAGGAGTCGCTCGTGGCTCGCTTCGGCGGCGACGAGTTCCTGATCGTCGCCGATGCCGACGATGCCCTGACGATCGCGGAGCAGATCCGCCGCACGATTCGCCGACCGATCGACATCGGAGTGGCGGTCGTGGAGATCGACACCTCGATCGGCCTGGCGACCGCCAGCGATCAGCACACCGCCGACCAGCTCGTCCGCGATGCCGACCTCGCCATGTACCGGGACAAGCAGGAGCACCGGGCGAGCGCACGCAGCGGCGTCGAGGTCGACGGTCCGACGATCGACGAGCTCCGCACTGCGATCGAGACCGACCAGCTGTCGGTCGTCTACCAGCCGATCGTCGATCTCGAGGCCGAGCGGATCATCGGCGTCGAGGCCCTCGCCCGATGGGATCATCCCCGCTTCGGTCGGGTGCCGGCGGGGCGTTGGATCCCCCTCGCCCGTGCGGCCGGCCTGCTCGCGACGATCGACCGGGCCAACATCACCACCGCCATCGCCCAGCTCGGCGAGTGGCGGCGCTCGGGTCGCCTCGACCGCACCTTCGTGCTGTCGGTGAACCTGGCCTCCGAGAGCGTGCCGACCGTGATCGACCACCTCGGCGAGGAGCTCTTCAAGCACGGGGTGCCGCCTCATCAGCTCCAGGTGGAGATCACCGAGGAGGACTTCGGGGAGCGCCGCGAGCACATCGAGCGCCGGCTCTGGGCCCTGCATCGCCTCGGCGCCCGCCTGGCCATCGACGACTTCGGCATCGTGCACTCCAACCTCGACCGCCTCCGACGCCTGCCGGTGTCGACGATCAAGATCGACCAGAGCTTCGTGCGCGACCTTCCCGAGTCCGATGAGGACCGGGCCATCGTGCGAGCGGTGCTGGCCATGTCGGCCGAGCTCGGCATGTCGGTCGTCGCCGAGGGCGTCGAGCAGCCGTCCCAGGCCCAGGAGCTGCTCGACCTCGGGTGCCGGATGGCCCAGGGCTTCCACCTCGGGACGCCTCGCCCGGCCGAGGAGCTCGAGCTCGTCGGCTCCACCGGGCCCCAACTCGGCTGACGGGTGCTCGCCGCCGAGCGGGGACCCCGGACACGCGACAGGAGCCCGCCGATCGGCGGGCTCCCGGCGACATCCTCCGCCCTGGGGCGGGCACTCAGTCGAGGCTGATCGGTTCCTCGTCGGCGTCGGAGAACTCGTCGGCATCGCTCACATCGACCGAGCCCTCGACCTCGATCATGCCCAGCTCGGTCCGGACCAGCCGGTCGATCTCGACCATGATCTCGGGGTTGTCGGTGAGGAACTGCTTGGAGTTCTCCCGGCCCTGGCCGAGTTGCTCACCGTCGTAGGTGTACCAAGCTCCCGATTTGCGGACGATGCCGTGTTCGACCGCCATGTCGAGCAGCGAACCCTCTCGGCTGATGCCCTTGCCGTACATGATGTCGAACTCGGCCTGCCGGAACGGCGGGGCCACCTTGTTCTTCACGATCTTGGCCCGGGTCTTCGAGCCGACGACCTCGGCTCCGTCCTTGAGCGCCTCGATGCGGCGCACGTCGATGCGGACCGACGAGTAGAACTTCAGCGCCCGGCCACCGGGGGTGACCTCGGGCGAGCCGAACATCACGCCGACCTTCTCACGCAACTGGTTGATGAACAGGCAGATCGTCTTGGTCTTCGCCAGGCTGCCGGTGAGCTTGCGCAGCGCCTGCGACATCAGCCGGGCCTGGAGGCCGACATGGGTGTCGCCCATGTCGCCCTCGATCTCGGCCCGGGGCGTGAGCGCGGCCACCGAGTCGATCACGACCACGTCGATGGCACCCGAGCGCACGAGCATGTCGCAGATCTCCAGGGCCTGCTCACCGGTGTCGGGCTGGGAGATGAGCAGCTCGTCGATGTCGACGCCGATGCGACCGGCGTAGACCGGGTCGAGGGCGTGCTCGGCATCGATGAAGGCGCAGATGCCGCCGTTGCGCTGGGCCTCGGCGACGACGTGCAGGGCCAGCGTGGTCTTGCCGGACGCCTCGGGGCCGTACACCTCGACGACGCGACCACGGGGCAGGCCACCGATGCCGAGGGCGTGGTCGACGGCCAACGAACCGGTCGAGACCGCCTCGACCTTCATGTGGCCCCGCTCGCCCATCTTCATGACCGAGCCCTTGCCGAACTGCTTCTCGATCTGGCCGAGTGCCATGTCGAGTGCCTTCTCGCGCTCCACGTCGGAGTCCTTTCGTCGCAACCGTCGAATGCGGGGGATGCTGGTGGTCAACGTAGGAACGGGGTGTGACACCCGAACCGGATGACATCACTGTAGTTGCGAACGGACGTTCGGTGTGGGATTCGAGGGGAAACGATGGCTGAACACATCACGATCGAGGTCGACGACGCCGGCGTGGCGGTGGCCACGATCGACCATCCGCCGGTCAACCTGATGTCGGTCCCGGTGTTCCGCGAGCTGCGCGACCTGGCCGACCGGGTCGCGACCGACGACGACATCCGGGTGCTCGTGGTCCGCTCGGCCAACCCGGGGTGGTGGATCGCCCACTTCGACGTCGAGGCGATCCTCGGCTTCCCCGCCGAGGGCGTCCCGCTCCCGGCAGCCGACCTGAACAACTTCCACCAGATGTGCGAGCGGTTCCGCACGATGCCGAAGATCACCATCGCCGAGCTCGCCGGCCGCGTCGGCGGTGGGGGCGCTGAGCTCGCCGCTTCGATGGACCTGCGCTACGGGGCGAGGGGCAGCTTCCTCGTCAACCAGCCCGAGGTGGCGATCGGCATCCTGCCCGGCGGGTCGGGCACCCAACGGTGGGCGCAGCTCACCAACCGGTCGCGAGCGCTCGAGGTGATCGCCGGCTGCGACGACATCGATGCCGACACCGCCGAACGGTGGGGTTGGCTGACCCGGGCGCTCGACGCCGACCAGCTCTCCCCCTTCGTCGACCGACTCGCCCGACGGATCGCCGCCTTCCCGCCGCAGGCCGTCGCGCGGGCCAAGGCCGCGGTCGACGCCGCGCTGCCCGACCCGACGCCGGGCCTCATCCGCGAGGCCGAGCTCTTCCAGCACACGCTGCGGGCGCCCGAGACGATGCCGGCGATGCGGCGCTTCCTCGACCGGGGCGGCCAGACCGCCGCGGGCGAGGCCCGCCTCGGCGACCTCGCGGCCGAGCTCTGGGACTGAGCTCCTTGCCCGGGTGGGGCCCCGGAGCCCCACCCTCCTCCGCCGGTCCTCGGCCTGCCGGCCGCGTCCACCCGGCGTCATCTGCGCGAAAGCTGTAGAACATCTGATCGGCACAGTCGGGAAATCCGAGGGCAACGCCCCGTTCCTAGGTTGCGGCCGCCTGCCGGATTCGGCGCGCGGGTGCGCCCTGAAGCCCCTCCGCACCCCGCTCGAGCCCGCACGACGAGGAGAGGACCCCACCCGATGAAGCTGTTCCGAGCACTGCTCCTGATGCTGGCGCTGGCGCTGTTCGCCGCCGCCTGCGGCGGAGACTCCGACGACGACTCCGGTGACGACGCGGTCGAAGCGGCCGACGACGCCGGCGAAGCCGACGCCTCCGACGACGGTGGCGAGGCCGCCGAGCCGAGCGGTGACGGCCCCGGCGCCCTGCCGATCGCGCTCGTCCTCGAGGGCGTGCAGGAAGAGGGCTGGAACACGGCGATGATCAACGCCCTCGACCGCCTGACGGCCGAGGCCCCGTACGGCACGACCATCACCTACGACATCATCGAGAACGTCGCCTACGCCGACGGCGAGCGCATCGCCCGTGAGCTGGCCAGCTCGGGCAGCTACGAGATGATCATCATGCACTCGGCGTTCGTCGACGGCACCAACGCCGTCGCCCCGGACTTCCCGGACATCCCGTTCGCCCTGTCGGGCTCGGGCAACGACCTGGCGATCGGCGGCAACGTCTTCTGGATCGACGTCTTCATCCACGAGCCCGCGTACCTGATGGGCATCATCGCCGGCTCGATGACCGAGACGAACCAGATCAGCGCCGTCGCCGGCTTCCCGTTCCCGAACGTGAACGCCCCGGTCCACGCCTTCATCGACGGCGCGCTGAGCGTCAACCCGGACATCACCCACTCGGTGACCTACATCGAGTCGTGGTTCGACGCCGTGACCGCCAACGAGTCGGCGATCGCCCAGATCGCCGAGGGCGCCGACATGATCTACGCCGAGCGCTTCGGTCCGGTGGAGGCCGCGGCCAACGCCGAGGGCGTGTTCGCCTTCGGTCACTTCACCGACCAGGCCTCGCTGAACCCGGACATCGTGCTGGCCTCGGCCGTCGCCAACTGGGACCCGGCGGTCATGGAGATGATCGACGCCTGGTGGGCCCTCGAGACCGAGGGCACCCCGCTCGCGGCGACCGCTGAGCAGCGGATCGTGTTCGACTCGATGGTCGACGGCGGCAGCGACATCACCGAGCTGTCGGCCTCGGTCCCCGAGGACGTCGCGGCGCTCGTCGCCGAGACGCGGGAGGCGATCCTGTCCGGCGAGCTCGAGGTGCCCTTCGACGACTCCCCGTTCGAGTAGCGGCGAGTTCAGAACCGAGGCAGATTGTCGAGCAGCTGAGATCTGGGGGAACGAGACAACGTGACTGACGATCCGACGCTGCTCGGCGTCCATGGGGTGACGACCAGGTTCCCCGGTGTGGTGGCCCAACACGACGTGTCGTTGGCCATCCCCCGGGGGGCGGTCCCCTGCCGCCACGGTGAGCACCGGGGCGGCCACTCGACCCGGGCCGAGAC
>JBCDAU010000014.1:0-130383 GCA_039185015.1 Actinomycetota bacterium
GGCCCGGGCGGGGGCCTCGGAGCTACGGCGCGACGGGCACCCGCGCGATGGTGTCGTGGGCGGCGCCGTCTTCGCGCACGGCGATGGTGCGGGTGTGGTCGCCGGCGGGCTGGTTGACAACGACCGGGCCAACGCCGACCCGGTCGTCGTCAACCTGCCCGCCGGCGACCACACCCTCACCTTCGCCGTGCGCGAAGACGGCGCCGCCCTCGACACCATCGCGCTGGTGCCCGTCGCGCCGTAGCTCCGAGGCCCCCGCCCGGGCCAGGAACTCAGGCCGCGCAGCGAGCAGGAACGAGCACGGCCACGCCGCAGCCGCTTCAGCGGCGAGGACCTGTGGAGGAGGGCGGGGCTCCGGGGCCCCCGCCCGGGAAGACGACTCAGTGGTAGCGGGAGGAGTAGGCGTGGATCGTCTGCACGTAGTTGGCCCGCTCGTACGCCGAGGGATCCGGCACGGAGGCCTGGCTCATCGCTCCGCGTGCGTGGTCGAGCGACTCGTAGCCCTGTGAGGTGAACCACTCGCGCACCCCGTTGAGCACGAAGCCGGCATGGCCCGGACCGTTGGCGAGCAGCGACGAGGCCATCATCACGACGTCGGCACCGGCGAGGAGCAGCTTCACGACGTCCTCGACAGCGTGGACGCCGGAGGTGGCGGCGAGATCCGCCTCGACCCGGCCGCGCAGGATCGCCATCCACCGCAGGACGAGCCGGAGCTCCGCACGCGTCGAGAGGACGAGGTCGGGCGTGACCTCGAGTCGCTCGAGGTCGATGTCCGGTTGGTAGAAGCGGTTGAATAGCACGAGGCCGTCGACACCCGCATCGGAGAGCCGGTGGGCCATGTGCGCCATCGCGGTGAAGTACGGACCGACCTTCACGGCGAGAGGCACCGAGACGGCCGAGCGGACGTGCTCGACGAGCCGAACGTAGGAGTCCTCGACCTCCTGGGAGCTGGAGTCGACATCGGCGGCGATCCGGTAGATGTTCAGCTCGAGGGCATCGGCACCGGCGTCGACCAACTTCTCGGCGTAGCGGACCCACCCACCGGCGGTGGAGCCGTTGAGGCTCGCGATGACCGGGATGTCGAGGCTGTCCTTCGCGTAGCGGAGGAGATCGAGCGTGTGCCGGGGCCCGGTGCGCTGGGCCGGCGGTTCGGCGGCGTACCCGCGGGTGGCCTCCGGGTGCGCGCTGGCCTCGAGGTGGTCGTGGACCGCGATGTCGGCGCCCTCGATCTCCTCCTCGAACAGCGACGGCAACACGACCGCGCCCACGCCGGACTCGGCGAGTTGGAGCAGCGAGTCGGGATGTCCCGTCGCCGGCGAGGCCGACGGCACGATCGGGCTCGACAGCTCCATGCCGAGGTAGCTGGTGGTGAGGTCGACGGTCATGAGCCCTCCTCGTCGTCGTGATCGTCGTAGACGGCGGTGCGATGGAGATGCACCATCTGTTCGTAGAGCTGCCACCGGTCGTCGATGTCGCGCTGGGCGCGATCGAGCAGTTCGGCGGCGTGCTCGGGGTTCGCTCGTTCGAGGAGCGCGAACCGCCCCTCGCGACGAGCGAAGTCGGCGAACGGCACGGTCGGCGCCCGGCTGTCGAGGCGCAGCCCCGGCTCACCGGCGTCCTCCCGGGCCGGGTCGTATCGGTAGAGCGGCCAGTGGCCACTGCTGGTCGCAGCGTGCTGGTGGTCCATCTGGCGGGCCATGTCGATGCCGTGGGCGATGCACGGGCTGTAGGCCAGGACCAGCGACGGGCCGGGGTGCGCCTCGGCCTCGACGAGCGCCTTGACCGTCTGCGTCATGTTGGCGCCCATGGCGATCTGGGCGACGAACACGTTGCCGTAGTCCTGAGCGATCATGCCCAGGTCCTTCTTCCCGGTGGTTTTCCCACCCGCCGCGAACTTGGCCACGGCAGCCCTCGGCGTGGCCTTCGACGCCTGCCCGCCGGTGTTCGAGTACACCTCGGTGTCCAGCACGAGCACGTTGACGTCGCGACCCGAGGCGAGGACGTGGTCGAGTCCGCCGAACCCGATGTCGTACGCCCACCCGTCGCCGCCGACGATCCAGATGCTGCGGCGCACCAGCACGTCGGCCGTCTCGGCCAACTCGGCGGCGCGCGGGTCGCCGAGCTCGGCGAGGGCGGCCACGAGCTGGTCGATGTCGGCCCGTTGGGCCACGACCTCTGCATCGGTGCGCTGCTCTCTGTCGAGCACGCGATCGGCGAGGTCCCCGAGCGTCGACCGAAACCCCTCGAGGAGACGACGAGCCCGCGCCTCGCGCTGGTCGGCCGCGAGCCGGAGGCCGAGGCCGAACTCGGCGTTGTCCTCGAAGAGGCTGTTCGCCCAGGCCGGTCCCCGGCCACTCGCGTCGACGGTCCATGGGGTGGTCGGAAGGTTGCCGCCGTAGATCGACGAGCAGCCCGTCGCGTTGGCGATCACGACCCGGTCGCCGAAGAGCTGGCTGACCAGCTTCAGGTAGGGCGTCTCCCCACAGCCGGAGCAGGCGCCGGAGAACTCGAACAGGGGGGTGAGCAGCTGGGAGCCCTTGACGGTCGCGATCCGAACCGCAGAGCGCTGCACCTCCGGAAGCTCACCGAAGCGGTCCCAGCGAGCGCGCTCGACAGCGAGGTGGTCCTGGCGCGGCCGCAGCTCGAGGGCCCGGCGCTTGAGATCGCCGCGGTCACGGCCGGGACACACGTCGACGCAGACGCCACACCCGGTGCAGTCGTCCGGCGCGACCTGGATGGTGAGGCGCAGGCCGGCGAGCTCGCGACCCTTGGTCGCCGCGCGGGACGGCACTTCGTCGCGAACGGCGCCGACGACGATCGGGTCGAACGCCTTCGCCCGGATCGCGGCGTGAGGGCACACCAGGGCGCACTTGTTGCACTCGATGCAGATCTCGGGATCCCAGATCGGCAGCTCCCGGGCGATGCCCCGTCGCTCGATCTTGGCCGTGCCCGTGGGGAAGCTGCCGTCCACGGGGAGGGCGCTCACGGGCAAGCGCTCGCCCTCGCCAGCGAGCAGCCGGCGGGTGACGCGGGCGACGAAGTCGGTCGGCGAGTCGTCGGACGCCACGGCGGCCGGTTCCGGAGCGGTGACCGTGGCCGGGATCTCCATCCGCACGAGCCCGTCGAGCGCGGCGTCGACCGCCTCGAGGTTGCGGCGCACGACGCTCTCACCTCTGACGGCGAAGGCGGCGGACAGCTCGTCCTTGATCGCCTCGATCGCCTCGGCTTCGGGGAGGACCTCGGCGAGCGCGAAGAAGCACGTCTGGAGGACGGTGTTGACGCGGCGGCCGAGCCCGGCTCGCTCAGCGACAGCGCGGGCGTCGACGACGTGGACCTCGAGGGCCAGCTCGATGATGCGGCGCTGGTTGGCACCCGACAGTCGCGCCCAGGTCTCGTCCGGCGGGAACGGGCTGTTCAGCAGGACGGTCGCACCGGGTGCGGCCCGCTCGAAGACGTCCACCCGGTCCATCAGCCCCAGGTCGTGCACACCGACGAAGCGGGCCTCGTCGACGAGCCACGGCATGTCGATCCGATCCGGCCCGAAGCGCAGGTGCGAGACCGTCATCGAACCGGACTTCTTGGAGTCGTAGACGAAGTAGCCCTGCGCGTGCCCGTGGGTGCGCTCGCCCAGGATCGCCGTCGACCGCTTGTTGGCGCCGACGGTGCCGTCACTGCCGAGCCCGTAGAAGACGGCGCCGACCGTGTCGCCGGTCGACGGAACGAGATCGACGGGGTCGAGGCTGAGGTGGGAGACGTCGTCGACGATCCCGACCGTGAAGGTCGGGCGCGGGACGGGCCGGTCCAGCTCACCGAACACCGCGGCCGCCATCGACGGATCGAACTCCTTCGACGAGAGCCCGTAGCGCCCACCGATGACGCGCACGTCGCCGCGGCCACCTCGGTGCAGCGCAGTCACCACGTCGGTGAACAGCGGCTCCCCGACGGCTCCCGGCTCCTTGGTCCGATCGAGGACCGCGACGGCGCTCGCCGAGTCGGGCAACGCGGCCACGAGCGCCTCGGTCGGGAAGGGCCGGTAGAGCCGCGCGGTGATCATGCCGACCCGCTCGCCCCGCTCGAGCAGCCGCTCGACCGCCCAGCGGACCGCCCACGACCCCGACCCCATCACGACGACGACCCGCTCGGCGTCGGGAGCGCCGTGGTAGTCGACGAGCCCATACCGTCGACCGGTCAGCGCGGCGAAGCGCTCCAGTTCGGCGGCCACCGCTCGGGGCACGGCGCCGTGGAAGGGGTTGGCGGCCTCGCGTGCCTGGAAGAACACGTCGGGGTTCTGGGCGGTACCCCGCAGCGTCGGCGCCGCCGGGTCGAGCGCCCGGGAGCGATGCTCGGCGACGAGCTCGTCGTCGATCAGCTCGGCGATGATCTCGTGCGGGATCCGGTCGATGGAGCTCTCCTCGTGAGAGGTGCGGAAGCCGTCGAAGAAGTGAAGGAACGGCACGCGGGTCCGCAACGTGGCGGCGTGTGCGACCAGCGCGAGGTCGTGGGCCTCCTGCACCGAGGACGACGCCAGCATCGCCATGCCGGTCGAACGGGCCGCCATCACATCGCTGTGGTCGCCGAAGATCGACAGGGCGTGGGTGGCGACCGACCGAGCAGCGACGTGTACCACGCAGGGCAGGAGCTCACCGGCGAGCTTGTAGAGGTTGGGCAGCATCAGCAGCAGTCCCTGCGAGGCGGTGAAGGTGCTCGCCATCGCGCCACCCAGCAACGCCCCGTGCAGCGTGCCCGCAGCACCGCCCTCGCTCTGCAGCTCCACGACCTCGGGAACCGAGCCCCACTGGTTCGGCCGGCCCTGCTGGCTCCAGGCGTCGGCGAGCTCGCCCATCGGTGAGGCGGGGGTGATCGGGTAGATCGCCGCGACCTCGCTGCAGGCGTATGCGATCTCCGCTGCCGCGGCGTTGCCATCGGTCACCGTGGTCGACACGAACCGACACTAAGCAGCGCGCTCGCCGGTCCGACCGTGACCAACGTCCCGTCCGGTCCCGCCGACCGACCCGGGCGGCAGCGGCGCTCACCGGGTGATGTCCGGAGGACGGCGGTAGGGTCGGCGCCCGTGCGCATCGTGATCACCGGGGGGAACAGCGGGATCGGACGAGCGGCGGCCCTGCGCCTCGCCCGTGCCGGTCACGAGGTCGTGGCGACCAGTCGCTCGATCGAGCGGGCGGGCAAGCTGCTCGAGGAGGTCGAGGCCGACGGGCTCCCGGTCACGATCGAGCAGCTCGACGTCGCCGACGACGCGTCCGTGAGCGACGGCTTCGACCGCATCCTCGTCGACGGGCCCGTCGACGTGCTCGTCAACAACGCCGGCATCGGTTCGAACGCCGCCTTCGAGGACGCCGACCTCGACGAGTGGCGTTCGGTCTACGAGACCAACGTGTTCGGTCCGGTCCGCTGCACCAGGGCCGTGCTGCCCTCGATGCGGGAGCGGGGGGCGGGTCACATCTGCATGGTCTCGTCAGTCGTCGGCCGCCTCGCGTCGGTAGGTCAGCCCGTCTACACGTCGTCGAAGTGGGCGATGGAGGGCTACACCGAGGTGCTCGCCCTCGAGGTCGACCGCTTCGGGATCGGCGTGTCGCTCGTCGAGCCCGGTGTGACCCGGACCGCGATCCTCGCCAAGAACACCGACGCACCGGACAGCGCCTACGCCTCGGCGTACCAGCGGATGTTCGCGATGTATCTCAGCCTGATCCCGACCGCCCCCGAGGCCGACGCCGCGGCCGAGGTGATCGAGCAGGCGATCACCTCCGACGAGCGCCGGCTGCGTTGGCGCTCGGGCGACGACGCCGAGGCGCTGATCTCTGGGCGGGAACGCATGACCGAGGCCGACCTGCTGCGGCTGGCCACCCCCGACGACGAGGAGTACCGAGCGATGTGGCGCGAGTGGTTCGGGATCGACCTGACGCCGGGCTGGCCCACATGAGCATCCTCGGCAACCGCGTCCAGCGTCGTGAGGACCCGGCGCTGCTGCGCGGCGACGGTCGGTTCGTCAACGGCGACGACCTCCCCGACGCCGCGGTCGTTCGCTACGTGACCTCACCCGTGGCGCACGCCCTCCTCGAGTCGATCGAGCTCGAGGAGGCCCGGTCCGCACCCGGCGTGCTGGCGGTCGTCTCCGCCGCCGAGCTCGGACTCGCCGACCAAGGTCCCGTCAACCCGATGCTGCCGACGACCATGCCACGGCCGCTGCTCGCTCGAGACCGGGTGCGGTACGTCGGCGAGCCCATCGTCGCCGTCGTCGCCGAGACCGAGGCCGAAGCCGAGGACGCCGCTGAGCTCGTCATCGTCGACTACGACTTCCTCGACCCCGTCGTCGAAGCTGCCGACGCCCGCCGCGACGACATCGTCCTCCACGACGAGGCCGGCACGAACACGGCCTTCCACCTCGAGCTCGGCGAGGATCCGGAGTTCGCCGACTGCGAGGTCGTCGTCCGCCAGGAGGTGCTCAACCCGCGGGTGGCGCCGGCCCCCATCGAGCCCCACGTCGCCGCGGCGTGGTGGGAGGACGACCGGCTCGTCCTCCGCGCGGCCTCGCAGGGTGTCCACCCGGTGCGCGACGTCCTCGCCGAGGTGTACGAGCTCGAGCACGACCAGGTCCGCGTGATCGGCGCCGACGTGGGTGGAGGGTTCGGAGCGAAGGCCCGGCCGCCGGCCGAGGTGATCGTGCTCGGTGAGCTGTCCCGTCGGGTCGGTCGGCCCGTCCGCTGGTTCCCCGACCGCAGCGCCGACATGGTCGGTATGGGCCACGGTCGAGCCCAGCACCAGCGGGTCGAGATCGGCGGCAGTCGCGACGGTCGCATCACGGCGTACCGGCTCACCGTGCTCCAGGACTCCGGCGCCTACCCGTCGATGGGCGCGCTCCTGCCGTTCATGACCCGGATGATGCTCACCGGGTGCTACGACCTCACCGACGTCGCCTACCGCTCCGACTCGGTGGTCACCAACACCACTCCCGTCGGCGCGTACCGGGGGGCCGGTCGGCCCGAGGCGGCGGCGGCGATCGAACGCGCAGTCGACCTCTTCGCCGCCGAGGTGGGCCTCGATCCGGCGACGGTGCGCCGGAAGAACCTCCTCCGGTCCGATGCGTTCCCGTACCAGACCCCGTCGGGCGTCACCTACGACATCGGTGACTACGTGGGCGCGCTCGACCTTCTGCTCGAGGCGGCCAACTACGAGGAGCTCCGGGCCGAGCAGGGCCGACGTCGCGCCGAGGGTGAGCGCCTCCTGCTCGGGCTCGGTCTCGCCTCCTACGTCGAGATCACGGCGCTGAGCGGAGGGAGCGAGTACGGCTCGATCGAGCTGCTCGACGACGGTCGCTTCCGGATCGTCACCGGCTCCTCGCCCTACGGCCAGGGCCACTACACGACCTGGGCGATGCTGGCCGCCGAGCGCCTCGGCGTCCCCATGGACCGGATCGAGGTCGTGCACGGCGACACCGACGTCGTGCCGACCGGGGGCATCACGGGCGGCTCCCGCTCGGTCCAGATCGCCGGCTCGGCGGTCGTCGACGCCACGACCAAGCTCGTCGAGGCCGCCCGCGAGCGGGCCGCCGACGGCCTGGAGGCTGCGGTCGAGGACGTCGTGCTCGACACCACGACCGGGCGCTTCCACGTCGTCGGGGCGCCGTCGGTGTGGGTCGGCTGGGACCGTCTCGCCGCCAACGTCGACATCCCGCTCGCCGGCGTGTCCGACTGGTCGGCCGATGGTCCGACCTTTCCCTTCGGCGCGCACCTCGCCGTCGTCGAGGTCGATGTCGACACCGGTGGCGTCCGCCTCCGACGGCTCGTGGCCGTGGACGACGCCGGGACGATCATCAACCCACTCATCGCCGACGGCCAGGTCCACGGTGGACTTGCACAGGGGGCGGCGCAGGCCTTGCTCGAGGAGTTCCGCTACGACGAGGACGGCAACCCCATCACCGCCAACCTCGCCGACTACGCCGCCATCTCGGCCGCCGAGCTGCCGTCGTTCGAGCGGATCCCCATGGAGACGCCGACGCCGATGAACACCCTCGGCGCCAAGGGCATCGGCGAGTCGGGCACCATCGGCGCGACACCGGCGGTGCAGAACGCCGTCGTCGACGCGCTCGCCCACCTCGGCATCCGCCACATCGACATGCCCTGCACCCCCGAACGCGTCTGGCAGGCGATCCGCAGCGCGACCAGTTAGCCCGCGAAGTTCTCGTGGCCTTGACTGGCGGTCGGGCCCTCCTGACCCTGGTACTTCGAGCCCAGGCCGGGTGAGCCGTACGGACGCTCCGCCGGGGTGGTCATCTGCAGGAAACTGATCTGGCCGATCTTCATCCCCGGGTACAGCGTGATGGGCAGCGTGGCGACGTTGCTGAGCTCGAGGGTGATGGCGCCGGAGAAGCCGGCGTCGACGAAGCCGGCCGTGGAGTGGATGAGCAGCCCGAGGCGGCCGAGCGACGACTTGCCCTCCAGGCGGGCGACGAGGTCGTCGGGCACGGTGACGGTCTCGGCGGTCGAGCCGAGCACGAACTCGCCCGGATGGAGCATGAACACGCCCTCGGGGTCGACCTCGACGGGCTCGGTCAGATCGGACACGTCCTCGCGCACGTCGATGATGCCTCGGGTGTGGTTCAGGAAGACCCGGAAGCGGTGATCGAGGGTCACGTCGATGGAGGACGGCTGGATGTTGGCCTCGTCGAGCGGATCGATGACGATGCGCCCGGCGGCCAGCTGCTCGCGCAGGGTCCGGTCGGAGAGGATCACGCCGAGGACCGTAGCGGCGCCATGGCCGATGGCGGGCGGAAGTCGCTACGATCGGGTGCCCGGTCGCCTCTCGGGGCGACGCTGCGGACGTAGTTCAATGGTAGAACTTCAGCTTCCCAAGCTGATAACGCGGGTTCGATTCCCGTCGTCCGCTCTCAGGTCTCCTGCGCTCGAGCCATCGCTCCGGCCAGGTCAGGGCCCCGGCGCAGCGTGTGACCACCGTCCGCTGCGATGCACTGCCCGGTGATCCACGTCGACCCCGGTCCGCACAGGAACCGCACCAGCGACGCGATGTCATCGGTGGTCCCGAGGCGCCCGAGCGGCATCTGCTCGAGGTAGTCCGCGACGATCGGCGGCGACTCGCTGAGCCCGCTGGCCAGCTCGGTCGGCACCAGACTCGGCCGCACGGCGTTGACCCGGATGCCCACCGCGCCGAGCTCGTCGGCGGCGTTGCGGACCAGCATCTCGAGACCGGCCTTCGACACGCAGTAGGCGGTCATCAGCCGATGCGTGAGGACACCGGCGATCGACGACAGCGCCACGATCGACCCGCCGCCCGTCATCTTCGGTGCCGCGTGCTTGATGGCCAGCATCGGTCCGGTGAGGTTCGTGGCGAGCACGGCGTCCCATGCCGCCCGATCGGTGTCGACCAACGACCCGCCGGCGCCCTGGCCCGCGGCGAGCACCACGACGTCGAGTGCGTCATCACCCGCGGCGACCGCGACGGCCGCCGCGACGGCGTCCTCGTCGGCCGCGTCCGCGGCGTGGAGCCGCACGGTCGCCCCTGGCGCGGCCGCCTCGACCTCGGCGGCTCCGGCCTCGAGGCGCTCCATCGTCCGACCCATCAGCGTCACCGTCGCCCCGTCGGCGGCGAGATGTCGGGCGCAGGCCAACCCGATCCCGCTGCCGCCACCCGTGACGAGCGCGTTGGTACCGGTGAGCTCGGCCATCAGATCTCCGTTCGGTCAACCGTCGGCTGCGGAGCATCCCACGAGCGCGATCAGCTCGTCGGTGGTGCGGACGTCACCGAAGCTCCGGTAGAGGGTGTGCAGCGTGGCGTTGAGCTCGGCGTCGGTGCCGGCGGCGTTGGCGTCGGCGACCATCACGGTCCGGTATCCGAGCGTGGCGGCGTCGCGGGCGGTCGACTCGCAGCACACGTTGGCGACGGTGCCGGCGACGAGCACGGCGTCGATCGAGCGGGCCCGCAACCGGGCATCGAGGTCCGATCCGCCAGGGAAGAGGGCGGACGCCGTCGTCTTCTCCAGCGCGAGGTCGGCGCCGGCAGGCCGAAGCTCGCGCCACAGGCGCTCGCGCGGTGGCCCCTCGCCGCCCGAGCTCCGGTAGCGCTCGGCGACCTCGGCTCCGAGGAACTCGACCCGCACCGGATCGGGCTCGGCCGGCGCCGGCACCACCCACGCCACCGTCCCGCCAACCGACCGGAGCCCCGCGGCGAGCCGGTTCACGTTCGACACGATGCCCCGGGCGTAGGGATTCTCCTCGCAGAAGAACGGCACCATGTCGACGACCACCAGCGCCGTCGCTGCCGGATCGATCCGCTCGAAGGCATGGCGTCGACCGCGGCGAGACTCGTGACGCTCGTACTCCCGATCGTCGATGCGCCAGCGATGGAGCACGCTCGACTCAGCCGGCGAGCGCGCCCTGCATCGCCTCGGCGGTGGCGCAGAACGCGGCACGTTCGCCCTCGGGAACGACACCGAACGCCGGGGCGAGGAGCTGATTGGTCAGATCCTCGGCGGTGTCCATCGCGGCGCGGTGGGAGTCGTCGATCTCGGGGGGATCGCTCCAACCGAACATGGCGTAGTCGTCGGGGCGCTTCAGGAAGTGGGCCTGCTGGTCGTTGAGCCCGGAGGCCACGATGGCCACCAGGTGGGCGCTTCCCCGCAGCTCACGGAGGACGGCGGCGAGCTGGGCGGCGCGGCCGGGGACGTCGTCGACCATCGGCTCGGCCGCCCAGGCGGCGTAGAGGCTCAGGCCCGCGACGGGCTGGGCGGCGATGATCGCCTCGGCACCGGCGTTGAAGGCGGCGAGGCCCTCGATGTCGGCGAACCTCGAGCGGCCGTAGTCGGCGCACGCCTCGTGATACGCCCGGGAGCCGTCGCGGGGCGCCATGATCTCCTTCGCCGAACCCCAGATCTTCTCGACGAGATCCATCTGGAAGTAGCCGAAGGCGGCCTGCACGACCGGCGCCTCGACGTCGCCGAGCACGCCACCCCGACCGAGGACGTACATCCGGAAGCCGTCGAGGCCGAGCTCCTTGCCTTTCGCCAGCGTCACCGGATCGAAGTAGAAGCCCGCCCCGACCTTGTTGAGCGGCGCTCCGGCGCTGGCGGCGAACGTTGCGGCATCCATGACGTCTCCCCTCGGCGGTGATCCCCGCCCGCAGACTCGCCGCCCCGGCCCGTCGACCGCAAAACCGTGGGTCAACCCACCCCGATCGGTCGCCGATACACGGTGCGAACGAACGCTCACCCTCTGCGGCACGAGCAGCAGGGCCGGCACGCACCGTGGGGCGCGAGACTTCGGCTGCGCGCGGGCTGATCTGAGAGGACGGTCCGAGTGGACAAGCAACGGCGACGACGACTGGGCCTCGGCCTGCTCGCCGCCGCGGCCGCCGCGTTCGTGGCGTTCGTGGCGGCCGGCACCACGGCCGGAGCTCAGTCGTCTGAGCCAGCGTCCGGCTACTGGATGCTCGACGCCGAGGGCCGGATCTACCCCTTCGGCAACGCCTCCCACCACGGCCGCGCCAGCTTCCCCGACGGTGCCGCCACCGATCTCGCCGGCCACCCCGATGGCACCGGCTACTGGATCCTCTCGGCCGGCGGCACGGTCAGCGCCTTCGGCTCGGCCGTCGATCACGGCCAGCCGGACACCGGCGTCCTCGCTGCCGGCGAGTCGTTCGCCTCGATCTCGCCGACTCCGTCGGGCGACGGGTACTGGGTGTTCACCGACCGCGGACGGGTGCTCCCCTTCGGCGACGCCGACGATCACCGCGACCTCGTCGACCTCGGGATCGCCGGCCAGCTCAACGGTCCGATCGTCGACTCCGTCGCCACCCCCGACGGCGGCGGCTACTACCTCCTCGGCTCCGACGGTGGTGTGTTCAGCCTCGGCAACGCAGCCTTCGCCGGGTCGATGGGCGGCACGCCGCTCAACCAGCCGGTCAACGGCCTCGTCCCCGATCCCGACGGCACCGGCTACTGGCTCGTCGCCGGCGACGGTGGCGTCTTCGCCTTCGAGGCCGACTTCCGCGGCTCGATGGGGTCGACGGCGCTGAACGCCCCCGTCGTGGGCATGGTCGCCAACGGCAACGGCTATCTGATGGTCGCCAGCGACGGCGGCATCTTCAACTTCTCCGACGCCGACTTCGCCGGCAGCCTCGGCGGACAGTCGATCCCTGCGCCGATCGTCTCGGTCGCGATCGTCACCGGCGACCCGGAGCCGGTCGATCTGCCGACCGCCGGCAACCCCAACGGCGATGCGCCGATCCCCGCTGCCGCGCAGGAGGCCGACACCTCGTCGCCCGACGTCGTCATCGGCAACGGCACCCCGGCCAGCTGCGGGTCGGCAGCGGTCGTCGACGCCATCGCCCGCGGCGGGATCATCACCTTCGACTGCGGGCCGGATCCGATCACGATCACCATGACGGCGACCGCGCAGATCTTCAACGACACCGGTCCCGAGATCGTGATCGACGGCGACGGTCTCGTCACGTTGTCCGGCAACGGTGAACGCCGCATCCTCTACATGAACACCTGCGACCCGGACCTCGTGTGGACCACCTCCCGGTGCGATCTGCAGGACCACCCGCGACTGACGGTGCAGAACCTCACCTTCGTCGACGGCGCCTCCTTCGGCGACGACCCCGACGGCGGCGGCGCGATCTACGTCCGCGGCGGACAGTTCCGAGCGATCAACAGCCGCTTCTTCCGCAACGAGTGCGACGCCACCGGACCCGACGTCGCCGGCGGGGCGGTGCGCCTCGTCGGTACCTCCCCCGGCCTCACGAACCACATCGTGAGCTCGACCTTCGGTGGGGCGGCCGGGCAGGGCAACACCTGCTCCAACGGCGGTGCCTTCGGTGGGCTCCACGCCCCGACGACCTTCACCAACTCGCTCTTCACCCACAGCTCGGCGGTCGGCAACGGCGCCAACCCGGCACGGGCCGGCACCCCGGGCGGCGGCAACGGCGGGGCGATCTACGGCGACGGCACCGACTTCGTCTACGACCTGCGCGACGTGCTCATCGAGGACAACGTCGCCAACGAAGGCGGTGGCGCCGTGTTCTACGTCAGCAACGACCGCTCCGGGAACCTGATCATCGACGGATCCGTCCTGCGCCGCAGCCCGAGCCTCGGCTTCGAGACCGCAGGCTTCCCGGGCATCTTCTACCTGGGCAGCGGCCCGCCACAGGTCAGCGACTCCGTCCTCGAGTAACTGCTCAACTCCACTCGTCGAGGCGATGGGGAAGCTCCTCGACGAGCTCGGGCGTCAGGTTGGCGAAGCTGAACCGCACCATGGCCTCGTCGACGGCGGTGAAGGCCGTCCCCGGGATGGTGAGGACGTCGTGCTCGAGCAGCAGCCGCCGCACGACCTCGGCCGTCGACAGGTCATGGGGATGACGCACCCAGCCGAAGAAGCCACCGGCGCTCACGAGCTCGAAGCCGCCGGGGCGATCCGCCATCACCGATTCGAAGTGCGCCTGGAGCCCGAGCAACCGCTGCTGCTGCTCCTCACGCCATCCGGACGCGTCACGCAGGCCCGCCGCCGCGGCGACCTGTGCGGGGCCCGGTGCGCTGATCGCGACGCAGTCGAGGAGCTTGAGCGCCTCCCCGACCACCGGCCGGGCGGCGACGAGGGCACCGATGCGATAGCCGGGGATCGCGAGGTCCTTCGACAGGCTGTGGAGGCTGACCAGGTGGTCGCCCCAATCGGAGTCATCGAACATCTCGTGCGCCGGCGCGGACGTGCCCCGGAAGTTCCGGTAGGTCTCGTCGAGGACGAGCGCGATGCCGCGCTCGGCGGCCAACGCTCCGAAGGCGTGCAAGCGCTCGGGCGGGATGGTGACGCCGGTCGGGTTGCCCGGCGACACCAGGATGATGGCCCTGGTCCTCGGGCCGATCATCGCCGCCGCGTCCTCGACGGCCGGCAGCCGATCGTCGCGGACCCGGAGGTGCTGGACGCCGATGCCTTGCAGTCGGAGCCACATGTCGTGGTTGAAGTAGAACGGCTCGGCGAGCACGACGTCGTCACCCGGCTCGGCCAGCGCTCCGATCGCGACGCAGAACGCCTGGTTGCAGCCGGCGGTCACCAGCACCTCGTCCGGGGTGATGGCCGCGCCGTAGGCGACGGTGAGATCCTCGGCGAGCGCCTCGCGGAGCGGGGCGATCCCCGGCTGCGGCGCGTATCGGGCACCGGCCGGATCCCGCGCGGCGCCGATCAGCGCGTCGGTGACCGACGGCGGCGGCGGGTAGGCCGGGGCGGCCTGCGACAGATCGAGCAACTCCCGGTCACCCCGGCGCTCCCCGAGGAGGGCGTACGCGTCACCGATCGGCGAACGGATCGACGCGGCGGTGCGCGGAGCGAGACGCATCCCGTCAGCTCGCCAGCGACGCCAGCGCCCAGACCGCGGCCAGGAAGCCGGCGGATGCCATCACCAACGATCGTCCGATCGGCGCCCGACGGAGATCGCCGTCGCGTTGCTCGGCGCGCGGCCGGACGACGGCACCCAGGCTGCCCACGGCCATCGCCCCGCCGAAAGCGAGCACGAGCCACTCGAGGAGATCCTCTCCGAGGAACATCCCGGAAGTGTCCCGCCCCGTCACAGATCTCCTCAAGTCGCCGAGCGGGGTGGCCGTAGTTCTGGGCAACAGCCAACGAGGCGGACCGGGTTCCTCTCTCTCCACGCATGGGTCCTCCACCCCATGGAGCCCGGTCCGCCTCTGTTTGGTTGCGCGATGCTGCGGTCATGGACGCATCGCTCGGCGCGGCCCGCCCGTTCGGACTCGGCTACTGGCCGCTCCCCGAGGACGACCCCGGAGCCGATCTCCACCGAGAGCCGATCCGGCTCGTCTCGGAGGACGGCGCACTCGTCCGAGGGATCGTGTGGAGTCCGGCGAGCGGGCCCGCTCCGACGACGGCGGTGATCCTCTCGCACCCCCGGGGCGACTTCTCCGTGCACTACGCCTGCCCGCTCCTCGCCGCGGCCGGCTTCACCGTCTGCGGCTTCGGAACCAGGTACATGAACAACGACACCGACTGCCTCCACGAGCTGGCGGTGCGCGACGTCGTCACCGTCGCGACCGAGATGCGCCGACGCGGCGCGGAGCACGTCGTGCTGCTCGGCAACTCCGGCGGCGGCTCGCTGATGGCGCTCGCCCAGGCCGAGCACGACTGTGGTGATGCGTGGATCGGCATCGCCGCGCACCCCGGCGAGGGCGTGTTCATGCTCCAGGTCATCGACCCCTCGGTCGCCGACGAGGACGACCCGTTCTCCCGGGTGCCCGAGCTCGACATGTACGACCCGGCCAACGGTTGGCGGCCGTGGCCCGAGCCGTGCCGCTATGACCGCGAGTGGCTGGCGGAGTATCGGCTCGCCCAGCGCGCACGCGTCGCTCGCATCGACGCCAGAGCCAAGCGCACCCTCGCCGACGCCCGAGCCGCGCATGCCGCCTCGAAGGAGGTCGACCGGCAGACCGACCCTGCCCGCTGGCGCGAGCTCCGGGCGCGGGCGGTGCACACCGAGTACCTGACGATCTACCGGACCCTGGCCGACCCGGCGTACCTCGATCTCACCATCGACCCGGACGATCGCCCGATGGGATCGCTGTTCGCCTTCCCCGATCCCCTCGACGCCAACCACGGACGAGGCGGGCTGGCGCGGACGATGACCGCCCGCGGCTGGTTGTCGACGTGGTCGGGGCTGTCGTCACCGGCACGGCTGGCGGACACGATGCCGGCGGTCACGGTGCCGACGCTGATCCTCCACCCCACCGCCGACACGGAGATCCGGGTGCACCAGGCCGAGGAGATCCGCCACCAAGCGGGGGCGGACGACGCGACCTATCGCGAGCTGCGCGGCGCTCCCCACTACCTCGAGGGCCACCGACCGGCGGCGATGCGCGAGGTGGCCGACTGGATCCGGGAGCGCTTCTGAGCGTGCTCACCCGTGGGCTCGTCGTCGCGGGACTGCTCGTCGTCGGCGTGCTCGTGGGCTGTGCGGGTGACCTGGAGCCCGAGCGATCCGGGGTCGGTCGTCCCGGTCCGTCCGGTGAGGCGGCGGACGACGGACGCTGGGCCGTCGTCGAGGACCGATCCTCGGTCGAGCGGATCGAGCTCCGGGGCCGCGCCGTCGCCGGGGAGACCCGAGACCTCGTCGCCCCGACGTCCGGGATCGTGACCGCGCTGGACCTGCGAGCCGGCTCCCGGCTGGAACCCGGCGACGGGGTGGGACTCGTCGTCGCGCGAGCCGACGAGCTCGACGCGCTCCGCGCAGCCGACGACGCCGTCCTCGCCGCGATCGCCGACGGCGTCGACGGCGTCGCGCTCGACGAGCTGGTCGCAGCACGGGCAGCCGCCGCTCGGGCCCTGGCGGACGCGCCGCTCGGCTCGGAGCAGGCCGAGGCCGTGGTGATCGACACCGCCGTCGTCGTCGTCGAGCCCCTCGTTCGGATCGGCGACGCCGTCGAGGCCGGACAGCCGCTCGCCCTGGTCGGGGACCCGTCAGCGGTCGAGGTGGTGCTCACCGTCGACGCCGAGGTGGCCGACGACCTCGTTCGGTCCGATCGGACCGTGCGTGCGGTCGCTGACGACGATCCGACCGGGTTGGAGCTCCGACTCGACGCAGAGGAACCGATCGTCGGGCGCGACGAGGAGCTGGAGACGGCCACGATCCGGCTCGTCGCGGCCGGGCAGGCCCTCCCGCTCGGAGCACGGCTGACGGTCTCGGTGCCGGTCGAGCCCCTCCCGGACACCCTCAGCGTGCCCATCGACGCAGTCCGATCGTTCGAGGAGCAGCCGTTCGTGCTCATCGACGGCGAGCGGGGGCTGGAGCGGGTCGACGTGCTGGTCGTCCGGACGGGCGCAGAGCGGGCTGACGTCCGCGGACCGCTCGAGCCCGACACCCGGGTGCTGGTGCGTTGAGCGCGCTCCGCCGCCTCGTCCAGCGACTCCGAGCGCACGCCGGAGCGTCCGCGGCGTTGGGAACCGGCGTGGCGGTGCTCGTCGCGCTCACGGTCGCCATCCCGCTGTACTCGGCGGCATCTGCGGCCGGCATCCTGGAGGAGCTCGCGGACGAGCCGCCCGACGGCCGGCCGACGTTCTCCTGGTTCTTCGCGACTGACAGCGACATCGAGCCACTCGCCCTCGCCGAGCTCGACGGCGTGTCCGCCTACCTCCTCGACGACGGGGCGCGCTCCCTCGGGCTCCGGGTCGAGCTGGCCGACCGCCGCTTGGTCACCCGACGCTTCGACGTGATCGGCGCCACGAGGGAGCCGACCCCGGCCCGTCTCAGCGCGGTCGGTGCGTTCGGCGAGCTCGCCGAGGCCGTCGAGGGTCGACTGCCGGAACCGTCCGACGGTGGGACGATCGAGGTGGCGCTCTCCGCGGCGCGGGCCGAGCAGGACGGCGTCGACGTCGGCGATGAGCTCGTGCTCGTCGATCCCGAGCTCCCGATCGACGATCCCGCACGCGCCGTCCCGGCACTCGTCGTCGGGGTGTGGGCGCCGATCGACGACGAGGACGAGCGATGGGTCGTCCGACCCGGCAACCTCGACGGTGACCTCGTCGTCGACGTCGAATCGCTCGCTGCGGTCCTCGAGCAGGGACGACCGCCGATCATCGAGGTGGCGCAGTGGTTCGTGCTCGGTGATCCGACCGGGATCACGGTCGCACGGGTCGAGGAGCTCGCCGACCGGCAGACCGCCGTCGATCGACGGGCGCAGAGCCTGCAGGAGTCGGTCAGCCTCCGTCGCTCACCCGGGCCCGTGCTCACCGAGTTCGAGCAGCGGCGGGCCGACCTGACCGACATCCTGACCGGACAGGCGTTGCCGGCGGCCGCGGTCGTCGGGCTCTTCGTGTTGGTCGTCATGAGTCGGAGCTCGGCTCGACGAGCGCCCGAGCTCGCGGTGCTCCGCAGCCGCGGGGCGCCGGCGGTCTGGTCGCTCGGGCGCCTCGCCGCCGAGGTGGCGGTCGTGACCCTTGCGACGATCCCGGTCGGCATCGCACTCGGCGTCGCCCTGGCGTGGGCGATGGGCCGGACCGACGCCTTCCTCGAGCTCTCCCTCGACGGTGACGGCCCACCCGTCTGGCAGCCCGGCGAGCTGCCGCTCGCGGCGATCGGACTCATCGCCGTCGGCGTGATCGTCGTCCACACGGCGTTCCTCGTCGGCCCGGCTCGGCGAACGGTGATCGAACACCGGACGCGCCATCGAGCCCGCCGCGTCCTGCGTGGTGTCGTCGAGCAGCTCGACCTCGTGGTCGTGGCCGCGGCCGTGCCGGTCGCCATCGCAGCGCAGCGACGGGCTGGCGATGCCGACGGGCTCGAGGACCGATGGCTCCTCGTGGCGCCGACGGCGGCCGGGCTGGCCGTGGGGCTCCTGGCCGCCCGGATCCTCCCGGTGCTGGTGCGCGGGGCGGCGACCGTCGCCGGGCGGTCCCGGGGCACGGCGGGCTTCCTCGCGCTCCAGCGGCTGCACCGTCAGGGGCGCAGCGCGACGCTCGGGGTCGTCGTCGTGGTCGTGGCCTCCACCGTCACGGCCTACGTCGCCGCGCTGTCGACCACGGCCGAGCACGCGCTCGTCGACGACGCATACCAGCGGGTCGGAGCCGACGTCGCGGTCGTGGAGATCTCGCCGCTGGGGCTCCCGGTCACCCCCCTGTCCGAGCTGGCTGCCTTGCCCGGTGTGGACGAGGCGACGCGCATCCACGAGACGGCCGGGCGGTTCGGCGACTCGGTCGCGATCCCGCGCCCGATCGAGATCGTCGCCGTCGAACCCGACGGCTTCGCGGCGATCGCCCACTGGCGCGCCGACAACGACGACCAGGAGCTCGAGGAGCTGCTCGACCTGCTGCGGACGAACGTCGACGACGTGATCGTGTCGAGGTCCTTGGTCGAGCGCTTCGACGTTCGGGTCGGTGATCGAGTTCGCTTCCAGGTGCCCATCGGCTCGTCGCCCGGCGGTGAGCGGACCTTCCTCGCCACCAGCGGCACCATCGCAGCGGTCACCGACGGCTTCACCCGCTGGGACGCCGAGGCCGACGACCCGCTGCTCGTCATGCACGTCGAGGCACTCGCCACCCAGGTCGAGGCGGTGCCCTTCGCCACCTCGCTCCTCGTCACCGGTCCGGACGAGCCCGACCTGAACGGGGTCGGCACCTTCGCGAGCTCGGCGCGGGAGCGAGTCGACATGGCGCAGGCCGCGCCGGCTCGGCGAGGCGTCTTCGGGCTCCTCGGAGCGACCTTCCTCGTCTCGGCCGTCGTGGCGCTCGCGGCCGTCGGCCTCCAGGTCGTCTTCTCGGTCCGCGAGCGGGCGATCGACGCCGGGGTGCTCCGGGCCATCGGCACCCCAGGACGCACGGTCAGCACGTTCACGTCCCTCGACGTGGTGGTCCTCGTCGTCGGTGCCGTCGTCGTCGGATCGGCCGCCGGTGTGGTGGTCGCCCGGTGGGCGATCCCGGAGATCGACGTGCTCGGAACCGGAGCGAGCGCGGCGGTCGCCGTGCGCATCGACGTGCCGACCACCGTTGCCGTCGTGGTCGGCTTCGTCCTCGCCGCCGTCCTGCTCGCCGTCGCTGTCGCGATCGCCGTGCGCCGACTCCGCATCGCCGAGGCGTTGCGACTCGGGGAGACGGTGTGAGCGCCGATCCGTTCGTCCGCTGCGACCAGCTGGTGAAGGTCCACCATCTCGACGACCAGGACGTGGTCGCGCTCCGGGGCCTCGACCTGGAGATCGCCTCCGGGGAGCGGATCGGTGTCGTCGGTGCGAGTGGCAGCGGGAAGTCCACGCTGCTCAACGTGCTCGGTGGCCTCGATCGGCCGACGGCGGGCCGGGCGGAGGTCGGCGGGGTGGAGCTCACCGCAACGACGGAGCGCGAGCTGCATCGCTACCGACGCTCGACGGTCGGCTTCGTCTGGCAGCAGTCCAGCCGGAACCTGCTGCCGTATCTCACCGCGGTCGACAACGTCGCCCTGCCGATGCGCGCATCCCGCCGTTCGCATCCCGACCGACGAGCCGGCGAGCTACTCGCCCTCGTCGGGCTCGACCGACGCGCCGGCCACCGTCCGAGCGAGTTGTCGGGTGGCGAGCAGCAACGAGTCGCCGTCGCCGTCGCACTCGCCAACGAGCCGGCGTTGCTCCTCGCCGATGAGCCGACCGGTGAGCTCGACACCGCCTCCGCCGAAGAGCTCCACGCGGTCCTGGGAGCGATCACGGAGGCCACAGGACTGACCCAGCTGATCGTGAGCCACGACGCGGGACTCGCGCACCACGTCGACCGCGTGGTGTCGATCCGCGACGGCCGGGTCGCCACCGAGCACCGCGCCGGCCACGGCGGCGGCGCCATCGCCGAGTACCTCTCGGTCGACCGGTTCGGTCAGGTGCACCTCACCGAGACCCATCGCGCGGCGCTCGGCGACCCATCGTTGCTGCGGGCGGTCATCGACGACGACGAGCTGCGGCTCCGCTCCGCCGACGACGAGAGCACCGGCCGGTGATCGAGGTCAGTGGCGTGCGCCGCTCGTTCGGTACCGGGGCGACGGCCACCGAAGCCCTCCGCGGGGTCGATCTCCGGGCCGCTCCCGGCGCGATCGTCGCCCTCTTCGGCCGCTCGGGCAGCGGCAAGACCACACTGCTGAACCTCGTCGGCGGCCTCGACCGGCCCGATGTGGGCACGATCGACGTCGGAGGCGTGCAGGTCGATCAGCTCGATCCGGAGGGGGCGGCCACCTGGCGACGCTCGAACCTCGGGATCGTCCACCAGAGCCATGGACTCCTTCCCTGGCTCACCACGCAGGACAACGTCGAGCTCCCACTCCGCCTCCTGCGGATGCGGCGGCCCGAACGGCGAGAACGGGCTCGGGCCCGACTCGCAGCGCTCGGACTCGCCGACCGAGTCGCACACCTCCCCGACGAGCTGTCGGGTGGACAGCAACGGCGGGTCGCGATCGCACGGGCGTTGGTGACCGAGGCCCGGGTCCTCCTCGCCGACGAGCCGACGGCAGGTCTCGACGAGGACACCGCCCGGGTCGTGTTCGGTCTGCTCCGGGACGAAGCCCACGAGACCGGACGGACCGTGCTGCTGACCAGCCACGATCCGCTGGCCCGCGAGGTGGCGGACGAGGTCATCGAGCTGCGTGACGGGCGGCGACTCGAGGACTGAGGCACTCCCGGGGGGGTCGCTGCCGACCAGCCCCCGGCCCGGTCCGGTCAGGCGGACAGGCCGGGGGCTCCGTCGTCGAGGAGGGCCAGCTCGACCCGGTGACCACCGGATCGCTTGGCCCGGTACATGGCGGCATCGGCCCGGCGGAAGAGCTCGGCTGCTCCTTCGCCCGGGCGGCGGACGGCAACACCGAGCGAGCCCGCCAGCTCGACATGTTCCCCATGCAGTCGGAAGGGTTGACCCAGCGCGTCGACGAGACGACGTCCGACCGATGCGGCACGGTCGGGATCGATCCCGACCAGAACGGCGGCGAACTCATCGCCACCGATCCGGGCGACGACGTCGCCGGGACGCACGGCACCGCCCAGCCGTCGAGCGGTCTCACGCAGCGCCTCGTCGCCGGCATCGTGGCCGTAGACGTCGTTGATGACCTTGAAGCGATCGAGGTCGACGTAGACGAGCGCCATCCGCTCCCCCTCACCGATGAGCGCCCTGAGCCGCTCGTCGAGACCGACCCGGTTGAGGGCGCCCGTCACCGGGTCGTGGAAGGCGAGCTGCACGAGCCGAGCCTCGGCCGCGCGCCGGGTCCGCAGCTCGGCGAGGAGCTCGTCGGGCACCGTGTCGGGTGCGGGAGCGACCGCCAGCGTCGGCTCGACCCGCACCAGGAGGCTCCCTCCTCGACCGAGCGCGGCACCCGAGCAGCGGTGCACCAACGGACCCTGCGGCGTGTCGAACGACAACGCACCCGAGGTGAGCTCGGGCGACGAGGTCCAGGCGGCGAGGGTGTCGACGACGACCCGCTCGTCGTCGACCGTCAACTCGGACCACGATCGACCAGCGAGGTCGTCACGGCCGAGCAGGCGCTCGAGCGCACGGTTGGCCGCGACGACCCGCCCGCGGTCGTCGAGCACCGCGGTCGGTTCGGGGAGCAGCCCGAGCAGATCGGTGCCGTCGAGCTGGAGGCGAGTGGTCATGCTGTGGCAACCCTCCCAACTGCTCTCAGTAGTCCTACGACTTCAACCAGTGAACCACATCGATGTGATTCGCGTGCGTCGGGCAGACCGCTCGGGTCCCGCCGTCGGTGGAGCCTCACGCCCCGTCGACGCCCTTGGCCATGTCCTTGAACAGCGTGTAGTTCTGCAGCCAGGCCAGCTTGACGGTGTCGGTCGGACCGTTCCGGTGCTTCGACACGATCACCTCGGCCATGCCGGCGTCGGGCGACTCCGGGTTGTAGACCTCGTCGCGGTAGAGGAACATCACGACGTCGGCGTCCTGCTCGATCGAACCCGACTCGCGCAGATCCGCCAGCATCGGCCGCTTGTGCTCACCGGACCGCTGCTCGAGGTTTCGGGAGAGCTGCGACAGCGCCACGACCGGACACTCGAGCTCACGGGCGAGGATCTTGAGACCGCGGCTGATCTCGGACACCTCGACCTGTCGGCTCTCGGAGGAGCGACCACCCGAACCCGACATGAGCTGGAGGTAGTCGACGATCACCAGGCCGAGGTTGCCGACCTTGCTCTTCAGTCGACGGGCCTTCGCCCGGATCGACATGACGGTGAGCGCCGGATCGTCATCGATCCACAGTTGGGCATCGCCGAGCTTGCCGACGGCCTTGGTGATCTTGGGCCAGTCGTCGGGCCCGAGCCGACCGTTGCGGAGCCGGTGGCTGTCGACCCGGGCCTCGGCGGCGAGGAGACGCTGGGTCAGCTCGAGGTGCCCCATCTCGAGGGAGCAGTAGAGCACCGACTTGCCGGCGTGCATCGCAGCGTGCGAGGCCATGCCGAGCGCGAACGCCGTCTTGCCCATGGCGGGGCGGGCGCCGACGACGATCAGCGCGTTGGGCTGCAGACCGGACAGCAGCTCGTCGAGATCGCGGAAGCCGCTGGGGACGCCGGTGATCGCATCACCCCGGTCGTACAGCTGCTCGAGACGGTCGAGGTTGGAGAGCAGCAGATCCTGCAGCGGGGCGATCGAATCACGGACGCGGCGCTCGGCGACCGAGAAGACCATGGACTCGGCCTCGTCGAGCGCCTTGGTGACGTCGGCGGGGACGTCGTAGCTCATCTCGGCGATCTCGCCGGACACGGCGATGAGGCGGCGGAGCAGCGCGTGCTCCTCGACGATGCCGGCGTATCGGGACGCGTTGGACGTCGCCGGGGTGAGCTCTTGGAGACGCATCAGCGCCTCCACGCCGCCGACCTGGTCGAGCGTGCCGAGGCGGCCCAGCTCGTCGGCGACGGTCACCGGGTCGATGGGCGATCCGGCGAGGTACAACGCTTGCATGGCGTCGAAGACGTAGGCGTTGGTCGGACGGTAGAAGTCGGCGCTCGTCAGCCGTTCGAGCGATGTGGCGACAGCAGAGGGCGACAGGAGCATGGCTCCCAACAGCGACTCTTCGGCTTCCAGGTTGTGCGGCGGTACTCGGCCTCGGTCCCCCCGGGGCGCAGCCGTGTCGGACATCGAACTCCATCGTGAGCCGTGGGTGTGGCAGGCGGCTGATCACACCACCCACGGCCGCCCGGCGTGGGTGGTCCAGGGTGACGGATCGAGCCTGTGGGCAACGAGCCCATCAACCCGTGGATTTGCCGGTGGACCGCCTGTGGAAACGCAGGTCCGCCCTGTGGACAACCGAATCCGGGCTCCCTCCGCGGTCACCCGGACGCGGCGACGGCCGGCGGGAGTCCGCCGGCCGTCGTGAACACCGTGGATGGTGGGCCTGCGCCCACATCGATCAGGCCGAGGTGACCTCGACCTGGATCTGGAACCGCACGCTGTCGTGGAGCCGGGCGGCGACCGCGTGGGTCCCCAGCTCGCGGATCGGTTCGTCGATCGACAGCGTGCGTCGATCGAGCTCGATCCCGGCCTGCTCGAGCACGGCGGCCGCCACCTCGGTGGTGGTGACCGAGCCGTAGAGCTTGCCGCCGGCGCCGGACTTGGCCGAGACGCTGATCACCTGGGGCACCAGCACCCGGGCGACCTCCTCGGCCTTGGCCCGGTCCTCGGCGTCGCGGGTGTCGCGGGCCCGCTTCATCGAGGCGGCCTGTGCGACGGCGCCATCGGTCGCCCGCATCGCCTTGCCCTGCGGGATGAGGTAGTTCTGCGCGTAGCCGTCGGCCACGTCCAGCACCTCACCCGTGGTGCCGAGCCCGCTGACGTCGGAGCGGAGGATGATGCGCATCTACTCCTCCCCGCCGTCGGCGCCGGCCATCGCCTCGGCCGGAGCGTCGGCCTCCTCGCCCTCGGCCCCACCGCGGGGCGGGGGCGTCTTGGGCACGGGGGCCTCGCCGCCACCGTCGCGGTCACGACGCACGCGGCCCTTGTCGGCCTTGCGCTGGGTGACGACCCGGTTGGCGTAGGGCAGGAGCGCCATCTCGCGGGCGTTCTTGACGGCCTTCGCCACCTCGGCCTGCTGCTGGGTGTCGTTGCCCGTCACCCGACGGGCACGGATCTTGGCCCGCTCGGACATGAACCGCCGGAGCAGGTTGACGTCCTTGTAGTCGACGTAGTCCACGTCGTCGATGACGAGGGGACTGACCTTCTTCTTGCGGGGCTTGCCGGTGTCCTTCGGCTTCCGCTGCTGCTTCTTGCGCGCCATCGCTAGAACGGCTCCTCATCGGGATCGAAGGCGGGGCCGCCACCACCCTGGGAGGGGCCACCGCCGGAACGGCTCGGGGCGCGACCGGGGTTGTAGTCCCCGTCGCGTCGCTCGTTGCGCTGGACCTCGGCAGAGGCCCAACGGAGGCTGGGACCGATGTCATCGGCGAGGATCTCGATCTTCGACCGCTTCTCGCCCTGGTCGTTCTCCCAGCTGTTCTGCTGCATCTCACCGGTGACGATCACCCGCGAGCCCTTGGTCAGGGACTCGGCGGCGTTCTCGGCCATCTCCCGGAAGCAGACGACGTCGAAGAACGACGTCCGCTCGTCGGCGCCGTCGCGGCCCCGCTTGGAGAAGGCGACGGTGAGTCGGGCCACCGCCATGCCGCTGTTGGTGAAGCGCAGCTCCGGGTCACGGGTGAGGTTGCCCACCACCGTGACGCTGTTCCCCCATGCCATGTCACTTACTCCGTTTCGGCCGCCGCCCCGATGAGCCCGCGGCGCTCGGCCTCGGAGTCGGGGAGGCGGATCAGCTTGTGGCGGACGACGGAGTCCGCGATCCGCAGGGATCGCTCCACCGGGTCGAGCTGGCCGCCCTCGGCGAGCACCTCGTAGACGGAGTAGTACCCCTCGTTCTTGTGGTTGATCGGGTAGGCGAAGCGTCGCCGGCCCCAGTAGTCCACGTTCGCCACGGTGCCACCGGCCCCTTCCAGGGCGGCCCGGGCGGACTTGATCTCCTCCTGCACGGTGGCATCGTCGAGCTCACCGTCGTGGATGATCATCAGTTCGTACGCGCGTTGGCGCTTCACGTCACCTCCTACGGATCCGGCAGCTGCCGGAGCCCCGCCGTGGCGGAGCAGGTCGGATGTCCAGCCGGTCAGCGTACCGGGCGATCACCACGACGAGCACCCCGGCGACGGTACGCAGAGGGTGTCGCGCCGCGTCAGGGACCGGCGGTCGTCGCCACCATGACGATGAACGTGTAGGGCACCCGCGACCACCCGGAGTCGATGTGCACCTCCACCGTGGGGAACCGCTCGTCCAGCAGACCTCGGTACCCGGCCTCGGTCCGCACGAACTCCCCACGGTCGTTGTCGAGGAGTCGCCGTGCGATCCGGGACTGGCCCTCGACGTAGCACCCGTCGAGCGTGAAGAGCGTTCCCCCCGGACCCAGCGCACCGGAGACGACGCCCAAGGTCGCCTGCGCCTCGTCGTCGTCGAGGTGGTGCAGGACACCGTTCATCATCACGATGTCCGCGGTGCCGTGGGCGGCCGCAGCGGCGGCGTCGAAGCGCCCACACACGAAGTCGCCCCGCGCACCGAAGCGGCCGGAGGCGAAGTCGATGTAGCCGGCGTCGGTGTCGTAGCCGGTGTAGTGGATGTCAGCGGGAAGCTCGTCGAGCAGGAACCCGGGACCGCACCCGATGTCGAGGATGCGGGCGCCCGGCTCGATCGACAGGTGTGCGTCGATCGCCTTGGTCCGAGCCCCGAAGAACCCGCCGGCCTCCTGGAAGCGCTGATACACGAGCGGGTGGTCGAAGACGTCCTTGAGGCCCATCGACGACAGAGTGTGCTCGCTCCGTGGCCCCCCGGCGAGCACCCGGGCCGGATCGTCGGGGTACCCGGGTGCTCGGGATCGATCAGGCGTAGAGCGCCAGGGACTCGGTCAGGTCCTCGGAGGCGTGGTACGTCTCGGACTCGTTCGGGAACGAGCCGCCGCGGACGTCGGCCACGAAGGTCGACAGGGCGTCGACGGTCTGGCCCTTCAGGTCGGCGTACTTGCGCACGAACTTCGGCGCCATGCGGTCCTCGATGCCGAGGAGGTCGTGGTACACGAGCACCTGACCGTCGGTGCCGTCGCCAGCGCCGATGCCGATCGTCGGGATCTCGATGGCCTCGGTGACGGCGTTGGCGACGATGTCCGGCACGCCCTCGAGCACGATCGCGAAGCACCCGGCGGCCTGGAGGGCCTTGGCGTCGTCGATCAGCGCAAGGGCCGCATCGGCGCTCTTGCCCTGCACTCGGAACCCGCCCATCGCGTGCACGGACTGCGGGGTGAGACCCAGGTGACCCATGACGGGGATCTCGGCGTCGACGATGGCCTCGATCATCGGCAGGCGCTTGCGGCCACCCTCGAGCTTCACGCTCTGGGCGCCGGCCCGGACGAGGGCGGCGGCGTTGCGGACGGTCTCGGCCGGGTCGACGTGGTAGCTCATCCACGGCAGGTCGCCGACGATCATCGAGGTCGGCTTGGCCCGTGCGACGGCGGCGACGTGGTGCGCCATGTCGTCGACGGTGAGCTGCAGCGTGTCGTCGTAGCCCAACACGACCATGGCCAGGGAATCACCGACCAGGATCAGGTCGGCCCCGGCCTCGCTGACGGCCCGGGCACCCGGGGCGTCGTAGGCGGTGATCATGACCAGCGGATCGGCGCCGTCGCGCCGCTTCCGGGCCGCGATCGCGGGGGCGGTGAGGGAAGCACCCATCAGAAACATCCTCCTACCGTCCAGCGCCTCGGATGGCTGCCGGCGGCAACCCTCAGTGTACCGGCGACAGGTCTCCGTCAGACAAAACGGACCCGCTGACCAGGCACAACGCGGTCCTCGGCTACCCGACGGACTCCGCCGTGGTCGGTGGGGCCGTCGTCGGGGACGCCGTCGTCGGTGGCGCCGTGGTGGGGGAGACCGTGGTGGTCGGCGCCGCGGTCGTGGGCGCTGCGGTGGTCGGGGCGGCCGTCGTGGGCGGTGGGGGTGGTGCGGTCGTCGGGGACGCCGTGGTGGGTGGCACCGTCGTCTCGGGGACCGACGTCGTGGTGGTCGTGCTCGCCGGCGGCAACGTGGTGGGCGTGGTCGTCGGACCCGTCGTCAGCTCGGCTCCCAGCACCCGGCCCGGGCGATCGGCCGGGATGGCGAACGTGCCACCACCGGCCGGGTCGGGCACCTGGGACAGGTAGGTCGAGAAGAGCTGCGCCGGCACCGATCCGCCGGTGATCTCGTCGAACCCGAGCAGGTCGACCATCGGACGGATCGCCTCGGGGTAGCCGACCCAGACCGCCGTCGTGAACTTCGGGGTGAACCCGACGAACCAGGCGTCACCGGCTCCCTGGGTCGTACCCGTCTTGCCGGCGACGGGAACCCCCTCGATGGCGGCCCGTTGCCCTGAGCCCGACACGACCACCGCCTCGAGCGCTCCCGTCACGAGTCCGGCCTCCTGCTCGGAGAGCACGCGGGCGGAGTCCCAGCTGGGCCGCCAGTCGAGCGTCGAGTCGATCGACGTGATCTCGGTGATGGCGTGGACCTCGTGACGGACGCCACCCGTGGCGAGGACCGAGTAGGCCGCGGCCATGTCGAGCACCGACACCTCCTCGGTGCCGAGGGTCAACGAGGACACCGGAGCGAGCTCGGCGGAGACGCCCATCTGCTCGGCGAGCAACGTGACCGACCGGGGCCCGACCTCGGTGATGAGCTGGGCGTAGACGGTGTTGGACGAGCTCGCCGTCGCCGAGACGAGATCGATCACGCCCCGATCGCCCGGCGTGTAGTTCGACACGAACCAGTCCTCGCCGTTGTCCGCACCGGCGATCACGATCGTGCCCGGGTCCTCGAACCGCGAGTCGAGCGAGATGCCCTGCCGGACGGCCTCGGCGAGCACGATCGCCTTGAACGACGAGCCCGGCTGCCGGCCGCTGCCGCCCCCCAGCTCACCGAGCGCGAGGTTCACCTGCGAGGCCTCCCAGTCGAGCCCGCCGACCATCGCCCGGATGCCACCCGCGTCGTCGAGGGTGACCATCGCCGGGGACGGCAGCCCCTCGGCGCCCAGACGATCACGGGCCGTCCGGTACGCCGCTCGCTGCATGTCGAGATCGAGCGTGGTCTCGATCCGCAGGCCCCGTCCGAACACCGCGGCCTCGCCGTCGTAGTGGGCGATGACCTGCTGGCGGATGTCGGCCACGAACCACTCGACCCCGGCATCGACGGCGCCACGGTCGATCCGGATCTCGCCGGCGCTCGTTCGCTCCAGCACGTAGCCGGCGAGCGGGAGCGCGAGCACGGCGTCGCGCTGGGCGGCGGTGGCGTACCCCTCCTCGACCATCGCGTCGAGGACGACCAGACGACGCCGCTCCGCCTCCTCGACCTGCTCGGGTCGGGACACGTCGGCGGTCTCCGGGGCACGGATCAGGCCGGCCAGGTACGCGGCCTGCGCGAGCTGGAGCTCGGAGGCGGAGATCCCGAAGTAGGCCCGCGACGCGGCCTCGATGCCGTAGGCGCCACGGCCGAAGTAGATGACGTTGAGGTAGCGCTCGAGGATCTCGTCCTTGGTCCGCTCGCGCTCGAGACGGATCGCGAGCGCCGCCTCCTGCACCTTGCGCTCCAGGGTGCGGTCGGGCTCGAGGAAGACGTTCTTCACGTACTGCTGCGTGATGGTCGACCCGCCCTGCTGCACGCCCTCGTTTCGGATGTCGAACCAGAGGGCACGGGCGATCGCCAGCGGATCGACGCCGGAGTGCGAGCGGAAGTCGCGGTCCTCCGCGGCGATGACCGCGTCGACCAGCACCGGTGAGATCTCGTCGAGGGTGACGTAGAAGCGGTTCTCGTCGGCTCTGAACTCGGCGATGACCTCGCCGTTGCGGTCGACGATCACCGAGGTCTCGTCGAGGGCGACCGCCTCGGGGAGCTCGATGCGGGCGAGCAGGAAGACGATCCCGCCCACCGCGGCGATGCCGACGAGCAGGAGGAGGTACGAGGTCCGGCGGAACAGACGCCAGCCCCTGGATCGGGAACGGGTGGTGGTGGCCATCGGGTGCGCCAGGAAGCGTAGGAGGGCACCTCCGCCGCGCGGTGTCTCCCCCCTGGGAGCATGAGGGAATGGTGCACCTCGGTCTGGTCACGATCGTCGTCGACGACTACGACGCGGCGATCGGCTTCTTCGTCGACACCCTGGGCTTCGAGCTCCGGGAGGACCGCGACGAGGGTCGCAAGCGTTGGGTCGTCGTCGGCTCCCCCGCCGGCGGCTCCGATCTGCTCCTGGCGGAGGCGTCCGACGAACGCCAGCGGGCCCGGATCGGTGACCAGACCGGCGGACGGGTCGGCTTCTTCCTCCACACCGAGGACTTCGCCGACACCCACGGACGCCTCGTCGCCGCCGGGATCCGGTTCGAGGAGGAACCCCGCCACGAGGCGTACGGGACGGTCGCGGTGTTCGTCGATCCGTGGGGCAATCGTTGGGACCTGCTGCAGCGGGCAGCGACGTGACCCGCCGCGACTACGAGCACCCGTACCCGTCGCCGACCCAGGCGGCGGAGCACCCGTTCGTCCCGCTCGACTTCGAACGCCGGGCGCTCGGCGACATGCGCGCCAGGGCGGCCGACTTCCACGACGAGATGGCGCGACGGCGGTCGGTGCGGATGATCGCCGCCGACCCGGTGCCACTGGACCTCGTGGAGACCGCGATCGCGACGGCGTCGACCGCTCCCTCGGGCGCCCACCTCCAGCCCTGGCGCTTCGTCGTCACGGGCGATCCGGAGATCAAGCGGCAGATCCGGGAGGCGGCCGAGGAAGAGGAACGCACCAACTACCTCGACCAGCGGATGAACGAGGAGTGGCAGGAGGCGCTCGCTCCCCTCGGCACCGACTGGCACAAGGAGTTCCTCGAGATCGCGCCGTGGATCGTCGTGCTCTTCGAGCAGCGGTGGTCGTTCCACGACGACGGTTCCAAGCGGAGCCACTACTACGTGAAGGAGAGCTGCGGCATCGCCGCAGGCCTGTTCATCACCGCGCTGCACCACGCCGGGCTCGTGACGCTCACCCACACGCCGACGCCGATGGCGTTCCTCAACCGGGTGCTCGATCGACCCCGGCATGAGCGACCCTTCGTGCTGTTCCCCGTGGGCTACCCGACGGACGGCGTGCTCGTGCCCGACCTCGACCGCAAGCCGCTGGGCGAGGTCCGCACGATCGTGGGCGAGCTGCCTCGCTGAGATCGGCGAAAAAGGGGCCGATCGCTGCGGGGTGGCCTCCTACGGTCGTGCCGTGTCGTGGTACCCACCGCTCGACGTCGAGGTCCACACGCCGCGTCTCCGGCTGCTCGCCGCGACCGACGACCGGCTCGAGCGGCTCGCTCCCCTCGTGGCCGCCGGGAAGGCGTCGGATGATCCGGCGCCGTGGGACGACCCCAGCGCGTTCTACGAGCCCGACCCCGAGGTCCGCGTCCAGCGCTGGCTCCAAGCCTCGTGGCGTGCGAGGGGGACCGTCCGTGACGACGCCTGGCGACTGTCCTTCGTGGTGTCGGTCGACGACGAGCCGGTGGGTCAGCAGGACCTCACCGGCCACGACCTCGAGGACCTCGGGATCGTCGAGAGCACGTCGTGGGTGTCGGCCGACGTCCGCGGTCGTGGCATCGGCACCGAGATGCGCTCGGCGATCCTCCACCTCGCCTTCGACGGCTTCGACGCGATGGAGGCCCACAGCGAGGCAGCGATGGACAACGTCGGCTCGAACTCGATCTCCGAGCGGCTGGGCTACGAGCGCAACGGCGTCGCGTGGGCAACCCATCAGGGCGAGCCTCGGCTCGGTCAGCGGTGGCGCCTCACCCGGGACGCCTGGCTCCCACGCCGACGCACCGACATCGACCTGCTCGGCGTGCGGCCGTGTCGGCGAACGCTCGGGATCTGAGTTCCCGGCCCGAGCGGTGACGAGCTGACGAGCACGGCCACGCCGCGGCCGCTTCAGCGGGAGGACCCGTGGAGGAAGCGTGGGCTCCGGGACCCACGCTGGGTCATGTCAGAGCACCTCGGCGCTGTGGAGGTGGTGCCAGCGGCAGCTCGGGCAGACCTCGACGACGTACATCGTGAAGTCACCGGCCCGGTCACGGATCTTCTGCACCTCGGCGTCGTCCTTGACGCAGCGGCCGTGAGCCGGGAGCCGGGGGCCGAACACGTAGGCGACGTGGCACATCTTCCCGCCGCAGAGCGGGCAGGGCTCGTCGACCGGCTGCCCCTGGTGGACCGCGGCGCGGATGAGCTCGGGATGGGCATCGCACACCTCGGCGCGCCCGACCGTCCCGCGTCGGAGGGAGTCGAGCACGGAGCGCCGGGCCATCCGGTAGCTCACCGAGCCGCCCCCGGGCATCGGACGAGGACCGTCCCCTACCGCAAAGGCCACGTGGAGAGGCTAGCGGTGCCCCCGGTCGATCGCCGTCGGGATGAGCAGGCCGCGCCCACCCGACCCGATGCGCGCAGCAGACTCGCGCGCATGGTTCACACCGCACTGCCTCGTCTCCTCGCCCTGGCTCTGGTCGCCGGCGTGCTTGCCGCGGCCGCGCCGGCGGCGACGGCGCAGGAGGAGTCGCCCTCGCGCGGTGACAGCTCGCTGGGCATCGTCGTCGAGGCCCTGATCCCGTCGCCGAGCGGGCAGGGCTACCGCATCGTCGGCACCGACGGTCGGGTGATCGCCTACGGCGACGCGTCCTTCGACGGCTCGATGGGGTCGGTCGACCTGAACCTGCCGATCGTCGACGCCTTCGCCGATGCCGACGGGGAGGGCTACCTCCTGGTCGCGGCCGATGGCGGCGTCTTCAACTTCGATGCCGACTTCCACGGCAGCACCGGTTCGATCGATCTCGCCGCTCCGATCGTCGGCGCGTCGGGCACGCCGACCGGGGAGGGGTACTGGCTGTTCGCGGCCGACGGTGGCGTCTTCGCCTTCGGCGACGCCGGCTTCTTCGGATCGATGGGTGGCGTTCCGCTGAACCAGCCGATCGTCGACGGCGTCGGCGCCCCCGACGGTGAGGGGTACTGGCTGGTGGCGGCGGACGGCGGGATCTTCGCCTTCGGTAGCGCGCGCTTCTTCGGATCGATGGGTGGCACGCCGCTCAACCGCCCCGTCGTCGACATGGCCCCCACGCCGACCGGCGACGGCTACTGGCTCTTCGCCGCCGACGGTGGCGTCTTCGCCTTCGGCGACGCCGGCTTCCTCGGCTCCGGCACCGACATCCCCTCGACGTTCCAGGGGTTCGCCATCACGCCGACCGGCGACGGGTACTGGGCCGTGACGACCGAGGGCGCGCTGCAGAACTTCGGTCGCGCGGGACGCTTCGGCGCCCCGATCGCCGGACCGCCGGGGCGTGACGTCACACCGACCCTCGATGAGGTCGCCTCGTTCACCCAGCCGATCGGGCTTCGTCCCAACCGCCTCGACCTCGACGGTGGCGGCGTGCTGGTCGCCGAGCGCACCGGCCGCATCGTCGCCTGGTGGCCCGACAGCGACCGGCGCGAGACCGTCGTCGACCTGTCATCGCTCACGAACGCGTCGGGCGAGCGGGGCCTGCTCGGCTTCGACCTCGACGCCGACGCCAGGAACCTCTGGGTCTCCTACACCGACCTCGGCGGCGACCTGGTCATCGCCGAGTACCCGTTGTCGTCCTCCGGCGGGACCGAGCCCTTCCCCGAAGCCGACCCGAGGGCCGGCCGACAGCTGCTCGAGATCGACCAACCGTTCTCGAACCACAACGGTGGCGACCTCCACGTCGGGCCCGACGGGTACCTGTGGATCGCCTCCGGCGACGGGGGCTCGGGCGGCGACCCGCAGAACAACGCGCAGAACCGGCGCAACCTGCTGGGCGGCATCCTGCGCATCGACCCGACACCGACGCCCGGCGGGCCGGCGTACTCCATCCCGTCGAACAACCCCTTCGTCGGTGACTCGTCCGCCCTCGACGAGCTGTGGGCGTACGGGCTGCGCAACCCCTGGCGGATCTCGTTCGACGCCAACACCGGCGACCTCTGGATCGGCGACGTCGGGCAGGGCGCCCGCGAGGAGATCAACGTCGAACCGGCCGCCTCGGCCGGCGGTCTCAACTACGGCTGGCGCCTCTTCGAGGGGACGTTGCCCTTCGCCGGCGGATCATCGGCCGGCCTGACCGGCCCGGTGCACGAGTACGGCCACAGCGGCGGTCGGTGCTCGGTCACCGGTGGCGTCGTCTACCGCGGCGCCGAGATCCCGAACCTCGACGGCGCCTACCTGTTCGGCGACTTCTGCACCGGCGAGGTCTTCTCGCTGCGGCTCGTCGGCTCCGACGCCCAGGTCGAACGGCTCACCGGGGTCACCGTGCCCCAGCTCGCCTCGTTCGGCGTGGACGCCGACGGTGAGATCTGGATGCTCTCCCTCGGCGGCTCGGTCTACCGCCTGGAGGCGGAGTCGTAGCCGGCGCAGCGACAGCGGCACGGTTCGGCACCCCGGAGCGGCGGACTTACGCTGCGGCGATGATCCTCATGCCCTGGCGGGAGACGCTGCGGCGCCTGCCCCAGGTGCTCGGTGGCCTCGTGCTGTTCGGCGTCGGCATCGCGCTGATGTTGCGAGCCGAGCTGGGGCTGGCACCGTGGGACGTGCTCCACCAGGGCATCGCCGACCGGACGGGGCTGCCGGTCGGCACCGTGATCATCCTGGCCGGCGTCGTCATCCTGCTCGGCTTCATCCCGCTCCGAGAGCGGATCGGCCTCGGCACGGTGCTCAACACCATCGTCATCGGTCTATCGGTCGACGCCACGATGGCGGTGCTCGATCCGATCGAGCCGGTTGCGGTCCGCATCGCCGCGATGCTCGCCGGGCCGGTGGCGATGGGCGTCGGCGCTGCGGTCTACATCGGTGCCGGTCTCGGCCCCGGTCCCCGCGACGGCCTGATGACCGGCTTCGCCCGACGGGGCCCTGCGATCTGGAAGGTGCGGACGGCGATCGAGCTCGTCGTGCTGGTGAGCGGCATCGCGCTCGGCGGCACGGTCGGGGTGGGCACGATCTGGTTCGCCGTCAGCATCGGGCCCTTCATCCAGCTGACGATGCCCCACGTCACCATCGACGAACCGGTGGCCGAGGCAGCATGAACGGCACCGACATCGATACGGAGGAGCCGACATGAACGGGATCGTCGGCGAACGCGACGAGGAGCCGACATGAATGGGATCGTCGGCGAACGCGACGAGGAGCCGACATGAATGGGATCGTCGGCGAACGCGACGAGGAGCCGACATGAATGGGATCGTCGGCGAACGCGACGAGGAGCCGACATGAATGGGATCGTGCAGGTCGCGTACGGGGTCGCCGATCCGGAGGCGGCTGCGGCCGAGTGGCAGCAACGGGGCGCCGGGCCGTTCGTCGTCAACCGCCACATCGAGCTGGCCGAGGTGCTCCACGACGGTGCCGACGCGACCCTCGACCACTCCTCCGCGTACGGCGCCTGGGGCAACGTGATGGTCGAGCTGATCTGCGTCCACGACGCGACGCCGCCGTCCCTGCTCGACGGCACCCGCAGCGACGGGACCGGCGTGCATCACGTCGCCGTCTTCGCCGAGGACCTCGACCGGGCTGCGGAGGAGCAGCGGATGGCGGGGCGGCCCGAGGTCGTGCGGGCCGCGACGGCCAACGGCGTGCGCTTCGCCTGGTTCGACGCCTCGGCGACGCTCGGTCATCTGGTCGAGGTGTACGAGCGACACCCGCTGCTCGAGGGCTTCTACGCCCGGCTCGGCATCACGATTCCCGGCGAGCCCACCACTCCCGCAGCCGACTGAGCTGCTCGTCGGCCGAGAGCGGACCCTCATCGAGCAGCGCCTCGTCGAGCACGCCGAGCGCCTCGCCGATCGCCGGCCCAGGAGGCAGGTCGAGCTCGGCCTTCACCGCTCCGCCGTCGAGGCGGACGACATCGCCGGGGGGCTCGGCGGTCACCAACGCGCCGATGGCCGCTTCCAGGGAGGCCCCGCGCTCGGGATCGATGCTCCGCACCGCGTCCAGCACGCGATCGAGGCGCTCGCCGGCGTCGCGCCGGAGGCGGCGGAGCATCGGGAGCTGGGTGACGCCCTCGTCGAGGCCACGCTCGACGAGCTCGACGATGGTGCTGACGGTCGCCGTCTCGTCGTTGGAGAAGCGCAACGCCCGGAGGCGGCGACGGAGCCCATCACGATCGGTGCCGCGGAGCACGAGGGCGAGCCGGACGAGCGGGTCGTCCGGACTGCGTCCGAGCACCTCCCGATCGAGCTCGGCCTCGGGGAGGACCGGGTGCAGCAGGCCGACCTCGTCGAGCAACGCCAGCCCGCGATGAGGGTCGGGGCCGCCCAGCAGCTTGCCCAGTTCGTCGTGGATGCGCTCGGCCGAGACGATGGCGAGTCGTGGTGCTTGGTGCCGCATCGCCTTGAGCACGTCGGGCTCCACGGCGAGGTCGAAGCGGGCGGCGAAGCGGGCAGCGCGCAGCATCCGGAGCGGATCGTCGTCGAAGGAGACCTGCGGTGGGCCCGGGGTGCGGAGGCGGCGGGCGGCGAGGTCACCGGCTCCGTCGTGCGGATCGACGAGGCGGGCTTCGAGCGGGTCGATCGCCATCGCGTTGATGGTGAAGTCGCGCCGCACCAGGTCGCCGTCGAGGGTGGTGCCGAACTCGACCATCGGCTTGCGCGAGGTCGGGTCGTACACCTCGGCGCGGTACGTCGTGATCTCGAAGTCGTGGCCGTCCTTGCGACAGCCGATGGTGCCGAAGCGCTCACCCTGGGTCCAGCGCTCGTCGGCCCAGCCGCCGAGGATCGCCTTGGTCTCGTCGGGGTGCGCGTCGGTCGTGAGGTCGAGATCGACCGACGGCCGACCGAGCACGAGGTCGCGGACGACACCGCCGACGAGGTAGAGGTCGTGGCCGGCGTCGCGGAACCGGCGGGCCAGAGGTGCCACCCGCTCCAGCACCGCGACCGTCGTCGGCGTCGACATGACGTCGGCGGTGTTCAGGACAGCCCCACCTCGTGGCGGAAGCGCAGCGTCCGCTCCACGACGTCGACACCGGGTCCACCCGACGACGACCGTTCGGGCCGATGATCCTCACCGAGCACGGTCGACAGGGTCGCCGCCGTGCTGTCGCGCAACGCCTCGAGGTCGTACCCACCCTCGAGGAACAGGAGCCGGCGACCGGGCGGTGCGTACGGCAGCAGCCGGGCGACGATGTCGGCGAAGTCGCCGGAGGTCAACCGCAGACCGGTGAGCGGATCGGCGCGGTGGCCGTCGAAGCCGGCCGAGATCAGCAGCCAGGTGGGCCCGAAGCGCTCGACCGCGGGCGTAACGATCTCGTCGATCGCCCGGAGCTCGACGTCGCCGGTCGCGCCGCTCGGGAGCGGCACGTTGATGGTGGTACCCGTGCCGCCCGCGTCACCGACCTCGTCGAAGCGGCCGGTGCCCGGGTACAGCGGGTGCTCGTGCAAGCTCACGAACAGCACGTCGGGGTCGTCGTAGAACACGTCCTGGGTGCCGTTGCCGTGGTGGGCATCGAAGTCGACGATCACCACACGTTCGCCCCGGTCGGCGAGGAGCCGCGCGGTGACCGCCACGTTGTTCAGCAGGCAGAAGCCCATGGCGGTGCGGCCGGTGGCATGGTGACCAGGCGGGCGCACGACGCAGAACGCGGCGTCGACCTCCCCCGCGTCGAGGGCGGCCACGGCGGTCGGACCCGCGCCGGCGGCGAGGACGGCGGCGTCGTAGGACGCCGCGGACACGATCGTGTCGGGATCGACGGCGCCTCCGCCCCGGTCGGACAGTCGCTCGAGGTGTCGGATCAGCATCGGGTCGTGGACCCGCGCGAGCAGCTCGGGGTCGGCCGGTTCCGGTGTGGCCCGCACGATCGCTTCGCCCAGGTCGGCCTGCTCGATGCCGTCGAGCACGGCCCGCAGTCGCGCCGGTCGCTCCGGGTGCCAGTCACCGGTGTCGTGATCGACGAACCGTTCGTGGGTGACGACGAGCAAGGACACGATGACCACCCTAGGGGCGCCCGAGGGTGGCGGCATCGGCCGGGCCCGGCGCGACGCGACGCGACGGCACGGCCCCGACCGGGGCGGCAGCGTGCGCGGGCACCGGCCGGTCTACCGTGTTCGACGTGGCGACCCACGAGCTCGTGCACTGGGGAGACGAACGCCTCCGGCTCGGTCCGTGGCGGACGCGCGGGCAGGTGGCCTACCTCTCGCCGGTTCCCTCGGGTCCGGGACCTCGTCCCGACACCGTGCGCCAGGCCGTCGAGGTCGCGCGAGAGCGGGGGTTCGGCGCCATCGTCACCGCGGCGTTGACCCCGCACGAGACGGGGGCGTTCGTCGCGGCGGGCTTCGAGGCCCGCGAGGAGCTGCTGCTGCTCGCCCACGATCTCCACGACGTCCCCGAGATCGATATCGACGGGCTTCGTCGGGCGCGACGAGGTGACCGTGGCCGAGTCCTGCGCATCGACGCCGCCGCCTTCGACTCCTTCTGGACCATGGACGAGATCGGCCTCGCCGAGGCGATCGCCGCCACCCCGTCGAGCCGGTACCGCGTGGTCGAGCTCGGCGGGGAGGTCGTCGGGTACGCCGTGCACGGTCGCTCGGGATCGGGCGGCTACGTCCAGCGGGTCGCCGTCGACCCGCTGGTGCATGGTCGCCGGCTCGGCGCCGGGCTCGTCGTCGACGGGCTGCGATGGATGCGTCGTCGCGGCTGCGTACGAGCCGTCGTCAACACCCAGATGAGCAACGAGAAGGCCCACGCGCTCTATCTGCGGCTGGGCTTCACGCGCGAGCCCCACGGGCTGCACGTGCTGCAGCTGTCGCTCGACGGCTCGACGATCCCGGGATGAGCCACCGATGTCGGTGCTGACGGCCCGGCGACGACGGGTCGGCCTGCTCGGCGCGCTGGCGGTCGTGGTCGCGGCGACGGTGCCCGCCGTCGCCCAGGACGAAGCGCTCGTGCCGACCGATCCGAGCGCCCCCGAGGTGCTCCGGCTCGTCGACCAGACCAGCGCGGTCATCGGCAACGGGGTGTACCGGGCGATCGTCGACGTCGGTACCGCCACCGACGACACCGAGCTGCTGGTCAACGTCCACGACGCGGTCGCCGACCGGGAGTCGTTCCGAGCCTCGTTGGACGGCGACGACCTCGGGGCGGCACTGTCGACCATCCCGGCGGCACCGCTGAGCGAGTACGGGCGCACCGCCAACGGCTCCGCCGAGGTGATCATCGACCTCAACGACGGGACGATCCCGATCGAGCCGGGCCAGGTCCGGCTCCGGCGGCCCGGCGTTTACCCGGTCGTCATCGAGCTCCGCACGCCGGGTGGGCGGATCATCGACCGGCTGATCTCGCACATCGTGCGTCTGCCCGATCCCGGCACGGTCGACTCCCTCTCGGTCGGTGTCGCGCTCCGCATCGGCGCGCCGCCGGGGCAACGCCCGGACGGCACGGTCGGCTTCAGCGCGGCGAGCCGCGATCGCCTCGTTGTGCTGCTCGACGCGCTCGAGCGTCACCCTGGCGTGCCCGTCACGCTGGAGGTCGTCCCCGAGACCATCGAGTCGCTCACCGAGTCACCCGACCCGACCGACCGCGACCTCGCCCGCCGACTCGTGGAGCGGCCGGACCAGCGGCTGATCCTCGACCATCCCTACGTCCGGGTCGATGGCGCCGGGATGCAGGCAGCCGGGCTCGACGACGTGCTCGACGAGCTCGAAGCGGTCGGCCGCAGCGTCCTGACCGATGCCTTCGGTCGGGTGCCGCGCATCCGCACCTGGCTCTCCCCCGACCGCATCTCGGCCGCGGAGCTCCGCCTCCAGATCGAGCGGGGCGTCCGCGAGGCGATCGTCCCGGAACGGGCGCTGCTGATCGCCGATCCCAACGCCGATCTCGCCCTCGGACCGGTCGAGCTGCTCGTGCCCAGCTCAGAGGCGCGGCTCGACGCGTTGGTCGTCGATGCCGACCTCGCCGCGGCCTTCGACGTGGGGACCGACCCGGTGCTCGCCGCCGAGCACCTCCTCGCCGAGCTGTCGCTCATCGCCCTCGAAGCGGGCGATGAGCCCGTCGCCGAGGGGTTCCGCGGCGTGGCCATCGCGCCGCCGGAGGGCTGGAACCCCAACCCCGCCTTCCTCGGCCGACTGCTCACCGGCCTCGAGGTCGACCCGCTGCTCACCCCCGTGCGGATCGACCAGCTCTTCGACCTCGACGTCGCGGTCGAGTCGGACGGGCGTCCCGTGACCCGGCAGCTGCTCGGTCGCCAGCCGCGATCTCCCGACGCCGACCTCGAGCTCTGGACGCTCACGGACGAGCGACTCACGGCCTTCGAGAGCATGACCGCCGACGCCGCCGGCCGGACGCTCGCCGCCGAGCTCGACGACCGGCTGCTGCCGTCGTGGTCGGTCGAGCTGGTGCCCGAGGACCGCGAGTCGTACTGGGCGTTGGTGCGCGACGAGATCGATGCCGAGCTCGCCGGGATCGTCCCCCCACCGGAACGCTCCTACACGCTCACGAGCCGCGAGGACGAGATCCCGCTGCAGCTCCGCAACGACGGCACGCTCTCCTTGCGGGTCACGGTCCGGCTCGACAGCGACAAGCTCGAGTTCCCCGAGGGACCCGAGCAGACGCTGGTGATCCCGCCGGGCGAGGTCGCCGACCAGGCGTTCCCGGTCCGAGTGCTGACGTCGGGTTCCTTCTCGGTCGACGTCCGGGTCGACGCACCCGACGGCACGACGCCGTTGACCGAGAGTCGCATCCGAGTCCGGTCGACGGTGCTCTCGAGTGTGGGGCTGATCCTCACCGCCGGCGCCCTCGGTCTGCTCGCGGTCTGGTGGATCGTCGACCACCGACGACGCCGTCGCAACGACGAGGCGGACGCCGAGGCCGCCGAGGTCGGAGCCCGGGAGTGACGACGGCGCCACCCCGCCGCCGCGGCGCCTCGCTCGTCGCCGCGGGCATCGGTCTGTCGCGCATCGCCGGCCTCGTGCGAGAGGTGCTGCTCGGCGCCGCGCTCGGGGCGACCCCCGCCGCCGATGCGCTGCGAGCCGCCATCCGGGTGCCGAACCTGCTCCAGAACCTGCTGGGCGAGGGTGTGCTGTCGGCGTCGTTCATCCCCGTCCACGCCCGGCTGCTCGAGGAAGGCCGCCGGGACGAGGCCCGCCTCGTCGCCGCCGGGGTCCTGGGCCTGCTGAGCGTCGTCGCCGGACTCGTCGCCCTCGTGATCGTCGTGCTCGCCCGACCGATCACCGCGGTGCTGGCCGTCGGGTTCAGCGGCGAGCGCTTCGAGCTGACCGTCGACCTGATGCGGATCGTCGCGGTCGGCACGGCCGTGCTCGTGCCCTCGGCCTGGTGCCTCGGCGTGCTGAACAGCCACCGCCGGTTCTTCGTCTCCTACGTCGCGCCGGTCGCGTGGAACCTCGTGCAGATCGCCGTGCTCGCGCTCGTCGTGCTGCGCTCCTGGACGCCCCAGGGCGCGGCCGAGGCGGTCGCCTGGTCCCTCATCGCCGCCGGCGTGGCCCAGCTCCTCGTGCAGCTCCCTGCGGTGATCCGGGTCAGCGGGCCCATCCGGCCCCATCTGGACCACCGCCTCGCCGGCGTGCGCGAGACGATGCGGCGGTTCGTGCCCGCGGTTGCGGGGCGAGGCTCGGCCCAGCTGGCGGCGTTCGTCGACCTGTGGCTCGCCTCGCTGCTCGCGGTCGGCGCCGTGGCGGCCATCGGCTACGCCCAGATCCTCTACCTGCTGCCGATCAGCCTGTTCGCCATGAGCGTGGCCGCCGCCGAGCTGCCCGAGCTCTCGAGGTTGGGCAGGGAGGGCACCGACGAGCTCGTCGACCGGACCCGCACCGCCATCCGCCGCATCCTGCTCTTCGTCACGTTCACCGCCGTCGCCTACCTGCTCGCGGGACGCACGATCGTGGCCGTGCTCTTCGAGCGGTTCCGCTTCGACAGCGACCTGAGCATCGTCGTCGGGTTCGTCCTCGGGGCCTTCGCACTGGCGCTCGTGCCCACCGCGTGCTCCCGACTCCTCCAGAACGCGCTGTACGCCCTCGGCGATGTCTCCGGCCCGGCCCGCATCTCGTTCATGCGACTCGTGATCGGAGCGGTCACCGGCGGCGCGCTGATGCTCTCGTTCGACCGCCTGTTCCTGCTGGACGGGGAGATCACCGGCTTCCTCGAGCTCGGCGAGCCGCTCGGCCTGCTGCCCGAGAGCGTCCGGGAGGACCCCGAGCTCCCGTTGCGGTTCGGCGCGGTCGGACTCGCCCTCGGCTCCGCGATCGCCGCCTGGTTCGAGCTGGTGATGCTCCGCCAGCGCCTCACGTGGCATCTCGGACGGGTGCAGCTCCTCGGACGCCAGGGTTGGGCCTTCGTCGCCGCTGGCCTGACGGCCGCGCTGATGATCGGTGCGGCGCTGTTCGCCACCAGGGGGATGCCCGAGCTGGTCCGTGCCGTGGCGGCGCTCGCACCTGCCGGTGTGGCCTACCTCGTGATCCTGCGAGCCCTCGGCATCGGCGAGACCGCCGACGTCATCGATCCGCTGCGTCGGATCATGGGACGCGTCGGCATCCGCCGCTAGCCTCGCCACGGTCCGCGGAGACCGATCCGTCCCGCGCCGGCGCCGGGAGGGTGCGTGTCCGTCCGAATCGTCACCGACAGCTCGTGCGACCTCCCCGAGGACGTCATCGAATCGCTCGGGATCGTGGTCGTCCCGCTCTCGATCCGGTTCGGCGACGACGAGTTCGTCGACCGTGAGCAGCTCAGCGTCGCCGACTTCTGGCGCATGTGCGGTGAGCGCGAGGAGCTCCCGTCGACCGCCGCGCCGGCCCCCGGTCGCTTCGAGCAGGCCTATCGCTCGCTCCTGGCCGACGGAGCCGACGGCATCGTCTCGATCCACCTCTCGGGCGAGCTCTCGGCGACGCTGCAGAGCGCTCGCACGGCAGCGACCGCCATCGGCGACGAGGCTCGCATCGAGGTGCTGGACAGCCGCAGCATCACCGTCGGCCTCGGTCTCACCGTCGCCACGCTGGCCGAGCGGGCCCAGGGTGGCGCGTCGATCGACGAGCTCGTCGACCAGGCCAACAGCCTCGTCGGCCGCACCAGGGTGCTCGGCGCTCTCGACACGCTCGAGTACCTCAAGAAGGGCGGCCGCATCGGCGCCGCCCAGGCCGTCCTCGGCTCGCTCCTGTCCATCAAGCCCCTCATCGCCATCGAGGACGGGAAGGTCGAGGCCGCCGGCAAGCAGCGGACCCGAAGTCGGGCCACGAAGTTCGTGCTCGACGCGGTCGCGGCCGAGCCGGCCATCGAGCGGGTCGCCGTGATGCACGCCGACTGCGACGACATCGACGAGTTCGTGGCGAAGGTCCGCGAGTTCCACGACGGCGAGATCCTCGTGGGCGAGATCGGTCCGGTGATCGGCGCGCACGCCGGGCCGGGCACGATCGGGGTGATCTACCACGTCCCCGCCTGAGGCCCGGACCGGGTCGCGCTCGGACGACGAGCTCGTCGCCGCAGCCGTCGCCGGCGACCCCGGCGCCGCCGACGCGCTCCTTCGTCGACACCACTCGATGATCTACGCCATCTGTCGACGCCTCACCGGCAACGATCCCGATGCGCTCGACGCCACCCAGGAGGCCCTGATCGCCGTCGTCAAGGGCCTGGATCGCTACGACGGCCGTGCCCGCTTCAGCACCTGGGCCTACCGGGTCGCCACCAACGCGTGCCTCGACGAGCTCCGCCGTCGCACGCGTCGGCCCACCCCGGTCGAGGTCGACCCCGAGCGCGACGAGGCGCTCCCCGACCTGAGCGGCGACGTCGTCGGCCGCCTCGACCTCGACGCCGCGCTCGAGCGCCTGCCCGAGGAGTACCGTGCCGCCGTCGTGCTCCGCGACCTGGTGGGGATGGACTACGCCGACATCGGCGCCTCGCTCGGCATCCCGCCGGGAACCGTCCGTTCCCGCATCGCCCGGGGTCGTCGTGCGCTCGCACGACTTCTCGGGAACCCCGACCACCCTCCGCGACGTCCTACCTCTCAGCCATGACCGACGACCAGCATCCCGACGGGCCCGACATGGATCCCGACGACCTCGACGACGAGGCGCTCCGCCGCGCCGCCGAGGCTCGTGATGCGGCGCGCACCAGCGAGGCGGAGGCGCTCGACGAGCGGCTCTCGGCGTTCCTCGACAGCGAGCTCCAGCTCGGCCAGGAGCGGCCCGACCTCGACGATCCCCGACTCGCTCGGCGCATCGGCGAGCTGTCGTCGGTCTCCGAGGCGATCGGCGCCCGAGTTCCCCCGGTACCGCCCGAGGTCGTGGACGCCCAGATCGCACGTGCGCTGGAGGAGCTTCCCACCGCAGCCGATGCCCCGACGTCGCTGACCGCGGCGCGCGCCCGGCGGCGGGGCTGGGCCGATCGCCTGCCGGCGCTCGGTGCCGCCGCGGCGGTCGTCCTGGTCGCCTTCGGGTTCGTCGCCCTGTCCCGCAGCGGAGGCAGCGACGACGACTCCGGCGACAGCGCCGACGCGGTCGCCGAGTTCTCGTCCCGCGGTGACGGCGGTGACGACGCCGGGGACGCCGGGGCCATCGCCGCCGCCGAGGCGGGTCCGGACGCCGACGAGTCGGCGGAGCTCGTCGAGGCCCCGCCCGAGACCGAGGCGGCAGCAGCGGGCGGGGACACCGCCTTGGCCGAGTCGGACGACGCCGCCGACGGCGAGGCCGCCGACGAGGAGGAGGAGGAGGCGGCGGCGGCGGACGAGCCCGAGCTCGCCGCTCCCGTGGGCGTGCCGATCGAGCTGAGCGACGACTGTCAGGCCGCCGTGCTGAGCTCGGTGGGTGGCGAGGCCATCGACGGGGCCATCGAGGTCGTCGACGGGCCCGCCGAGGTCATCGTCCGGTTCGCCGACGGCTCCATCGTCACCGCGCTCGTCGACCTCGGCCTGTGTGAGGCAGCCGACGGCGTCGAGGTGGATCCGGTGCTCGAGCTCGTCCGACCCTGACGATCGGACCGGCCGGAAGCACCCACCGGCGACGGTCGCGACCGGGGCGAGCGCGCCGACCCGCAGGTCCCGGAGCGCCGAAGCGACGGAGGCCAGCCGGCGCGGACTAGCTTGTGCGCCCATGGCGAACGAGCCCGAGAGCGGCACCGAGGTCGACGAGATCCAGCGTGACTGGGCGGCCGAGACCACCGACACCCTGGTCGGCGTCGTCGACACGGTGAAGGCGGCGACCACCACCCGGATCCAGGGCGTCGTCAAGATCGTGGTCTACGGGATGCTCGCGCTGTTCCTCGGGCTGATGCTGGTGTTCCTGCTGCTTCTGGGCCTGTTCCGAGCCGCTGTCGCCTACATCCCACCGTCCGACAGCAGCTGGTCGGCGTGGTTGGCCTTCGGTGTGGTCTTCACCGCCGTGGGAGCGGTGCTCTGGGTCAAGCGGGGCCGTCTGCTCCCGCCAGAGGCCTGACCGCGGCCGCCGGGGAACACCGACGGCCGCCGAGTGGTTCGAACCAGGTAGCAACGACACTCCGAGGAGCACGACGTGGTCGAGCCGCGCAAGGTCATCATCATCGGGTCGGGTCCGGCCGGGCTGACGGCCGCCATCTACACCGCTCGGGCCCAGCTGGAGCCACTGATCATCGAGGGAGAGCCCTCCTCCACGGGCGACCAGCCCGGCGGCCAGCTGATGCTCACCACCGAGGTCGAGAACTTCCCGGGCTTCCCCGAGGGCATCCAGGGTCCGGAGCTGATGTCGAACATGCGGGCGCAAGCCGAGCGCTTCGGCACCGAGTTCCTCACCGAGCGGGTCACCGCCGTCGACTTCTCCGAGCGCCCGTTCCGCGTGCAGGTCCGTGACCAGGAGTTCCGGGCCGAGACCGTCATCATCTCGACCGGCGCCCGGGCGCTGATGCTCGACATCGAGCGTGAGACCGAGTTGGTGGGCCACGGGGTGTCCACCTGTGCCACGTGTGACGGCTTCTTCTTCCGCGGCAAGGAGATCGCCGTGGTCGGCGGCGGCGACTCGGCGATGGAGGAGGCCACGTTCCTCACCCGCTTCGCGGACAAGGTCACGATCGTCCACCGCCGCGACGAGCTGCGGGCGTCGAAGATCATGCAGCAGCGGGCGCTCGACAACCCGAAGATCGAGTTCGCCTGGAACTCGACGGTGACCGAGCTGCACGGCGAAGCAGCCCTCGAGGGCGTCACCCTGACCGACACGGTGACCGGCGAGCACCGGCGACTCGACGTCGGCGGCCTCTTCATCGCCATCGGCCACCGGCCGAACACCGACCTGTTCAAGGGGCAACTGCAGCTCGACGACGAGGGCTACCTCGTCGTCCGCTCGGGCTCGGCGGCCACCGACATCGAGGGCGTCTTCGCGTGTGGCGACGTCGTCGATCACACCTACCGTCAGGCCATCACGGCCGCAGGGACGGGCTGCATGGCCGCCCTCGATGCCGAGCGCTGGCTCGAGCATCAGGGCTGAGTCGTTCGCCCCACCGCGGCGAGGGAATGCGGAGGGCGGCGACGGCGTTCCGATCACTGGAGCGGATACGCTCCCGTAGCCACCCAACGAGGTACCGATGTCCACCATCTCTGCGCTCTCCGACACCACCTTCGACGAGGTCATCAAGTCGTCCGACAAGCCCGTCGTCGTCGACTTCTGGGCCGAGTGGTGCGGTCCCTGCAAGATGATCGCCCCGATCCTCGAAGAGATCGCCTCCGAGGAGGAGGGCGTCACGATCGCCAAGCTGAACGTCGATGAGAGCCCTGACGTCGCCATGCGCTACCAGGTCATGAGCATCCCCACGCTCATCGTCTTCGAGAACGGTGAGCCGGCGAAGCGCATGGTCGGAGCCAAGGGCAAGGGCCAGCTCCTGCAGGAGCTCGGAGAATTCCTGTAGTCCGCCCCTTCGGCCCCGGCGCACGGGGCGACCACGTCCGCGATCTGCAGTCCCGCCTCCGAGCACTGGGCTGCGATCCCGGTTCGATCGACGGCGCGTTCGGTGACAGCACCGAGCGCGCCGTCGCCGCGTTCCAGCACGGTCACGGCATCGACGTCGACGGCATCGTCGGCCCCGTGACCTGGCGAGAGCTGGTCGAGGCCGGGTACGACCTCGGCGACCGGCTGCTCTACCTGCAGAGCCCGATGCTCCGAGGCGAGGACGTCTCCGAGCTCCAGCGCCGGCTGGGACGGCTCGGCTTCGATGCCGGACGCATCGATGGGATCCTGGGCCGCGACACCGCCGGGGCGATCCAGGACTTCCAACGCAACACCGGTCTCGGGACCGATGGCATCTGCGGACCCGCCACCATCGATGCGCTCGATCGGTACGGCGGTCGCCTCCGCGACGCCGACCCGGTGGCACTCGTGCGCGAGCGTGAGCGATTGCGGAGCTCCTCGGCCTCGCTGGACGGTCAGCGTCTGGCCGTTGGCGAGCCGGGCGGGCTGGCCGCGCCCACGGCCGCGGTGCGCCGTGCTCTGGCCGACACCGGCGTGCGCGTGCTGACGATCCACCACCCCGACGGCTCCAAGCACGCTCATCAGGCCAACACGTTCGCCGCCGACGTCTACCTGGGTCTGGCGGCCCATGACGGCCCGCCGGAGATCTGCTTCTACGAGGTGCCGGGGTTCGTCTCGCATGGCGGCCGACTCCTGGCCGACCTGGCTGCGGACGAGCTCTCGTCGTCCCTCGCCGTCCCGGTCCAGGTCCGCGGCATGCGGCTCCCGGTCCTGCGGGAGACACGCATGCCCGCCGTGGTGTGTCGCCTGCCCGCTCCTCGTTGGACAGCGTCCTGGACACCGGCGGTCGGGCGGGCGTGGTCGAGCGCCATCGGACGCTGGGCGGTCGATCGGCTCACGACGACCGCTGAGCGCGCGTGAATCCCCGCTCTACGTCTAGCTAAGGCGAACTGTCCACAGGTCAACCACAGGTTGTGGAAACTCACCCGTCAGCAGAGGTCGACCTAGATCGAGGTTGAGGTTGAGGGTGAGGCCGATGCCAAGAGCAGCCGGGCGATGCGCTCGAGATCCGGGAGGTCGGCGAACTCGATCCCGATCTGTCCCCGACCGTTGGTGTTGACCCGGACCCCGACCGCCGTCGACAAGTGCTCGGCGAGCAGCTCCTCGAGCTCGAGCACACCAGCAGGTGGGACCTCTCGCATGATCGAGCTGCCCGGTCCCGGCTGCGATGACGGACCGACGTCGCTGGAGGGCACGTCGACCTCGTCCGCAGGGCGCAGTGCCTGCTCGAGCGCCCGCACCGACCAGCCTTCGTCCACGGCCTGGTTGGCGACGGCCACGAGCACGTCTCGATCGGTCAGGCCGAGCAGGACCTTCGCGTGGCCGGCCGTGAGCGTGCCATCGACCAGATGACGCTGGGTCGCTGCGGGCAGCTGGAGGAGACGGAGGCTGTTGGTCACCGCCGTCCGGCTCTTGCCGACCCGCTGGGCGAGCTGGTCGTGGGTGAGGTCGAAGTCCTCGAGCAGCTGCCGGTAGGCCGCGGCCTCTTCCAGCGGGTTGAGGTCCTGGCGCTGGATGTTCTCCACGACGGCCTCGGCGAGCGAGGTGACGTCGTCGATGTCCCGCACGATGGCCGGGATGTGGCTGAGCCCTGCACGGCGGGCGCATCGCCACCGTCGCTCGCCGGCGATGAGCTCGTACTCCCCTGCGGTGGCCGATCGGCGGACGAGCACCGGCTGCAGGACGCCGAGCTCACGGATCGACGCGGTCAGGGCATCGATGGCCTCCTCGTCGAAGTGGCGACGAGGCTGGTACGGGTTCGGCTCGATCTGGTCGAGACGGAGCTCGAGGAACTCGGCGCCGTGATCCTCGGTCTCGCTGGGGATCAGGGACCCGAGGCCACGGCCGAGGCCACCGGACGGTCGACTCATCGGAGGTCTCCCCAGGTCAGGTGGCGCTTCGGCTCACGCTGCGTCGACATGGACGACCTCCTTGGCGACCTCGCGATAGGCGATCGCACCACGGGAGACCGGGTCGTACACCGTGATGGGCTGGCCGAACGAGGGCGCCTCGGAGAGGCGGACCGTTCGAGGTACGACGGAACGGAGGACCTTGCTCCCGAAGTGGTTGCGGACCTCACCGGCGACCTGCTCGGCCAGCTTGGTCCGGGCGTCGTACATCACCAGCACGATGGTGGAGATCTCCAGGTCGGGGTTGAGATTCCGCTGGACCAGGTTGACGTTGCGGATCAGCTGGCCCAGTCCCTCCAGGGCGTAGTACTCGCACTGGATGGGGATCATCAGCTCGGTGGCGGCGGCGAAGGCGTTGATCGTCAGGAGCCCGAGCGAGGGTGGGCAGTCGATGAGCACGAAGTCGTAGTCGTCGAGGACGGGATCCAGGGCCTGCTTCAGACGAAGTTCCCTGCTCATCAGCGGGACGAGCTCGATCTCGGCGCCGGCCAGGTCGAGATTCGCGGGCAGGACCCAGAGGTTCCGGATCTCCGCCGCCTCCACGCACTCCTCGACGGCGACGTCGTGCAGGAGCACGTCATAGACCGAGTGCTGCAAACTCCGCGGGTCGATTCCCAGGCCCGTCGTCGCGTTGCCCTGGGGATCGAGGTCGACCAACAGGGTGCGAAAGCCCAGCTCGGCCAGGGATGCTCCCACGTTCACCGCGGTGGTCGTCTTCCCGACCCCGCCCTTCTGGTTCGCGACCGCCAGGACACGCGTCTGGTGCGTGGGCGGCTCGACGGCCTCCGTCATGAACACTGCTCCCGCGACCGGGGGTGGATGTGAGGGAGGGTACCGCACGTGACCGCCAATGAACACCAGAACCCTCAAGTCATCATCGAGCCGATCGCAAGGTTCCACGTGGAACGTGGGCGTCCTCGTGCTCTTGCAGCGGCCCCGGTTCCACGTGGAACCCGCGGACGGTCGCGTCGGTGTCCGGTCTCTCGCTCCCCGACGTTCCACGTGGAACGTCGGGCGTCAGAACAGCGGACGTCTCCGGGGGATCGCCCCGCGGCGCGGCAGGGTCTCATCCGCCACGCGAGTCGACCGACAGGTCCCGATGTTCCAGCCTCGGGCCGACGACCAGGTCATCTCACCCAGGCCGACGGCGGCCAAGGCCGCGACGGGCCACTCCGTGGGCTCAGGTCGGCCGGTCACGACCAAGTCACCGCCGACACGCAGCAGTGGGAGCCCGTACTCGACGACGACCGGCGGAGGTCCGAACGACCGGGCCAATACGACGTCAGCAGTGCCCCGGTAGGAGCTTCGGGCCACGTCGCCGGCGTCGGCCTCCATCACCCGCACTCGGCCTGACCAGCCCAACTGGGACACCGCCAGCTCCAGCGACGCAGCTCGACGGCCGCGTCGCTCGATCAGGACGAAGTGGGTCGACGGGAACGCCGACGCAACGATCAGGCCAGGGACGCCACCACCACTCCCGAGCTCGACGATCAGCTCTGGTGCCCCCAGCGTCGACACGACCTCCGCGACCGCCGAGCCCTGAGCCAGGTGATCCTCCACGGCGGCCGGGCCCAAAACGCCGAGAGCGCGCTGTCGTTCCAGCACCGCTCGGAGCTCAGCTCCCGGGCCGGACGGCAGCGCGCCCTGCATCGACGTTCGACGACGTCAGTCAGTGGGAACGATGACCACCCAACGTCGGGGTTCGGCGCCCTCGGACAGGGTCTCCACGCCATCGACCTCGTTGATGGCGTCGTGGACGACCTTGCGATCGGCCGAGTTCATCGGCTCCAGCGCACGCTCCTCGCCGCTGTCCAGCACCGACTGCGCCTGCTCGACGGCGAACCGGGCCAGCGCCTCACGGCGCCGCTCGCGGTAGCCACCGATGTCGACGCGCACACGTCCTTCGGCCGTGCCACCGGCCTGGCGCTGCAAGCCGGTGCGCATGACCTCGTTGACCGCCTGGATCGTCGAGCCTCGGCGGCCGATCAGCAGACCCAGGTCCTCGCCGCCGACCTGGAGCTCGACGAGCTCGTCGTCGACGTCGACCCGGCTGATGTCACCCTCGAGACCAAACGCCTCCAGCAGGCCGTCGAGGAACTCCTCAGCCATCTCGACCTGCTCATCCAACGTCTTCATCGGGACCTCGTCTCCTCCGTTGCCGTTCGCGGCCGTCGACGGACGGCTCGCACCTCCGCCGCCCCGGCCGCGGCGACGGCGTCGCCCTCCGGAGCCGCTTCCCCCACCGGGGCGCTGACCTGCGCCACCGGCTTCGCCATCGCCCTCGGCTGCCGCCGCCGAGCGGGGCTCGGGCGAGCCCTCAGCGGATGAACCTTCGACCGACGCCGTCGCTCGCGCACGGTTGCCCGAGCGAGTCCCGCCCGTGCCCCCGCGCCCGCCGCCGCTTCGGTTGCCGGAGCGGCCGCGACCACCGCCACCACCCTTGCCGCCGCGACGCCGATCGCGCTTCTCGCGCGGCGCCTTGGGCACGATCCGGGCCCGGATGCGAGCGTCCGACCGACGGAACAGGCGGCGTGACGGCTCGGCGAGCACCTCGATCTCGGCGTCCTGCTCGTCGACTCCGAGACGATCCAGCGCCAGCTCACGCGCCTCGGTGACCGTCTCCGCCGTGATCTCGACCCATTCCACCTGTGACCGTTCCTCCGTCCGTGTCGTCGCGTTGCCCGGCGAGTCCCCGGCGACGCCTCAGCGCTTGCCCTTGCCCTTGCCTTTGCGTTTGCCGGACTGCCGGCTCTTGGGGTGCGGGCGTTCTCCGTTGCCCTCGCCGCTGCCGTTGTCCGACGAACCGCGGTTGGCCGCAGCAGAGCGGCCGTTGCCACCCTTGCCGTTGCCGTTGCCCTCGCCAGTACCGCCGTTCGAGGCCGCGCCGTCACCAGCCCGCCCTCGGCGCTTGGCCGCGCGGGCGGCCGCTTCCTCGGCATGGTCCTTCTTCTCGTTCGACCAGATGATGTAGGCCTGCTGGCCCACCCGGAACACGCCGGAGACGATGAAGTAGACGACCAGCGCCGCCGGCACGAAGAACGAGAACACCGGCAAGAAGAAGGGCATGATCTTCATCAGCGTCTGCTGCGGCCCGACGAGCTGGGTGTTGCTCTTCGACTGGCGGTACCGCATCTGCTTCTGCTGGTACCAGCTGATGATACCCGTGACGCCCACGAGCGCCAGGTACGGCAGGCTCTCGAGCGGCGCGCTGCGCAGCACGCCGTTGGCCGACTCGGCGAGGTCGACGCCGAAGGACAGCATCTGGGTCGAGCCGGCCAGATCGGTGTAGAGCTCGGCCGAGGTGTCGAGGTAGTCCGGGTCGAACGTCTCCCCGTCGGCACCCCGGCGGGTGAGGCCGTTGATCACCCGGAACAACACCAGGAAGATCGGCATCTGGATCAGCAACGGGAGGCAGCCCCCGAGCGGGTTGATCCCCTTCTCCTGGTAGAACTTCAGCAGCTCTTCCTGCTGCTTCTGCTTGTCGTCCTTGTACTGCTGCTGGATCTTCTTCATCTCCGGCTGGTACGCCTGCATGGCCATCATCGAGCGATTGGCCTTCAGGTTCAGCGGGAACAGCAGCACGAAGATCACGAACGTGAGCGCCGCGATCGCGAACGCGTAGTTGTGATACAGCTCGTAGAACCACGCGAGCACGGTCGCGATGGCGTCGAACATCGGTCAGGCCTTCCTCGGCGGAACGGGGTCGAATCCCTGGCCGCCCCAGGGATGACAGCGACAGAGCCGTCGGGTCGTCAACCACCCACCACGCACCACGCCGTGGGTCTCGAGCGCCTCGACGGCGTAGGACGAACAGGTCGGCGCGAACCGACACACCGGCGGCCGCGTCCGGGGAATCCGTCGGTACCAGCGCACCGGGGTCGCCACCACCGCACCCAGCACCGAACGACGGGGCCGAGCTGTGACCGATGTCACGCTGCCGCCCGGGTCGCGCGCTCGACGGCTCGCTCCAGATGCGAGCGCAGCTCGGGACCGGACGAGGTCTCGGCGCCGGGGAACACGCGGATGAGGTAGAGGCCGGGCGCCGGCCCGCACGCCGGCAGGTGGGCCCGAAGTCGACGGCGAAGGCGGTTGCGAACGACGGCACCCCCCACCTTGCGGGGCACAGCGAACGCCACGCGCGCCTCACCGACCTCGTGGTCCATCATCGCCACCACGAGGAGGGGACCAGACCGGGCGCTGCGTCCAGCACGTCGGAGCCGCTCGAAATCCCGCCTCAGCCGAAGTCGCCCGATCAGGCCGACAGGCGCTGACGACCCCTGCGGCGACGGGCCTGCACCACGGCGCGGCCGGCCTTGGTCCGCATCCGACGGCGAAAGCCGTGCTTGCGGGCGCGGCGACGGGTGTTGGGCTGATAGGTGCGCTTCATCGACGTCCTCCTCCGGCATCGGTCTGTGGCTCGCTCACGGTCGACGGCGGCGGCGTTCGGGGGCGAACGCGTCCGCCGGGCGCGAGGCACGACGCCAGGAGCCAGGTCTCCACGCTAGAGGGTTCCGTGCTCCGCCACAATCAGGCCCCCCTCGCGGCGGGTCGCACACGCCGTCGCAACGTGCACGACGCACACCACGTACGGTCTGAGCTGGGCAGACGCATCTCCGCCAACTTCGAGATGCGGGGCACGTTGCGAGACTGCTACGGTCGTCCGTTCCGGCGTCGCTGGGGGGCACGCACAGTCTGCATCGCGGACCGTGACGCGCTGAACCTCTGTTGTCCACACACCTGTGGAGGAATCTGTGGATAACTCGCGTCACGGGAGCCGCGTGGTGGCCGGGCACCGTCACGACCTGGGAGGACGACCACAGTGACCGATGCTGGAGTCCTGTGGACGACCCTGTGCGCTCGCGTGCGCGAACAGGTCTCCGAGGCGTCGTGGCTCACCTCCTTCCAAGACGTGCACGCTGCGTCGTTCGACGGCCGCAAGCTCACCCTCGCCGTGGAGAACTGGATCCTGAAGGAGCGCTTCGAGCAGCGTCACCTCGGTCGGGTCACCACCGAGCTGCGCGACGTGGTCGGGCGCCCGGACGCCGAGGTCAACGTCGAGGTGCACGACCGCCTGCCGACGCTGGAGGCGCTTCCCGACCCCCGTGAGCTCGACCCGACGCCCCACGACCTCGACGTCGCCACTGCACCGGCCACCATCGAACCGGTCGAGGAGCGACCGCCGGTCGCCGGTCTCGACGCCCGCTACACCTTCGAGAACTTCGTCACCGGCGCCTCGAACCGCTTCGCCCACGCCGCAGCCCTCGCCGTCGCCGAGACCCCGGCCCGGTCGTACAACCCGCTCTTCGTTCACGGTGGTGCCGGGCTGGGCAAGACGCACCTGCTCCACGCGATCGCTCACTACGTCCACCAGACGAACCACCACCTCGAGGTCCGCTACGTCTCCACCGAGGCGTTCCTCAACGAGTACGTCGAAGCGATCCGCACCAACGCCACCGGCGCGTTCAAGCGCCGGTTCCGCGAGGCCGACATCCTCCTCGTCGACGACATCCAGTTCATGGAGGGCAAGGAGGGGCTCCAGGAGGAGTTCTTCCACACCTTCAACTCCCTCCACGGCGCCGGTCGCCAGATCGTGCTCTCGTCCGACCGCCCGCCGCGCAACATCGCCACGCTGGAGGAGCGACTCCGCAGCCGGTTCGAGTGGGGTCTGATCACCGACATCCAGCCCCCCGACCTCGAGACCCGCATCGCGATCCTGCGCAAGAAGGCCGAGGTCGACCGCACCCCGGCGCCCGACGACGTGCTCGAGTTCATCGCCAGCCACGTGACCTCCAACATCCGCGAGCTCGAAGGCGCGCTCATCCGGGTGTCGGCCTACGCCAGCCTCAACGACGAGGCGTTGGGCCTCGACCTGGCCCGACGGGTGCTGGGCGACATCGTCGACACCGAGCCCCGACCGATCACGGTCGCCAACATCATCCAGGTCACCTCCGAGTACTTCGGCTTCCCGGAGGAGGAGCTGTGCGGCAAGCAGCGCCACCGCGCGCTCGTGACCGCCCGCCAGATCTCGATGTACCTCTGCCGTGAGCTGACCGACCTGTCCTACCCACAGATCGGGCGGGAGTTCGGCGGCCGCGATCACACCACCGTCATGCACGCCGTCGAGAAGATCACCAAGCTCATCGGCGAGAACCGGGAGATCTACGAACAGGTCTCCTCGTTGATCCAGCAGATCAGGGGACGATGATCCCGAGGGCCGCATCCGCCGACCTCCTCGGCAGGACGCGCCGACCCACGGCCTGTGGACAACTCGTGGAAGCTGTCGGGGAACACCCGTGCACGGTCCGTGGACGCGATGTCTCCCTGTGGATCCACGACACGGCGTCCCCCGCCCGCCGGTGGGAAACTCGGATCATCGGTGGACAGACGAAACGCTGTGACCTGGGCGATCCACCATCTCCACAGGTTCCACAGGCCTTATTGTCATCACGATCGAATTCAAGAAGAGAACAGACTGAACAACAGGGCCGGGCCGGACGACTCGCCCGGCCCTCCAGCGACGATCGGGAGCACCCGTGAAGTTCCGATGTGAGCGAGATGGTCTGGTCGAGGCGCTCTCGACCGTGGGACGTGCGGTGTCGGGCCGCGGGGGAGCGTTGCCCGTGCTCGCCGGCGCGCTCGTCGAGCTGAGCGGCGAGGAGTTGTCGCTCACCGGAACCGACCTCGACATGACGATCGCCGTGACCCTCGCGGTCGACGGCCAGTCCGACGGCCGAGCCGTCCTGCCGGCGCGTCTCGCGTCCGACATCGTCCGGGCGCTCGAACCCGGCGCCGTGACCGTCGAGATCGACGAGGACGAGGCGCGAATCTCGTCGGGACGCTCAGAGTTCGCGGTGCGGCTCCTGTCGGTCGACGACTTCCCGCAGATCTCGCAGCCCGAGGCCAGCCCGGTCGTCGTGCCGGCGGCACAGCTGTCCGCCGGCCTCGCCCAGGTGGTCAGGGCCACGTCGAAGGACGACTCCCGGCCGACGCTCACCGGCGTGCTGTTCCAGGCCGAGGGCGAGGGGCTCCGGCTCGTCGCGACCGATTCGTATCGGCTCGCCTGGCGCGACCTGCCGGGCACGTCGTTGCTCGCGGAGGGCCAGCAGGTGCTGGTCCCGGGCCGAGCGCTGAGCGAGCTCGTCCGTCTGCTCGGCGACGTCGAGGAGGTCGCGCTCGTGCTCGGCGAGCGCGAGGTGAGCTTCATCCTCGAGGGGGCCCAGCTCACCACCCGGCTGATCGAGGGCGACTTCCCGAACTATCGCCAGCTCGTGCCCGACGACTTCCCGAACCGACTCGAGGTCGGTCGTGAGGCGCTGCTCGACGCGGTGCGTCGCGTGCGGCTGCTGGCCCGGGAGTCGACGCCGGTGCGCGTCGCCCAGCAGGACGGCGCGGTGGAGCTCACCGCGATCACCCAGGACGTCGGGCAGGCGCACGAGTCGATCGACGCCGACTACGACGGCGAGGAGCTCGTCGTCGCCTTCAACCCCGAGTACCTGCTCGACGGCATCGAGGCGATGCCCGGCGATCAGGTGGTCGTGCAGACCCGCGACGCCCTCAAGCCGGTGGTGCTGCGAGGTGAGGATCCCGACTTCCTCTACCTGCTCATGCCGGTCCGCGTCTCCTAGGACCGACCGGTGCACGTCGCTCGGCTGTGGCTCACCGAGGTGCGCAACCACGAGGCGACCGACGTCGAGCTCCCCGACGGTCTCGTGGTCGTGACCGGCGACAACGGCCAGGGGAAGACCAACCTGCTCGAGTCGGTCGGCCTCTGCGCGACCCTGTCGTCGTTCCGGGGCGCACCGACCGAGGCGCTCGTTCGCGCCGGGGCCGAGCGCGGAGTCGTCCGGTGCGAGGTCGTCGAGCAGACCCGCCGCTCGCTGATCGAGATCGAGCTCGGACCGGGTCGCACCCGCGCCCAGCTGAACCGCCAGCCGCTCCGCCGCACCAGGGACCTGCTCGGCCTGTTGCGGGTGACGGTCTTCGGGCCCGACGACCTCGAGCTCGTCAAGGGGTCGCCGGGCGGCCGGCGCCGCTACCTCGACGATCTGCTCGTGGCCTGCCAACCCCGCAACGACGAGTTGCGCCGCGACGTCGACCGCGTGCTCAAGCAACGCTCGACGCTGTTGAAGCAGGCCGGGCCTCGGGCCGACGAGGCGGCGCTCGCGACGCTCGACGTGTGGGATGCGAAGCTCGCCGAGCTGGGCACCGAGCTCGCCCGTCGCCGCCGCGCGCTGGTCGCCGAGCTCGGTCCCCGGGTCGACGCCGCCTACCGATCGTTGGTCGAGGAGCGGGGCAGTGCCGGTTCGGGCGTCGTGCTCGGCTACGACCCCGACTGGCTCGACGAGGGCCTCGATCGGGCCCTGGAGCGGCTGCGCACCGATGAGCTGCGGCGGGGGGTGAGCCTGGTCGGACCACACCGCGACGATCTCGATCTCGTCCTCGACGACCTGCCGTCCCGGACCCACGCCTCACAGGGCGAGCAACGATCGCTGGCGTTGGCGCTGCGGCTCGCCGGGCACGAGGTCGTCGCCGAGCGGACCGGCACGCCGCCGGTCGTGCTGCTGGACGACGTGTTGTCCGAGCTCGACCCGTGGCGCTCCCGTGCGCTGCTGTCCCACCTGCCCGACGCGCAGGTTGTGATCTCCACCGCAGGTCCGATCCCCGACGGGATCACACCAGCGCTCGTGCTGCGCGTCGACGACGGCCGCGTCGTCGAACGGAGCGACCCCGTCGGAGATGCGGCGTGAGCCGGTCGGTCGGTCGGACGGGACACCTGAGGTGAGCCGCGCCGGCAGGCCGGTCGATCCGGCCGATCGCGACCCCACACCGCTCGCCCGCGCCCTCGACGAGGTGACCGGCAAGCTCGGCATGGCCCCCACCGAGCACCTGAGCGGCGTCTTCGCCCACTGGGAGGAGGTGGCCGGTCCGGTCGTGTCGGCGCACGCCCGCCCGATCGGTCTGCGCGACCACGTCCTCCACCTGGAGGTGGACGAGCCGGGCTGGGCGACGCAGCTCCGCCTCCTCGAGCGCGATCTGGTCGCTCGCCTCGACGAGCACCTCGGCGCCGGCTCGGTCACCGCGGTCCGCGTCCGCGTCACCGGGCGGTCCCACCGGAGCGACCCCGGGGGCTGATAGCCTGAACGAGGCGCCAGCGGCCCGTCTGCAGCGATCGACCCCCGATGTCGTAGGGGGGTACACGACGCCGGCACACACCGCTCAGACAGCGCCCCTCGTGGGAACGACGTGAGGAAGGGAAGCTTCTTGGCTGACGAATCGGGCTCGTACGGCGCTGCCGACATCCAGGTGCTCGAAGGCCTCGAAGCGGTCCGCAAGCGACCGGGCATGTACATCGGTTCGACCGGTGTGGCCGGCCTCCACCACCTCGTGTGGGAGGTCGTCGACAACGCCGTCGACGAGGCGATGGCCGGCTACTGCGACCTCATTGAGGTGGAGCTCCTGCCCGACGGTGCGGTCCGGGTGACCGACGACGGCCGTGGCATCCCGGTGGGGCCGCACCCGAAGTACCCCGAGATGTCGGCCGCTGAGGTCGTCCTCACGGTGCTCCACGCCGGCGGCAAGTTCGGCGGTGGGGGCTACAAGGTCTCCGGCGGTCTCCACGGCGTCGGCGTCTCGGTCGTCAACGCGCTGTCCACGCGCCTGGTGCTCGAGATCGACCGCGACGGCAAGCACCACCGCGTCGAGTTCGTCGACGGCGGCAACCCGACCGGTCCGCTCGAGGTCGTCGCCGACTCGGCGCCGGGCCGCACCGGCACCACGGTCACCTTCTGGCCGGACGACTCGGTCTTCGAGACGACCGAGTACAGCACCCGGACCCTCCTCGAGCGGTTCCGGATGATGGCGTACCTCAACGCCGGGCTCGAGTTCCACGTGGTCGACCGCCGACCCGGCCGCGACCTCGACGAGCGCTTCCGCTTCGACGGCGGCATCGTCGACTTCGTTCGCTCGATCAACGAGACGAAGGAGTCGCTGTTCGCCGAGATCGGCTACTACGCCGCCGAGCAGGACGAGGCGCAGGTCCAGATCGCGTTCCAGTGGAACACCGGCTATCACGAGGGACTCCACTCCTTCGCCAACGGCATCGCCACCAACGAGGGCGGCATGCACGAGGAGGGGTTCCGCAAGGCGATCACCAACGTCGTCAACAAGTACGCCCGAGAGCGCGGCCTGCTGAAGGAGAAGGACGACTCCCTCGGCGGCGAGGACATCCGCGAGGGGCTCACGGCGATCATCAGCGTGAAGCTCCAGGAGCCCCAGTTCGAGGGGCAGACGAAGTCCAAGCTCGGCAACCCGTACATCCGGAGCTTCGTCGAGAAGACGACCAACGAGAAGCTCGCGGAGTGGCTCGAGGAGCACCCCAACGAGGGCCGGGCGATCGTCACCAAGGCCATCCAGGCGCAACGGGCGCGTATCGCCGCCCGCCAGGCTCGCGACCTGACCCGCCGCAAGTCGGCGCTCGATGGCGCCGGCCTCCCGGGCAAGCTCACCGACTGCTCATCGAAGGATCCGCGCGAAGGCGAGCTCTACATCGTCGAGGGCAACTCGGCCGGGGGTTCGGCCAAGGAGGCGCGCGATCCGCGGACCATGGCGATCCTGCCGATCCGCGGGAAGATCCTCAACGTCGAGCGCGCCCGCATCGACAAGATGCTGAAGAACACCGAGATCCAGGCGCTGATCTCGGCCATCGGCGCCGGCGTCGGTGAGGAGTTCGAGATCGACAAGATCCGGTACCACAAGGTGGTGCTGCTCTGTGATGCCGATGTCGACGGCAGCCACATCCGGACGCTGCTGCTCACGTTCTTCTTCCGGCAGATGCGTGAGCTGGTCGAGGGCGGCCACGTGTTCATCGCCCAGCCGCCACTGTTCTCCACGACGGTGCGCAACGAGAAGGTGTACTTGAAGGACGACGCCGCCAAGGACGCCTTCATGGAGGAGCACCCGACCCACAAGGCGGAGTTCCAGCGTCTGAAGGGCCTCGGCGAGATGAACGCCGACCAGCTGTGGGAGACCACGATGGATCCGGCGCGCCGGTCGCTGTTGCAGGTCACCGTCGAGGAGGCCGCCATCGCCGACACGGTCTTCTCGGTGCTGATGGGCGACGACGTCGAGTCCCGCAAGCACTTCATCCAGACGAACGCACGCGACGTGCGCTTCCTGGACATCTGATGAGCCGCACGGCGCGGGCGTCAGCCCGCCTGAAGGCGAACCAATGAGAGCGAGCCGCACGGCGCGGGCGTCAGCCCGCCTGAAGGCGAACCGACGAGATCTCGGGGGACCGAACGCGTGAGCGACACGACTGACGAGACCACGGCCGCCGGAGCCGGCGGCGGCGATGGCGACGACGGTTCGATCATCGTGCCCGACGGGGCCGACGGCGGTGACCCGGCGGTCGAGCCGATCGAGATCCAGGCCGAGATGGAGCAGTCGTTCCTCGACTACGCCATGTCCGTCATCATCTCCCGGGCGCTGCCGGACGCTCGTGACGGGTTGAAGCCCGTCCATCGGCGGATCCTCTGGGGGATGTACGACGCCGGGTTCCGGCCGGGGTCGAGCCACGTCAAGTGCTCCCGCGTCGTGGGCGACGTGATGGGCAACTACCACCCGCACGGCGACCAGGCGATCTACGACGCGCTGGTCCGACTCGGCCAGACCTGGTCGTTGCGCCACCCGCTGATCGACCCGCAGGGCAACTTCGGCTCGCCCGCTGACGAGCCGGCGGCCATGCGCTACACCGAGTCGCGGCTCTCACCCATCGCCATGCGCATGCTCGAGGGCATCGACGAGAACACCGTCGACTTCAAGCCGAACTACGACAACAAGCGGGAGGAGCCGGTCGTCCTCCCGGCCCGCTTCCCGAACCTGTTGGTCAACGGCCAGCAGGGGATCGCCGTCGGCATGGCGACCAACATCCCTCCCCACAACCTGGGCGAGGTGTGCGATGCGGTGAACCACCTCATCGATCACCCCGACGCGACCAGCGACGACCTGATGGCGTTCGTGAAGGGTCCGGACTTCCCGACCGGCGGGCTGATCATGGGCCGCCAGGGCATCCTCGACGCCTACCGCACCGGTCGGGGCTCGATCCGCATGCGGGCCGTGGCCGAGATCGAGGAGCTCCGCAACAGCGAGCAGATCGTCGTCACCGAGATCCCGTACCAGACCTCGGTCGACGCGATCGAGACCAAGATCGCCGAGGTCGTCGAGAAGAAGCTCGTCGACGGCGTGCGCGCCGTGCGCAACGAGTCGGCCAAGGGCGAGACCCGGCTCGTGATCGAGCTCAAGCGCGACGCTCCCGGACTGGTGGTGCTCAACAACCTCTACAAGCACACCCCGCTGCAGACCTCGTTCCCGGTCAACATGGTCGCCCTCATCGACGACGTGCCCCGCACGCTCGACCTGCGGGGTGCGCTGGTGGCGTACGTCGACCACCAGATCGAGGTCGTCACCCGCCGCTCGCAGTACCGCCTCGACAAGGCCCAGCGCGAGCTGCACATCAACGAGGGCCTGCTCCGGGCCCTCGACCTGATCGACGCCATCATCGACACCATCCGCAACAGCGACGACCGCGCGGCGGCGTCCGCAGCGTTGATGGCCGAGCCGTTCGAGTTCAGCGAGATCCAGTCGAACTACATCCTCGACATGACGCTGTCCCGACTCACCCGTCTCGGTCGCACGAACATCGAGACCAAGGTCGAGGAGCTGCGGACCGAGATCGCCGAGCTCGAGGAGATCCTCGGCGACGACGTGAAGCTCCGCGGCGTCATCAAGGACGAGCTCGGCGAGATCCGAGACGAGTTCGCCACCGAGCGCCGGTCGGTGCTCACCGTCGATCCGGGCGAGATCGACATCGAGGACCTCATCGACGACGAGGAGCTCGTCGTCACCCTCACGGCCGGCGGCTACGTGAAGTCGACCAGTCCGAGGGAGTTCCGCATCCAGGGCCGCGGCGGCCGTGGTGTGACCGGGGCCAGCCTCAAGGACGACGACGCCATCTGGGGCATGCTCACGACGACGGCGCACTCCTACCTGCTGTTCTTCTCGAACCGGGGCAAGGTGTACCGGATCAAGGCGCACGAGATCCCGATGCGCGACCGCACCGCGCGGGGCACGGCGCTGGTGAACCTGTTGCCGTTGCAGCCCGACGAGCAGATCCAGGCCGTCATCGACACGCGCGACTACGAGACGTCCCGGTTCCTGATGTTCGCCACCCGGCACGGGATCGTGAAGAAGACGCGCATGACCGACTACGACTCCTCACGTCGCGACGGGCTCATCGCCATCAACCTGCGCGACGAGGACGAACTGGTCCAGGTCATGGCGACCTCCGGCTCCGACCACGTCCTGCTCGTGTCCCGCTCCGGCCAGACCCTTCGCTTCGACGAGGAGGAGGTCCGGGCGATGGGGCGCACGGCGTCCGGGGTGAAGGGCATGAACCTGCGCGACGGTGACGAGGTCGTGGGCTGTGCCGTCGCCAAGGACGGCTGCGACCTCTTGACCATCACCGACCTCGGCTACGGCAAGCGCACACCGGTCGACCAGTTCCCCCGCAAGGGACGGGGCACGATGGGCGTGCGGGGCATCAAGCTCGCCGACGGCCGGGGTTCCGCGGTCGTCGCCGCCCACCAGGTCACCGAGACCGACGAGCTGATCCTCGTGAGCTCCGGCGGCGTGCTCATCCGGACGCGCGTCGCCGACGTCTCGCAGCAGGGACGCGATGCCAGCGGTGTCCGGGTCATGAACCTCGACGACGGTGAGACCGTCGCTGCGGTCTCGCCGGTGGTCGCCACCGACGAGCTCGACGACGACGAGCTGGATGCGGAGGTCACGGCGACCGACGACGAGTTGGACGGAGCCGTGGCGACGTCCGGCGACGCCGCCGGGTCGATCGACACCGACTCGGGTGGCGACGAGCCTCCGGCCGCGCCGACCGAGTAGCTTGATCGGCGGCTTCCCCCACGACCCTCGACGGAGGGCATCGTGGATCGATCGCGAGACGAACGGGGCCAGGCGTTCCCGTTCCTGATCGTGCTGTTGTTCATCTCTGCCGTGTTGGCGGGCGCGGTCGTCACCGTGGGCCGCGCGGCGGTCGAGCGGGCGCAGGCCCGGACCGCGGCCGACGCCGGTGCGCTGGCTGCGGCCGGCGCCGACCCGGAGACCGCTGTCGACGTGGTGCGGGCCAACGGTGGCGAGCTCGACCGCCTGGTGCAGGTCGGCGACCGCTTCCGGGTCATCACCAGCGTCGGGGAGGCCCACGGTGCGGCGACGGCACGGCGGATCGATCCGCCGCCCATCGTGGGCACCGGTGCGCGGGCCGGCCTGGCTCCGGCGATGCTCGCCGCCCTCGCCCGGGCCGACGAGTTGCTCGGCGTGCCGGTTCCGATCACCTCCGGGTACCGCAGCATCGCCGACCAGCAGCGCCTGTGGGACAACCGGCACACGAACCCGTACCCCGTCGCTCGGCCCGGTCGGAGCCGCCATCACGCCGGCCTGGCCGTCGATGTCCCGAGCGCGTTCGTCCCTCGTCTGCTCGGCGTCGCGGCCCAGTCGGGGCTGTGCCAACCACTTCCGCAGACCGACCCGATCCACTTCGAGATCTGCGGGAGTCGATGATGGTGCTCGATCCCTGACCGGACGGGGTCGAGCGGGACGCGTACACTTCGCCTCCGTGGCAGACACGCAGGTGACCGACGACGCGGCCTCGGCGCCGCCCGACGCGCCCGCTCGGTCCGGTGGGACGCCGATCAGTCGGCTCACGAAGTCGTTCGGCGGCCGTCGCAGCCGCAACGGCTCGTCCAACGGCGCCGCGCCCAGCGCGCCCCGACGCGCGCAGCGCAACTCGCCCGATCGTCAGCCCGCTCGCACGATGCTCGGCCGTCGCCGCGTCCGGGCTCGCCGGGTTCGTCGAACGATCCGCCACATCGATCCGTGGTCCGTCTTCAAGATCGGCATCGTCTTCTGTCTGTGCATGTACGGGGCGCTGCTGCTGTCGGTCACGTTGCTCTGGAACGCCGCCGAGGGCGCCGGACTCCTCGACAACATCGAGAGCTTCTTCGTCGAGATCGGTCTGTTCGACGACTTCGAGTTCAAGGGCGACGTCATGTTCCGGGCGGCCGCGATCGGCGGCCTGGTGCTCGCCGTGGCCTCGGCCGCCGGCCTGGTCCTCATGACCGTGATCTTCAACCTGATCAGCGATCTGATGGGCGGCATCCGGGTGTCGGTCATCGAGGAGGACCTCGCCTACGTGCGCCCCGCCGCTGCTGGGGCTGCTCCGGACGGCGACCTGCCGCCGCCAGCACCGCCCACGCTGTAGCGAACGCCGGTGGTGAGCTGGGGTCCCCGCCGCTACGCTACGACGCCGGCGGGCCTATAGCTCAGTTGGTTAGAGCGCACCCCTGATAAGGGTGAGGTCGCTGGTTCGACTCCAGCTAGGCCCACTCCGCCGCCGACACTCGTCGGCCGGTTCCGCCCCCCTCGGGAGTCGCCCTCATGAGAGCCCTGCAGCGTGCCTTCGTCGCGTGCGGCCTGGCTGGTCTCATCGCCGCGATCCTGCGTCTGCGGGGCAGTGGCGGCACCCCGCCGGCCCGCGGGGGCTGGCGTCAGCTCGAGGGCCCCGAGCTCCGATAGTGCGCTGCACCATCGTCGGCGTGGGGGCCACGGGAGCCCGAGTCGCGCGTCAGCTCGCCGCGGACTCCGACATCGACGAGCTGCGGCTCGTCGATCCCGATCGCGACCGATCCAGCTCGGTGGCCCGGAGCATCGGTGACCCAGCCGTCGCCGGCGCGACCGCCTACGACCCGGCCATCCCGGCCGACGTCGTCGTCCTGGCCGGGCCGCCCGGTCGTCATCGGCTGCAGGCCGAGCTCGCCCTCGGCGCCGGCGCCGACGTGGTGTCGGTCGCGGACTCCGTCGAGGACGTCCGCGCCCTCCTCGAGCTCGATGCCGTCGCCGCCCGGCACGGCCGTCGCGTCATCGTGGGCGCCGGCTTCTCACCCGGGCTCTCGTGCCTGCTGGCCCGCCACGCGGCCACCACCCTCGACGGCGTCGACGAGATCCACGTCGCCAAGACCGGCACCGGCGGTCCCGCCTGCGCACGGCAGCGCCATCGGGCGTTGGCCGGCGGCGCCGTCGACTACCGCGAGGGAGCCTGGGTCCAGCGTCGCGGTCGGACCGGTCGCGAGCTGTGCTGGTTCCCCGACCCGGTCGGCGCCGTCGACTGCTACCGGGCCTCCTTGCCCGAGGTCCACCTGCTCGTGCCGGCCTTTCCCGGCGTGTCCCGTGTGACCGCCCGCATCTCGGCGACGCGCCGCGATCGACTCACCGCGCTGCTGCCGATGATGCGCCCGCCTCACGCCGAAGGTGGTCCCGGCGCCGTCCGCGTCGAGATCCGTGGCCGACGGGGGAGCGAACGCAACGTCGTCCTCCTCGGCGCGATGGACCACCCGGCCGTCGCTGCTGGAGCGGTCGCGGCCGTCGCCGTCCGCTTCGTGCGCGACGGCGCCCTCGGCGAACCGGGCGCCCGCGGGCTCGCCTCGATCGACGACCCGTTGCCGATGCTCCGTGACCTGGAGCGCCGGGGCGTCATCGCCGCCGTCTTCGAAGGCAGCTGAGGGCCCGAGCGGCCGGTTGAGCCTCGAGATCGACACCGGGCGGAGTGGCCGTCGCCGCAGATGGGGATGTCATCATGCCCGGGTTGCCCCACTGACGTACCTCCCCCGGAACGGTGACCCCGATGCGCATCCCGTCCCCACAGGGCCCCGTCCTGGAAGGTGTCGCGCTCGTCGAGAGCGGCGGATCGGCGTCCTCGTCGGCGCTCGACGTCGATCACGGTCACCATCACCTGGTGTGGCCCGAGTCGACCGCTGCGCAGGTCCGAGGGCATCGTTTCGTCGCCCTGGTGAGTCGTCCCTTCGGCCTCTGGATCCCAGCGCACACGGGGTACGCCGTGATGTCCGACGCACCCGTCTGGGTCGCCCGGTGGCAGGCGGCTTCGTGCGCACCGTTGTGGCGCCGCCGGGCGGAGTTCTCGATGCACGACGTGCTCGCGCCGCTGTTGGTGTCGCTCCGGAACAACCCGACCGCGCCGTGGGCTGGTGCCGCGATCTCGGCGGTCGTCGATCACATCGATGCCTCGATCTCGCGGAACCAACTCGACATCCGGATGCCCGTTGACGACCGCGCTCGCGTCGTCGCCGAGGCGCTGATCTCCGACCCCGCCGATCCCCGAGACCTCTCCGAGTGGGCACGCGACGTCGGGACGAGCGAACGCACACTTCGGCGCCTCTTCTCCACCGAGACCGGAGTTCCCTTCACCGCGTGGCGAAGTCGCGTCCGTCTGCAGTGCGCCATGCGATGGCTCCAGGAGGGGATTCCGGCAGGAGAGGTCGCCCGCCGGAGTGGCTACCAATCGCATCAGGGCTTCTCACGGGCGTTCCGCGCCGCCGTCGGTCGTGCGCCGTCCGAGCTCACTGCACCGACGCTCACGCCAACGACCCCTCCGGATTGGCCTCCGACGCGCACAGGTTGGCCGATGCCGCTCAACGACCCTTCGTACGCTTCCCTCACGCATCTCGTCGGGGCTGCTTCACAGGGAGACGGGCAGATGATCAGGAACTCGGCAGTGACGTCGGCGGTGATCGCGGCAGCACTCGTGTTGGCGGCATGCGGGAGTGCCGACGACCACAGCGAGTCGACGTCCACGCTGGCCGCACGGGGATCCGAAGACACCTCCGACGAGACCACGCCGCAGACGACAGCAGCCGACGAGGGGGACGACGCCATGGTCGGGTTGGGCTTCCCGGACGACTGGGGCGCAGAGGTGACCGAGGCCGGGTTGCCCGGCATCGGGATCTTCGAGCGGCCCCTCAACATCGTCGACCGCGATGACGGCTCCGTCGTCGTCGCCCATCAGTTCGGCGAGACGGTGATCCCGGCCGACGCCGATCGCGTGCTCGCAGACCTCTTCAACGTCGAGGAGCTGATCGCCATCGGTGTGGAACCGGTCGGGTACACGACCAACTCAGCGGACCGCGAGCTGCCGGACTTCGTCGCTTCGCAGACGCCGGAGACGGTGTCGGTCGTTTCCACCGACGGGCTCGACTTCGAGGCGATCGCAGCGCTCGATCCCGACGTGATCGTGATGTTCGTGTTCGACGCCGACACCTACGATTTGCTCAGCCAGATCGCTCCGACGGTGCCGCTGGAGTTCGGGGTCTACGGCTACCTCGACGAACGACTGCGCATCATGGGCGATCTGTTCGGCCGCCGGGCCGAGGCCGAAGCCGCGATCGTCGAGTACGTCGAACAGGTCACGCCGGCGCGCGAACAGGCGCAAGCGGTCTTCGGGGAGGACTCCGTCTCCAATCTCGTGTTCTTCGGTCCTGACGCGTTCGTCTACAGCCCGCGCATCGGCGTCGACCGTGCGCAGGCCAACCTCGACGTGAGCTGGCTGTACGACGAGCTCGGCCTGGAGCTGGGACCGACCCTGGTGGAGAACTTCAGCGTCGGTTCGGAGAGCCTGGAGATGGGACAGTGGCCCGTCAACAGCGAGCTCCTGGACCAGCTGCAGGCGGAGCACCTCGTGGTGTTCCCGAACGGCTACACCGCCGCCGAGGGGATACCCGACGACTACCGGTCGTTCACGGACACTCCGCTGTGGGACACGCTCCCGGCGGTCGAGTTCGACAACGTGCACCTCATGACTGGGCTCGTGTCACCGCGTGGCTACTTCAGTCGTCTGGCGACGATCGACGGTTTCGTCGACCGCGTCACCGCCACCCAGGAGTGACGAGCGGGGGGTCCCGCCTCCGATGAGCTGAGACGCCGGGTCCGCAGCTCGAGCTGCCTGGCGCGATCCTCCAGCGCCGGCCGATCTGGAGCGTGACCCGCGCGTCGGTCTGTGCGGCCTGCGCCGAGGTCAAGCCGACGAGCGAGATGCGCGTCCGTTGTCGGTCCGCCGCGCATTCCTTGGCGCGAAGCCCTCAACCTCTCGGCTATGCGTGCCGACGGGACCGACAGCGATCCCTACGGATGGGGATCCGACAACACACAGACCCAAGCGAACGAGAGGGAGCTCTGAGCATGGGCCAGAACAGTGAGGCCGACGTCACGCGCCTCGTCGAGAAGCATCTCGACCTGGTGAAGCACGTCGTGTTCCAGGTGTCGGTGCACTTTCCCCGACACGTCGATCGATCCGAGCTGGCCGATGCCGGCGCGCTCGGACTCGTCGAGGCCGCGCAGCGATTCGAGGCTGACCGCGGCGTGCCCTTCGAGCGGTTCGCCGCGCGACGGATCCGGGGCTCGATCCTCGACGCCGTCCGCGCCGGGGACTGGGCGCCTCGATCGGTCCGCACCGTCGCCCGCCAGCTCGAACAGACCGAGCAGGAACTGGCGAACAACCTGGGCCGCCGGCCGAACGACACCGAGATCGCCGAGCAGCTCGGCGTCGACGACGAGCGCCTCGCCGAGCTCCGTCACCGGGTGTACCGCTCCGTGGTCCTTGCCCTCGACCACTACGTGGCTCCCGAGGACGACGAGGAGCTCACCCTCGTGGACGTCCTCACCGACCCTGACGACATGGAGCCCGCCGAGGAGCTCGCTCATCGCGAGCTGCACGGCTACCTCCGCGACGCCCTCGACCTGCTGCCCGAGCGCCATCGCCTCGTGGTGGTCGGCTACTTCCTCGAGGGTCGTACCAGCCTCGAGCTGGCCAGCTTCCTCGGGGTCACCGAGTCCCGGATCTCCCAGCTCCGCTCCGAGTCGCTGCAGATGCTGAAGGAAGGCATCGAGGCGCAGTACGACGGCGAGCGACGTGATCCGTCCGCCGTGAAGGGCCGGGTCAACCGCCGCAAGGCGGCCTACGCCGATGCGATCGCCGACCGCTCGGGTTGGCAGCAGCGGATCGAGGAGCGCACGTCCATCGATCTTCGCCCGGACTACGTCAGCGTGCTCGACTCCGGCGGCGCTTCGGCGTCCTGACCGCTCGGGTCAGCGGGTGGGTCGGTCAGGGCGGGTCGACGATGACCCGATGACCGAGCGGTCGAGGAAGTCGCGCAGCGACGTGAGACGGCACGGCGCGAGCAGGACCTCAGGGGAGGTCCTCGCTCGCGCCGTGTCCCGTCGATTCGCCGTCCAGTCACCGACGAGCTCCGCGATCGCGGCGGAGTGGGCCAACGCCAGGACGTGATGTCGGCGGCGATCCTCGTCGACGAGGACGATCCGGTCGATCACGGTGACGGCGCTCCCAGCACGGCACCCCAGTCCTCGAGCTCGTCGGCGGCGACGTCGGCACGGCGGTTCGTCCGTGCGGCGAGCCGTTCGATCTCCTCGGTGCGTCGCGCGAGGTGGTCGGTCACCTCGATCAGGTGGGGCCGATCGCCGTCGGCGACCACGGCGAGCACGTCAGCGAGCGTGCCGACGAGGTCCTCGCGGCCGTGCTCGTGGAGCAGAGCCGCCACGAGGACACCTCGGAGCAGCTCGGTCTCGCGGATGCGGTCGAGTGCGAGTGCCACCTCAGCGTTGGCTCGGTCCAGCAACTCCAGGTCCCCGGCCTCCACGAGTCGGTGCAGCGCCACCACGTGGTAGTGCAGGTCGTCGATCTGATCTCGCTCGTCATCGAGCACCGCCAACAGCGCCCCCGCCGTGTCCTCTCCGATCATGCTCGGGGGATCGTCGCGGGTTGCGCGTCGCTTGAGACAAACCGTGCTCGTGCCCAGGCGGGGACCCCGGAGCCCCGCCCTCCTCCCGATGTCCTCGCCCTGACGGGCTGCGGCTCGGGCCGTGCTCGTGCCCGGGCGGGGACCCCGGAGCCCCGTCCTCCTCCCGATGTCCTTGCCCTGACGGGCTGTGGCTCGGGCCGTGCTCGTGCCCGGGCGGGGACCCCGGAGCCCGAGCGCCTCAGTCGAGCGGCTCGTCGCGGACGACGGCGCGCCAGCGCGGTACGAGGAGGGGACCGACCACGAGGACCGACGTGGCGACGGCGACGCCGCCGGCGAGGATCGGCCACGTGTCGGTCGGTGGCATGAAGAGCTGGAAGTACTCGGCGATCGGCCCGACGTTGAGTGCGATGACGTACGAGGCTGCCATGGCGGCGATGAGCGCGAGTTTCGTCGGCACCAGCGGTCGGGCGAGTTGGGCGAGCACCACGAGTCCGATCGACAGGAGCACCAGCGTCGCGGCCGTCCGCGCCTCGTCGAGGCTGACGTCGTCGCGGCGCCGGAGGATCTCGTAGACCACATAGGTCACGACGGCCGCGACCATCCCTGCGGGTAGGGAGTAGCGCAGCGCCCGGTCGATGAAGCCGGGCCGGGCACGCCGATCCGACGGGTAGAGCGCCAGCACGAAGCCGGGCACGCCGATCGAGATCGTGCCGACGAGGGTCAGGTGGCGGGGCAGGAACGGGAACGGCACCTGGGCCAGGCCGACGATGGCCGCCAGCAGCACGGCGTAGGTCGCCTTGACGATGAACAGGTTCGCCACCCGTTCGATGTTGTTGATGACCCGGCGACCTTCGGCGAGCGCCCGAGGGAACGTGCCGAAGGCGTCGTCGAGCAGCACGAGCTGGGCGACGGCGCGGCTGGCGGCGCTGCCCGATCCCATGGCGATGCCCATGTCGGCGTCCTTCAGCGCGAGCACGTCGTTGACGCCATCGCCGGTCATGGCGACGACGTGATTGCCGTCCTGCAGGGCCCCGACCATCGCCCGCTTCTGATGGGGCGTGACGCGACCGAACACCGTGGTCTCGTCGACCGCGGCGCGGATGGCGGCGTCGTCGGCACCGAGGTCACGGGCGTCCCGCTCGGCACCCGGTTCGATCCCCGCCCGGCGAGCGACGGCCGCCACCGTCGAGGGGTGATCACCCGAGATGACCTTGAGCGTGATGCCCTGGTCCCGGAGGTAGCCGAGGATCTCGGGCGCGTCCGGTCGGACCTCGTCCTCGAGGAGGACGAAGGCGCACGGTTCGAGCTCGTCGGGACGTCGCTCGTCGACGACCGGGACGGGGGAGCGGGCGAGCAGGATCACCCGCTGACCCGACCGAGCGCGCTCGGCGACCCGGTCACGGAGAGGGTCGTCGTCACCGAGGAGCATCTCGGGCGCGCCCAGGAGGTAGGTCTCGTCGCGACCCTCGGCGTCGAACGACGTCGCCGCCCACTTGCGCGCCGAGGAGAAGGGCACGCCGTCGGTCACCGTCCACGGCGGAGCCTCGCCCATGGCGTCACCGATCGCCCGGAGCGTCGCGTTGGGTGCCGGGTCGGCAGCGGCGAGGGCCGCCAAGGTCCGCTGGGCATCCTTCGTGGTCCCGTCGCCCACCGGTTCGAGCTCGGCGAACGCGATGCGACCGGTGGTGATCGTGCCCGTCTTGTCGAGGCAGAGCACGTCGACGCGAGCGAGCAGCTCGACCGACGCGAGCTCCCGGGCAAGGGCCTGGCGTCGGGCGAGTGCGAGGACGCCGACGATCATGGAGACGCTCGTGAGCAGGACCAGGCCGTCGGGGACCATCGCCACGGCGGCCGCAACGGTGCCGCGCACGGCCTCTCGCCACGGCTCGACCTGCCACAGCGACCAGGCGAGCAGGATCGACACCGGCGGGATGATCCAGGTGAGCCACCGCAGGATCAGGTTGATGCCCCGCTTGAGCTCGCTGTTCACGAGCTTGAACCGGCGCGCCTCCTCGGCCAGCGCAGCGGCGTACGCCTGATCGCCGATCCGGATCGCTCGGGCGACCCCTGAGCCGGCCACGACGAAGCTCCCGGAGAGGACCTCGTCGCCCACCACCTTGTCGACCGGGTCGGATTCGCCGGTGAGCATCGACTCGTCGAGCTCGAGGCCGCGGCCGCCCAGGACCTCCGCGTCCACGACGACCTGGTCGCCGGGCTCCAGGACGAGAACGTCATCGGCGACGACCTCGCCGACCGCGAGCTCGACGACCTCGCCGTCCCGCCGGACCCGTGCCCGCGGCGCTGCGAGCACGGCGAGCTGGTCGAGGGTGCGCTTCGCCCGCAGTTCCTGAACGATGCCGAGCACCGAGTTGGACACCACGACCCCGGCGAACAGGGCGTCGGCGCCCGGCGTGGCGACCATGATCAGGACGAAGAGGACGCCGATGATGGCGTTGACCGGCGTCAACACGTTGGCCCGGACGATCTGGCTGAGCGTGCGCGTCGGAGCCGCCGGGACGGCGTTGACCCGCCCGTCGTGCTCGCGCTCGGCGACCTCCGCGGCGGTCAGGCCGACGACGGTGAGCTGATCATCGCTGGTGCTCACCCGTCGATCACCGCAGGATCCGCCGCAGGACCACGACGGCAGCCACGAGGGCGAGGATCACCGTGACCGCCCATCGACGGGTCGGATCGGGGTCCGGCGCCGGTCCGATCTCGACCGGCATCCGAACCGGCTCCTCGTCGGCCGACAGGGCGGCTGATCGATCGGCGTCCGGGCTCACGGGACCGATCGTAGGGCCGGGCGGTCGTGTCGTCGGCCCACGGTCGTGTCGTGCCCGCAGGGAACGAAGTCCGGGTGTCGTAGGGTTGGAACCTCGTGCTGCTCGCATCGATCCCCAGCCCGGCCACCAATGCCCTCGAGTTGGGGCCGCTGACCCTCCGGATCTACGGCGCGCTCATCGCCGTGGGCATCGTCGCCGCGGTCCTCATCTCCCAGCGCCGTTGGGCCGCCCGCGGCCACTCCCCCGACGACATCACGTCGATCGCGATGTGGGCCGTCCCGTTCGGCGTGATCGGCGGCCGGCTCTACCACGTGATCACCGACAACGAGAAGTACCGGGGGAACTGGATCGAGGCGCTCGAGATCTGGTCCGGCGGCCTGGGGATCTGGGGAGCCATCGGCGGTGGCGCGCTCGGCGCCATGATCGCCGCGAGGCGGATGGGCCTGCCGTTGCTCGATCTCGCGGACACGATCGCACCGGCTCTGCTCGTCGCTCAGGCGATCGGTCGCTTCGGCAACTGGTTCAACCAGGAGCTCTTCGGCCGGCCGACCGACCTGCCGTGGGGGCTCGAGATCGACCCCGAGAACCGGCCGGCAGAGTTCGCCGACGTCGAGACCTTCCATCCGACCTTCCTCTACGAGGCGATCTGGAACCTCGGTCTCGCCGCCCTGCTGATCTTCGTGCTCCCGCGGGTGTGGCCCGGCCGCAAGCCCGGCTCGACCATCGCGCTCTACGTCGTGGGCTACACGATCGGCCGGCTCTGGATCGAGCTCGTCCGTATCGATCCGGCGTCGGAGGTGCTCGGCCAGCGGGTCAACGTCTGGGTGAGCCTCCTCGTCATGGCCAGTGGGCTGGTGGCGCTGGTCTGGCTCCAACGGCGCCCGACCGACGGCGCCGATACCGAGGACGACGAGGCCACCGAGCTCACGTCGTGACCGCTCCCGGGTCGCAACGCGACTCGGTGTCCCAGCTCACTCCTTGACCACCCCCGGCCCCGGTCGACCCACCGTGTGACATCACGAACCACGGATGGACGTCGGAGGCCCATGGATGGCGGCCCCCTGGTCCGCCGCGCGCCTCCCCGTCCACGGGAGGTCGCATGGGCATCGCCGACAACACGATGAAGGTCATGTACCAGGCCATGGGCGGGCTCAACGAGCGTGCCGAGGTCCGGGCCCACAACATCGCGAACGCGGAGACGCCGGAGTACCAGGCCCGCGACGTGCCCTTCGAGGCCCAGCTCGAGCGGGCGATCGCGAACGACGAGCTCGATCGACAGATCGTCCGACCGGTCACCCTGCGCAACACGCTGCCCGACGTGCACGGCAACACCGTCGAGCTCGAGAACGAGATGGTCGCCCTGCTGGAGGACCAGGTCCGCTTCGACACCGTGATCGCGTCCTACAACTACAAGGTCGACGTCTACCGCCGTGCGATCGGTGGTCGCTGATGAGCGGGCCGTTCGCCGCCATGCACAACGGTGCGTCCGGGGTCAGCGTGTCCCAACGTTGGATCGACACCCTGTCGCACAACATCGCCAACCTGAACACCTACACCTCCACCGACGAGGAACCCTTCCGGGCTCGCTTCGTCGTCTTCCAGGAGAACGGGGGCGGCACCGATCCCCGCGGCGTGCAGCTGCGGTCGATCGTGCGAGCCGAGGGTGAGGCACCGGTGGTGTTCGACCCCGAGCACCCCCTCGCCGACGAGGACGGGATCGTCCAGGGCCCGCTCGTCGACCTCTCCGGTCAGATGACGGACCTGATCATCGCCAGCCGGCATTTCCAGGCGAACACGCGGGTCATCACGGCAGCGCGCGAGGCGTACGAGTCAGCGCTGTCCATCGGACGCCGCTGAGGATCGAGGAGCAGGACACGATGGACGTCGGTGGTATCTCAGGTGCAGGGATCGGTGGGGTCCGTCCACCGCGGCCCCCGCGAGCCGAAGGTGTCGGCGACGGCATCGCCGGCGCAGCCGGCGCCAACGGCGCCGCGGCGGGGTCGGGTCAGGCCGCGGCGGGGTTCGGCGAGATGCTCAACGACGGCATCGAAGCGGTCGCGAGCTCCGAACGGAACGCCGACGCGCTCGCGCAGCGGTTCGCGGTCGGCGATCCCAACGTCGACATCCAGGACGTCACGGTCGCCACGACCGAGGCGGGGCTGTCGGTGCAGCTCATGGTCGCCGTCCGCGATCGGGCGCTCGACGCCTATCAGCAGATCATCAACCTCCAGGTGTGAGCAGATGCCCGAAGAGATCATGTCCCAGGCTGACATCGACGCGCTGATCGCCAAGATGGCTGGTGGCGGCGACGCGACGAGCGACGACGCGCCCTCCGACGCGCCCGCAGAGGACGACGAGGACTGACGTGGCCGGCGCCGGCGCGAAGCTCACCCAGGAGGAGATCGATGCGCTCATCGCGGGCGCGCAGTCCGCTGCTCTGCCCGCGCCCGTCGAGCCGCTCGCGCCGCCCGCCGTCCGCCGCCGTCGCCGCACCTCGACGCGGGCACCCCGTTCGCCGATGCCCCATCTCGACGATCGGGCGACCCGACTCGCGTCCGAGTCCGGATGCCGGATCGAGGGCCGCGTGGCTCGCGTCGTCGGTCACGAGATCGAGCTGCGGGGCTTGCGCCTGCGGGTCGGCGAGCAGATCGACATCCACGTGGGGTCAGAGGTCCGACCCGGCGCGGTCGTCGGGATCGATGCCCGAGGCGCTCGTGCGCTCGTGCTCGGTCCGACCGAGGGCATTGGCAAGGGTGATCGTGTCGTCGCTCGGCCGGACGGCCACGGTGTCGTCGTCTCCGGGGAGCTGCTCGGTCGCGTGATCGACGCGACCGGAGCGCCCCTCGACGGCCGCGGTCCGGTCAGCGGTCGTCGGGTTCCCCTGACCAACCCCGTGCCGCAGCCGCTCGCTCGACGTCGCATCACCGAACCGTTGCCGATGGGTGTGCGTGTGCTCGACTCGCTGTGCACCGCCGCCCGGGGCCAGCGCCTGGGGCTGTTCGGGGGCAGTGGTGTCGGCAAGTCGACGCTGCTCGGGATGATGGCGGCCGGCACCGCTGCCGATGTCACCGTCGTCGCGCTGATCGGGGAGCGGGGCCGTGAGGTCAGGGAGTTCGTGGAGGACGAGCTCGGCCCCGAGGCGCTCGCCCGGTCGGTGGTGATCGTCGCCACGTCCGATCAGCCGCCGTTGGTCCGCTTGCGCGCCGGCGAGGTCGCCACCCGCATCGCCGAGTGGTTCGCCGATGAGGGCAACGACGTCCTGCTCCTGTTCGACTCGCTCACCCGGATGGCCATGGCGCAGCGCGACGTCGGCCTCGCCGCCGGCGAGCCGCCGACCGCTCGTGGCTACACGCCGTCGGTGTTCTCGATGCTGCCCAACCTGCTCGAGCGAACCGGCCCGCGCGAGCGGGGCACGGTGACGGGCTTCTACACCGTGCTGGTCGACGGCGACGACATGAACGACCCCATCGCGGACGCGGCCCGCGGCATCCTCGACGGTCACATCGTGCTCGACCGGCGGCTGGCGACCGAGGGTCGGTACCCGGCCATCGACCCGCTCGCCTCGCTCAGCCGACTCCAGGCCAAGGTGCTGCCGGCGGAGGTCCGAGACCTGACGATCACGATCCGCGCCGCCCTGGCGGCGCTCGAGGAGGTGCGCGACCTGGTCGAGGTCGGCGCCTACGTCCCGGGCACGAACCCCGTCGCCGACCGGGCCCTGGCCGCCCGCGACGACGTGATCTCGTTCCTCAAGCAGGGCGTCGAGGAGCGGCCGGACTTCGAGGAGACCTTCCGTCAGCTGGCCGTCCTGGCCGATCGACTCGCGCCGGAGGGCCTCGATGGCGCGGCGTGACGCACTGAAGTCGGTCCTCCGACTCCGCAAGATCCGCGAGCAGCAGGCCGAGGCCGAGGTCGCCGAGCACCGGCGCAAGGTCGAGGCGGCGCGCGCCGAACTGCAACGCCGCCGCGCGGCGGTGGAGGAGCAGCGGGCCCCCGAGCTCCAGGCCATGGAGGCCGCCCGACTCCGGGCGTTGCAGCTGAGCGGCGTCCGCTCGGTGGAGATGGTCGAGCTGGCCCGTGAGGAGGTTCGCAAGGCGGTCGACGAGCTCGACGCCGCGACCCAGCGCTGGTCGTCGGCGTCCGCCGGTCGCAAGACCGCTGAACGGCTGAGTGACCGTCGCCGGGCCGACGCCGCCGCAGTGGCGTTGCGGGCGAGCCACAAGTCGCTCGACGAACTGGTGATGCTGCTGCGGGCCCACCGCCAGCAGGGTGAGGAGGCTGCGGAGTGAGCGCCATCGACCGCATCGATCAGATCCGGGCCAGCGTCGACCTCGGCCGGACGATCCTCAACGGCGGCGTGTCGTTCGAGCAGATGCTCGCCGACGCACCCATGGGCGGGCCCCGCCTCGACATCCCGTCGGATCCGCTCGCGCTCGAGGCGCGGCGGATCGGCCTCGACGCCGTGCTCGAGTCGCTGGGTCAGACGAGCACCGACACCGACGCCGACCCGTCGGTCGGTGGATCGATCTCGGGTGAAGCGACCGAATCGGTCGATCCGTCCACGAGCGCCGACGACCTCGAGACGGGGGAGTGGGTGTCGCGCCTGCCGGAGCGGGGTCAGGCGTGGGCCGAGGAGATCACCGCCGCCGCTCAGCGCCACGGTGTCGAGCCGGAGCTGTTCGCCGCCCTGGTCTGGTCGGAGTCCGCCTTCGACCCCGAGGCCGTGTCGTCGGCCGGTGCGATCGGCCTCGCCCAGCTCATGCCGGGCACCGCCGACGAGCTCGGCGTCGATCCGCGGGACCCACTGCAGAACCTCGACGGTGGTGCGCGCTACCTCAGCCAGCAGCTGGGTCGCTTCGGCACCTTCGAGCTCGGCCTCGCCGCCTACAACGCCGGTCCCGGCCGGGTCTCACAGGCCGGTGGCGTTCCCGCGATCGCCGAGACCCAGGCCTACGTCCAGGTCGTCCTCGACCGCTACGTCCGACTCCGGGGGTCCTGATGACCGCACCGATCGTCCCCATGTTCGCGCCGACGCCCAGCGAGGCACGGGTGGTCGTGCCCGAGCGCCGCTCGTTCGAGCGCACGCTCGACCGTGCCGAACGTGGCGCCGGCCGACGAACCCAGCGGCGCGATGGCGACGACGGCGCCCACCGCTCCGAGACCCCGTCTCGACCGGAGCGTCCGGACCGCCCCGACACCGACGATCGGGTCGAGTCGGCCGATCGCCCCGACACCGATGCGCGGGCTGAGTCGGCCGAGCGCGCCGAGCCGACCGACGAGGTCGATGCCGAGCGTCCGATCGATGCGGTTGCCGAGGAGGAGCGCACCACCGACCTCGATCACAGCAGCACCGACTCCGAACAGGCCGCCGCCGTGGACCTTGGAGGCGCGCGAGCGGCCGATCTCGGAGACGGAGCGGCGCCGAGCGAGACCGGTGAGGACGATCTCGCCGCTCTGCTCGGACTGGCCCAGGGTCCGGTCGCGACCACCCCGACGGCCGCCGAGGCGACGGGCGACGTCGCGGCCGTCACGACGGAGGACGGTGCGGTGGCGCCGGCCGCTCCTGCGCCCGAGGTCGGTGCCGAGCTCGGCGAGGCCGCTGAGGTTCTCGCGGGGGAGCAGCCGACGGCGACCGAGATCCCGACCGAGTCGACCGAGGCCCCGCCGACCTCCACGGCCGAGGAGCTCGTCGGTGAGACCGCCGAGACCCCCGAGACGCCGGCAGAGGTGAGCATCGGTGCCGACGTCGACGCCGGGCCGGTCGACGCCGCCAACGAGGACGCTGCCGAGAGCAGCGCAGCCGAGGACGCCGGCTCGCCCGTCGGCGACGACCCGCAGGCGGGTGACCCCGGCACCGGTACCGAGACCACCCCCGACCACACCGCTGGTGAGCGGCCGTCCGGCGACGATGCCGCCGGTCCGCCGGTCGACGACGGCGCACCGGCGCCCGCGCCGGTTCCGGCGCCCACCCAGGCAGCCAACGCCGATCAGGCTGCGGCCAACGGACCTCGCGTGGAGACCGGCGTCGCTGCGACCGCGCCGGCGGGCAACGCGGCGTCGAGTCCGCACGCCCCCGCCGCACCGACGCCCACCACGATGGCGTCGACCGTGCAGCGGATCATGGAGGTCGTCGAGGAGATCAACCGGCAGACCCCCGCCCGCTCCATGACCATCGAGCTGAGCGAGCTCGATGGTGTCAGGGTCCAGGTCTCGATGGAGGGCGGGGCGGTCCGCCTCCGCTTCCTCGATGATCTGCCCCAGGACCAGCGACGTCTCCTCGAACGCGAGATGGAGCGCTCGCTGGCCGACCGTGGGCTCGACCTGCATCAGGAGAGCGGCGGTCGTCGTCGCCCCGACCACGAGCAGACCGAGCCGACCTGGGTGCCACTCGACTCCGGTCGGGTGCTGCGCCCCTCGATGTCCCCCCGTCAACCCGCCGATGCCGAACGAGGAGTTCGCCTGTGATGCCGTCGTCGACACCAGCACGCACCCGGGGGGACGAACGATGATCAACGCCGTCGATCCCGCCCTCACCGAGACGGCGAGCGAGTCCGCGCTCTTCGACGGACTCGGCGGTGACGCCTTCCTGCAGCTGCTGATCGCGCAGCTCCAGTACCAGGATCCGCTCGCGCCGACCGACCCCTCGTCGATGCTCGAGCAGACCTCTCAGTTCGCCAACGTCGAGGCCGTCCAGAAGCTCAACGAGCTCCAGACCCAGCTCCTCGGCTTCTCCCAGTTCCAGACCGCGGCCGCGATGATCGGCTCGCAGGTCACCGCCGAGGACGCGAACCTCGGCGCCATCACCGGTCAGGTCGTCGGCGTCACCGCCACACCGACCGGCCCCGTGCTCCGCCTCGCCGGCGGCACCGAGGTCGACGTCCGCGACGTGCTCGCCGTCGACCTCACCCCCGGCGACGACCCGACCTCATCCACCGGCACCGACACCGGCGCCACCACGGAAGGATCCACCACCTCATGATGCGCTCGATGTTCTCCGGCGTCTCCGGCCTGCGCTCCCATCAGACGATGATGGACGTGGTCGGCAACAACATCTCCAACGTCAACACTCCGGGTTTCAAGGCCTCGCAGGTGACGTTCACCGAGACGCTGTCCCAGATCCTTCGCGGCCCGGCCGGTGCCACCGACGAACGAGGCGGTATCAACCCGATCCAGATCGGCCTCGGTGTGAAGGTCGCCGGTGTGGAGGGCATCTTCACCCAGGGCGCTTCCCAGGTGACCGGTCGGACCACCGATCTCGCGATCCAGGGGTCGGGCTTCTTCATCGTGAACTCCGGAGACACGGAGTTCTTCACCCGCAACGGGTCGTTCGGCTTCGACGAGATCGGCAACCTGGTCACCAGTCAGGGTCTGACCGTGCAGGGGTGGACCGCCGACGCCGCGGGCGCGATCGACCCCGCCGCCCCGGTCGACGACATCCGCCTGCCCATCGGCCAGGTGATCGACCCGATCGTGACCTCTCAGGTCGACCTCGGCGGCAACCTCGACGCCGACGCCGTGGTCGGGGCCACGACCACCACGTCGATCAACGTGTTCGACTCGATCGGCAACGCCCACGAGGTCGTGTTCACGCTGCAGAAGACCGCGGCCAACACGTGGTCCGCTGCAGCTGGCATCGACGGGACGACCTACACGCTGACCCCGGCAACGCTCACCTTCAACACCGACGGAACGCTGGCCGCGCCGACGACCATGGCCTTCAGCGGCTTCACCCCGCCGGGTGCCGCGGCCATGGCGTTCAACGTCGTCCTCAACGGCCCGTCCTCGACGGTCCAGTTCGGCGGCTCCACCACGCTGGAGGCCGTCTCCCAGGACGGCCAGGCCATCGGCTTCCTCCGAGACTTCGCCATCGCCGACGACGGTTCGATCTTCGGCCAGTTCTCCAACGGCGAGAGCAAGGTCCTCGGTCGGATCGCGACTGCATCGTTCAACAACCCGGCCGGTCTGCAGCGTCAGGGCGACTCGAACTTCATCCAGACGACCAACTCCGGCGAACCGCTGGTCGGCGCCCCCGGTTCCGGCAACCGTGGTCTGCTCTCGGCCGGCACCCTGGAGATGTCGAACGTCGACCTCGCTCGCGAGTTCACCAACCTGATCATCGCCCAGCGTGGCTTCCAGGCGAACTCACGGGTCATCACCACCTCCGACGAGATGCTCTCGGAGCTGGTGAACCTGAAGCGATGAGCTGATGCGCTGAGCGCGCTGCTCACCGTGGATGGAGGCCCGGGCGCTGGGGGGCGGCCCGGGCCTCCTTCGCGTTCCCAGTTCGTGCCCGGCGTGGGTCCCGGAGCCCACGCCTCCTCCCGGTGTCCTCGCCGCTGGAGCGGCTGCGGCCGGGCCGTGTTCATTCCCGGGCGGGGCCCCGGAGCCCCACCCTCCTCCCGGTGTCCTCGCCCTGGCGGGCTGCGGCCGGGCCGTGTTCGTTCCCGGGCGGGGCCCCGGAGCCCCACCCGGGCCGTGTTCCTCCCCGAGGGACGACGGACACGCTGCAGAGCCGCTTAGGCGAAGCGCTCGCGAACCGACAGGAGGGACACAGCTCGATGCCGGTGCAGGACGCGCCGGGAGCACCGAATTCCGATCCGCAGGGCACATGGAGGTGCGCCGTGATCCTCGTTCATCGACTCAAGGGTGAGCCGCTGTTCGTCAACAGCGATCTCATCGAGACCATCGAGGCCACTCCCGACACCGTCATCAGCCTCGCCGACGGTCGCAAGATCGTCGTCTCCGAGGCCCCTGACGAGGTGGTCGACGCCGCTCGTCGGTACCGGGCCTCGGTGATCGTCGCCACCGACGAGCTGCGCGAGCTGGCCGGTCACACCGCCGACCTCGTCGTCCTCCCGATCGCCCAGGAGGACTGATCCATGGATCCGTTGACCCTGGTCGGCCTCGGCCTCATCCTCGTCGCGATCGTCGCCTCGACGATCATGGACGGGAACAGCTTCGGCGGACTCATCGGGCCGTCGTCGCTGGTCATGGTGCTCTTCGGAGCTCTGGGCGGTGCGCTGGCCGGCTTCCGGATCCCGGACGCCGCCAAGCTGCCCAAGGGCCTCATCATCGCGTTCACCGGGTCGCCGCCCGAGCCGGACGAGGTCGTGACCCAGCTCATGAACTTCGCCGAAGCGGCCCGCCGCGAGGGCATCCTCGCCCTCGAGCAGGGCCTCGGCACCGTGGACGACGCCTTCATGAAGGCCGGCCTGCAGATGGTCGTCGACGGCGTCGAGGGCGATGTCGTGCGCGACGTCATGGAGACCGAGCTCGAGTCCATGGAGGCCCGTCACAACCTCGTGATCGACCTGTTCGCCAAGCTCGCCCAGTACGCGCCGGTGATGGGGCTCATCGGCACCGTGATCGGCCTCATCAACATGCTCGGCAACCTGTCGGACCCCGAGTCGCTCGGTAGTGGCATGGCCCTCGCGCTGCTCACCACGCTCTACGGCTCGTTCTTCTCGAACGCGATCTTCAACCCGATCGCCATGAAGCTGAAGCGGCTCCACGCCATGGAGGTCGCGACCCGCGAGCTGACCATCGAGGGGATCATGGCGGTCCGCGAGGGCGCGAGCCCTCGGCTGCTCGTGGAGAAGCTCGAAGCTCGGCTCGAGCCCGCCCAACGCGTCGGTGCCAAGGCGCGCATGGGCGAGGCCGCCTGATCCGGGAGCGGCGCAGCGATGGCCCGCAAGCACAAGTGCCCGGAGCTCGAAGAAGACAACTTCATGACCACGTACGCCGACATGGTGACGTTGCTCATGGCGTTCTTCGTGCTGCTGTTCGCCATGTCGACGGTCGACGAGGCCAAGTTCATCGTCCTGCTCAAGGGCCTCGAGGAGAACTTCGGCAACTCGACCCTGCAGTCCGGCGTGCTGAACGGTGGCGAGAGCATCCTCGGTGCCAACCTCGAGGCCGGCAGCGCGATCCCCATCCCCGGCGGATCGCTCTTCCTGGACTCGACCACCGAGATCGTCGACGACGACCGCGAGGACTCACCCGACGACGGCACGGACGACGAAGATGGCGAGGAGTCCGACGGTGAGGACAGCCCGGGTGTCTCCGAGGACGAGTTCCTCGATCGCTCCGAGCTCGAGGAGCTGCAGGCCCGCCTGGAGCTCGTGCTCGAGGCGGAAGGCCGCCGCGACGAGGTGAACTTCCGCTTCGACGAGCGCGGGCTGGTCATCGCCGTGGCCACCGACGACGTCCTCTTCGCCAGCGGCAGCGCCGAGCTCCAGGACGTGGAGGGCGTGCTCGACGTCATCGCGCCCGAGATCGTCGACATCCCCAACGCCTTGTTCGTGGACGGCCACACCGATGACATCCCGTTCCCGAGCCTGGAGTACACGAACCGCAACCTCTCGGCCGACCGGGCGATCGCCGTCTCGGCCGAGCTCGAGCGGACCTACGGCGTCGCCGCCGACCGGCTGATCCCTGCGGGCTACGGCGAGTGGCGCCCGATCGCCGACAACTCGACCGAGGCGGGCCGCGCAGCCAATCGTCGGGTCGAGCTGGTCGTCGCTGCGGGCGGATCCGGTTCGTCCGAGCAGTTCACCGAGGACCTGGCCGAGGAAGCGGAGCCGCCCGAGGTCGTGATCGGCGATCCGGAGGACGCTCCGGACAGCCTCGTGCCCGATGAGCCCGGTGATGCCCCGGCGGTCGAGCCGGAGGTCGTCGACGAACGCCCGACCGACGGCGATGACGTCGTCGTGCCGCCCTTCCCGTTCGACGACGAAACCTCATCGCAGGGAGTCGAGGTGCCGACAGGGCCGGTGACGGAGGACGCGCTGCCAAACGACGGCGGCGGGAGCTGACGATGGCCAAGAAGAAGAAAAAGGGCGACGACGCCGAGGACGACGAGAAGGGCGGCCTCGACATCAAGAAGATCGCCATCGGTGCGATCGTCGCGATCGTCGTCTACACCCAGTTCCTCGCCGGCGGTGGCGACCCCGCCGAGGCGGAGGCCGGTCCGACGACCATCGCCGAGCCCGTCGAAGGCACGGTGATGGAGGCCGGTCAGGTTCGGGTGAGCCTCGCCGACGACGATCCCCGGTTCGCGCTGGTCTCGATGGCGGTGGTGCTCGAAGAGATGGCCGACCCGCTCGTCGTCGAGAACCGGCTGCCCATCCTGCTGGACGCCGCCGTCGACGAGGTCTCGTCGTTCACCGCCGATCAGCTCAAGGGGGATCGAGGCCCCGAGCTGTTGAGGACCAGCCTGACCGATCGGGCGAACGAGATCTTCAACACCGAGGGCGAACAAGTGCTGGTGATCCGGGTCGTGCTCACCGAGATGATCGTGCAGTGAGCGCGGTCCCGAGGCCGGGGCGTCAGCACACCCGAACGGCGCCGTACTAATCCCACGCGCTCCGCGGCCGACTTCCGTTGCGAGAACGGACGGAGGGCCGCAGGGACGATGGCGGGAGCCAAGCTCAGCCAGGCAGAGATCGACGCACTCCTCTCGTCGATGAACGACTCCGGTGAGGAGGTCGCGCTCGTCGAGGAGGACCAGCTCACCGCGTTCGACTTCCGACGCCCGTCCAAGTTCGCGCGCGAGCACCTCCGCAGCCTCGAGACGGCGCACGAGGTCTTCGTCCGCCGGGCCACCGGCCTGCTCACGCAATCGCTGCGGGCCGTGGTGTCGATGGAGCCGGTGTCCACCGACCAGATCACCTACGAGGACTACACGCGATCGATCCCGACCCCGTCGGTGATCACCACGTTCTCGGTGGCCCCGCTGCCCGGCCTGGTCGTGATGGAGATGTCGACGCAGATGGGGCTCACCCTGATCGACCGGCTCCTCGGCGGCATCGGGGCACCGGTGCCGATGCGGCGCCCGACCGACCTCGAGGGCGCGCTCCTGCACGACCTGATGGAGATCATGCAGTCGGCCTTGCACGACGCGCTCGAGCCGCTGGCCGACGTTCACCCCGAGATCCAGGGCATCGAGTTCAACCCGCAGTTCGTCCAGGCCGTCCCGCCGAACGAGATGGTGCTGATGCTGACCTACGAACTGGCGCTCAACAGCACGCAGCGGACCGAAGGGCTGCTCTCGATCTGTTACCCGTTCAGCACGCTCGCGCCGGCGATGAGCAACCTCGAGAACCACGTCTGGCGGAGCCACGGCGGCGACCAGGGCGACGAGGCCGACCGGCCCCGACCGCTGCTCGAGATCCTGCCCGACGTCGAGGTTCCCGTCACCGTGCAGTTGCGGACCTCGCCGGTGCCTGCGGTCGACATCGCCCAGCTGCGCCCCGGAGACGTGATCCGGCTGGAGCATCGCGTCGACGAGCCCGCGGTCGGCGTCATCGGCGACCGGGCCGTCCTCAGCGGCCGCATCGGACGTCGCGGTCGCCGTCTGGCCATCCAGATCGCTGACTTCGGTGGTGGCTCGTGATCGAGGACATGAACGACGAGGCCCTCGACACGCTGGGCGAGGTCGGCAACATCATGATGGGAGCGGGGGCCACCAACCTCGCTGCGCTCCTCGGCGAACGGGTCGACATCACGGCTCCCGAGGTCCTCCCCGGCGACATGCAGGACGTGTGGCCCGACGGCCAGGCGCTCCTGATCGAGCTGTCCATGGTCGGCGCCGTCTCCGGTGAGAGCGTGTTCGTCCTACCGGCCAGTGACGTCGAGGTGATCGTCTCGATCATGTGCGCCGGGATGGAGCTGGCACCCGAGGACATCCTCGGCGAGATGGGCCTGTCCGCGGTCGGCGAGGCGATGAACCAGCTGATGGCCGGTTCGGCCATCGCGCTGTCGGACGTGCTCGGTGAGCTGGTCGACATCACCCCGCCCCAGCTCACGGTCCTCGACTCGATCTCGGCGCTCGGTCCGATCGGCACCGACAAGGCGCGCGTCCGGTTCGACGTCAAGATCGGTGAGCGACTCCACGGGCAGCTGTCGTGGCTCCTGTCCGGCGACTTCGCCCAGCAGCTCGTCGATCGGGTCATGCAGGGCATGGGCGGCGGTAGTGGCCAGGCTGCGGCCGACCGCGCCGCCGAGGCGATCACCCCGCCCCCGGAACCGGCCCCGGAACCGGCCCCGACGCCCGCGCCGGCTCCCGAGCCCGCGGCAGCACCGCCCCCGGCACCCGCTCCGACGCCGCCGGCTCCCGCGGCACCACCGGTCCAGGTGTCGCCGGCGTCCTACCCCGAGCTGGCCTCGGTCGCGCAGCCCGCATCACCTGCTGACCTCGCGCTGCTCAGCGACGTCGTGCTCAGCATCACCGTCGAGCTCGGTCGGACCCGTCTACCGGTCCGCGACGTCCTGGAGCTCACCGAGGGCGCCGTCGTCGAGCTGGACCGTCCGGCCGGTGCACCGGTCGACATCCTCGTGAACGGCACGCTGGTCGCCCGCGGCGACGTCGTCGTGGTCGACGACGAGCTCGGCGTGCGCGTCAGCGACGTGCTCCAGCCCGATGAGCGCCGGCGCGCCGGCTGAGCGGCCGACGACGTGGACGCCATCTCCACCGGAGCGCTGATCCGGCTCGTCGTCTCGGTCGCGGTGCTCGTCGTCGCGCTCCTCGCGGTGAAGCGTTGGGCGGATCGATCGGGTGGTCGCTCCCGCAGCGGCCTGCGGATCGTCGCCCGGGTGCCGATCACCCGCGGGTCGTCGGTCGCGCTCGTCGAGCTCGGCGATCGGCACTACCTGGTCGGCGCAGCGGAGCACGGCGTCACCCTCATCGACCGGCTGGAGGCCGAGGACGTGCGCGCCCTCGGCCTCGGGGGCCAGGAAGAGCCGGCCCCCTCACCGGATCGCACCATCGCCGCCGGAGGCATCGACCCGCCCGCACCGGGCTCGTTGGCCTTCGTCGACATCACCACCGGACGGAGTGACGGGCCAGGGATCGGCCCGCTGGAGCGCCTGCGTCGGATGACGCTCAGGGCGCCCGGCAGGGTTCGACCCGGTGGCCCCGGTGACTGATCGATCACGGCGTCGACCGCTCACCGTCTCCGTTCGCCTGCTCGGCATCGTCGCGCTCGCGATCGTCGCCGGCCTGTTCGTCGGACCCGCCGCCTCGGCGCAGGTCATCCCACCGGACGCCCCCTTCGTCGACGAACCCGACGCGCCGCAGGTCGGTCCGATCGATCTCACCCCGCCGGAGGATCCGGCCGGGGTGAACCTCACGATCACGTCGGACGACGACGGGATCACGCAGTCGGTCACCATCATCCTGCTGCTGACGATCCTGGCGGTCGCGCCGTCGATCCTGCTGCTGATGACGTCGTTCACGCGCTTCGTCATCGTGATGACGCTGACCCGTCAGGCGCTCGGCGCCGCCCAGATCCCGCCGACGCAGGTGCTCGCCGGCCTCTCGCTCTTCCTCACCTTCTTCGTCATGGCACCGGTGCTGAGCGAGGTGAACGAGCAGGCCCTCCAGCCGATGCTCGACGGCGAGCTGTCCGAGACCGAGGCGTTGGCCGCCGGCTTCGAGCCGATGCGGGACTTCATGCTGACGCAGATCGACGACAACGACCTCCGGCTCTTCCTCGACGTGAGCGACGCCGAGGTGCGACCCGAGACCGTCGACGACATCTCGTGGACCGTCGTGGTACCGGCGTTCGTCGTGTCGGAGCTTCGCACCGCCTTCATGATCGGCTTTGTCATCTTCATCCCGTTCCTGGTGATCGACCTCGTGATCGCCTCGGTGCTGATGTCGCTCGGCATGGTGATGCTCCCGCCGGTCTTCATCTCCCTGCCCATCAAGCTGCTGCTGTTCATCCTCGTCGACGGGTGGTCGCTGATCATCGGCTCCCTCGTCGAGAGCGTCAGCATGACGACCTAGCTGGAGGCTGCCGTGTCCGACGCCACCGTCATCGACATCACGAGGGATGCGCTCGCGCTCGCCGCCTGGCTCGCGGGCCCCGCGCTCGCGTTGAGCCTGATCATCGGCATCCTCGTCAGCCTCATCCAGACCATCACCCAGATCCAGGAGGCGACGCTCACCTTCGTCCCGAAGCTCATCGCCGGTGGGCTGCTGCTGCTCTTCGCGGGCGGATGGATGCTGGAACGACTCACCGCCTACGTGACCGAGCTGTGGGGCTCGATCCCGACGCTGGTCTGACGTGAGCTCGGCCCCGTGATCCGCTTCGACCTGGCATGAGCGCCGCCCCGTGATCCCGATCGATCTGACGTTGCCGACCGGTTGGACGCTCGGCTACCTCGCTGCCCTGCTGCGGGTGGCGGCCTTCGTGACCTCGACGCCGTTCCTGAACCGTCGGATGCCGCTCCCGGGCCGCATCGCGTTCGTGCTCGTGGTGGCGCTCGCCCTCGCGAGGCCGCTGCCGGCGACCGACTTCGGTGGGCTGCTCACCCTGGCCGTGGCCAACCTCGCGATCGGGCTCATCATCGGATTCGTCACCGGCGTCGCCTTCCAGGCCTTCTTCGCCGCCGGCGCCATCACCGATCTCCTGGCCGGTCTCGGCATCGGTGCCACCTTCGATCCGGTCACCGGCGCCCAGGCGAGCGTCTACGACCGGCTCTTCGACCTCACCGCGGTGATGGTGTTCTTGATCGTCGGTGGCGACCACCTGCTGATCCGATCGCTCGAGGCGTCCACGCGCGCCCTCCCCCTCGATGGCACGATCGAGATCAGTCCGCGCCTCGAGGACGTCGTCATCGACCAGATCGGCGTGTTGATGGTTGGGGCCTTGCAGATCGCGGCGCCAGCGATCGCGGCGTTGTTCATCTCGGAGCTGGTGCTGGGCGTCGGTGCCCGCCTGCTCCCCCAGGCGAACATCTTCCTCGTCGGCCTGCCGCTGAAGCTCCTGGTCGGGCTGCTCACCGGCACGGCCATCGTGCTCTCGTTGCCGACGATGGTCGACTGGTTCATCGACCACACCGAGGAGCTCGTCCGCCTGCTCCTCACGGGCATCCGGTCGTCGCCCTGACGTCGCCGGCGAAGCCTTGAGATCGATGGGTGCGTGCCGACTGGACCACCGAAGCGACCGGAGGTACCGATGTCCACGGACTACAACCAGATCCAGCTCGTTGCCTTCCAGCTGGCCGACGAGGAGTACGCGGTTCCGGTCCAGAACGTCGAGAGCATCATCCGACGCACCCGTCCGACGAGGGTGCCGGGCGCTCCGTCCCACTGCCTCGGCGTGATCAACCTGCGCGGCAAGGTCATCTCGATCTTCGACCTCCGCCGCCGGTTCGGGTTCGGCGCGTCGGTCGCCGAGGACGACGGTCGGATCCTGGTGATCCACCACAACGGCATGAACACCGGGGTGCTCGTGGACGGCGTGTCCGAAGTGCTCTCGCTCGACGGCTCGGCGCTGCGCGCGTCGCCGGTCGGCGGTGGCTCGCACAGCATGGTCTCGGGTCTCTGCAAGGTCGAGGAGCGACTCCTCATCATCCTCGACCTCACCGTCGTCCTCAGCCACGACGGCGTGATCGCCCCGCCGGTGATCACCGAGGACATGGCCGAACTGGCGGTCGAGGCGCAGTCGGCCGCCGTGGTCGCCGCCGAGGAGATCGCCGCCGAGGCCCTCGAGCCCGCTGCCGCCGAGGCCGAGGCCTCGCCGAGCACGGTCGGCTGAGCTTCGTGCGCCCAGTCGATCGCGTCGTCGTCATCGACGACTCCCCCCTTCTTCGCTCGATGATCACCGAGGCGCTCCAGGGCGTCCCGGGGATCAGCGTGATCGGCCAGGCCGGGTCGGGGCGCGAGGGCATCCGACAGATCGAAGCGCTCGACCCGGACATCGTGTCGCTCGACATCGAGCTCGGCGACATCTCCGGTCTCGACGTGCTCGAGCACGTGATGCGGACCAGGCCACGCCGCGTCGTCGTCGTGTCCTCGCAGACCGAGGCCGGCGCCGACACGACCTTCCGGGCCCTGGCCCTCGGTGCCGTCGACTTCGTGGCGAAGGGTCGCCTCGACCCCGGCCCCGACGGCTTCGAGGCGCGGCTGCGCCGCACCTTCGAAGCGGCCCGGCACGCACGGGTGCTGCCGAGTCGCAGCCGCCAGGGCGACCAGCGCCGCACGCTCACCGCCGAGCAGCGCCTCGAGCGGGCACGCGAACGCCGGTCGGCCGCCCAGGAGCGACGCAGCGCGGCCACGACGCCGGCGAGGCCGGCGAGGCCGGCCCGCCCCGTCGCGGCGGCCAGGACCTCCGTCGCCGCTCCGCCGCGACCGGGGAGTGGTGGAGCGGGCTCGCTGCGCAAGCCCGGCCTGCTGTTGATCGCCAGCTCGACCGGTGGCCCGCCGGCGTTGCAGGAGTTCTTCGCGACCCTGACGGTCAAGCCGGCGATGCCGATCCTCCTCGTGCAGCACATGCCGGAGGCGTTCACCGCCCGACTCGCCAGCCGGCTCGACCAGTCCGGCCCGACGACGGTGCGCGAGGCGACCCACGGTGAGGCCATCCAGCCGGGCGTCGCGCTCATCGCGAAGGGCGGGCGTCACCTCGGGGTTGACGGCCGCACGGTGTCGTTGCTCGACACCGACCCGGTCGGTGCGCTGAAGCCTCGTGCCGACATCACCTTCCAACAGGCCGTCGACTCGTTCGGCGGGAACCTGCTCGCCGTCGTGCTCACCGGCATGGGCGACGACGGGCTGATCGGCTGCCAGGCCGTGGCCCGGGCCGGAGGACAGGTGCTGGCGCAGAGCGGCGAGACCTCGACCGTGGACGGGATGCCGCAGAAGGTCCGCAACGCCGGCCTCCACCTGGCCGAGGGGTCGCCTGCTTATCTGGCCGCCCTCATCGACCGACTCAGTGGGGGACGCCCGAGCGACTCAGGACGGAGTTCGTGATGACCGTGCTCGATGACATCCGCCGCCTGCTCAAGACGAAGGTCGGTCTCGACATGACCGGCGTGCGTGACGAGCAGCTCGAGCGGCGGATCGCGAACTACTGCCGACGGAACCGCGTCGCGGAGTCCGAGCTGATCGGCACGCTCAACGACGACAAGACCCTCGACAACTTCCTGGACAGCCTGACGATCAACGTCACGTCGCTGTTCAGGAACGCCGATCGCTGGTCGGAGATCGAGAAGGTCATGAAGACCTTCGGCAGCCGACCCGACTTCTGGTCGGCCGGCTGTTCGAAGGGAGCCGAGGCCTACACGATGGCGATCGTCGCCGATCGGCTGGGCATCAAGCCGTCGATCTTCGCCTCGGACATCGACACCCGGATCCTGGCCGCCGCCGTCGAGGGCGTCTACACCCAGCAGGAGATCCGGGAGGTGCCGCGTGACGTGCTCGCCAAGTACCTCACCGAGCTCGACGGGTCGTACCGGGTGGATCGCAAGGTCGCCTCGATGGTCAAGTTCGAGCGCCAGGATCTGCTCGCCGGCCCGATGCCCCGCAAGAAGTTCGATCTGATCGCCTGCCGCAACGTGGCGATCTACTTCTCGCAGGAGGCGAAGCGTGAGCTCCACGCCAACCTCGCCGCCTGTCTCAAGCCCGGTGGGTACCTGTTCATCGGGTCCACCGAACGCGTCGACGACCCCGCTGGGCTCGGGCTCACGTCGACGAGTCCCTTCATCTACCAAGCAATCGCCGAGCCGGTCGGGAGCGCGTCGTGAGCAGTTTCCTCGAACAGTACGTCGAAGAGGCACGTGAGAACGTCGAGGAGCTCGTCGGTGGCCTGCTCCGCCTCGAGTCCGAGACGGGCGACGCGGTCGCCCACACCGTGAAGGAGCTCTTCCGCTTCGCCCACAACCTCAAGGGCATGAGCGGTGCGATGGGTCTCGATGGCATCACCGAGACCGCGCACAAGATGGAGGACCTGCTCGACAAGTACCGCACCCACGGCGGCCAGCCGACGGCCGAAGAGGTCGACGTGCTCCTCGCCGCCGCGGATGCGCTGGAGGAGATGATCGAGGACGCGGCCGGCGGTGCCAACCCGCCGGCCTCGGCCGAGCTCATCCAGCTGCTGATCAACCACATCGGTGGCCCGGGCACCGCGGCCCCGGTCCTGGCCGCCCCGCCGGCCGAGCCGGCTGCCGCCCCGGCCGCGACGGCCATCCAGGAGCCGGTGCCGGATGGCGACGGTTGGTTCGACGTGACCCTGACCGAGGGTGCGCCGCTGCTCGGTGCTCGCTCCGCGATGGTCCTGCAGGCCGCCGCGGCCCACGGCACCCTCGAGGAGACCCAGCCCGATCGCTCCGAGATCGAGAGTGGGTCGCTCACCGCGTTCCGCTTCCGCCTCACCGGTGTGGAGGACGTCGACTCGCTGATCGCCGCCGCCGAGTCGGTCACCGACGTGACGAGCGTGGCGCCGTCCGGTGCCGCCGCTCCGCCCGATGCCGCCGCTTCGGCAACCGCGGCCGCTCCGGCGGCTCCGTCCGCCGGCGGCGTCGATGGCGGTCGCTACGAGGTCCGCCTCAAGGACGACGTGCAGCTGCCCGGCGCTCGCTCCGCGATCATCCTCCGGGTCTTCTCGGATCGGGTGGAGCTCCGCTCCACGAACCCGGACCGCCAGCAGATCGAGGCCGGCAAGGCCAAGTCCTTCGTGGTGGAGCTGGGTGGCGACGGAGTCGCCGAGGCCGTGGCCGCCGTCGAGTCGATGAGCGATGTCGCCTCGGTCGCTCCCGTCACCGCGCCCGCCGGAGGCGGCGGCGGCGGCGGTGGTGGTGGTGGCGCGGCCAGCGCCCGAGCGACCGTCCGCGTCGAGGTCGAGCGCCTCGACGACCTCATGGACCTGGTCTCCGAGCTCGTGGTCGGGCGCGGTCTGCTCGACGAGCACGCCTCACGCCTGGGTGATCGCGACCTCTCCGAGGCGCTCGCCCAGGTGCACCGCACGATCTCCGATCTCCAGGCGATGGTGGCCAAGGTCCGGATGATCTCGCTGGAGAAGACCTTCGGTCGCCTGACCCGGATCGTCCGGGACACGGCCCGGGACGTGAACAAGCCGGTTCGATTCGTCACCAGCGGTGAGGACACCGAGCTCGACCGATCGATGGTCGACGAGGTGGCGGATCCGCTCATGCACCTCCTCCGCAACTCCGTCGATCACGGCATCGAGGACGCCGAGGCTCGAGCGGCGTCCGGCAAGGATCTCGAGGGCGAGGTCGGACTGCGTGCCTTCTCCGAGGGCAACCAGGTCGTGATCGAGGTGACCGACGACGGCGGTGGCATCGACGCCGACCGGGTCTGCGTCAAGGCCGTCGAGCGCGGCGTCGTCTCCGCCGACGAGGCGGCGACGATGAGCCGCGAGCAGAAGATCGATCTCGTCTTCGCCCCGGGCCTGTCGACTCGCGACGAGGCGAGCAAGATCTCCGGCCGCGGTGTCGGCATGGACGTCGTCCGCACGGCGGCCACCAAGCTCGGCGGCAACGTCACGGTCGAGTCGAACACCGGTGTCGGCACCGTGTTCACGATCAAGCTGCCGCTCTCGTTGGCGGTCACCGAGGCGCTGCTCGTCAAGGTCTGCGACGAGACGTGGGCGATCCCGATCGATCAGGTCGAGGAGACGCTGCACATCAAGTCCGAGGATCAGCGCTCGGTCGGTGGCGTGCCCGTCATCGACCTCCGCGGTGAGGTCGTCTCGGTCGTGCACAGCCGGGAGATGATGTACCAGGAGCAGGTCCCCGAGGGGGGCCTGTCCGCCGTGGTCTTCAAGTACAAGGGCCGACGGCTCGCCCTCACCGTCGACGAGCTCGTCGGCCGGTCCGAGGTCGTCGTGAAGCCGCTGCCCTCCGACCTCAACGACATCGAGCTCGCCTCCTCGGTGACGATCCTGGGCGACGGCAGCGTCGGCCTGATCCTCGATGTGTCCGCCGTCGCCGACCTCTCCCGTCAGCGGGCGAACGTCTTCGGCTGAGCCAACCCCTTCGGATCAGGAGCCGCCCATGACCGCGTCGAACAGCGCATCTCCCATGGAGATGGACATGTACAACGAACTGGCCAACATCGGCGGCGGCAACGCTGCGACGGCGTTGTCCCAGATGATCAACACCAAGGTCGCGATGGGGCTCCCGGAGTCGGCCGAGCTCACGCTCGGCGACATCGCCGAGCTCATCGGCGACGGCGAGGGTGAGGTCGCCGTCGTCCTCGTCACCGTCACGGGCGACCTCGAGGGGACGCTGGTCCTCCTGCTCGACGAGTCGACGATGATCACCTCGGCGCTCGGTGTGACCGAGGAGTTCCTGGTGTCGGCCCTGGCCGAGATCGGCAACATCGTCGGCTCGCGATTCCTGATCTCGATCGGCGAGATGATCCAGCTCGAGGGTGAGGTCGAGCCGCCGGCCGTTGCCTTCGCTCCACGCTTCGCTGCGCTCGACACGGTCGTGGCGATCGCTGCGCAGGAGGAGCCGTTCTACGTCCTCCGCATCGGCCTCGAGCTCGAGAACGACGAGGGGAACGAGCGCAACGAGCTCCACTACTTCCCTGCGCCCGACACGATCGGTCGACTGCGGGGGCTCCTCGGATGACCACACACCACGTCGGCATCGGCCAGACCGTCACCTCCACCACGCCCGGCGACCGCATCGACATGCTCGGTCTGGGGAGCTGTGTGGGGATCTTCCTCGTCGCCCCCAAGTTCGTCGCCGCGGCGCACTGCCTGCTCGACCGGAGCAACGGACGTTCGTCCGAGGCACCGGGCAAGTTCGTCGACACGGCGGTGCCCCACCTGCTGTCGTTGGCGAAGCGAGCCGGACTGGGTCCCGGGCAGCTCACCGCGTCGATCGCCGGTGGGGCGCAGATCTTCGCCTTCTCGGGGGGTCGCCCCGAGCTCGAGATCGGTGCCCGCAACATCGACACGGCGACGAAGCTGCTCAAGCAGCACGGCCTCCGCATCGTCGAGAACGACACCGGCGGGACGACGCCCAGACGAGCGACGATCAACGTGGGTGAGGCGAAGATCGCGGTGACCCGTCAGCCGGGGCGAGAGGCTCGCTCCGCGGCCTGACGGCGGCCTCGGGCTCCTCCGGCCCCGGCACGAGCACGGTGGGAGATGTGAGGGCGACGGGTCTCCGTCGCCCTTTCCCGCGCTCATGAGCGGTCGACAGGACCTCCGACGAGCGGCGCCCACGGACGCGGTGTCGGACACGAGCCCACGGATGGTCTGAGCCCGGAGCCCCATGGCCGGCGAGGATCGCACCGAGAAGCCCACCGCCAAGCGCCGCGGCGACGCGCGCGCCGAGGGCCAGGTCGCGAAGAGCCAGGACGTCGGCGTCGCGCTCAGCCTGATCGCCCTGATCATCGTGGTCGTGGCGCTCGGTCCGGGAATGATGGGCTCGGCTCAGGTCCAGATGGCCTCGATCCTTCGGAACTCCGGCGAGGGACCGTTCGTGCCGGGCCTCGGCTCCACGACGCTCGACCTCGTGCTCACGATGCTGTTGCCCGTCCTGGTGCTGGCGGTGATCGTCGCCATCGTCGGAGGCGTCGCACAGACCGGCCTCAAGCTCTCGCGGAAGGCGGCGAAGCCGCGGCTCAAGAACCTCTCGCTGAAGCGGGGCGTCGCGAAGTTCAAGCCCCAGCAGGTCGGGTGGGAGCTGCTCCGGACGGTGCTGAAGCTCGTCCTGCTCATCGCCGTGTCGATCGCACCGATCCAGGCGATCCTCACCGAGGTCGACGTCCTCCGTCCGGTCGACGCCTGGTTCGCCCTCACCATGGATCTCGTCCGTTCGGTGCTCTACCGCGCCACGGCGCTGGCGGTCGTCATCGCCATCGCCGACTACGCGTGGAACCGGTACACGACCGAGAAGCAGATGAAGATGACCAAGCAGGAGGTCCGCGACGAGACCAAGCAGATGCTCGGTGACAGCTCGGTGCGTGGCCGCCGCATGGCCAAGGCGAGAGAGCTGAACCGCAACCGGGTCATCTCCTCGGTCGGCACCGCCGACGTGGTCATCGTCAACCCGGTCCGCTTCGCCGTCGCCCTCGCCTACACCGAGGGCGACACCGCGCCCCGGGTCGTCGCCAAGGGCGCGGGAGCGATGGCCCGGCGCATCCGGAACGAGGCGTACCGCCACGGTGTACCCGTCCGCCAGGACCCGCCGCTCGCCCGAGCGCTGTTCCGTCGTTGCCAGGTCGGGCAGCACGTCCCGGCCGCGCTGTACGAGGCCGTCGCGGCCGTTCTCGCTGCGGTGTACCAGCGGCGGTGGCGTCGCCAGTCGGCGGTGACGGTCCGATGAGCGGAGCCGAGCGATGAACCTCCGCGGCGCCTCGGTCCTGCTCCCGCTGTTCGTGGTCGGGTCGGTCCTGATGATGATCGTGCCGGTCTCGCCGGTCGTGCTCGACCTGTTGTTGGCCGCGAACATCACCGTGGCGATCCTGCTGCTGCTGTCGGTCGTGTTCCTCAACGATGCCGTCGACTTCTCGGTCTTCCCGGCACTCCTGCTGATCCTCACGCTCGCCCGGTTGGCGCTGAACGTGTCGTCGACACGTCTGATCCTGTTGCGAGGCGACGCCGGCAAGGTGATCGAGACGTTCGGGCTGTTCGTCGTCGGCGGGTCGATCGTCGTCGGTCTCGTCGTCTTCCTGATCCTGATCGTCATCCAGTTCGCCGTGATCACGAATGGCGCGAGCCGCGTGGCCGAGGTCTCGGCCCGGTTCACCCTCGACGCGATGCCGGGCAAGCAGATGGCGATCGACGCCGACCTCGCCTCCGGGATCATCGACGAGAAGACCGCGAAGGAGATGCGGCAGCGCATCACCAAGGAGGCGGACTTCTACGGCGCGATGGACGGCGCCTCGAAGTTCGTGAAGGGCGACGTGATCGCCGGCGTGATCATCGTGATCGTGAACCTGGTCGGCGGGCTCGTCGTCGGCATGGTGCAGCGGGGGCTCTCGCTCGGCGAGGCGGCCAGCACGTACACGCTGCTGACCGTCGGCGATGGCCTCGTCAGCCAGATCCCGGCCCTGCTCACCTCCATCTCGTCCGGCCTGCTCGTGACCCGCGTCGTCAGCGAGCGGGATCTCGGCGACGAGGTCGCCCGGCAGCTGTTCGGTATGCGGCGGGCGATGCGGGTGAGCGCCGGTGTCGTCTTCGCCATCTCCCTGCTGCCCGGCCTGCCCAAGTTCCCGTTCTGGTCGCTCGCTGCGCTCCTGTTCCTGCTCTCGGGTCGGGTGGGCGAGCAGGACATCACCGACGAGGAGGTCGAGGAGCCGACCGTGTCGAGCTCGCCCGACGACCCCGAGGCACTCATCGGCGAGATGAGGATCGAGCCGCTCGAGATCCACCTCGCCTACGACATCCTCGACCTGATCGACAAGGAGAAGGGCGGCGACCTGCTCGAGCGGGTGCGGGCCCTGCGCCGGCAGATCGCCATGGATCTCGGCATCGTGATGCCCCTCGTCCGGACCCGCGACGACCTGACCCTCCCACCGGAGACCTACCGGGTGCTGCTCGACGGTGCCGAGGTCGCCCGGGGCACCGCGCCCCGGGACCGGGTGCTGGCCTTGCCCGCCGGCGACGGAGCCGAGCTGGCCGGTCTCGGGGGGACCGAGACCACCGAGCCGGTCTTCGGCTTGACCGCCTACTGGGTGCCGACCGAGCAGAAGGCTGCCGCCGGAGCCACCGGCGCCACGGTCGTCGACCGATCGTCGGTGCTCGTCACCCACCTCGCCGAGGTCGTCCGCCGGAACGCGGCCCGCCTCCTCAGCCGCCAGGATGTGCAGCTCCTCGTCGACGGGCTGCGGTACGACCATCCGATCCTCGCCAAGGACATCGACAACGACGTCCTGCCCCTCGCCACCCTGCACGCGGTCCTGCAGGCCGTGCTGGACGAGGGCGTCTCCATCCGCCACCTCGGTCGCATCGTCGAGGCGGTCGCCGGGCAGAGCGGCGAGCCCCGCACCATCGATCAGCTCGTGAACGTCGCCCGGGTGGCGATCGGTCCGATCATCGCCGGTCAGCTCGCCCCGGATGGACGGCTGGCCGTCGTGACCTTCGACCCGACCTTCGAGGCGCAGCTGCACGAGGCGGTGCGCGACGTCGACGGCGAGCAGCGTCTGGTGCTCGATCCGAGCCGCGGCGAGCAGCTCGTGCTGGACCTCCAGCGAGTCGTCGCGATGGAACCGGAGCTCGATGCGCCGCTGGCCGTGGTCTGCAGTCAGGGCGTGCGCCGTGCGCTCGCCCGCTTCGCCGCGAGCTACGGCGTCGAGGTCGAGGTCCTTGCCTATCCCGAGCTCCCGTCGACCTTGGAGCTTCGGACGGTCGCGGTCGTGGGAGCGCCGGCGCTGACCGAGGAGGCCGGGCGTGGCTGAGCCCGGTGAGCGGCGCACGACGAGGGGAGACACCCGATGGCACAGGTGATCCGCCAGGAGGCACACGACGGCTCCGCGTCCGTCGTCGAGGCGCACGAGGACGGCTCGATCGTCGTCGAGGCCGACACGCCGGAGGAGGCCATGGCGCTCGCCCGCCGTCGGCTGGGCGACGACCTGCAGGTGCGCGAAGCCGTCCGAACCGAGCGCGGCGGGCTGCGCGGCTTCTTCGCCCGCGAGGTCTACCGCGTCGAGGCTGAGCCGAGCGTCGCATCGGATGCGTCCAACCGGCCCGAGGTCGATGCCCTCGTGCGGCGCATCGAAGCAGCCGCCGACGCCTCGTCGACCACCGGTCGCGCCGACGAGGGCATCGGCCGCGCGTTGGACCGAGTGAACAGTGCCGAGGAGGAGTTCGGGGCGCTCCTGCGGCGCGAGCTCGGCTCGCGCGGACTCCGCTCCTGGAGCGAGGACGCAGCCGTCCAGCGCGAGCTCGACCATCCGGCGGCCGAAGCGTCAGCGAGCTCGTCGATCGATCTCCGCGACCCGGCCTCGACCCCGCGACCGAGCTCACCGGTGCCGGTCGGGCCGGCAGCGGGTGGCCGCAGCGCGATGCCCGTCCTCCCGCCGGCTCCGGTGCCGCCGGACGACGCGGCTGCCGTCGGTTCGCTCTCCGAGCCCATGGCCGCACCGCCGTCCGAGCCCCGTGTCCTGCCCGCTGCCGCACTGGTCGCGCAGCCCGAGCGCGAGGCGACATCCGAGCGGGAGCCCGCAGCGGCCCCCGTCGCCCGATCCGAGCCGCGCCCCGCCGCGACTGCTCTCGCCGAGCCGCCTGTCGTGGCTGCGAGTGCGCCGATGCTGCCTCGTCGACCGGAGCAGTCCCGCACCGATCAGAGCTCCCCGCTCGCCGAGCGGGTCGCCGCGCCGGCCGTGCTCCGCGCGCCCACGGGTGACGGCGCTCCGACGGCGGGCCGCGTCGACCACCCGGCACCGACGCAGCGAGCCGCCTCGATCCCTCCCCCGACGGCAGCATCCTCTGCGGCGTCGACCGTCGATCGGGCCGTGACGCCGACGACCGTCGACGCGTCGCCGGTGACGCAGCTCCCGGAGACCTCCGTCGTCCTGGATGATCCGCTCGTGTCGGCGCCCCCGCCCGGAGAGGTGCTGTGGAGCGTCGATCGCCTCGCTCACCTCGGGCTGCCCTTCACCGTCGTGGAGGCGACGGTCGGACTCGACCCGACCGATGACTTCGCCTGGTTGCAGCGCCTCGCCGAGCGCTTCGCCGACTTCGTGCACACCCCCTCGGGTCGTTCGGTGGTGTTCGCCGGCCCGCGGGCCGATCGCGTCGCCATCGGCCTCGGTCTCCCGTGCGTCACCCCGCCTGAGCTGCCGCCATACGGCGGGTCGATCGGGCTGAAGACGATCGACGACGGTGCTGGCCGCGCGTGGCTGGGACGGGTTCGAGGTGATCGTGAGCTCCACGTCGTCATGAGCGGCCGAGCCTGGGAGCTGCTGCTCACCAAGGAGCCGACGGCCGTCGTGGCCGAGGGTCCCGACAAGGTCGTCGCCGCTCTGCAGACCGCGGTCGAGCACGGGGTGCGCATCAGTCACCTGCTCGACGGGCGCCACATCCGGCGGGCCAACCCGTTGGATCTCGCCATCGCCGTCCGGTCCCTCGTCGGGAGGCGGTAGCCCCTCGTGCACCGGGTGACCGCCCTCCTCGCCGCCGCTGGCCTCGCCGCGCTGTTGCCGGTGGCGTGGGGTCTGGCCTTCGGTGAGATCGGTCTCGCCGACGCTGGTGTGCGGGCGGTCGTGACCGTCGTCGCCGTCCTCGTCGCCGCCCGGGTGATCACCCGCGGGCTGCTGCTGTTCGCCGACACGCTCGACGGTCGCTGGAAGGGCGCGGTGTCCGCGCCGGAGGCCGACGCAGCCATGACCGCGGACGATCAGCCCTCCTGATCCTCCGCGGTCGTGGCGTCAGCGCACCGCTCACCCGCCGTCGAGGAGCTCGAGCGCGGCCTCGACGACGCTGTGGTCGAACCACAGACCGCTCTCGGCTTGGAGGCGGCTCACGATCTCGTCGATCGGGAGCTGGTCCTCGATCGGGCCGGTCGACCATCGATCCCAGGCATCGGCGACGGCGAGGATGCGCGCGGGGAGCGGGATGTCCTCGCCTTCGAGACCGTCGGGGAACCCGGTGCCGTCCCATCGCTCGTGGTGATGACGGATGGCCGCGCCGACGTCGGGACCGGCGGAGAGCATGGCGTAGCGCTCGCCGGCCTCGGGGTGCTCCTCGAACTCGTCGCTGTCCCGCTCCATGTCGGGGGGGTAGCCGATCTTGCCCACGTCGTGGAGCAGCCCGGCGAGACGGAGCCGGACGAGGTCGAGGCCGTCGAGGCCCAGACCGCGGCCGATCTCGACGGCGTAGTCGGAGACGTTCACGGAGTGGGTGTCGGAGAGCGGATCGAGCTCGTCGACCTTCCGGGCGAGCTTCAGGGCGGCCTCCAACTCGGTGGTCGTGGCCAGGGACTGTGTCAGGTCGTCGGCCCCGACCACGCCACCGCTCTGGTCGACGGCCGCTTCGACGGCGCGCTGCGCCAGGTCGCGGAGGGTCTTGATGTCGGATGCGACCTCCATGCCGGCGTGGCCCACGGCGAGGCGAATGGGTTCGGCGCCCATGGGTGAGAAGGACTCGGCGATCGTGACGAGCTGCTCACCGAACTCGTCGGCTCGCCTCGGCGTGAGCCGCTTCGCGAAGAAGGCGAACTCCGTGTGGGCGAGCCGGTAGAGGTCCACCTCGTAGCGGCGCGACACGGAGATGAACAGCATCGAGATGCGCCGCAGGAGCAGGCCGATGGCCTCCTCGTCGAGGTCCTCGACGGTGAGCCGGGCGTTGGCGATGCGCACGAAGCCGAGCCGGGGGAGGGTCGATCGCTGGGCGAGCTCGGCGAGCTTGAGCTCGAAGGCGGCCGAGGTCGGCAGCCCGGTGACGGCGTCGGTCGCTCGCTGGGAGGCTGCGCCGGTCGCTGGGTTCTCGAGCTTCTGGGCGAAGGTCGTGACGAGGACGCTCGTCTGGACGGGCTCCTCTTCCGCCTCGATCTCGATGTCTCCGCTCGAGACGGGGTCGATCGGGGTGGCGTCGTCCACGGCGTTCGCGAGCGCCTTCTCGTTGCCCTCGGCGACGATCGAGGCGGCACCGAGCTCCATGAGCTGGATCCCGACCTCCTCACCGCCCGCGTGGCAGATCACGATGATCGGGCTGTCGGTCGACTCGGCGAGCCGCTGCATGACCCGAGTGATCCTCACCTTGGGGATCCGGGTCGACACGACGATCAGGTCGGCAAGCGGAGCCTGCTCGACGTCGTCGGTGACCTCGCAGAGGAAGGCCTGCTCCATCCGCTCGCGAGACGCGGGGGCGACCCAGAGGGTGACGACGTTGAGCCGCCGCGCCATGGCGGGCATGGCCGGGACGGCTTCTTCGCTGGCTGACGCTGCGTCGACGTCGGACATGTCGTCCCCATCGGCATCTCACCCGGCAGAGGTGAGGGACGGGGTCGACCCGTCGGGCTCAGGATGTCGGCTACGCGCTCTCGGTGTCGCGCACCGGGCCGCGGTCGGCGGCGTCGAGGCGATCGCGCCAGGTGCTCGCCGTCGAGAGCGTGGCGAGGTAGGCGGCACGTCCCCGGCGACCGGGTGCGTCCTCGGGGACGTCGGCGACACCGTCGTAGAGCGTGCTGAACCAGGTGCGCATGGCGTTGACGGCTTCGGCGCGGATCTGGGAGACGCGGGCTTCGGTGACGCCCAGCTCGGCGGCGATCGTCTGCAGCATCTGGCCGTCGAGGTAGTACTGCTCGATCACCTTGCGCTGCAGCGCCGGCAGCTTCTCGATCGCCTCGGTGAGCGTGCCGAGCATCTCGCGACGGTCCAGGGTCTCGTCGGGCAGGCGCTCGGCGGCCCGCTCCTCGAGTCGCTCGCCGAGCGGGACGCGCTCGGGGTCGTGCTGGTCGAGGTGGAGGAGCGCGGAGTTGACCGACTGCGCCCGCTGCGCACGGAGCTCGTCGACGGTGAGGTTGAGGAGGTCGGCGAGCTCGTCGTCGGTCGGCTTGCGACCCTCTGCGACCTCGAAGCGCTCCTCGGTGTCGTTCAGCTCCCGCATGCGACGTCGGAGCGACCGAACGGCCCAATCGCGCTTGCGGGTGGAGTCGATGATTGCCCCACGGATCCGAATGCTGGCGTAGCGGGGGAACGGGATGCCCGTCTCGGCCTTGTAGCTGCGGGAGGCTTCGACGAGCCCGCTGGCCCCGGCGCTCCAGAGCTCGTTGCGGTCGACGTGGCGTGGGTAGCGGAGGGCCACCTGGTTCACGATCTGGGTGACCAGCTCGAGGTGGGCGGACGCGAGCTCGTTCGGCTCGAGTTGTTCGTTGTCGCCCTGTCGGCGGCGTCGCCGACTCGAACTGGCCCGCTCCACGCTGACGTCTCCCTCCACGTCGTGGTCGAGGGGTCTGTCGGCGCCGTCATCGCTCGCGTAAGGAGCACGGAGGTGGATGTCGCTCATGTCAACCACTCACCGCCTTCCTCTCAGCGCTCACCGTCACTACCTTACGCCAACGCTGAAGCGGTCGACGCACACACGGAGCGCGTTCAGAGGGAGGGCCCGTGGCGATCGACGACGTGCTGAGCAGGATCTCGGCCATCCAGGCCCGGTTCGACTCGGCCTTCGGGAGCAGCGCGCTGTTCGAGGACGTGGCCAGCGATGCGGCCCGGCACGCCGGTCTCGGACGTGACGAGACGCCCGTCCTCGATCCGGCCGGTGAGTCCGTCGCCACCGCGGGCGACGAGACGGTCGACGGCGCTGCCGCGGCGACGGCGGACGACGCGTCCTCCGGCGAGGCGATCGACGCGATGGTCGCAGCCCAGCTGACCGCGGCCGCATCCGGTGGGTCGTCGACCCTGCTCGATCTGGCCGGCTCCGCTTCGGACCCGACGGATCAGCTGCAGCTGCTGGCGTCGTTCATCGCCCAGCAGCAGGCGTCAGCCGGCCTCGGCGGTTCCGGCGCGTGAGCGACGCGGTGCACGCCCGGGTCGTCACGCTGCTCGAGCGTGAGCTCGTCGCCATCGAGGAGCTCCACTATCGGCACCACGTCTGCCTGCTCCTGCTGGGCATCGGCGACGCCACCTACCTCGGTGTCGCGCTCGACGACCTGACCGCGGCCGAGGACGAGCTCGCCCGGATCGATCTGCTGCGGGCCGCCGCGGTCGCCGAGCTCGGGGCCCGTTGGGACCTCGATCCGACCTCGGTGCGCCTCGCCGATCTCGTCGGTCGGGCGGACGAGACCACACGACCGCCGCTCGAGGAGTTGGGCGAGCGGCTTCGCGCGGCGACGGCGGAGCTCACGGAGACGCGGGCGATGGCCATGGTGCTGGCCGCCGAGCACGCCACCGAGCTCGGCCGCCGCCGCGAGCAGATCGAGGCCGGTCCTGCGGTCACCTACGACCGCGCCGGGCGGGGTCGTCGGGACGGCGGCGCCGCCCTCTCCGACGTCGTGTCCTGAGTCGTCTGCCGAGCGGAGCCCTCGGAGCTCGGTGCTCGGAGGCCCCTCCACCGGTCCTCGGCGGTGGAACCGCCGCGTCGTGGCCGTGCTCGCGTGCTCGTCCTGGCACACGTCTTGCGAGAGAGGTCCAGCGAGTAGCGTCGCCGACCATGGATCGGCCTCGGGGTTCCGGTGCAGCTCGGGGGTGAGACCGACGTCTGGGTCGGTCGCCGGTTCGCCTCCTACGACATCGTCGACGTCCTCGGCCGGGGTGCGGTGGCGACCGTCTACCGGGCCGAGCGCACCGACGGCGCCGTCGTCGCCCTCAAGGTGCTCACGTCGTTCGCGATGGCCCAGCGCGAGGTTCGGGAGCTCTTCCAACAGGAGTGGGAGATCACCCGGCGCCTCGATCACCCGAACGTGATCCACGCCCACCGGTATGGCGAGTACCGCGACGTGAACTATCTCGAGATGGAGCTCATCCCCGGCGAGACGCTCGGCGACGTCGTGGCGCCCAGCCGCAAGCTCGACGAGGCGACCGTCGTCGATGTCGGAGCCCAGGTCGCCGACGGGCTCCAGCACGTCCACGAGGCCGGCATCGTGCACCGCGACATCAAGCCGGCCAACGTCCTGCTCGCCGACGATGGCCGGGCGGTCGTGTTCGACTTCGGTCTCGCGCTCGATGTCGACGGGCCCGCTCCCAAGCCGGGTCGCGTGTACGGCAGCCCCTTCTGGCTCTCACCCGAGCAGGCCCGCTCCGAGCCGGTCGACGGACGCGCCGACCTCTACTCGCTCGGCGCCACCATGTTCCGTCTCGTGTCGGGGCGGGCGCCCTTCTACGGCGAGCGGGGCGACCTGCTGCACGCGCACTGCACCGAGCCGATTCCCGACCTGGTCGAGCTGGCCGGTGTCACGCCCGGGTTCGCGGGCGCGATCGAGTCCCTCATGGCGAAGGATCCCGACGCTCGTCCCGTGGCCGCCTCGGAGGCTGCGTCGCTCCTGCGAGCCCTCCCCCCACCGCCGGAGCCCGTGCCGAGCAAGGGGCTGCTCAGCCGCCTGCGGCGGAGTCGTTAGTCCTCATCGATCGGCGCTCTCGCCGAACCGCTCAGGTCGCCTCTGCGGTCGCCGACGGGACCGGAGGGAGCGCCGCTCCCTGTGCGTGGGAGGACAGATCATGAAGGTTGCGACTCGGATCGGAACGGTGGGGACAGCGTTGTGCGCTCTGGTGCTCGTCACGGGCGCCATCGGATGGAGTGCCATCGGCGGGCTGGAGAGCGATGCGCAGGACAAGGTGGTGCACGACGCGCCGGCGACCTCGCTGTTGCTGAACGTCGATCGCGACGCCTACCAGTCGGTCCTCGCCCTGGAGCAGGCGGCCAGCTCGTCGCCGGACGAGCTCGAGGGGTTCCTCGAGGGGTGGTCCGGCAACCTGGCCCAGACCGAAGAGCGGTTCCTCCTGTACGAGGAGCTCTCGCTGCGGTACCCGGGCGAGGTGGAGATCTGGGAGCAGTACTGGACCGATCGCGCCACCTACGCCGACAGCTCGGGCGCGCTCGCCGACCGGCTGCGGGCCGGGGAGCGCCTCGGTGATCCGGGGATCGCCGCGGCACTGGATGGCGTTCGGGTGGACTTCGACACCTTCCGGACCCACGTCGACGTGATCGTCGAGGAAATCTACGTGCCGCAGCAGGAGGCCTTCGCCTCCGAGGTGGCCGACGCGGCGTCGTCGGCTCGGACGATGCTCGGCCTCGTCGCCGTCCTGGCCATCGCGGCCGCCGCAGGCTTCGTGTGGTGGCTCGTCCGTTCGATGCGCCGCCCGCTCGACGAGCTGCGAGAGGCATCCCGTCGCCTGGCTGCGGGGCACGTCGACGTCGTCACCGACTGGCGGTCGGAGGACGAGTTCGGCGAGGTCGTCGAGGACTTCCGCACGATGGGCGAGCGGCTCTCCCAGAGCAGCGCGTATGCCGGCCGGCTCGCCGCCGGGGACCTGACCGAGAGCTGGACGCCGGCGTCCGAGGGCGACGAGCTCGGCCGTGCGCTGGCGGAGCTCCACAGCTCGCTGCTGAGCATCGTCGGTGAGGCGGCTCGGGTCTCCGAGCGACTCGAGTCCGAGGCCGCCGGGCTGCGCCAGTCCACCAGCGAGACGTCGGCCGCGGTCGACGATGTCGCCGGGTCGATCCAGGACATCGCTCGATCGGGCGAGCAGCAGGTGCTCCTCAGCGACGAGGTCGCCCGCACGATCGGCGAGATCGGGACCGACGTCGCCGACGCCGAGAACGCCATGGTCGAGGCGTCCGAGGCTGCGGCGAGCACGGCCTCGCAGGCCGAGGACGGTCGGAGCGCGATGCGCTCGGCCCAGTCCGCGATCCGCGAGGTCGCGGAGACCATCGCCGCCGCCGATGGTGTCGTCGGCGAGCTCAACGACCACTCGACCGAGGTCCGCGACATGGTCTCGTTCATCCGGGGCATCGCCGAGCAGACCAACCTCCTCGCTCTCAACGCGGCCATCGAGGCCGCCCGCGCCGGCGAGGCCGGTCGGGGCTTCGCCGTCGTCGCGAGCGAGGTGAAGGGCCTCGCCGAAGAGGCGGCCAGCTCGACCGACCGGATCTCCTCCGTGGTCGACAACATGGTCGTCTCGATGGAGCGGGCGATGTCGACGATGTCGGAAGGCCGCCGCCAGGTGGACGACGGCGTGCAGGCGCTGGACGCCACCGAAGCCGCCTTCCGACAGATCGCCGACGCCGTCAACGATCTCGACGGCCGAGTCGCCGCCGTCCGCGAGGCGGGCGGCCGCATGGCCACCGCCACGGAGGCGGTCTCGACGAAGGCCGGTGAGCTCGTACAGAACGTCGAGCAGAACGGGGCCGCGACCGAGCAGGTCGCCGCCTCCGGCGAGGAGGCGTCGGCCTCGACCCAGCAGGTCAGTGGCATCGCCGAGGAGCTGGCGTCCTTGGCGTCCGAGCTCGGTGGCTCCCTGCGCCGCTTCGAGCTGCGTTGACGCCCGGCCCGCTGGGCCGCGTCGGGTTGCGTTGATGCTGGCTGGGGCTTCGGCCCCGGTCAGCTTCGCGTTGGGGGAACGGGGCGATGCCCGGCAGCCTGCGCTGCCGGCAGGAGCTCAGGAGTCGTTGCGGGGACGGGGTCGCGCCCGTCGGAGCATCTGGGAGGCGGCATCGACCGACCGGCTGGCTGCCTCGTTCTCGGCGACCACCTGGCGGTAGACCTCTTCCCGATAGACCTTGACCGAGCGGGGAGCGTCGATCCCGAGACGGATCTGGTCACCGCGCACGTCCACCACGGTGATGGTGACGTTGTCGCCGATGATCACGGACTCGCCCTTGCGGCGAGAGAGCACCAGCATCAGGCGGCGAGGGCGTTCACGAGAGGTCGAGCTCCACCGCGGCCCGCACGGGCCACTCGGAGTCGGCGAGCACGACCTGACGCCCGCGACGGGTCTGCGCGTTCACCACGAACGGGCCGAGCAGGTTGAGGTGGATCTGCTCGTTCTCCGCGTCGAGGGTGACCGGACAGAACACGATCGCCTCCTCCGGGGTCGTGATGGCGAGCGCCTCGCGCTCACCGTCGGGTAGCTCAGGAGAGTACTCGGGAAAGAACAGCCACGGGACGGCGACGATCATCGCCACGTCCGGGTCGGCAACGCTCGTCAGGAGCTGGAAGGCCGACTCCTCGTCATCGCCGAGGTCCGACAGCAGGAACTCCTCGGCGTCGGTGAGCCCGGGGATGCCCCGCTCGAGCACGAGGACCTGATCGTCCTCCCCGCTCATCGACTGCTCGTCATCGGTCACCAGTGAGGTCGCGGACATCGGATCAGCCGAGGAAGTCGACCAGCGAGGGCTGGAGGGCTCGGCCGAGCGCTCCCAACGTAGCCTGGAGGGCGACCTCTTGGGTCTGGAGCTCCATCACGGCTTCGGTCAGGTCGACGTCCTCGACCTCGGCGAGGCGGGTGTTGAGCACGCCGCGCTGCTCCTCGTTGCGCTGGGCGGCGGCCTCGAGCCGGCTGCCGGCAGCGCCGAGCTCGGCGAGACCGGACAGCACGCCGTCGAGGCGGTCGTCGAGCTCACCGATGCGGCCGGTCACGGCCGCCTGGTCGCCGGCGCGGAGGTCGGCCTCCAGGTCGTCCATCACGGTGAAGACGTCCCGGCCGGCGTTGAAGCCGAAGATCTCGTCCCCGGTCACGTTCACCTGGACGTTCTCGCCGTCGGCGACCCGACGGATCACGGCGCCGGTGTCACCGGTGTACGTCCACGTGCCGGCGACGTCGCTGATCGCGTCGGCGGCGGCGAAGCCGGCGAAGAGCCCCTGATCGAGGTACGAGCCGTTGGCCGTCGACACGAGCTCGTCGCGCAGCTGGCGGATCTCGTCGGCGATGGCCTCGCGCTCGTCCTGGCTCGAGTTGGTGGAGCCTCGGATCGTCAGCTCCCGCGCACGGCGCATGGTCGACACCATCTGCTGGAGCTGGGAGTCGGCGGCGTTAATGCGGGCCGTGCCGTCCTCGCCGTTGCGCTGCGCCTGGTCGAGCGCACGGACCTCGGCACGGAGGCTCAGCCCGACGTTCATCCCGGCCACGTCCTCGGACGCGACCTGGAAGCGCTTGCCGGTCCCGAGCTGGACCTGGGTGTCCTCGAAGCTGCGCAGCCGGTGCTGCAGTCGGCGCAGCGACTGGTCCACCAGCGTCTCGTGTGAGACCCGCATCGTTCAGCTCCTCCCCGTCGTCATCGGCCGACCAGGCCGGTCCGGTTGATCAGGGTGTCGAGGGTCTGGTCGACCGTCGTGATGACCCTGGCGGACGCCTGGTAGGCCCGCTGGTACTGCACGAGGAGGACCATCTCCTCGTCGAGGCTCACCCCGTGGGACTCGTCGCGCGCCAGCTCGGCGGCGGCGACGAGCTCGTCCTGTGCGTCTGCGCCGCGCCGTGCGGTGGCGGTCTCGGCGCCGAGCTGGGTGATGAAGGATCGCAGCGCCCCACCGGGTGACTCCGTGCCACCGCTCGCCACGAGCTCGTTGCGCAGGTCGGCGAGCGCCTGGGCGTTGACGCCGTTGAAGACCGGGAACGGCGTCGCTCCGTCGTCGGAGGCCGCGAGGTCGCCGGGATCGGTGAGCGTCGTGGTCAGCGTCTCGGCCTCGCTGCCGACCGTCGAGGCGAACAACGCCGCGCCCGGCGTCGCCACATCGGAGAAGCCGGCTGCGTGTTGGGCGTTGATCGCAGCCGTCACCTCCGAGACGAAGGTGTTGAGCCGCGTGAACAGGTCGGGCAGGTCCTGCTGCAGGAACTGCTGCGTGCCACCGACCTCGCCACCGGCACGCACCACCGTCCCGGTCGGATGGATCAGGTCGTTGGTCGTGGGATCGACGGACAGGGTGTTGGCCCGCACACCGTCGACGAGGGCCATCCCGTCCAGGGAGACGCGGACGCCGAACTCGTCCTGCCGGACCACCGTCACGCCGAGCTCTCGACTGAGCTCGTCGAGGAGGCGGTCGCGCTGGTCGAGCAGATCGTTCGGCGTCCGACCGCTCGTGGCGGCCTCCTCGATCAGTCCGGTGATCTCGGCGACCTCGGCGAGCGACTGGTTGGCGTCCTCGACCATGAAGCGCAGGTTCTCGGCGGTGTCGGCCTCCAGCGAGCGGTAGTCCTCAGCGACGCCGCGACTGCGATCGGCGAAGCGGTCCAGCGCCCGGAGCACCGACACCCGCGACGCCTCGTCGTCGGGTGCGATCGCCATGTCCTCGAAGGCGTCGAAGACGTCGTCGAGGGCGACGGTCATCCCGTCGTCGGGCTCGCCGAGCGCCGCCTCGGCCCGCTCGAGCAGCCCGGCGTTGGAGGTCATCGAACCCAGCACGACCGCGCCCGCTCGGAAGCGGGCATCGAGGAACTCGTCGCGCGCCCTGCGCACGTCGGTGACCTCGGTCCCCGTCCCGATGAACGCCTCCGGGCGCAGGTTCGGCCGACGCGAGACCTGATCGACGCGCTGGCGCGTGTAGCCCTCGGTCGCGGTGTTGGCGACGTTGTGCGACGAGGTGTCGATGCCGATCTGCGCGGCGACGAGACCGGTGTAGCCCGTGTTCAGTCCGACGAAGCCCATGGTGTCCTCAGATCCGTCCGTCCACCCGGTGCGCGCTGGTGTCGACCGCCCGACCGCGCTGGTCGTAGGTGGTGGTGACCTGGTCCTGGGTGCCCGTGATGGCGTGCAGCATGCCCCGCACGGCGGCGAGGCCGCCGACGGCGAGCTGCCGGCTCTCGCGCTCGGCCTCGGCCACGTCCGACATGAGGCGGTCGAGCCCCGAGATGTGGCTGCGCAACCGTTGCTGCCACGCGGGCGGTGCCACGTCGGCGAGGTCGCGCAGCGTCCCGCTCTGGGGACGGCCGAGGTGGCGGAGGATCGCTCTGAGCAGCCGCGCCGGACCGTGATCGTTGGCTCGGATCTCCCGCGCGGCAGCCTCGAGGTCGTCCACGCTGCGCTGGAGCCACCGGCGGTCGTCTCCGGCGAGGACCAGCTGCGCCGTCTTCGCCCGGAGGGCCAGGTGGGTCAGCTGGGCGCGTTCCTTCCACAGCGCCTCGTCCAACGCGACGAGGCCGGCATCGAGCACCTCGTCGCCGTCGTCGGCCCGGGCTCGCGGGGTGGTCGCAGCGTTCACCCTCTTCTCATCGGCACGTCCGCGACCGCGCGATAGGTCGGTCTCGTCGCACTGAGTGAGGTATCAAGAAGATTCTCCGAGAACCGCTTCAGCCGAAAGTGGAGCGGTCGACGACAGGTTGACGATCCTTGGGATTGGAGGGCATCCGTGAGAGACACCGGGACCGAGCACGAGGCCGATCTGATCGATCTCACCACGGCACGAGCTGCCGATGGTGAGGACTTCGACGGGTTGCGGCAACGGATGCTCGAGCTCGAGGCCGAGTTGGAGCAGGCCAAGGCCGACGTCGGGCGTCTGCAGCTCCAGGTCGATCTCTTCACGAGCACCGACCCGGTCACGGGCTTCGTCAACCGCTCCGGCACCGTCGACGCCATCCAGAGCGCGCTCGACCGTCTCGACCGGATGAGCGAGCCGGTCACCGTGCTCGCGATCACCGTCCCCGAGCTGGCCGCCGTCCGCGACCAGCTCGATGACATCACGCTCATCGACACGCTTCGCCACGTCGGCGCCCTCATCGCTGGTGGCCTGCGTCGCGTCGATCGGGTCGGTCGCCTCGAGAACGACACCTTCGTGAGCGTGCTCTCGAACCTGGGTCCCGACGCCGTCGACGTGGTGCTCGGCCGCCTCGAGGCGGCGCTCGTCGCCCAGCCCGTCGAGCTCGGTGACGACCGGATCACCCTGCGACCGCGCCTCGGCGCCCTCGTGCTGCGTGGTGCGGCCGGCACCGATGCCGATCTCCTGCTCGAGGAGGCCCTCTCGTTGCCGGCCCTGGCCGACGACGACGGCCGCCTCGTCGTCACCCGCTGAGTTCGTTGCCCGGCTGGGCCGGAGCCCCAGCCTCGGCGTCCGATCAGCTGTCCTCGGCGTCGTCGAGGTGGCGCCGGATCGCATCCCACGCCGCAGCGTGGGTGAGGTCGGCGAACGACCACCCGCCCCGCAGCGTGCCCTCACCGGGTGAGAGCGACGGGTCGACCTCGACCGCCAGGTCCTCGATCCCCTCGGCAGCACCGCGCACGGCCTCCTCGTCGCTCGCGGAGACCGCGAGCGTGAGTGGTCGCTCGTCGAGGACGTCCATCGCTTCCTCCACCCGGCGGACCAGCGCAGCGCCCTCGTCATGGGGCGTGCGGCCGATCACCGCTTCGGCAATGGCGATCGCCAGGTCGAGGAGACCGCCGACGGTCGCCTGCCGGGCCTCCTCCATCCGCTCCTCGACGTCGGTGACCGTGAGCGTGATCGCCTGGGCGAGACGGTCGATCGACGAGGCGCCCTCCTCGCGGCCGGTCGCGAGCCCGTCTGCGCGGCCGGCGTCGTAGGCCTCGGCGACCAACCGGTCCACGAGGCCTCGCAGCTCGGGGTCCGAGGACAGGCGGCGCTCGACCGGGGGATGTGCGAAGGGCACCGGCTCCCCGGCGATCGTGGAGTTGCCGAGACGCCGGTCCCGGCCGTCGTCGACGAGCTCGGTGGGGTCGTTGGCGTCGACGGACGCCGCGGGGATCCGCCGGGTGCTCACGGGCTACTCGACGAAGCCGCCGTCGGAGCCAGGTCGCATCGAGATGCGACCTTCCTCGTCGAGGCGTCGGATCTCGGCGACGATGGCGGACTGCGCCGCCTCGACCTCGGTGAGCTTGACCGCTCCGAGGTAGTCGATCTCCTCCTTGAGCGTGTTGGCGGCACGCTCCGAGAGGTTGGTGAAGACCTTCTCGCGGACCGGCTCCTTCACGCCCTTGGTGGCGAGGGCGAGGGTCTTGCCCTCGATGGTCCGGAGCATCTCCTGGAGGTCCCGGTCGCTCATGTCGACGATGTCCTCGAAGACGAACATCAGCGCACGGACCTCCTCGGCGAGCTCGGGCTCGACCTCGGTCAGGTTGTCGAGCACCGACTTCTCCACCGTTCGGCCCGCCGAGTTGAGGAGCTCGGCGAGATCCTCCGCTCCACCCCGGCTGCCGCCCATCTCCGATGACGTGACCGATCCCATCCGCAGCTTCAGGCTGTCCTCGACCCGACGGATCACGTCCGGCGAGGTGCGGTCCATCGTGGCGATCCGGAGCGCGACCTCGGTCTGTTGCTCCTCGGGCAGGCCGGCGAGCAGCTTCGCCGAGAACGTGCTGGGCAGATAGGCGAACACGAGCGCGACCGTCTGAGGGTGCTCGTCCTTCAGGAACTGGAGCAGCTGCTCCGGCTCCAGCTTGGAGAGGAAGGCGAACGGGGCGATCTGAGCGGTCGCGATCAACCGCTGGATGATCTCCTCGCCCTTGTCGCCCTTCCACTGCATCAGCAGCTCGCGGGCGTAGTCGAGCCCGCCCTCGATCATGAACTGGCTCGCCATCGCCTGGAGGTGGAACTCCTCGAGCACGCCGGTCATCAGCGACGGCGGGATGATGCCCAGGCGCGAGATCTCGGCGGCGAGCGCCTCGACCTCTTCCTCGGTCAGGTAAGCGAGCACCGAGGCGGCCTCGGTCGGACCGATCGCGACGAGGAGGACGGCCGCCTTCTGCTTGCTGGTCAGCGCGGAGACGTCGGTGTTGGCCAGGTCGACCAGTCCCTTGGGCACGGAACCCTCCTACCGCTCGTTGAGCCAGCCGCGCAGCAGGCCGGCCATCTCGTCGGGCTTGTTGCGGACGAGGTCGACGACGTCGGAGCGGATCTGCGCCGCTTCGAGATCGGCGGCATCGAGCTCGGGCATGCCGCGACCGAGCTCGCGGGTGTCGTCCTCCGCCTCGAGGACCACCTCCTCCTCGTCCTCCTCGGGGCGGCGTCGGGCGAGGATGAAGAGCGCGGCGATCACGCCGAGGAAGGCGAGGGCACCGATCGCCTGGGCGACCAGGGCGAAGATGTCCATGCCGCCACCGGCGGCGGTGACGAGGTCGGCGTCGTCGTCGGCAGCCGCGAGCGGGAAGGCCTCCACGGCGACCTGGTCGCCGGCCTCGACGTCGAGGCCGAGTCCGGCGGTGACGAGGCGGAGCACCTGTTCGGGGGCGGGCACCGGCTCGCCGCTGATGGAGCCGTCGTCGATGGCGATCGCGACGTTCACGGTCTCGATCACACCGGAAGCGACGACCGTGATCGTCTCGACCGAGTTGAACCCCTGCTCGAGGTTCTCGATCCGATTCGAGTAGGTGAACTCGCCGCCCTCACCGACCTCGATGGCGCCGCCGTCGACGCCGGGCACGCCGCCGGCGTCGGTGTTCACGCCCGCCATGTCCTCCTCCTGGAGCTGACGGCGGATCTGGACCCCGGACTCCGGGTCGTAGGTGAGGCTCTCGATGGTCGTCTCGTCGAAGTTGACCTCGGCGGTCACCACCGCGTCGCCCCGCACCTCGAGCCCGTCGAGCAGCCCGGCGATGCGGGCCTCGAGCGACGACTCGACCTGGGTCTTGAACGACCAGTTGTCGCCCCGGACGCTCGCCATGCCCGAGCCGGTGTTGGGGGCGCTCCAGACGTTGCCCTCGGTGTCGACGACGGTGACCTGGTCGGGCTCGAGGCCTTCGACGGCACCGGCGACGAAGAGCACGACCGCGTCGACGTCCTCGCCGGTTGGGCGGGTGGTCAGGTCCAGCGCCACCGACGCCTGCACCGGCAGCTCGTCCTCGGCGAACAGCGCCGGTTCGGGGCTGACGAGCGACACGCGGGCGCTGCGGACGAAGTCCATCGCCGCCAGCGTTCGGGACAGCTCGCCCTCGAGGGCACGGCGGATGTTCTCGCGCTGCAGGGCGTCGGTCACCGACAGGCCCTGGCTGTCGAGGATCTCGTTGCCCATGAGTCCGCCGAGGTCCCCGGGTGACACCACTCCCGCTTCCTCGAGCGCGGCGTTGGCGGCGAAGCGGTCCGAGCGGGGGACCTCGATGCGGGTTGGGCCCTCTTGCACGCGGGAGCTGATGCCGGCGTTGTCGAGGGCCTCGATGACCTCGGCGACGTCCTCGGGGTCGATGCCCGACGCCACGACGGTCCACGACGGCTGGGACACCCACCGAAAGAAGAGGAAGCCGCTCAAACCGATCACCGCCACCGCTGCGACGATGACGACGCGGTGGGCGAGCGGGAGGGCGCGCGCGTAGTCGGTGATCTGCTGACGACGATCGAGGTCAGCCACGTTCGACTCGGTTGATGCGCAGTCGTGCGGTCAGGATCTCGTGACCTTCACGCCGTGCCCGATCCGTCGGGCGCCGCTTCCTCCGTGCGTTCCTGCCCCCTTCGTCGGCCGCGAGCGGGTCGACGAAAGGGGGTGTTCCGGACGAGGCCGCCCGGAGTGACCGGCGGTGGGGAGCAGCGGTGGGCTCGTGCCCGATCAGGCCGGGGCGAGGCGAGCCGAGCGTCGGTAGGAGCGGGCGGCCGTGCGCCGCTCGCCCCCGGCCTCGAGCTCCTTGCCGAGCTCCGCACGGCGACGTGCGATCTCGAGCGCGAGGCGCTCGCCCTCGGCGCGCAACGCCTCCGCCCGGCGCTGGAGCGTCGGATCGGGAGGCAGCGCCGGCATGGGCGCCGTCACGAGCTGCTCGGCGAGCTCCGGGGCATCCCACTCGCCCAGCTCCAGCGCCGTCTCGATGCGCTCGAGCAGATCGGCGAACCGGTCGAGGGTGTGCGTCCAGACCTCGGTGGTGTCGGTCATCTGCTCAGCCCGTCGGGAACAGGAACGACAGCTGCCCCTGGAGGTTCGACAACGTGGTCTCCATCGCCGTGAACTGTCGGCGGATCGTCTGCTCGCGCAAGGCCAACCGGTCTTCGTATCGGGCGATCTGGTCGTCGATGTCGTCGACCCGGTCGCTCCAGCGACCCTGAGCCGTGGCGAGCTCGCCGTCGACGCCCTCGTAGCCGCTGATGAGCTCCGAGAGCTCGCCCATGAGGCCACGGGAGTACGTGATCGATCCGAGGTCGATCGAGCCACCGGCGCCGCTCAGCTCGGCCTCCGTCACGGCCACGGTCACGCCGAGACCTTCGCTGTCGCCGGCGGTCGAGGTGAGCGTCCGGCCGTTGCCCTCGGCGGCGACCCCGTCGATCGTCCCGGCCGCATCGACACCGGTGTGGCTGCCGTCGAGTCCGAGCCCCGCGGAGCCGGACACGTCGAACGAGCCGTCGGCGCCGTAGCGGAGCTGACCGAGCTTGATGGCGCCGCCTTCGTTCGAGGCGCGCAGCGAGCCGAGTCCGGCGTTGTCCAGCGCCGTGTTGATCGTCGAGATCGCCGTCTCGATCGTGGCACCCGAGGCGATCGTGACGTCGAGGCTGGTGTCACCGTTGGTGATCGTCATCGTCGTGTCGGTGCCGGGCGCCGAGTAGAGGCTGCCGACGGTCGACGCCTGCGTCGCCGCTTGTGTGACGACCACGCCGTAGGCCCCGGCCACGGTGCTGTCGCTGCCGAAGCCGAACCGCAGACGTGCGTCGTCGGTATCCCCCGACCGGGCGAAGAACGAGGCGACCTCGTCGAAGTCCTCCTCGAGCGCTTCGCGCAGGCGGCCGGAATCCAACTCGAACACGCCCTCGATCGTGTACTCGATGCCGAGCGAGGCGGCGTAGTTCCGGTCGGTGCCGAGCGAGTCGATGAGGCTCGTCACCTCGGTGATCAGCTCGCCCTCGATGCTCCGCAGCGTGCCGTCGCCGATCAGCGGGCCGTCGTTGTCGCCCTCCTCGTCGAGGACGGTCTGGGTCTGGATCTCGTTCATGACGCCGTTCAGCGCGTCGACGAAGCCCTGCACCCGTTCGACCGCCGCGTCGATGTCGCGGTCGGCTTCGATGGTGATCGGCTCGGTGGTCGTCTCCTTCAGCTGGAGCTCGACACCGGGGACCAGGTCGGTGATCGTGTTGCTCGAGCGCTTCACCTGCAGCTGCGTGAGCGGATCGGACCCCATCGTCACGATGGCGTCCTGACCCTCGGACACGGTGTCGAAGGTGCCGAGACCGCTCGCGGTGAACTGGTTGGCCTCCCCGGTCTCGTCGGCGCTGAGCACGAGCTTCACCGTCGTGTCGTCGATCTGGAGTGCCGTGGCGCTGACGCCGATGTCGGCCTCGTTGATCTCCGCCGCGAGGTTCTCGACCGTCGTGCCCGCCGTCGTCGTGAACTCCTGATCGACCCCGGCCACGCTGATCGTCAGGGTGCCGGCCCCGACGGAGTCCGCCGTGGAGGTGTAGGTGGTCGTCGAGGCGACCTGGTGCGAGGTCGCGAGCTGGTCGACCGTGAACGAGAGGTTGCCCGTGGAGCCGCCGGTGGTGACGTTCACCTCCACGGCGTCCTCGTTGGAGGATCGTGCCGCGACGAGGTCGTCGAAGTCCGACAGGTCGCGGAGCGAGTCGACGGAGCTCCTCAACGACGACATCTGCGTGGTGACCGAGCTCCACGCGTCCACCCGGCTCTGGTACCCGGACTGACGCTGCTCCATGAGCACGATCGGGTTGCGCTCGATCGCCATCAGCTGGTCGATGATCGAGTTGGTGTCGAGGCCGGAAGCGATGCCTCCGAAGTTGAACGTGGGTGTCGTCATCGATCTCGGCTCCGAGTTCTCTTCATCCTCTCCATCGGCCGATCAGTGTCCGGGGCTGAGGAGTTCGGATGGGCTGCTCGGACGCTCGTCGACTAGCCGAGGAGCGACAGGACCGACTGCGGCGACTGGTTGGCCTGGGCCAGCATCGCCGTACCGGCCTGGGTCATGATCTGGTGGCGGGTGAAGCTCACCATCTCCTGGGCCATGTCCGTGTCACGGATCCGGCTCTCGGAGGCCATCAGGTTCTCGGTGGCGACCTGCAGGTTGGAGATCGTGTGCTCGAGCCGGTTCTGCGTCGCACCGAGGGTCGACCTGGCGCCCGACACGGTGTCGATCGCGGCATCGAGCGTCGAGATGGCGGTGGTCGCCGCCGCGGACACGTCGACGCCCGCGATGTTGGCGCCGAACACCGATGCGCTCGTCATCACGAGGTTGTCGTTCAGGATCAACTGGTCCGAGACGGTCTCGTTCGGGCCGACGTGGAACGTCAGTCCGGTGGTCGAGTAGTCCTGGAAGACCTGGTTGCCGGCGAAGGTCGTCCGGGCGCCGATCGCGTCGAGCTCCTCGATGAGCTGCGCGATCTCCTGCTGCTGCGGGGCACCGTCGGTGGTGGCGGTGTTGGCGGCGTCGACGGCGAGTGTCCGCATGCGCTGCAGGATCGCGTGGACCTCGTTCAACGCTCCCTCCGCCGTCTGGACGAAGCTGATGCCGTCCTGCGCGTTGCGGGTCGCCTGCCGGGAACCGTTGATCTCCGAGCGGAGGTTCTCGCTCTTGACCAGGCCGGCGGCGTCGTCGGCGGCGCGGTTGATCCGGAAGCCGCTGGAGAGCTTCTCCAGGGTCTTCTGCATCTGCCCGTTGGTGACGGACAGGTTCCGGTAGGCGTTGAACGCCGAGATGTTCTGGTTGATGCGCATCGGATCCCTCCTCCGCCGCGACGTCGACGTCGCGGGGGCCCGTCCAGGGCCTCGCGAACGAGAAGGGTCGGCCGCCCGCCGCCGCGCTCAAGCGATCTCGCGATCACGCGAGCGCGCAGGAAGGTGCGACGGGCGGCCGAATGCTGTGTGATCGCCCGGGCGGGGCCCCGGAGCTCGGTGCTCCGTCCCCCTCCACCGGTCCTTGCCCTGACGGGCTGCGGCGTGGCCGTCGACGCCCAGGCCTGGACGGCGACAGCGGAGGGGTTGGCGATGGCGTGCCGAGCTGGGCTCGGCCGCAGGCGCTTCAGCGCCGAGGACCTCGAGCGAGGGGCGGGGTTGGGGTCCCCGCCCCGACCGAGTTACAGCCCGGCGGTCGCCTGGACCCAGGCGTCCCGGATGCCCTGGATGGCGTCACGGACGTGGCGCACGGGCTCGGGTTGCTTGGTCAGGTTGGCCTCGATGAGCTGCTCGATCGACCAGGCGTAGATCGCGTCGAGGTTCGATGCGATCTCGCCGCCACGGTCGTGGTCGAGCGTGACCTGGAGCTCGTTGATGATCCGCTGCACGTGCAGGAGCTCGGTGTTCGCGAGCTCCATGTCGCCGCGGCCGTCCGCGAGCACGCCGTGGGTGGCGGTGAGCCCCTGCAGCGCACGGTCGTAGAGCATGGTGACCAGGCGTGCGGGGCTCGCCGTGGACACGGCGTCCGACTTGTAGTGCTGATGCAGCTTCACGCTGTCGATCCCGTGGTCGTCCGGGAGGCGGCGCACCGCCTCCGCATGGTCGAGGTCCGTGCCCGCCGGCGGCGGGCCGCGTCGATCCGACTGCCCTTCCGTCGGCACGTCGTCGTGCCGACTTCAGTGGTTGCCGGGATCACCCGATCAGCGACAGGACCGACTGCGGCGCCTGGTTGGCCTGGGCCAGCATCGAGGTGCCGGCCTGGGTCATGATCTGGTTCCGCGTGAACTCGACCATCTCCTGCGCCATGTCCGTGTCACGGATGCGGCTCTCGGAGGCCATCAGGTTCTCGGTGGCGACCTGCAGGTTGGCGATCGTGTGCTCGAGCCGGTTCTGGGTCGCACCGAGGGTGGACCGAGCGGTCGAGACCGAGTCGATCGCGGCATCCAGGGTCGAGATGGCGGTGGTCGCCGCCGCCGACACGTCGACCGCCGCGATGTTCGCCCCGAACACGCTCGCCGTGGTCATGGCGAGGTTGTCGTTCAGCGTGAGCTGGTTGGCGGCCGTCTCGTTCGCGCCGACGTGGAACGTCAGCCCGGTGGTCGAGTAGTCCTGGAAGACCTGGTTGCCGGCGAACGTCGTCCGCAGGCCGATCGCATCCACTTCGGCGAGCAGCTGGTCGATCTCCTGCTGCTGCGCCGCACCGTCGGTCACGGCGGTGTTGGCGGCGTCGACGGCGAGGGTCCGCATCCGCTGGAGGATGGCGTGCACCTCGTTGAGGGCACCCTCCGTCGTCTGGACGAAGCTGATGCCGTCCTGCGCGTTGCGGGTCGCCTGCCGGGAACCGTTGATCTCGGCCCGGAGCGATTCGCTCCTGACCAGACCGGCAGCGTCGTCAGCAGCCCGGTTGATGCGGAAGCCACTGGAGAGCTTCTCCAGGTTCTTCGTCGTCATCATGTTGGTGTTGCTGAGATTTCTGTAGGCGTTGAACGCCGAGATGTTCTGATTGATCCGCACGAGACACCTCCCTGTACCTCACGTGCGAGTTCGCAGACCACGTCCTTGCGGTCCGATGAGAGGGTCGACCCGGTGGCGATCCGCTGAAGGAGTTGCCGTCCGAGCAGGGCGGACGTGCGGAGATGCTGCGCTCCGGACGGTGCTGGGCGACACCGGAGAACGCACCGCGTGGACAGCCGAGCCTCGGGCGGACTGGTCGCTGCGGTCGATCGAGATCAGGGCGCCAGCGTCGAGGATCTCAGGCCGTCTCGGTGGGCCGCCTCGGTGACCGCGTGCTCGTCGACCGGGCCAGCATCCTCGGTCCATTCGTCCAAGTACGTGCGACATGGCAACCCGGCCCGAGGCTCGCCGGGGCTCGAGGTGTTCTGCCCCACGCGGCGAGGCCGGCCCCTGGGGGACCGGCCTCTGTGCTTCGTCGGGTTCGTGACCGGGCGCCCTCACGCCCGGGCTGGTGTTGCCGTTCCTAGAGGAGCGACAGCACCGACTGCGGCGAGTTGTTGGCCTGGGCCAGCATCGCCGTACCCGCCTGGGTCATGATCTGACGGCGGGTGAAGTTGACCATCTCGTCGGCCATGTCGGTGTCACGGATCCGGCTCTCCGACGCCATCAGGTTCTCCTGGGAGACCTGGAGGTTGGCGATGGTGTGCTCGAGCCGGTTCTGGGTCGCACCGAGGGTGGACCGGGTGGTCGACACCGAGCTGATGGCGGCGTCGAGGGTCGAGATGGCGGTGGTGGCCGCCGTGGTGACGTCCACGCCCGACACGTTGCTGCCGAACACGCTCGCCGAGGTCATGGCCAGGTCGTTGTTCAGCGTGAGCTGATTGGCCGCTCCGGCGCCCGCGCCGACCTGGAAGGTCAGACCGGTGCTGGAGAAGTCCTGGAAGACCTGGCTGCCGGCGAAGGTGGTGCGGCTGCCGATCGCATCGAGCTCCTCGAGGAGCTCGTTGATCTCGGCTTGCTGCGGGGCACCGTCGGTGGTGGCGGTGTTGGCGGCGTCGACGGCCAGGGTCCGCATGCGCTGCAGGATCGAGTGGACCTCGTTGAGGGCACCCTCGGCGGTCTGCACGAAGCTGATGCCGTCCTGGGCGTTGCGGGTGGCCTGCCGGGTGCCGTTGATCTCGGCCCGGAGCGACTCGCTCTTCACGAGGCCCGAGGCGTCGTCGGCGGCCCGGTTGATGCGGAAGCCACTGGAGAGCTTCTCCAGCGACCGCCCCATGTGGTTGTTGGTGCTGTTCAGGTTGCGGTAGGCGTTGAACGCCGTGATGTTGTTGTTGATCCTCATGGATCGACCTCCGTGTGCATGTCACGAGCGACGTCCGTGCCGCTCGTTCCTTGCCTTCGGCAACCACACAGAGTGACTGAACCGCTGGTCCATCAACCCATCGACAACACGGAGCGTGAACGCGAGAACGGGAGTGGCGCTCAGCGCCACCCCCGCTCGGGTGCTCCGTCGATGATCGGTGGGTCCCGGGACGTCGGGACCGACCGAGGCGATGCCCCTTAGAGGAGCGACAGCACCGACTGCGGCGCCTGGTTGGCCTGGGCCAGCATCGCCGTGCCCGCCTGCGACATGATCTGACGGCGGGTGAAGTTCACCATCTCGTCGGCCATGTCGGTGTCACGGATCCGGCTCTCCGACGCCATCAGGTTCTCCTGGGCGACCTGGAGGTTGGCGATGGTGTGCTCGAGCCGGTTCTGGGTCGCACCGAGGGTGGACCGGGTGGTCGACACCGAGCTGATGGCGGCGTCGAGGGTGGAGATGGCGGTGGTCGCCGCTGCGGTCAGATCGATGGCTGACACGTTGCTGCCGAACACGCTCGCCGACGACATGGCCAGGTCCGAGCTGAGCGTCAGCTGGTTGGCCGCGGTCTCGTTGGCCCCGACCTGGAAGGTCAGACCGGTGCTGGAGTAGTCCTGGAAGACCTGGTTGCCGGCGAAGGTGGTGCGGCTGCCGATGGCGTCGAGCTCGGCGAGGAGCTCGTCGACCTCGGCCTGCTGGGCGGCACCGTCGGTGGTGGCGGTGTTGGCCGCGTCGACGGCCAGGGTCCGCATCCGCTGCAGGATCGCGTGCACCTCGTTGAGGGCACCCTCGGTGGTCTGCACGAAGCTGACACCGTCCTGGGCGTTGCGGGTGGCCTGGGCGGTGCCGTTGATCTCGGCCCGGAGCGACTCGCTCCGGGTGAGGCCGGCGGCATCGTCTGCGGCCCGGTTGATCCGGAAGCCACTCGACAGCTTCTCGAGCGACTTGCCGAGGCTCATGTTCGTGTCGTTGAGGTTCCGGTAGGCGTTGAACGCCGTGATGTTGTTGTTGATCCTCATCCGGGATCTACCTCCGTGTGAATGTCAACGCGGACATCCGTGTCCGCCCGGTCCCATCGGACCCGATCTCCCGCTCATGAGCCGATCGTCCGAAGACGCTTGAGCGACTCCGGCGGCGGTCGACGGCCCGGGTGCCTGCCCGAGGAGCCCCGCCGACCATGTGTGCGCCCGACCGCTTCGGTCCCGACCTCGTCGTCCGGCTCACCTTCGGCCCGGCATCCCCCGCCGGGCCCGGTGTCGTCGACGTCCCGGCCCTCGCCAGCGACGGCGGGGGTGAGCGAGCGCTGCTCGACCTGCTGGCGCGACTCGATCCCGCCGCCGTCGTGATGATCGTGCACGCCGGCGCCGAGCTCGGCGTCGGGACCGCCGAACGCCTCGCCGGCGCCGTGCGCAGCGGAACGGCCGTGGTCGCCGTGCCGTTGTCAAACGACCTGGGCACCGACCACGGGCTCGACGGTCCAACGTTGGCCGACGGCGAGCTGCGTCCGGCCCGGCGCGTGCGGCCGATCTGCCTCACCGCGACGGTCGAGACGATGCGAGATCTCGCCCGACGTCGGATCCACGACCCGCTCAACCTCCTTGCCGACGTGGACGTCGGGCTCGTCGCCGTGGGCGGTACCTCGCTCCGCCACGCCAACGCCGCCGTCGAACGGGTTCGGGCGCTCGGCGCCGGCCCGATGCCGCCGATCGTCGCCACCATGATCGTTCGCGACGAGGAGCGGATGCTCGGCGACTGCCTCGCCTCGATCGCCTCCTTCGTCGATCGGATCCACGTGGCCGACACCGGTTCGATCGACCGCACGGTCGAGATCGCTGAGGCCGCCGGTGCGCAGGTGATCCACCGCACGTGGCGCGACGACTTCGCGTGGGCCCGAAACGAGGTGCTCGCCGAGGCCCGCGATGCAGCCTGGGCGCTCTGGATCGACGCCGACGAGCGCCTCGTCTGCGACGACCCGATGTTGCTCCGGGGGTACCTGCGGGCCTTCGCCGACGAGCACGACCTGCTCGAGCTCCCGATCCGCAACGTGCGGGCCGACGGCTCGGAGACGACCCGATTCGCCGGCCCGCGGCTCCTCCGTGCCTCGCAGATCACCTTCTGGGGCGCCCTCCACGAGCACCCGATCCTCCTCGATCAGACCCGGGCGATGAGGAAGTCGACGATTGGACTCGCGATGCTCGACCACCTCGGCTACCAGGACGACGTCCTCGTCGATCGATCGAAGCAGGACCGCAACGTCGCGGTCGCCCGGGCCGCTTACGAGCGGGACCGCTCGGCGAAGACCGCCCTCGATCTGGCCCGCTCGCTGTCGTTCGCGCAGCGCGACGCCGACGAGGCGGCGCTGCTCTACCGAGAGGGGCTGGCCGGTGTGCCCGAGCACGACCACCGGGCGCGGGCCTTCGTCATCGCCCAGCTCGCCGGCCATCTCCAGGACCGGGTGGGCGACCAGGAGGCAGCGCTCGTCGAGGCCGAGCTCGGACTCGCGCTCGTGCCGGCCGACTGGTCCTGCCGGGCCGTCCTGGCCCGGTCGCTGCGGGCGTTGGGACGTCTCCGGGAGCTGCCGGCTCGTGCCGCCGAACTCGACACCCGCGGCTCGCTGATTCCGATGTCCTCGGCGCTCGACGCTCGGATGATGTGGCACCTGCTGCTCGGCGCCGCGCTGGCGGAGGTCGGCGAACGAGACCGGGCGTGGGAGGAGGTCGCCGAGGCTGCCAGATCGGGGGCACCGCTCGCCCCGAACGACGTCGCGGTCTACCTGGACGTCGCGCTCCGGCGGCCGTTGCCCGATGTCGTGCGCTGCAGCGATGCGGTCGTCGCCGTCGCCGACACGGTCTCGCGCGACGCCGTGCTGCGAACCATCGCCGGCCACGTCCCGCCGCAGATCACCCTCGAGGTGGCTCGTGTCGTCCTCGATCGGGTGCCGACGGCTGAAGCGGTGGTCATCGGCATCTTGCTCGCCGAACGAGCCGGCCGACCGACCGACGCCGCCTGGTTCGCCGGCCGGGCCGGTGCGCTCGACCCGGAGGTCGCCGATCGCCTCGCCGCCCGGCTCGACGAGCGAGGGTCGGGCGGCGTCGCCTCGATGGTGCGTGCCGCCATGGCACCCGCCGTCGCAGCGAGCACCTGAGCGGTCCGAAGAACTTTCTCGACCGATCCCTTAGGTCCTCGTCCGAGCGGTCGACACAACCGCTCAGGAGGGAACCGAGACACGAAAGGGATCATCATGAGGATGGTCGTCTGCGGGCGCGGTGCGGAGTCTCCGGTGGGGGCGATCCGATCCACGCTCGTGCGCAGCCTGGCCGCCGAGGGGCACGTCGTGAGCGGCTTCGACCCGTTGCACCACGGCAGCACACCGAACGAGCGAACCGCGCAGCTGAGCGCGCTGCTGGAGGGCGTCGCCGCCGAGATCTGTGTCGTCGTGCCGACGTCCGGCGACCTCGATCTGCAGGAGTTGCGGCGGTCCACGGCCGAGCTCCAGGTGCTGACCGTCGCGATGCACACGGTCACGACGTTCCCGGGTGCGCCGACGGCGCTCGTCGAGCTCGAGACGCATGCCCGAGCGTTCGACCTCGTCGCTGTGCCGCACGCCGATGCGGCGGCCGCCGGGCGCCCGTGGGTGCGCCACGGGCTCGTGGAGCTGCCGCCGGCCGTCTGTCCGGTCGCACTGGACGAGGCGCCGAGCGAGGCCATCGACATCGCACCGATCGTCTGCGTCGGCGACGCCGATGCGGAGAACGCCCACATCCTCCGCTCGGTCGCCTCGACCGGTGTGGAGGTGCTGGTCATCGGTGACGGCTGGGACGACCACGCCGACCTCCGCCACCTGAGCCCGGGCCGGCCGGCCGCGCCCGAGCGGAGCGCGTTGCTCGCCGGTGCGACCATCGTCGTCGAGCTGCCGGCGACGGTGCAGGACCGCTCGCTCGCCGGCGTCGCCTTCGAGGAGACGATGCTGAGCCAGCCGGCGCTCGATGCCATGGCGCTGGGGACCCCGGTCGTCGCGCTCGACCGTCCCGGCATCGACGATCACGTCGAACGCGAGGTCGAGCTCGTGGTCGCCCGCAGCGCCGACGATCTCCCGGACCTGCTCCGTCTCGTGCTCTCCACGCCGGACCTCCTGGGCGCCGTCGGGTTGGCCGGTCAGCAGCGGCTCCGGGTCGAGCACCAGTGGCGACAGCGCTGGACGACGCTCTGGGACTGGTTCGGTGCCGACCAGCCGCTGGGCGCGGCGCCCTCGACGGCCGGCGTCTCGGTGATCGTCCCCGTCGACGAGGCGACGAGCGCCGACGCGCTCGCCCGCACCGCGTCGTCGGTGGCGGGCGGCGACGTCCGGGCGCGCGTGGTGCTCGTCGGGGATCCGGCAGCGCTCGACGCGGCCGCCGCGCACGACCTGGACGAGGCCGAGGGTGTGGAGGTCGTGTCGCTGTCCGCAGGCGACGACGAGCTGCGGATCCTCGCCGGCATGAGTTGGGCGCTGAGCGAGTACGTCACCGTCGTCCGACCCGGCGTCGAGATGCCGACCGGCCGACTGGAGGCGCAGGTCGCGGTGCTGGACGCCGAGCGGGAGCTCGACGTCGTGGCCGGTGCCGAGGAGGTCCCGGCCGCGTTCCACCGTTGGGACCTCGTCCGTCGGTGGTTGCTGGCCGGTGAGGCGCAGTTGGGCGGTGCGCTGGTGCGTCGCCGCGTGATGGTCGATCGCATCGGGACTGCCGTGCTCGGTGGTCGGGTGGACGCGGTCGTCGACAGCGTCCGCGCGCTCCGCTACCGGGCGATCGATCTGCCGGCGATCGAGATCCCGGCTCCGGTCGCGATCGAGCCCGGCGACGTGCCGATCGGAGCGGCGTACCCGCAGTTCCGGCGGTGTGCCGACCCGCGACGGGCGCTGGGTGGTGCCTACGCGATGCTGGCGGCCGATCTCGCCGATCGCGATGCCGATGCTGCGATGGAGCTGGTCGCCCGTGCGCTCGACCAGCTCGACGACGGCCATCCCGTGCTGGAGGACATCGTGAGCGGACGAGGTGATCTGGCCTCGCTGGCGAGCGTCGCCGGAGAGCTGGGCCACGACCTCCGGGCCGTGGCACCCACCACCGAGGACCGCGTCTGGCACCAGAGCGGCGGCACGATCGCGAACCATCGTCTCGTGCTCGACATCGACTGGTCGTCGCCGGAGGCCGGCTTCGGTGTCCTCGCCGCCTACTGCCGACGGTTCGCCGCCGGCGAACCGGTCGAGCTGGCCCTGCTCGCGCCCAGCGCGTCCCTCGACGAGATGATCTCCCGCGTCGCGGCCTACCTCTCCGCCGAAGGCGTGGACGTCGAGGCCGCCGCCGACGTGACGATGATCGACGCCTACGAGCGGTACGACAGCGACCTCGTCGTGCGACTTCGCGGTCCCCATGCGGCCTCCCAGATCGCCGAAGCCGAGCAGTGGATGTCGGAGACGCGCGCAGAGCTCGATCTCGTCGCCGTCTGAGGGCCGCCTCCTCCCCGATCCCTTGACGCCCGACCGCTTTCGGTCGATGGACGAGGAGGGTCGCTGCCCCGTTGGCGGGGTCCGGCCCGGGAGGATCCGAGGACGTGACCACCGCGACGGTCGAACAGCTGGTCAGGCAGCTCCAACGCCTGCCGGCCCATCGCGCCAGCGCGACGCGTGTCCTCCGACTCGTCGACGATCCGCAGTCGTCAGCGGCGGATCTGGGATCGGCGATCTCGACGGACCCGTCGATGACCGCCCGGCTCCTCAAGATGGCCAACTCCGCGGCCATGGCACGGCAGGTGCCGGTGAGCACCGTCGCCGAGGCGGTCACCGTCCTCGGCTACTCCGTCGTCCGCTCGCTGGCGGTGAGCTGGGCGGCCGGTCTGTTCGACGGCGGGCCCCGGGCCCTTCCGAAGGGCTACTGGCAGCACTCGATCGTCGTCGCGAGCGGTGCGGTGCGACTCGGTGAGCTCCTGGGCGTGCCCAGCGGCGCGGCCTACAGCGCCGGACTGCTCCACGACCTCGGCCAGCCGCTCCTCCTGCGCTTCGATCCGTCCCGGTACCGGCGCCTGCTCCGCGAGGAGACGATCGACACGCCGAAGCAGTGCGAGCGCGAGCGGGTCGCCTACGGCCACGATCACGCCGAGGTCGGTGCGCTCGTGCTCCGGAGCTGGGCGCTCCCCGACGACCTGGTCGACGCGGTGGCGAACCACCACCGCTCGATGACGCCGGAGGACCCGCCGCTGCGTCGTGCCGTCGCGCTGGCCGAGCTCGTCGCGCAGCACGCGAGGACCGCAGCGGCTCCCGAACCCGAGGCGCTCGAACGCCTCGAGATGGACATGGCTCGCGCCGGACTGCCCCGCGTCTCGGCAGAGAACCTCCTCGACGACCTCCGCACCGACGTCGCCGACACCGCCCTCGCGATGTAGATCCCCGGCTGGGGCCCCGGAGCCCCAGCCTCCTCCCGGTGTCCTCGCCCTGTCGGGCTGCGACCCGGGCCGTACCGGTCTCAGGCGGGAGTCAGAGCAGGGGCAGGACCTGCTCGGCGAAGCGGTGGAGCTGCTCGTCGGACTCCTCGTACGGGTCGCCGAGCATGTTCGGGAAGATCGTGAGGTTCTCGAGCCCGCCGAACAGGTCGCGGTACTCGGCGAGCCCCTCGGCGACGTCCTCCGGGGTGCCGACCAGCCAGGTCTTGTTCTCCAGCGACTCCTCGAGCGTCGGGATCAGTCCCGGCGCCGCCGGCTTGCCGCCCTCCCCCATGTAGCCGCGACTCCAGCCGTAGGGGCCGAGGAACTTCCAGAACTCGTCGTGGCCGGGCCGGACCTTCTCGATCGCCTGCTCCCGGGAGTCCTCGACCCGCACCGAGAGCACGATCATGCGCTTCTCGTGCGGTTCCAGCACGACGTCGTGAGCCTTCTCGTAGAGCTCGCCGTAGTTGTCCCACATCCGCTTCATGAACGAGTGGTGCTGGAGCCAGAAGACGGCACCGAAGCCCCGCTCGGGCACCGCTGCCATCGTGGGCGGGGAGGTGACGGGCTGCCAGATCTCGTACGGGTGCGCCGGCCGAGGGATCAGCGTCATGTCCTCCACGAAGCCGCCGCGGTCGGGGATGCCGGGCGGCGGGAACTGGTAGATGTCGCCCTGGTAGGAGAAGCGCTCCTTGTCGAGCGCGAGCTGGATCACGTCCATCGCCTCGGCGAACTGGGCCCGGTTGTGCTCGTCGGCGCTCTGGCTGTCGGGGTTGTCGAAGCTGCCGATCTTGGTGCCGAGCGCCTCGGCCTCACGGGGCACGGTGCCTCGCCCCACGCCGAGGATGCCCCGGCCGCCGGAGATGTTGTGCAGGATCGAGAAGTCCTCTGCGAGACGCAGCGGGTGCCACTGGCCGACGACGTTGAACATCGTGCCGATGCGGAGGCGCTCGGTGCGCTCCGCCAGGATCGCCCCGAACATGAGGCCGTTCGGGCAGACCTCGTAGCCCTCGTACTGGAAGTGATGCTCGGTGAGCCAGAAGCTGTCGTAGCCCAGCTGCTCGGCCAGCACGCCGGTGTCGAGCAGGCGCTCCATCGCCCCCCAGAACTCCTTCTGGCCGTAGCGCCGGTCGGTCGGGGCCGGCGCACCCGCGCCCCGGTCGGGCATCTCGACGCCACCGAAGTAGAAGACTCCGACCTTCACGGCGTTTCCTCCCCAGATCGCCTGAGTGGGCGATCGTAGTGGGCGGCCGTGCGGCCTGGTCAGTCGTCGTCGGCCGCGAGGGCGACGCTTCATCGTCCCGTCACACGGCCGACCGGACTGGACGTGCGAAGAGTCTTGATCGCCGGCGCCCTGGTCGTCGCGGCGCTCGTCCCCGGTGCTCCGGCGACGGCGGCCCTCCAGGCGGCCGAGCTGGTCACCGGTGTCGGTGGCACCCCCGGCAACCTCGACAGCGGGGGAGCCGCCGTCTCGGCCGACGGTCGCTTCGTCGCGTTCCATTCCCGGAGCTCCAACCTGGTCTCGGGCGACTTCGCCGGCCACGACGACGTCTTCGTGCTCGACCGCCTGACCTCGACCATGTCGCTGGTGAGTCGCAGCACCTCCGGCACCCCCGGCGATGCCGACTCGCTCAACCCGGCGATCAGCGACGACGGCCGCTTCATCGCCTTCCAGTCCGACGCCACCGACCTCGTGGTCGGCGACACCAACGACGAGACCGACGTCTTCGTCCACGACCGGATCACCGGGACGACGACCCGGGTGTCACAGGCATCCGGTGGGGTCGACGCCGACGACGGCTCGGGAGTGGCCTCGATCTCCGGGGACGGTCGCTATGTCGCCTTCGAGTCGGCGGCGACGAACCTGACGGACGGCGACGACAACGATGCGCTGGACGTCTTCGTCGCCGATCGGACCGACGGCTCGATCCGCCTGGCGAGCGTGTCGATCGGCGGCGGGCCCGGTGACTCGGACTCGTTCGCCCCGTCGCTGTCGCGCGACGGGCGCTACGTGGCGTTCTCGACCTTCGCCGCCGACCTGTTCGACGGAGACGACAACGCTGAGTACGACATCGTCCTGCGCGACCTCACGGGCGGCTCGACCCGCCGGGTGAGCGTCGGCGACACGGGCGGCCCGCTCCCGGGCGATGCCTTCGATCCGGCGGTGGACGGCGATGCCTCGCACGTCGCGTTCCGCGTCACCGGCGTGGACGGTGGCGTCCGGTTCACCGACGTCCGCGTCTGGCGAGCTGCGACCGGTCGGAGCGAGCTCGTCTCGGTGTCGACCTTCGGCGGCCCGGCCAACGCGCCGTCGCTCGGTCCGACGATCAGCGCCGACGGCGACTTCGTGGCCTTCCACTCGCTCGCCAGCGACCTCGTCGCGGGCGATGTCGAGGGCCAGCTGGACGTGTTCGTGCGGGATCTCGCTTCGGGGACGACCACACGCGTGTCCGAGGGTGAGGAGCGCGGCGGCGACGAGCGCTCGTTGAACGCGTCGCTGAGCCGCGACGGTTCGGTCGTGGCGTTCGAGTCCGACGCCGAGGACCTGGTCGATGGCGCGTCGAACGGCGTGCGGCACGTCTTCCTCCGAGAGGGCGTCACCGATGGCGCCCCCGACGTCGCTCCGCCCGAGGTCGTCGCGCTCGATCTGACGCCGAGGGTCGTCGACGTGGCCGCCGCGGAGCAGATCCGGTCCGTGACCGTGACCGTCCGTCTCGCCGATCGCACGGGAGCACTCCCGCCGACGTTGCTGCTGTTCGACACGCTGACCGGTGCCACGACGGCCTCGGTCTCGGCGACCCTGGCGAGCGGCACCGCCAACGACGGCACGTGGACCGCGGTGCTGACGCTGCCCGACGATCTGGACCCCGGCCTCTGGCGGCTGCGGCTGCTCGACCTGCGCGACGGCATCGGCAACTCGTCGCCGCCGATCACCCCGGACCGGTTCGCGACCGACGTCGTGGTCGTCGACGGGTCTGCCGACGTCACGCCACCAGAGGCGGTGTCCTTCGGTATCGACCCGTCGACGGTGCAGACCGAGATCGGCGGAACGGTCTCGTTCCGACTGCGGGCGCGCGACGCGTCCGGTGTGGTGGCTCCGGAGATCGAGGTCGTCCCGCCGATCTCCGGCACCTCGCTCGGCCCCGTGACGATGGCGCTGGCATCGGGCGACGCGACCGACGGCGAGTGGCTGGCCACCCTCGACGTGCCGCCCGGTGCGAGCATCGGCAACTGGACCGTCGTCGTCGACTCGCTGCTCGATGGCGCCGGCAACCTCGGTGCCGCGGGCCCGCCCCCGGGCCTTCCCAGCACGCTGTTCGTGGTCGAGGGCGGTGGCGTCCCTGATGGCGGGACCAGCAGCCCGCCCGGCGACGACGCTGTTCCGGGTGACGGTGACACGGGCGGTACGCCGGGGGACGGCAGCACCGGGGGCACCCCGGGCGGTGACGGCACGCCGGGCGGAGGGGTCGGCACCGGTGGCGCCCCCGGCGACGGGAGCACCGGTGGATCGCCGGGGAGCGGCGATCCGGCCTCGCCCGACGGCGGCGCGCCGATCGACGGCGACGCCGGCTCGGTCGCGCTCGTCAACGGGTACTGGATGCTCGGGAACAACGGCAACGTCCATCGCTTCGGCGACGCCGCGTTCCACGGTGGGGCGCGGGCCGCGGTCGAGGGCGCGGAGGCGCGGGCGGTCGACATCGAACCGACGCCGTCCGGCGACGGGTACTGGATCCTGGACGACGACGGCGAGGTCCACGCCTTCGGTGACGCGACCGACCTCGGCGATGTGGTCGACTCGCTGCCCGACGGGGAGCGCGCCGCATCGCTCTCGGCCACTCCGACCGGCGACGGCTACTGGGTGTTCACCGACCGGGGCCGAACGCTCGGCTTCGGGCTGGCCGAGTTCTTCGGCGACGTGTCGCACCTGACGTTGAACGGTCCGGTGATCGACTCGGTCGCGACGCCCACCGGTCTCGGCTACTACCTCGTCGCCTCGGACGGCGGCATCTTCGCCTTCGGTGACGCCGAGTTCCGTGGATCGATGGGCGGCGTGCCGCTGAACCAACCGGTCGTGGGTCTCGCTCCCACACCGGACAACACCGGTTACTGGCTCGTCGCGGCCGACGGTGGTGTGTTCGCCTTCGACGCCGACTTCCGCGGCTCGATGGGCAGCACGCTCCTCAACGCCCCGGTGAGCGGGATGGTGGCCTACGGAGACGGGTACCTCCTGGTGGCGACCGACGGCGGCATCTTCTCGTTCTCCGATCGCGGCTTCGACGGCTCGCTCGGCGCCAACCCGCCGAACTACCCGATCGTCGCGGTCGCCCCACTCCCGGGATGAGTGTCAAGA